>NZ_JAJAQI010000194.1 GCF_020523605.1 Roseicella aerolata | reverse complement strand
ACCCACATCGCCACTGCGCTCGGCGTCCAGGCCGTCGAGCATCACCGCAAGCGCGTGCGGTTCTTCTCCACGGTGGAACTGGTCAACGCCCTCGAGCAGGAGAAAGGTGCTGGGAAGGCCGGGCAGATTGCCGCTCGCCTGCTCCATACCGATCTGCTGATCCTCGATGAACTGGGCTACCTGCCGTTCAGCACCTCAGGTGGCGCCCTGCTGTTTCACCTCCTCAGCAAGCTGTACGAGCAGACCAGCGTCATCATCACCACGAACCTCAGCTTCAGTGAGTGGGCGGCAATCTTCGGAGATGCCAAGATGACCACAGCACTCCTCGACCGGCTCACCCACCACTGCCACATCCTGGAGACGGGCAACGATAGCTTCCGCTTCAGGAACAGCTCCGCCACCCAAGCCAAGCACGAAAGGAGGCCACAACCCACCTGACAGAAGCCGAAAACCCCGAACTTCCAGCCACAACCCGGGTCAAATCCTCATGGCAATCCCGGGTCAGCTCTCAGTGGCAATCAACA
>NZ_JAJAQI010000193.1 GCF_020523605.1 Roseicella aerolata | reverse complement strand
GGCGCCTGGCTCGCCGAACTCGCGGCCGACCTGGGCGACGGGCGCTTCGACGGCGCCTGGCTCGCCGCCAATTTCGAGAACTTGAAGCCGGAGCGGGCCATCTGGGAGAAGTACGCGCGGCTGTTCGCCGAGGTGGACACGGAGCGGGAGCGCTTCCTGCGGTTTGAACGCTGGTGGGGCGGCTTCTACTCCCTGGGACGCGAGGAGATCGCCGCGATCGTCGAGAACCTGTTCATCGGCAACCAGGTCGAGCAGGGCGTCTTCCGCATCTGCGAGGGCTGCGTCGCCGACCTCCGGCGCATCCGCAACCCGGTGGTGGTCTTCGCCTCCGAGGGCGACGACATCACGCCGCCGCACCAGGCGCTCGGCTGGATACCGGCGGTCTACAGCAGCACCGAGGCGCTGAAGGCGGCCGGGCAGCGCATCGTCTACCTCATCAACCCGCATGTCGGGCATCTCGGCATCTTCGTCTCGGCCGTCGTGGCGCGGCGCGAGCACCGGGCGATCCTCGCCAGCCTCGCCGAGAT
>NZ_JAJAQI010000192.1 GCF_020523605.1 Roseicella aerolata | reverse complement strand
CCGAGCGCAGGGTGTCGCGGTGGGCCGGGCGAACCCGCCGGGCGGCAAAGCGCGAGGTCAGTTCAGCCTGGCTGCCCTCGCGCCAGGTGACGGTGCGCCAGGCCTTCGACGGCAGGCTCAGCGCCAGATCCTTCACCGACACCGGCTGGTGCTCCGGGCTGCGCCGGAGCCGGGTCGGCGGCCGGCCGCGGCCCGACCAGGGCGCGGGTGGCAGCGGCGCCTGGCCCGGCGGCCAGACGCTGGTGCCGGGACGAATGCCCAGCACATAGCGAAGATCAAGCTCTGCCACCCCGACCCGGAAGTCGCACTCGTCGCCATAGCCGGCATCGCCCAGCACGATGCCGACCGGCACGCCTTGCTCGCGGGCCTGCCGGAGCTGGCCCAGCGCGATCGCGGTTTTGGTCTCGAAGCCGACCTCCTCCGGCTGTGGCGCGACGATCTGGATGCGAGCAGCGCGACAATCAGGATGAGAGTCTGTGGTCGCGGCGGCTGGATGATTGTCGCGGCGCGACAGGTAGGCAAGCGGTTTTCGGGTGATGCGCGA
>NZ_JAJAQI010000191.1 GCF_020523605.1 Roseicella aerolata | reverse complement strand
CTAGAGAACAACGTCCTGTTCCCGCGCTTCGGGGCCTGACCATGTCGCAGGCCATCCCGATCGGCGTCGTCACCGTCTCCGACCGCGCCAGCCGCGGCGAGTACGAAGACAAGGGCGGGCCGGCCATCGAGGCCGCCCTCGCCCGCATCCTGGCGACGTCCTGGCGGCCGGCGCGGCGCCTGGTGCCGGACGAGCGGCCGCTGATCGAGGCGGCGCTGCGGGAGCTGGCGGATGCCGAAGCCTGCCCGCTGGTGGTGACCACCGGCGGCACCGGGCCGGCGCCGCGCGACGTCACGCCGGAGGCGACGGAGGCGGTCTGCGGCCGCCTCCTGCCCGGCTTCGGGGAGCTGATGCGGGCGGTCTCGCTGCGCGCCGTGCCGACCGCGATCCTGTCGCGCCAGATCGCCGACACGCGCGGACGCTGCCTGATCGTGAACCTGCCGGGCAAGCCCTCCGCCATCGCCGAGTGCCTGGACGCGGTCTTCCCCGCCATCCCCTATTGCATCGACCTCATCGGCGGGCCGCGGCTGGAGACCGACCCGGCCGCCTGCGCCGCCTTCCGGCCGAAGG
>NZ_JAJAQI010000190.1 GCF_020523605.1 Roseicella aerolata | reverse complement strand
TCCGGCACCTCCGCCTTGGCCCGCCGCACCGGATCCGCGGCCCAGGCCTCCGGCAGGTAGAGCCGGTAGGCGATCGGCAGGCTGGCCTGGTCGTTGGCCACCGACAGGCTCACCGCCACCTGACAGTTGTCCTGCTTGCCGAGCTGCCCGCAGTACTGCCGCGCCACTCCGACCGAGTGCGTGCCCTGCTTCGGGAAGCCAGTGTCATCCACGATCCAGTAGCGCACCAGTCCGTGCCGCTCGATCGCCGGCAGCACCTGCTCGCGCACCGCCCGCAGCAGCGCCGCATCGTCCCATGCGGCCTTGGCGACCACATGGTGCAGGGACTGATGTTTGGCCTGCACGCGGGCCGGCTCGATCCGGGCCGCCATCGGCTCGACGCTTTTGCGCTCCCCCGGCAGCAGCAGGCCCGTGCAGTAGGCCCGCGCCGAGGCGGCGCGGCGCACATCCCCGAGCCCCGCCGTGATCGCCCCCAGATAGGCCGCGAACCGCGCCTCGCCCGTCCTCGGCCGCCTTGTCTGCCTCTCTACCATCCCCCACATATAGGAAGACCGGAAAGCTTTGACACAGTAAGA
>NZ_JAJAQI010000189.1 GCF_020523605.1 Roseicella aerolata | reverse complement strand
CGGCGCCCTGGACCAGTTCCGACGCCCGGCGCACCCCGGCCCTCCGGAGTACGACCAACTCCGGAGCGGACGCGTCATTCCGCGGCCACGCCGCCTGCCGGTCCGCCTTCCGGCAGGCCGAGGTCCCCACCGGAAGCGGCCCGAGCGGCCCACGGCGGTGCGGTGTACAGCGCGGCGAAGCCACGCTCCGCCGCGGCGTCGCGCATGGCCCGCGCCGCTTCGGCGGCCCGCGACACCGAGTCCGCGAGGGCCTTCTCCTGCGCCACGAACGTGTTGTCGGGGCGGGCCCGGTGCCGGTTCGCCCCGACCTGCTCGGCCATTTCCGCTAGGAGGCGCATCCAGGGCAGGAAGTCCGCCGACAGCATGTATCGGCTGGTCCGCATCGGGTGCAGCCAACGCAGCAGCGACGCCGTCCAGGGATTGGTCGTCGCCTGGACCCAGGGCTTCAGGAAGGCGCGGTAGCGGGCGAGGCCGGTCTCGGAGACGGCGCCGACGCGCTCGAAGGCCTCGCGCGGCGGCGGCGCGAAGCGCAGATCCTCGACGGCCCGCGGCTCGAACCGGACGGCCGCCTCTCCCGCTGCC
>NZ_JAJAQI010000188.1 GCF_020523605.1 Roseicella aerolata | reverse complement strand
GGCTGATTACGGGTCTGCGGTGACGGCTTGCTGTTCCTCTTTCTCGTAAGTCATGGGCGAGCGGTAGCCCAGGGCTGAGTGAAGCCTGGCTGGGTTGTACCAGGCCTCGATGAAGCTGAAGGTCGCCATGCGCGCCTCGGCGTGGGAGGCGAACCGGCGCCGTGCGAGCAGCTCGCATTCGAAGATGGCGAAGAAGCTCTCGCACAGGGCGTTGTCGTAGGCATCGCCGACCGAGCCCATGGACGGCCGGACGCCGGCCTCTCTGCAGCGTTTGCCGAACGCCAGGGAGGTATATTGCGACCCCTGATCCGAGTGGTGAATGACATCGCGTGGCCGGCGCTGGCCGACGGCCATCTCCAGCGCATCCAGGACGAGCTCAGTGCGCAGGTGGTTGGCGGTAGCCCAGCCGATGACCTTGCGGCTCCAGACATCGAGTACCACGGCGAGATAGAGAAAGCCGGCTGCCCTAGGAATGAACGTAATGTCGGCCACCCACAGCTGATTGGGGCCGCTGGCCGTGAAGTTGCGGTCCACCAGGTCCGGAGCCGGCCTGCTGTTCTCGTCGCGGCGCGTCGCCACCGGTCCGCCGCGGCGATGGCTGGC
>NZ_JAJAQI010000187.1 GCF_020523605.1 Roseicella aerolata | reverse complement strand
CGCCATGTCCAACACTCCCACCGCCCCCGACCAAAGGCCCGAGGCTAGCGTCCGAACATGGGTCAACTCTCAGTGGCAACTTAACCCCAAACCGGGTCAGCTCTCAGTGGCAATCAACACCCACCCCCGGGGGAGACGTGCCGACGAACCCCTACGCCGAGCTTGAGCGACGCCAGGCCGAGGAAAAGCGGCGCCGCGAGCGAGCAGCCAAGGCGAAGGACTGGGACCCCTACAACCCGACCGACAAGGAAGGCAGCGAATGAGCGAGACGGTTACGGCAGAACGGAAGACGATCCCGGCGAAGGCTCGGCCTGCGGTTCAGCGGTTCATGGTGCTGAACGACAAGGGCGGCATCGGGAAGTCTATCGTGATCCACGGGCTTAGCCTGGAACTGGCCGCGTCTGGGGTGGATCATCGCGTGATCGAGGCCGAGAGCAATCCGCGCCTTGCCCGCGTGCTGGGCCAGGATCGGGTGCTCTATCACGTGCTGCGCGGCGATCAGGGTGAGAACGCGCGGCGATCTGGATGAGAAACGCCTGCATGGCGCCGTCGGGAGGGCGTAGCCCGACCGGCGGGGCCATGCAGGCGAGCGCCCACCCGTTCT
>NZ_JAJAQI010000186.1 GCF_020523605.1 Roseicella aerolata | reverse complement strand
GGCTGGCACCGATCAGGCCGGCGCTGCGCATCAGACGTGCGATGCGCTTGCGGCCGTGCCGTTCGCCCCTGGCCCGGAGTTCGGCATGCACCCGCGGCGCGCCGTAGGTCTGGCGCGAGGTGACGTGCACGGTCCGGATCCGCCGCAGCAATGCCGCATCCGCCTCGGCGCGGGCTGACGGGGGCCGCTCGAGCCAGGCGTAGTAGCCGGCCCGCGAGACGCCAAGCAGGCGTGCCATCCGGGCGATCGGGAAGGTGGCCTGGTTTGTCTTCATGAACTCGAAGACCCGGACGGGATCGCCCCGTTGAAGGCAGTGCCTTCAACCGCGGGCAGACCAGGCCGCCGCTCGAGAGGGAATGTCGCGCTCCTGGCGCAGCTGCTTGTTCTCCCGCCGCAGCCGGGCAAGTTCCTCGCGCTTGGTCGCAGTCAGGGCGGCCTCGGCAGGGGCAGGCTTCGCCTCGCGCCGGCCCTCCTGCCGATCAGCGACGGCGACCCACTTCCGTATCGCCTGGGCGGAAGGTTCGAACTCGCGGGCAAGGTCGGCCGGGTCGCGTCCGGCACGGACCAACTCGACCATCTGGCGCCGGAACTCCGGTGCGTAGGCAGGATGGGGTCTGGGCATCGCGGACACCTC
>NZ_JAJAQI010000185.1 GCF_020523605.1 Roseicella aerolata | reverse complement strand
GGGCTGAAGGTATAGAGCCGGCGGTGCGAACCCTCGGCGAGGTATTTCTGCGCCTCGGGGATGTTGCCCAGCGGGATGTTCGGGGTGGGAAGCATCTTCTCGATCTCCACGCCCGTCAGCTTCTTCAGCGCCAGCGCATAGGCATGCGCATGGACCGAGCCGCGCACCAGGAGGTAGCCGCAGACCTCGCGGCCCGTGGGGTCGGACAGGCTCTCATAGACCCGCAGCTTGTGCAGCCGCGCGCCGCATTCCAGGTGGAAATTGTGCAGCAGGTCGAAGACGACATTGCCCGTCGTCGTCACGAAATCCTTGTTCCAGGACAGGCCGTTGCTGTCCACCGGCACGGCGCCGCCGCCATGCGAGTAGAATCCGGCGGCCAGCCGGATGTCCTTCATCATCTCCATCGGCGCGCCGGTGATGTCGCCGCCATTGCCGGTGTCGTCGCCCTTGCTGTCCGGGCCGTTGTTCAGCATGGCGACGCCGTTGCTCACCAGCTCGACATGGCCGAGCTCCTCGGCAGTGATGCAGGCGACCAGGCTGTAGAAGGAGGCAAGCTTGGTCTTGCTGCGGAAGTTGAAGCTCTGGAACAGGTAGTTGCCGAGCGTCGACATCTCCCCGTACTTGCCGCCGAGCAG
>NZ_JAJAQI010000184.1 GCF_020523605.1 Roseicella aerolata | reverse complement strand
CCGCCCCCCCGAAATGGCTATGGCCGAGCAGGATTTCGGATCGACCGTCGCCGTTCATGTCACCAATGGAGGCAATACCAAACGAGTCGTCTTCCTCGGTTTCGCTGACGATCCTGTATCCGCCCCGCCCTACGGCGACCTCGCGGAGGTCCACCGGCGTGCCATCAGCCTTGCCCCAGACCACATAGGCGGCAGCAAGACTCGTCCCGTCAGGACGGAAGGTGACGGCACTGATCAGAGCCTCGTCGAGCCCGTCACCGTTCAGGTCGCCCACCACGGCGACGTTGCGGCCGGTGCGGACGAACGGGCCCTCGCCGACGATCTTGTAGCCGCCCTGCCCGGCGGAAACGGCGGCGAGGTCCACCGGCATGCCGTCGGCCTTGCCCCAGACCACATAGGCGGCGCCAGCGTCCTCGCCAGCCGCGTCATTGCCGGTGGCGCTGACCAGGATCTCCGGCAGGCCGTCGCCATTCAGATCATGAATCGTGGTGAATGAGATGCCAGCGCGATCGAACTGCGCCTCGCCGAGAATCCTGAAGCCGCCAACGCCGGCGGCAATGGCGGCGAGGTCTACCGCCAGCCCGGCAGGAGGCGGCGGCTGGGGCTCCTCAGGGGGACCGAGGATGAAGTCTGCCGC
>NZ_JAJAQI010000183.1 GCF_020523605.1 Roseicella aerolata | reverse complement strand
CCGCGCGCCCCGCCGTCCTCCGTCAGCCGATCAGGTCGAGGACGATCTGGCGGATCTCGTCCTGCGTCAGGCCCGAGGGCTCGGGCAGGTACGGTGTTGCGATGGGATGGGCCGTCCTGGCCGTCCCTGTCCTGGGGCCGAGCCTCGTCGAGGCTCGCAATGCTGTCGTGTTCACTCTGTCCTTTCGCGGCCGCGTCACAGGCGACGTGGCCTTCCGGGGCGCCCGCAATCGAGAACGCCCCGCATGCCCGCGCGATCCTTGCCGGACCCGCCTGGCGGGCGAGGCGGTGGAAACCGCCCCGCCCAAGGCCGTCAGGCCTGCTTCAGATTGCCGGCCGAGGTCTTGCCCTGCTGGCCGCGCTGCAGCTCGTATTCGAGCTTGTCGCCCTCGCGCGGCTCCTGGATGCCCGAGCGCTGGATGTCGGAGATATGCAGGAAGACATCCTTCGAGCCGTCATCCGGCTGGATGAAGCCGTAGCCCTTGGTTGCGTTGAACCACTTGACGGTGCCGGTAGCCATGGCGGTGCTCCGTATAGAAATAGGTACCGCCCCGCGACATTGCCGGGCGGATCGAACATCGAGGGGAGACGGACACCGGGCTCGGCGCTCGATCACGAGCTATGGAGAGCAGGCCGAACCAAACGAGGCTGAC
>NZ_JAJAQI010000182.1 GCF_020523605.1 Roseicella aerolata | reverse complement strand
ACTACCTGGCTGTGGTCCAGCGCAAGCCCGGTGCACTGCGCAACGGCGCTCCCTTTGCCGACTTGCCGGAGGCATTCCGGGAGTTGCAGCGCCAGCTGCATGGCAGGGCTGGGGGCGACCGGGAGATGGTGGAGATCCTCTCCCTGGTGCTGCAGCACGATGAGCAGGCCGTGCTGGTCGCCGTGGAGATGGCGCTGCAGGCCGGGGTCTCCACCAAGACCCACATCCTGAACCTGCTGCATCGGCTGACCGACGGCACGGCCTCCCAGGTGCCGCCGATCGAGGCTCCCCAGGCCCTGGTGCTGGCGCAGGAGCCTGAGGCGAACGTCGCCCGCTACGACAGCCTGCGCGCGCAGGGAGGCAGTCATGCGTCATGACCCCGCGGCTGCCGCCATCACCATCATGCTGCGCAGCCTCAAGATGCACGGCATGGCACAGGCCGCGGCCGAGCTGACCGAGCAGGGTGCGCCTGCCTTCCAGAGCGCGGTTCCCATCCTGTCGCAGCTGCTCAAGGCAGAGCTCGCCGAGCGGGAGGTCCGCTCCATTGCCTATCAGCTCAAGGCCGCGCGGTTCCCCACCTACAAGGACCTCACCGGCTTCGACTTCACCGGCAGCCAGCTCAACGAAGCCCTGGTGCGCCAGCTTCACGCCGG
>NZ_JAJAQI010000181.1 GCF_020523605.1 Roseicella aerolata | reverse complement strand
GCGCGAGAGTGCGCAGAGCTGGCGCGAACTGCTGGTCGACCTCAAGGCCCGCGGTTTGGCGATCGCGCCCGAGTTGGCCACCGGCGACGGAGCGCTTGGCTTCTGGAAGGCGCTCGAGGCAGTCTTCCCCAGCACCCGGCATCAGCGGTGCTGGGTGCACAAGACCTCAAACGTGATGAACAAGCTGCCCAAGTCCGTCCAGCCCGCGGCCAAGCAGGACCTGCGCGAGATCTGGCAAGCGCCCGATCGCGCCACCGCCGAGGCGGCGATCAGCACGTTTGCCGAGAAGTACGCTGCCAAGTACGAGAAGGCGGTCACCTGCTTGCTCAAGGACCGTGACGCGCTGCTGACCTTCTACGACTTCCCAGCCGAGCACTGGGACCATCTGCGGACCTCGAACCCGATCGAGAGCGTGTTCGCCACCGTCCGGCACCGAACGGTCCGAACCAAGGGTGCGCTGTCGCAGGACACCGCCCGGCTGATGGTCTTCAAACTCGTCATGGCCGCGGCCAAGACATGGCGCCGCCTGAAAGGCGAGAACCAGTTGCCGAAGGTCATCCAGGGTGTCAGGTTCCGCAATGGCGTCGAGGTCAAGGAGACGCCAGCACAGACCGCCGCCTGATCGGCTGGCCGTCACCCAGTTTCCCGCGTAGCTC
>NZ_JAJAQI010000180.1 GCF_020523605.1 Roseicella aerolata | reverse complement strand
GAACCAGTTGCCGAAGGTCATCCAGGGTGTCAGGTTCCGCAATGGCGTCGAGGTCAAGGAGACGCCAGCACAGACCGCCGCCTGATCGGCTGGCCGTCACCCAGTTTCCCGCGTAGCTCCGTCTTGCGCGCGAGCAGGGGCTAATCGTTCTGCTCGCCTTGCACGATCTGAACGCCGCGGCACAGTTCGCTGACCGCATTGCGGTGATGAGCGAGGGACGGCTGGTCGCATACGACCGGCCGGAACGGATCCTAACGCCACGGCTGCTCTACGAGGTGTATGGCATCGAGGCCGAGATCCTCCGGACCTCTGATGGAGGGCGCGTTATCGCGCCCTTGGCTGCCAAATCGAGGGTTGAGTTGGCCTAAGCGGCTGTACTTGGCTGACAGCCGGACGGCCGGGTTGAGCGGAAAGCGGACTTTTGGCCATTGGCGGACTATGTGGGCTCGCCATTCGGTTGCTGTCTCAGTGGACCTCGTGTGAGGCAAAGGATGGCAGCGCTCTAGTCTGCGGCCTCGCTCCGAGATGCGGCGACTCGCCAGGGTCGCAGAGATGCTAGACCCGAGTAGCCCTGGCTGGAATCGGCTTGTGATTGGCTGCGGCGCGAGGTGGTGTGATTCGTAGGTGTCCAGCTTGGGCTGGAGGCTTCGATGGCGTGGCGTCGTGGGCAGGCCT
>NZ_JAJAQI010000179.1 GCF_020523605.1 Roseicella aerolata | reverse complement strand
CGCTCCGCCACCGAGGTGGTGTAGAAATGCGCCCCGGTGGTCGGGTTGTAGAAGCGGAAGAGCGACATCTGCCCGGCCTCGGCGGAGCTGAAGGCCTGGTAGGCGATGCCTTCGTAGCTGTACTCCGCGTAGGTCTGGATGACGAAGTCCCGCTCCGCGGCCGAGGTGGTGTAGAAGTGGTACTCCTTTGCCGTGTTGTAGAAGCGGAAGACGTCGGTTGCGCCCGCGGCGCCCGGCTGCGCCGTGCGGTAGGACAGGCCCTCGTCGTCGAAGAAGGCGTATTTGGTGCGGACGTCGTAGGCCTCCTCGTTCGAGGCGGTGAAGAAGTGCACCCCTTTCGCCTCGTTGTAGAAGCGGTGTACCACGCCGCTGACATTGGCCGCCTGCTCGATCCAGACCTCGCCATCGGCGAAGGAGAGCTTCTCCACCCGGAGCAGGAGGTCGGTGCCGTCGCGGTTGGGGACGGTGTCGCGCACCGTGTAGAGGCCGCCCGACATGGTGACGGTGTACTGCGCGCGGCTGCCGGCATAGGCCGCGACATCGTTGCCCGAGCCGCCATCGAGGAAGTCGTCGCCGGCGCCGCCGCGGACCGTATCGGCGCCGCGCCCCATCGCCATGTGGTCGTTGCGGCCGGTGCCGGTCACCGCCTCCGCCGCCGCGCTGCCGGTGTACTGCCA
>NZ_JAJAQI010000178.1 GCF_020523605.1 Roseicella aerolata | reverse complement strand
CAGGACCGTCGGCACCCTCTGGGATACCATCGGCAGTCTCCTCGACCGCTTCAGTCCGAGCGAGTGCGCCGCCTACTTCCAACACTGCGGCTATGCACAGTCAGGGCAATAAAGGTCTAGATCTTGTTGGATAAATCGGCCTACCCTCAAGGCGGAGAGAGTCTCCGTCATTTCGGAGAGAAAAACCGCCCTCGTTCCGCCTGCGCACCCTCAAGGTCGCAGCCGAAAACCGCAGGAAACCTGCGCCTCAGCGGGGTGTCCCGGTCGGGAGAGACAGGTTGTAAGGGAACCGACTGGAGCGGGCGAAGGGATTCGAACCCTCGACCCCAACCTTGGCAAGGTTGTGCTCTACCCCTGAGCTACGCCCGCGCCCCGTCGTCGGTGATGGCGCTTTTAGCAGGCGCGGCTAGCAATGCAAGCGCCTCCCCCAAAAAACATCGCCCCGATCTCCGCTGCGATGGGGGAACCCGCCCCCCAGGACGCAGGCCGCGCCGGAACACCCGATGGTGTCCCGAGCCGTTCTCTAACAGGCTGCTGAAATTCATTGTGGTGATGCCGCCTGCGTGATTCCCTACCCCCGGCAGCGAGCGGGGTGAGGATGCGTGGCAGTGATGCGGTGGTTGGGTCGCTGTTCAGCTACGTGGATTTGGAACAACGGGTCCGGGCCGACCATCCGCTGCGGGTG
>NZ_JAJAQI010000177.1 GCF_020523605.1 Roseicella aerolata | reverse complement strand
CAGTTCGTGGCAGATCGAGGGAACGCTGCGGCTCCTGTCCGCCATCAGGTGCTGGGCATAGCGCAGGCGTTCGGGCGTCATCCGGCGCGGGCGCCCGCCCTTGCGCCCCCTCGCGCGCGCAGCGGCGATGCCCTCCCTCACGCGCTGGCGGATGACGTTGCGCTCCATCTCGGCGAAGGCCGCCTGGATCTGCAGGAAGGCGCGGCCCATCGGCGTCGTGGTGTCGAAGTCGACGTTCAGCGCGCGGAAGCCTACGCCCCTGGCCTCCAGCTCGTCCACGAGCCGGATCAGCTCGCCGGCGAGCCGCCCCAGGCGGTCGAGGTCGAGCACGACCAGCACGTCACCCCGGCGCAGGTAGTCCAGGCAGGCCCGCAGCCCGGGCCGGTCGGCGCTCGCCCCGCTGCCGCGGTCGTCGAAGACGCGTTCGCAGCCGGCCGCCCGGAGGGCATCCAGCTGGCGGTCGAGGACCTGGCGCTCCTCGCGGGTGGACACCCGGGCATAGCCGACCAGTTCCATCGTCCTTGCGCCCCCGCCCGCTCGCGACAACCTCGGCCGGGGAGGGTTACCCGTCAATTGATTGCTGTGGGGTTGTCGTGAAGGGAAAGGCCCGGTCCGGCGTGCCGGCCGGTTACTCACGACAAAGACATCTTTATCATGAACCAACGCCCGTCACCGGCGCGCACGGCCCTGCTCAGGGCCTTACCGTAAATCTCCGCACGGATACTGCCAGCGGGCC
>NZ_JAJAQI010000176.1 GCF_020523605.1 Roseicella aerolata | reverse complement strand
TCGCGCACTCCGACCTGAAAGCCGACCAGCTCCTTCTTGCCCTCCGGCGTCGCACCGATCAGCACCAGCATGCACTCGGCCTGCGGCTCCATCCGCGCCTGCAGGTAAATGCCGTCAGCCCAGAGGTAGGCGTAGTGCCGCACCGCGAGGTCGCGCCGCTGCCAGCGCGCATGGTCGGCCTGCCAGCTGTCCCGCAGCCGCGCAATCGCCGCCGGGGATAGGTTCGGGGCGTCGCGCCCCAGCAGAGCCCCAAGCGCCTCCTGGAAGTCGCCCATCGAGACCCCACGCAGGTAGAGGATCGGCAGCAGCGCATCGAGGCTCGGGGTCCGCCGTGCCCAGCGCGGGAGGATGTTCGAGGCGAAGCGGATCCGCTCCCCTTCCGGGCCAGCACCGCGGTCGCGCAGCTTGACCCGTCGCACCGGCACCGGTCCAATCCCAGTCTGCACCAGGCGCTCCGGCCCGTGGCCATGCCGGACCAGCCGCTCGCGCCCGTCCGGCAGCCGCTGCCCCCGCATCTCGGCCAGAAAAGCCTCGGCTTCCGCCTCCACTGCCTGCGCCAGTAGCCGGCGGGCGCCGCTCCGCAGCACCGCCGTCAGCGGGTCATCCACCGCCTCCGGCTGACGCAGGGCAACCACCGTGGTATCGCTCGTCATGGCGTATCGCTCCTTCGGGAGGTCCTGGCAGGCTCGTCACCCGCCTCGATACGCCGCCTCTCTCAGCCCGCCATCACCCAGTTTCGGCCATAGCTC
>NZ_JAJAQI010000175.1 GCF_020523605.1 Roseicella aerolata | reverse complement strand
CTGGTCGGCCGCCCCTCCGCCTACGGCTCCGGGGTGACCGACCAGCCGGTGCCTCAGCACGCACCAAGGGGGTCCCTTTTGGACGCCGATCCGGGGTCCCATTTCCATGCCGATTGACACACCAGGTCCGCTCCTGTGTGCCGGCACCCCGTCCATCGGCGTGGCAACGCCGGATCTTTCACGCGCATGATGAGAGACGGCTTGCCTCGTCAGTGGTCGGCCGCTCGGGGACCACGCTCTCAAGGATCCGTTCGGCCATGCGCGCGGCGCCCTGTCAGGCCCGCATCGACGCGGTGCGCGGCCTTATCGACGGCACCGTGCAGGCACCCTGACACTGCCCGCAGCGCTGGAAGTGACCAGCGCCGGATGATGTCCGGCGCGACCTCGCGCTTCGCCTGCCTCGGCGCACAGCGCCTTTCCCGAATCGCGCCTTATGCGGCCAATGGTCCCGATGCTGGGCCAAGAGACCTGTGGCAGGACTCAACTCGGACAGCCTTTGGTGACACCGGAGCGGATCAGGCACCGGTTTGGGCCACCGCCGTTGTTGGTCGAGCCGCAACTGGCAGCCGATCCGCAGGAGAGCACCTTGCTCAGCCAACCTCCCGTCCCGGCGACGGCTGGGGACACCGCCGCACCCCGGACCACGACGCGCCGGGCGGCCCTCGGGCTCGCCTTGGACTTGCTTCGGGAAAGTGGAGAGGTCCCGATGATGCAAGAGGACCCACATGAAGCAGCAGCGACGGTTTACGAAGGAATTTGAGGACGAGGCGGTACGCCTTGCTCGGACGAGCGG
>NZ_JAJAQI010000174.1 GCF_020523605.1 Roseicella aerolata | reverse complement strand
CCCATCCCGAGGCCGGATTGCAGAACTCCGGCTCAAAAAGGTAGTGGCTCGCCATGGCCAGGAAGCGCGCATTGACCTGCCGCTCGCGGCTCGGGCCGATGCGGTCCACGGCAGTGCGCATGTTGTCGTAGATGCCGCGCCGCGGTACGCCGCCCAGCACGCGAAAGCCGTGGTTGTGGGCATCAAACAGCATCTCGTGCGTCTGCAGCAGGTAGGCTCGCACCAGGAAAGCGCGGCTGTGGCAGAGCTTGAGATGGGCAACCTGCAGCTTGGTGCGCTCTCCGCCGATGACGGCATGCTCCTCGCTCCAGTCGAACTGGAACGCCTCCCCTGGGGCGAACGCCAGCGGCACGAAGACGCCGCGGCCCGAGGCCTGTTGCTGCCGCAGCCAGTCGTCTCGCCAAGCTCTCACAAAGGCCGCGACCCGCCGGTACGAACCATCATAGCCGAGCCCCATCAGCTCCTCGTGGAACTGCCGAGCCGTACGTTTCTGTTTGCGTGGCCTGCGGACGTCCGCCCGCAGCCAAGCAGCCAGCCGCTCAGCAAAGGAATCCAGCTTGCTGGGCCGATCGGGTGTCCTGAAAACAGGCTGTACCGCGTCAGACCGCAGGTACTTGCGGATGGTGTTCCGCGACAGCCCGGTCCGCCGCGCAATCGCCCGGATCGACAGCTGCTCCCGGAAATGCCAGCGCCGGATAACGCTCAACAACGCCATGTCCAACACTCCCACCGCCCCCGACCAAAGGCCCGAGGCTAGCGTCCGAACATGGGTCAACTCTCAGTGGCAACTTAACCCCAAACCGGGTCAGCTCTCAGTGGCAATCAACA
>NZ_JAJAQI010000173.1 GCF_020523605.1 Roseicella aerolata | reverse complement strand
GCCGGAGCGTAGCGTAGGCAGGCCCAGCCGGGTGCGGCAAGATCGCTTCCGGCGCAGGCGGCCGATACCCGAGCGCACTATGAGGCCTCGAGATGTTGTAATGGCGCCGCCAGCGCTCGATCAGCACCTCGGCTTCCTGGAGCGAATGGAAGATCTCCCGATCCAGCAGTTCGTCGCGCAGCTTGCCGTTGAAGGATTCGTTGTAGCCGTTCTCCCATGGGCTGCCGCGCTCGATGAACAACGTGCGCACGCCGATCCGCCCCAGCCAGGCGCGCACAACTTTGGCGGTGAACTCGCCGCCGTTGTCCGACCTGATGTGGTCCGGCGGGCCGCGCTCGACGAACAGGTCGGTCAGCGCCTGCAGCACGTCATCCGAGGTCAACCGCCGTGCCACCACGATGGCCAGGCATTCGCGCGTGTACTCGTCAATGACCGTCAGCATGCGGAAGGGCCGCCCATCCGATGTGCGGTCCTGCACGAAGTCGTAGGCCCAGACATGTCCAGGCCAGCATGGGCGCAGCCGAATGCAGGATCCGTCGTTCAGCCACAGACGGCCCCGCTTCGGCTGCCGCCGCGGTACCTTCAGCCCCTCGCGCCGCCAGATCCGCTGCACCCGCTTGGCGTTCACCCGCCAGCCCTCAGCGCGCAGCATCGCCGTGATCCGTCGGTAGCCGTAGCGGCCGTACTCGGCCGCCAGGGCTACGGTCGCCTCGGTCAGCGCCGCTTCGTCATCCCGGACGCGGCGTGCACGACGCTGCGTCGAGCGCGGCTGACCGAGGGTGCAGCACGCCCGGCGTTCGGAGACGCCGAGCGTAGCCTGCACATGACGGACACAGGCCCGGCGACGCTCGGGGCCTAG
>NZ_JAJAQI010000172.1 GCF_020523605.1 Roseicella aerolata | reverse complement strand
GAGAGCTGTGCGCGGATGTGCTTGGACGCGTGCCGAGGAGGATGATTCGTTGATTGTGCGGCGGACGGAGGTCGGCATGGCACGGCGACGGATTGGACAGGAAGATCTCATTGCACGGTCGGAGCCGCGGGCAGCATCATCGCTGGCGGAGCTTGCCGCCCTGCTCGACTGGCATGAGATCGACCGTGCGCTCACGGGCATCTCGGCCGCGGAGAAGGGTGAACTGGGCTGGCCGCCAGTGGCCCTGTTCCGCGCCCTGCTGCTGGCCACTTGGCATGACCTGTCGGACGTGCGGCTTGCCGAGGCGCTGGACGACCGCACCAGCTTCCGCCGCTTCTGCGGCTTCGCCGCGCACGAGCCGGTGCCCGAGCGCACCGCCTTTGTCCGGTTCCGCCGCGAGCTGGTTCGCCGCGGCCTGGACCGGGCGCTGTTCGAGGCCGTGACACGCCAGTTGGAAGCGAAGGGCGTCATGGTGCGCACCGGCACGCTGGTGGACGCCACCCTGATCCCGTCGGCCAGCATCCGGCACGACGGTGAGGCCCGTTGGGCCGGGCACCGCCGGCGCAAGCCCACACACGGCTACAAGGCGCACGTGGCCACCGATGAGGGCGCCGGTCTGGTCCGCGGCGTCGAGGTGACCACGGCCAATGTCCACGACGCGGCCGAGCTGGAACGGGTGCTGCCGCCGGAGCCGGGCGACGTCTATGCCGACAGCAGCTTCACGGGCGGGCTCGCAGAGCGGGTGATCATCGGGCGAGGCGGCCGACCACGCACGGTGTGGACCGGCATCTGGGGCCGCGGTCCGGAGGCGCTGGTGCGGCTGGAGGCGCACAACGCTGCCGTGCAGCGGGTCCGCTGCCGTATCGAGAAGGTGT
>NZ_JAJAQI010000171.1 GCF_020523605.1 Roseicella aerolata | reverse complement strand
CTCTTAGAGCGCTTAACACAACCGCCTAATTTGCCTCATGCAGATGAGAACGGCGGCGAGCGTAGTGAAGGCGAGGTGGATGTCTTCGCGTCGTTCGTAGCGGACGGTGAGGCGCCGGAAGCGGGCCATCCAGGCCAGGGTCCGCTCCACCTTCCAGCGGTGCCGCCCGAGCCTGCGGCTGTCCTCGATGCCGCGCCGGGCGATGCGCGGGATGATGCCGCGGCTGCGGCACTCGGCCCGGCAGAAGCGGTGGGCGTAGCTCTTGTCGGCGTGCAGCTTGTCGGGGCGCCGACGCGGCCTGCCGCCGGGCCTGCGGCCACGCCGGACCGGCGGGATGGCGTCGAGGGTGGCGGCCAGCATCTTGCTGTCGTGGCGGTTGGCCGGGCTGAGCGTCAGGCCGGGCGGGGTGCCGTGGCCATCGACCACGACATGCCACTTGGTGCCTGCTTTCCCGCGGTCCGTCGGGTTCGGGCAGGTTGCCGCTCCCCCCTTTTCGCCGAGACAGACGCGCTGTCCAGCGAGGCCCTGCTCCAATCCAACCTGTCGGCGCCGTGCAGCCACTCCAGCAGCAGGCGGTGCAGGCGAGCCCACACGCCGGCCACCTGCCAATCCCGCAGCCGGCGCCAGCAGGTCATGCCAGACCCGCAGCCCATCTCGGCGGGCAGGTCTTCCCACTGGATGCCGGTCTTGAGGACGAAGATGATGCCGGTCAGCGCTGCGCGGTCCGGCACCGGTGGCCGCCCACCCTTCGAGCGCGGCTTCACGGGCGGCAGCAGCGGTGCGATGGCCGCCCAGAGGTCATCAGGTACAAGGGGCTTCGCCATACCCCACACAACGCGCCAAAGCGCGTTTTGTTGGATGATCTAAGCGGGACCAA
>NZ_JAJAQI010000170.1 GCF_020523605.1 Roseicella aerolata | reverse complement strand
GCTGCCGGCGGGGGCTCCTTGAGGTGGGCGAGCGGGGAGCGGTGCTCGCCCTCGGGGACGTCCACCAGATCCTCGATGGCGTCGCGCAGCCGGTTCGGCAGCCCGGCGGCGATGCGCTCGAACAGGTTCTGCACGGCGTGCGCCGCGACGGAGGCAACCAGGCGCTCCAGCGTGCTCGGCGCCGGCAGCACGACGCGCGCGGCGCGGAGCAGGTCCTCGGCCAGCGCCAGCAGCGGCCCCGGCGTCATGCCCTCGGCCGCGCGTTCGCCCAGCCGGTCGCGCAGTCTCTGTTCGGCAGCGTGATCGAACTCGTGCCAGCCCAGGTGCCGGCGGATGCGCGCGAGTTGGGCGCTTTCGGTGGCGGGCCGCTCCGGCTCGGGCAGCGCCAACACCGGATCCAGGCCGAGCTGGGCTGCGAGGTGGCTCACCGCCTCCGGCGGGACGCGCCGGTAATCGGTCACGAACCGGCTGGTGGCGCGCAAGGTGCAGAGCTGGACCGCGCAGCGCAGCCGGTGCTCTGCTCCGCGTGCCCGGAGCACCTCGGCGGCATCGGCTGCGGTCAGGGTCCAGCGCCGGGCAAGGACGTCCTCGCCCGCCTCACCCCGAGGTACGCCGGTCCGGGCGCCCACCCGCCGCGGTCCCGGTCAGGACGCCTGGAGCGGGCGCTCGGCGCCGGGCACGCCGCCAAGCAGCGCGAGGCCCGGTGCCTTCAGCGTGCCGTCGGCATGGAGGTAGTGGTACAGCGTGCTGGCGGGCACGCCGCCCAGTTCGTGGCAGATCGAGGGAACGCTGCGGCTCCTGTCCGCCATCAGGTGCTGGGCATAGCGCAGGCGTTCGGGCGTCATCCGGCGCGGGCGCCCGCCCTTGCGCCCCCTCGCGCGCG
>NZ_JAJAQI010000169.1 GCF_020523605.1 Roseicella aerolata | reverse complement strand
TCAACCGCTTCGTCGCGGAGGCCAACGCCGACCCGCGCCCCTTCCGATGGACCAAGCACCCGGACCACGTCATCGCCGCCGCGAGGCGTGGGCACCAAGCGTTAGACTCGCTCCACTAGGAGAGACCCTGACCATCCTCCGGCCCTGCACCAGCACCACCTCAGCCTGTCACAGCATCCGAACACTCCGCCCGGCATCAAGCGCTTTCCTGGCACCCCGACCTCCCCGAGGAGGCCAACTCCCCCACCAAACCCGGATTGGATTCAGGAGCGCAGGTCATCCCGGCACAACTCTCATCACCTATCCATTGCAGGATAGCGGCCAATCCTTCTTCAAGCTGCGTCGTAGCTCTTACGCCGAGAAGCGCGGTCGCCGCAGACGGATCTCCGAGCGAATGGCGGATATCTCCCGCCCGTGCCGGGCTCGTTACGATTTCGGGCGTGTGACCTACAGCACGGGCCAGCACCTCGGATAGCCCCCGGATGGAAGTCGCCCGGCCCGTGCAGACATTGAGCACGCCTCCAAGCTGCGCATGGTGCAGCAGACTCATGGCGGCGTGAAGATGTGATACAACGTCGGCGACGTAGACGAAGTCGCGCGTCTGCATGCCGTCCCCATGAATGGTCAATGGCTGCCCCGCGACAATCCGGGCGGCGAGGACCGAGATGACTCCGGAGTAAGGCGAGGAGGGACTCTGGCGCGGGCCGTAAACGTTGAAGAAGCGCAGACCCATGGTGGGAATCCCGTGCACGCCGGAGGCTACATGTTGATTGCCACTGAGAGCTGACCCGGGATTGCCATGAGGATTTGACCCGGGTTGTGGCTGGAAGTTCGGGGTTTTCGGCTTCTGTCAGGTGGGTTGTGGCCTCCTTTCGTGCTTGGC
>NZ_JAJAQI010000168.1 GCF_020523605.1 Roseicella aerolata | reverse complement strand
ATACAGGATCGTCAGCGAAACCGAGGAAGACGACTCGTTTGGTATTGCCTCCATTGGTGACATGAACGGCGACGGTCGATCCGAAATCCTGCTCGGCCATAGCCATTTCGGGGGGGCGGCCGGCGAGGGCGCCGCCTATGTGGTCTGGGGCAAGGCGGACGGCGTACCGGTGGACCTCACCGCCGTCGCCGCCGGCCAGGGTGGCTTCCGGATCCTCGGCGAGGCGTCATTTGACGAGGCCGGCTACTCGGTCGCCGCGATCAACGACCTGAACGGCGACGGCCTGCCGGAGATCCTGGTCGGCGCCACCGCCAACAGCGCGGCCGGCGTGGGCGCAGGCGTCGCCTATGTGGTCTGGGGCAAGGCCGACGGCGCCCCGGTGAGCCTCGGCGAGGTCGCCGCCGGGCGGGGCGGCTTCAAGATCCTCGGCGAGACCCGCGGAATGCCTGACAGTAGTGGCGCTGGGTTTCCTGTCACCGCAATCGGCGACCTGAATGGCGATGGACGGGACGAGATCCTCATCGGCGCCCCCTCCGATCCCGATGGGCAGCAGAGGGGCGCCGCCTATGTGGTCTGGGGCAAGGCGGACGGCGCCCCGGTGGACCTCGGCGAGGTTGCCGCCGGGCGGGGTGGCTTCAAAATCCTCGGCGAGGCGGCCGGTGACGCGCTGGGCGGGAGCGGCCTCAGCTACAGCCTCGCCGCGGTCGGCGACCTGAACGGCGACGACCTGCCAGAGATCCTGGTGGGCGCGCATGGCAACGACGCAGGCGGCAGGGACGCCGGCGCCGCCTATGTGGTCTGGGGCAAGGCGGATGGCGCCGCGGTGGACCTCGGCAAGGTCGCCGTCGGGAACGGCGGGGTGAAGATCGTGGGCGAGGACGTGGGCGACCTTGCCGGCTT
>NZ_JAJAQI010000167.1 GCF_020523605.1 Roseicella aerolata | reverse complement strand
CGATCCAGACGTGCGCGGCGAAGAGGTCGGGCGCACGATCATACACGATGTTGAGCCGGCGATAGCAGCTGAGCCAGGCGAACAGGCGCTCGACGGCCCACCGGATCCCGCTTGGCAGGAAGCGCCTGTTGCGCGTGCCACCGGGCGTGACCGAGACATGGATGTCGTGCTCGAGTGCCGCCGCTGCGAAGGGGGCGCCCTTGAAGCCGCTATCGCCGAGCAGATCGCCTTGGAAGCCGAGCGCGGCGAGCCGAGGCAGCGTCGGCAGGATGCCTGCGTGGTCGTCCGTATTCGCCGGATGCAGTTCAAGGTCGAGCAGCGAGCCATGCTTGTCGCAGGCGGCGAAGAGCTTGATGCCCTTGACCAGCTTGCCGCCATCGATGCCGCGTGCCCAGGCGGTCGGGGCGGAGCGGAGCGAGCGGCTGTCGACCACCACCGCCGAGGGCAGGACCTCATCGCCGCAGGCCCGGCGCCAATCGAGCGCGAGGCGCTGGCCCAGCCGGCGCCACAGACCGAGCCGGGACCAGCGCGCGAAGGTGCTGTGCAGCGTGGTGAAGGAAATACCCGAGAGCCAGCCGGCGATGCGCCACTGCATGCCACCGAAGGTCAGCATCCAGATCAGCCCGATTAGCCGTCGCCGCAAGCTCAGGTCCGGCTTGCGCCCGCGGCGATGCACGCCAACCCGTTCGCGGTCCATGGCCTCCAGTTCGCCTCGACAGCAAAAACGAACACCTTCACATCGGCCAGGACGTTCCAGCCGTCACCGCGGCTGGGCTGGGGAATGTGACGAGCAGAGGGCGGCGGCAGATCAAGGGGGCTGAGAATGCCAGCGGGAGACATCGGCTCGATATGGTGGCGATGGGCCGGCACCCGGCCCGTTGTGTCGGCCCCGCGCTGATCTGCCTG
>NZ_JAJAQI010000166.1 GCF_020523605.1 Roseicella aerolata | reverse complement strand
GGGCAGGCCTATGGGCAGGACCTGCGGGATCGGGTTCTGGCGGCCGAGGGCGAGCCGATACGCGAGGTGGCCGAGCGGCTCTTGGTCAGTCCGTCCTATGTGGTGAAGGTGCGGGCGCGATTGCGCAAGACGGGTGAACGCGAGGCACGGCCGCAGCGCAACCAGTTGCCGCTTCGGCTTGCCCCGATGCTGTCGGCGCTCCGGATGAGGGCAACGTCGGATGCGACCGTGGCCGAGCTGCGGGCCTGGGCCGAGGCCGAGCACGGCACGCGGGTCAGCCATCAGGTCATGTGGAAGGTGCTCACCCGGCTCGGGCTGACGCTCAAAAAAAGCGGCTCCGCGCGGCCGAGCAGGACCGCCCCGACATAGCCGAGGCCCGCCGCGCCTGGGCCAAGGCCGCTACCCGTCTGGACCCGGCCCGCCTGGTGTTCCTCGACGAGACCTGGGCGACGACGAACATGGCGCGCACCCATGGCCGGGCGCCCCGCGGGTCACGCCTGGTCGCCGCCGTGCCGCACGGCCATTGGCACACCACCACCTTCCTCTGCGGCCTGCGCACCAGCGGACCCGTCGCGCCGCTCGTACTGGAAGGCGCCATCAACGGCCGCGCCTTCCGCGCCTACGTCGAGCAGATGCTCGCGCCAACCCTCGGCACGGGCGACATCGTCAT
The DNA here is from genome assembly GCF_020523605.1 of Roseicella aerolata. Lineage (GTDB taxonomy): Bacteria > Pseudomonadota > Alphaproteobacteria > Acetobacterales > Acetobacteraceae > Paracraurococcus > Paracraurococcus aerolatus. Next base: position 275 of record NZ_JAJAQI010000166.1, on the reverse strand, counting down.
CATGGACAACCTCGGCAGCCACAAGGTCGAGGGCGTGCGCGAGGCCATCGAGGCGCAGGGCGCGCAGTTGCTCTACTTGCCGCCCTACAGTCCCGACCTGAACCCAATCGAACTCGCCTTCAGCAAGCTGAAGCGCCTTCTACGCTCCGCTGCCACCAGGACCGTCGGCACCCTCTGGGATACCATCGGCAGTCTCCTCGACCGCTTCAGTCCGAGCGAGTGCGCCGCCTACTTCCAACACTGCGGCTATGCACAGTCAGGGCAATAAAGGTCTA
>NZ_JAJAQI010000165.1 GCF_020523605.1 Roseicella aerolata | reverse complement strand
CCCGCCGTGATCGCCCCCAGATAGGCCGCGAACCGCGCCTCGCCCGTCCTCGGCCGCCTTGTCTGCCTCTCTACCATCCCCCACATATAGGAAGACCGGAAAGCTTTGACACAGTAAGATTAGGAGCGGCGATCCGGTGCGGGCGCATCCTGCTCGACGGCCACATCGGATGCGGCGGGCAGAAGGAATGTGACCTCGGTGCCCTTGCCGGGCTCGCTCTGAATCCGGAGCGCCCCACCCGCCTGCTCCGCGAAACCATAGGCTTGGCTGAGCCCGAGTCCAGTGCCCTCGCCCCTCGCCTTGGTTGTGAAGAACGGCTCGAACACGCGCCCGAGCACCCCTCTCGGGATGCCAGGGCCGGTATCGCGCAGACAGACCGCAACAGCCCGGCCCGCCAGCCTGGTCCGGCCCGCGTCCAATGTCACATTCCGCGCTGATACCTCGAGCAGCCCGCCTTCGGGCATGGCGTCGCGAGCGTTCAGCGCGACATTGAGCAGGGCCAGCTCGAACTGCGCCGCATCCACCCGGACAGGCCAGAGGTCGTCTTCGAGGTTGATATCGATCCGGATCCTGCCTTGGAGGGAGCGGCCGAACAGGTCCGCCGCCCTGCGGATGTGGTCGGCCGTGTCGACGACCTTGGGCTCCGTCGGCAGGTCCTGCGAGAAGGCGAGCAGGTGCTCGGTCAAGCCCGCGCGCTCCGCCGCAGCTACCCTTATATCGGCGAGGATGCGCTTCAGCCTTTCGGAATCGCCCACTGCCGCGTTGGCGAGCCTGATGCCGCTGAGGACGATCTGGATCAGGTTGCTGAAGTTGTGGGCGACCCCGGCGGTGAGTTGGCCGAGAGTGGACTTGCTTCGGGAAAGTGGAGAGGTCCCGATGATGCAAGAGGACCCACATGAAGCAGCAGCGACGGTTTACGAAGGAATTTGAGGACGAGGCGGTACGCCTTGCTCGGACGAGCGG
>NZ_JAJAQI010000164.1 GCF_020523605.1 Roseicella aerolata | reverse complement strand
GAACCAGTTGCCGAAGGTCATCCAGGGTGTCAGGTTCCGCAATGGCGTCGAGGTCAAGGAGACGCCAGCACAGACCGCCGCCTGATCGGCTGGCCGTCACCCAGTTTCCCGCGTAGCTCGCCGCGCGCAGCATCATCGCTGGCGGAACTCGCTGCGCTCATTGACTGGCCCGAGATCGACCGCCACCTGGTCGGGATCTCGGCGGCGGCGAAGGGCGAGCCCGGCTGGCCGCCGCTGGCCCTGTTCCGCGCCCTTCTGCTGGCGACCTGGCACGACCTGTCGGATGTGAGGCTCGCCGAGGCGCTGGACGACCGCACCAGCTTCCGTCGCTTCTGCGGCTTCGCCGCGCACGAGTCGACGCCGGAGCGCACTACCTTCGTCCGCTTCCGGCGCGAGCTGGTGCGGCGCGGACTGGACCGGGTGCTGTTCGAGGCCATCACCCGGCAGCTGGAGGCCAAGGGTGTCACGGTCCGCACCGGCACACTGGTGGACGCCACCCTGATCCCGTCTGCCAGCATCCGGCACGATGGCGAGGCCCGCTGGGCTGGGCACCGCCGCCGCAAGCCCACGCACGGCTACAAGGCGCATGTCGCCACCGACGAAGGCGCAGGCTTGATCCGAGGCGTCGAGGTCACGACGGCCAACGTCCATGATGCGGCCGAGCTGGAGCGGGTGCTGCCGCCGGAGCCAGGCCACGTCTATGCCGACAGCAGCTTTGCGGGCGGGCCTGCGGAGCGGGTGATCATCGGCCGTGGCGGCACGCCCCGCACCGTCCAGACCGGCATCTGGGGCCGCGGTCCGGAGGCGCTGGTGCGGCTGGAGGCGCACAACGCCGCCGTCCGGCGGATTGAACCGCACCGGCTTTTCCGGAGGCACTATCTCTTGAGAGGATAGAGCCATGACGAAGAAGACGGCGGCGAGCTACTCGCCGGAGGTGCGGGAGCGGGCAGTCCGGCTGGTGCTGGAC
>NZ_JAJAQI010000163.1 GCF_020523605.1 Roseicella aerolata | reverse complement strand
CACCAACCCAACACCCGCACGCAGTACCAAACCGCGCCCAAGCGCCAGATCAACGCCAACAGCAAGCCTACTCACTCACACACAACATAACCATTCACCAGATTCACCTGTCAAAGAACACCCGCCAGGACAGAGCCCAAAGGCTCGATGCCCATCGCGGCGGTTCTGGAAGCACGCGTCCCTCAGCCTCGGCCAGGGACACCCATCGGGATGCACCGCGCCTGCCGTCGCAATGCGACGGCTCGCCGCTTGCGCGGCGATCGGCGACGTTACCCTCTGGGGGATTTCCGCTTTCGGCGCAGCCGAAAGCAGAAATGGAGGCAACCGGATTCGAACCGGTGACCCCCTGCTTGCAAAGCAGGTGCTCTACCAGCTGAGCTATGCCCCCTTGGTGCCAACTCTCTCATCGAACAGCCGAGCCGAGCTCGACCGCGCCTGCCGCGGCAGTGCCGCGGCTCGCCGCTTGCGCGGCGACCGGCTTGCGACACCCTCCGGGGGATTTTTCCCGCACCACAGGCGCGGGAAAAATGGGCCAGGGAGGACTTGAACCTCCGACCCCACGCTTATCAAGCGTGTGCTCTAACCAACTGAGCTACTAGCCCCCAGCCCCGGCACAGCCGGGGCCAGATCTCGGCACGGGAGAAGGATGCGCGGACGGCGCCGATCCCAGAGGGACCAGGCTCGCCGCGCGAGATCATCTGCTGGCCAGCAGGGCTGGCCGGACGCGATGGATGGGATCTGGATGTCCCGGCAACCGCACCCCTCATCCGAAGGGCCTCGGCACCAGGCTCGCCCGCGGGCGATGTGTAGCTTGATCGGACCCATGCAGCCGAGAGGCAGGCCCCTCATCCCACACGGGTTCCTTGAAAGGAGGTGATCCAGCCGCAGGTTCCCCTACGGCTACCTTGTTACGACTTCACCCCAGTCACTGACCCTACCGTGGCAAGCTACCTCCCTTGCGAGTTAGCGCACCTGCTTA
>NZ_JAJAQI010000162.1 GCF_020523605.1 Roseicella aerolata | reverse complement strand
ACCGTGCAATGAGATCTTCCTGTCCAATCCGTCGCCGTGCCATGCCGACCTCCGTCCGCCGCACAATCAACGAATCATCCTCCTCGGCACGCGTCCAAGCACATCCGCGCACAGCTCTCATGAGCCACTGCGAATGGAGGCCGCTCCGGGGCAAACGCATCCGGATGGCCCCCCCTCGGGTGGCGCGGTGGCCTGCCCGTGGCGTGCCCGGACCACCACCAGCATTCCGGCACCGCATCGGTACTGCCGGGTGGCTTGCATTCCCCGCGCAAAGCCGCCATACCCCGGCCCGCGCGCCTGGGTAGCTCAGCTGGTTAGAGCACGGCACTCATAATGCCGGGGTCGCCGGTTCAAGTCCGGCCCCAGGTACCAAGCGCAGCAAGGGTGTCAGCGAAACAGCCCTTCGGTGGGAAGGCCGGCCACAATGGTCCGTGCATCCCCGTCCTTTGCATCATGTCTGCGGGCAAGCACCCGGCCGGCCCTGGGTTTGGCCGAGTACGGCTCTGCGGTGGCGACTTGGCGTTGCTCCCTCTCCCGGGTCATGGGCGAGTGGAGTCTTGCTGGACCCTGCCAGGCCTTGATGGGGGTAAAGATCACCATCTGCGCCTCGGCGCGGGAGGCGAAGCGGCGCCGGGCGAGCAACTCGCCTTCCAGCGCGGCGAGAAGCTTTTTTCCCGGACGTTCTTGGCCCGAGCCCAGGGACGGCCGGATGCCGGCATTTCCGCAAGGTTTGCCGGACGCCGGGAGCATGGATTGTGCGCCCCTGGTCGAAGTGGTGGATGGACAACCCGGGACCGGCGCTGGCCGACGGTCATCCGGAGCATATCCAGGGCAGGCGCCGGTGGGAGATGGGAAGCGGCCGCATGCGGGGCCCTGAACGACAAACGCCCCGCGGCCTGGGGCTGCGGGGCGTTTGTCGTGATATGGATGCGGGGACAGGATTTGAACCTGTGACCTTCAGGTTATGAGCCTGACGAGCTACCGGGCTG
>NZ_JAJAQI010000161.1 GCF_020523605.1 Roseicella aerolata | reverse complement strand
TGAACCGCACCGGCTTTTCCGGAGGCACTATCTCTTGAGAGGATAGAGCCATGACGAAGAAGACGGCGGCGAGCTACTCGCCGGAGGTGCGGGAGCGGGCAGTCCGGCTGGTGCTGGACGGCGCCGGGGAGCACCCGACGCAGTGGGCCGCAATCAGCTCGGTTGCTGCGAAGATCGGCTGCACGACGGAGACGCTCCGGAATTGGGTGCGCCAAGCCGAGCGTGACGGGGGACAGCGGCCCGGGCCGACGAGCGCCGAGCGGGAACGGATCAAGTCGCTCGAGAGAGAGGTGCGCGAGCTGCGTCAGGCCAATGAGATCCTGCGGAAGGCCTCGGCGTATTTCGCTCAGGCGGAGCTCGACCGCCGGTCCAAGACTTGATCGCCTTCATCGACGATCACCGGGGTGAGTACGGGGTCGAGCCGATCTGCCAGGTGTTGCCGATCGCCCCGTCCACCTACCACGCGCACGTCGCGGAGCGGCGGCGTCCGGAGGGGGCGAGCCTCCGGCGTCGCCGCGATGAAGTCCTTCGCGCCACGATCCGTCGCGTGCACGAGGCGAACTTCGGGGTCTACGGCGCCCGGAAGGTCTGGCGGCAACTCGGCCGCGAGGGGGTCACGGTCGCCCGCTGCACGGTGGAGCGGCTGATGCGGAGCATGGGTTTGCGCGGCGTCGTGCGTGGGAGGGAGACGCGGACCACGATCTCGAACCCGGCCACGCCATGTCCGACTGACAAGGTGAACCGCCAGTTCAGGGCACCGGCGCCGAACGTGCTGTGGGTCTCGGATTTCACCTACATCGCGACGTGGCGGGGCTTCGTCTACGCCGCTTTCGTCATCGACGTCTTCGCTCGCCGCATCGTGGGCTGGCGGGTGTCGCGCACGGCGCAAACAGGCTTCGTCCTCGACGCTCTGGAGCAGGCCCTGCACGACCGACGTCCGGCGAAGGGTCGACTGACATGTCATAGCGATAAGGGGTCGCAGTACGTCAGCATTCGCTACACGGAGCGG
>NZ_JAJAQI010000160.1 GCF_020523605.1 Roseicella aerolata | reverse complement strand
GCGAGACCACGCTGAAGGCGGCGAGCAAGGCCGTGGTGGACCACCACCACCTGCTTCCCTTCAGCGCCACCTGGGGCGACGGCACGCTCTCGTCGTCCGACGGCCAGCGCTTCGCCGTACAGCGCGACGGGCTGCTGGGCGCGGTCTACCCCCGCTACTTCGGCTACTACGACCGCGCGCTCACCCTCTACACCCACCTCTCCGACCGGTTCGGGGTGTTCGCCACCCAGGCGATCTCCTGCGCGCCGAGGGAGGCGGGATACGTGCTGGACGGCCTGATGGAGAACGACACGCTCGTCCGGCCGCTGGCGCACACGACCGACACCCACGGCTTCACCGAGCAGCTCTTCGGACTCTGCCACCTGCTGGGCATCGCCTTCATGCCGCGCCTGAAGGACCTGCCCGACCAGCGCCTGTACAAGCTGGACAGGGACGCGGACCATGGCCCGCTGGAGCCGCTGTTCCACGCTGTGGTGGACACGGCGCTGATTGCCGAGCAGTGGGACCAGCTCCTGCGCATCGCCGCCTCGCTGCGGGACAGGACCGCCCCCGCGCACGTCGTGCTGCAGCGGCTCATCAACGCCTCGCCGGCGGACCGGGTCTCGAAGGCGCTGACAGCCTTGGGCCGCGCCTGCAAGACGCTCTTCGTGCTGCGCTACATTCACGAAGAGCCGACCCGCCTGGCCATCCAGCGCCAGCTCAACCGCGGCGAGGCGCGCCACTCCCTCGCCCGCTGGCTGTTCTTCGCCAACCGGGGCGAGTTCCGCGTCGCGGACTACGAGGAGGTGATGAACAAGGCGAGCTGCCTCGGGCTGCTGTCCAACGCCGCCGTGCTGTGGAACACCGTCCAGATCGAGCGCGTGGTGGGCCGCCTGCGCGCCGGCGGGGCCGAGATCGACCCCGCCGACCTCGCCCACGTCTGGCCGCTCCAGCACGCACGCATCATCCCCAACGGCACCTACTTCCTGGGCTGGCCACAGAACGAGATGGCCGAGGCGGCACCGGCCTGACCCGGCTCAGGTCCTTACCGTAAATCTCCGCACGGATGCTGCCGGCGGGCCT
>NZ_JAJAQI010000159.1 GCF_020523605.1 Roseicella aerolata | reverse complement strand
CAGTTGGCAGCCGGCGGTGAGCCGGCGAGGCTGACGATGGACGGGAGCCCGTGCACGCCTTGGGTGGCCGAGCCCGCTTCTGAGCTGGGGACCCCGTCCGTCGTCCCATCCGGGAACCCGAACGGTCGCTTGGGCCGCCGCCGCAGAGCCGTGAGCCCGCATTCGCAAGGACGGGTCATGGATCAGCCTCCCGCTCCGGTCTTCGCCGGGATCGACGTGTCCAAGGATCGCCTCGACGTGCATCTGAAGCCGTTGGGGCAGAGCTTCGCCGTGCCCCGTGATGGGGCCGGCCTCGAACAGCTTCTGGCGCAACTGCGCGGGGCGGCGCCGGCCCTCGTCGTGCTGGAGGCCACCGGCGGCTTTGAGCTCACCGTCGCCGCCGCCCTGGCCGGCGCCGGCCTGCCGCTCGCCGTCGTCAACCCGCGCCAGATCCGCGACTTCGCCCGCGCCACGGGGCGGCTCGCCAAAACCGACCGGCTCGACGCCGAGGCGATCGCGCTGTTCGCCGAACGCATCCGCCCCGAGCCCAGGCCGGTGCCGGGCGACGACGCCCAGGCGCTGGCCGAGCTCGTCGCCCGCCGCCGCCAGATCGTCGAGATGATCGGCATGGAGCAGAACCGCCGGCGCCAGGCGCGCACGCCCGGCGTGGCTCGCAGCATCGCCGCGACACTCAAGGTGCTGGAGGCGCAACTCGCCGAGATCGACCGCGACATCGACGGTGCCGTCCGCGGCTCGTCCGCCTGGCGCGCCGCCGACAACCTGCTCCAAAGCGTGCCCGGCATCGGCGCGGTCGCCTCGCGCACCCTCATCGCCGAGATGCCGGAACTCGGCCGCCTGGGCAGGCGCGAGGCCGCGGCGCTGATCGGCCTCGCCCCCATCAACCGCGACAGCGGCCAGATGCGGGGGCACCGCGCCATCGCAGGCGGCAGGGCCAGCATCCGCAAGGTCCTCTTCATGGCAACCCTGGCCGCCACCCGCTGGAACCCCACCATCCAACGCCACTTCCAGCAACTTACCGACCGAGGCCGACCCAAGAAGGTCGCCCTCGTCGCCTGCATGCGAAA
>NZ_JAJAQI010000158.1 GCF_020523605.1 Roseicella aerolata | reverse complement strand
AGCTACGAAGGCATCGCCTACCAGGCCTTCAGCTCCGCCGAGGCCGGGCAGATGTCGCTCTTCCGCTTCTACAACCCGACCACCGGGGCGCATTTCTACACCACCTCGGTGGCGGAGCGAGACAGCGTCATGGCCAACCTGCCCATGTTCAACTACGAAGGCATCGCCTTCTACGTCGACCCGCTCTGATCCCAACAGCCCGGATGCGATCACGCATCCGGGCTTCCGCAGGAAAAGATCTATCAAGATTCACGCCACAGGCGGTCCGTTTGGCTGGGACCAGCGGAGCGGAAGCGCGGATGGACTGTGTGGCCCACGGCTCTGTCTGTGTAACGAGCTGGCCGGAGCGCACGGCCTGGAGCTATCGCCGATTTCGCTGCCGCGAGCTGACGACCCACTTCGCTGAGTTGCGGAATCGCGGCCTTGGCGATCCGCAGAGCTGGAGCACGACTTGAGCGGTGGATGGCAAGTCCGGCCTCGCCGATGATCAGGCAGGCTGCCGGTTCCTTCGGCGGGCCAAGTAGACCTCCCCGTAGGCATCAAGGAACCGCTCCACGAGGCCATGGTCTTTCATGGGCGGCGGCGCGACGTCCAGCCACCGGACCATGGCCTGTGAGGCCAGCCACTTCGCCGCGGCGAGGTCGTCGCGCGGTACCACCCGGCCGCCGAACCACCGCTCCGCCAGGAGCTGCAGGGCGGCCCACCCCTCCTCGTCGGTGAGGTCCTCGAGCCGGAAGCGGCGGCCGAGGCCGTAGACGATGCCGCCCTCGGTCATCGCCAGGCTGAGTCGCAGATCAAGCCGGACAAGCGGTGCGCTCCGCATCCAGGACAGGCCGCTTCTCCGCCGCAACTCGGGCGCGAAGCCGAACAGGGCAAGCCCGTCACCGAGGTCCAGCACCGTCCAGCGGTCCATCCAGGCCGTCGGCCTGACTTCGGCCAAGTCCATCACGCCCCCGCCGCTGCTCCCATCGCCATGAACATAACTGGGTTTGGCCCGTTCTCGTGGACAGTTGATAGGCTTGGCTGATTACGGGTCTGCGGTGACGGCTTGCTGTTCCTCTTTCTCGTAAGTCATGGGCGAGCGGTAGCCCAGGGCTGAGTGAAGCCTGGCTGGGTTGTACCAGGCCTCGATGAAGCTGA
>NZ_JAJAQI010000157.1 GCF_020523605.1 Roseicella aerolata | reverse complement strand
CTAGTGGATCGCGCCTGACGGAAGAGTCCTGGTAGGGATTCCGGCGCCCGGCCCGGCATGCGAGTCTGGGCCATGCGCACAGGCATTGTCGTCGAGGTGAGCGCCGCCGACCGAACCCGGCTGCAGGCGATCGTGGCGGACCGCAACAGCCCGCAGAAGCATGTCTGGCGGGCCGAGATCGTCCTGCTGACGGCCGACGGCGTCGGCACGACCGAGATCATGCGGCGCACAGGCAAAGCCAAGACAGCCGTCTGGCGCTGGCAGGAGCGCTTCATGCAGGCCGGGGTGGATGGCCTGCTGCGAGACAAGACCCGGCCGTCGCGCATCCTGCCGCTGCCGAAGGAAACGGCGGAGCGGGTTGTGGCGCTGACCCTGGCCGAGCCACCCGGGGAGACGACGCATTGGACGGCCGATGCCATGGCCGAGGCGGTCGGCATCAGCGCCAGTTCGGTCCGGCGCATCTGGCGCTCGCATGGGCTGCAGCCGCACCGTATCCGCCGCTTCAAGCTCTCGAATGACCCGCAGTTCGCCGCCAAGCTGCGCGACATCGTCGGGCTCTACGTCGATCCGCCCGCCCATGCCGTCGTGCTGTCAGTGGACGAGAAGAGCCAGATCCAGGCGCTCGACCGGACCCAGCCGGGGCTGCCGCTGAAGAAGGGCCGCTGCGGCACCATGACGCACGACTACATCCGGAACGGCACCACCACGCTGTTCGCCGCCCTGAATGTCCTGGAGGGCACGATCATCGGCCGCTGCATGCAGCGCCATCGGCACCAGGAGTTCATCCGTTTCCTCAACACCATCGAGGCCGAGGTGCCCGCCGGGAAGGTGGTCCACGTCATCCTCGACAACTACGCCGCCCACAAGCACCCGAAGGTCATGCGATGGCTACAGCGGCACCCGCGCTTCGTCTTCCACTTCACCCCAACCTCGGCGTCCTGGCTCAACGCCGTCGAAGGTTTCTTCGCCAAGCTCACCAGGCGACGGCTGAAGCGCGGGGTGTTCCACTCCCTGGTTGCCCTCCAGGAAGCCATCAACCGCTTCGTCGCGGAGGCCAACGCCGACCCGCGCCCCTTCCGATGGACCAAGCACCCGGACCACGTCATCGCCGCCGCGAGGCGTGGGCACCAAGCGTTAGACTCGCTCCACTAG
>NZ_JAJAQI010000156.1 GCF_020523605.1 Roseicella aerolata | reverse complement strand
AGGCCTGCCCACGACGCCACGCCATCGAAGCCTCCAGCCCAAGCTGGACACCTACGAATCACACCACCTCGCGCCGCAGCCAATCACAAGCCGATTCCAGCCAGGGCTACTCGGGTCTAGTGGCTCCGGCTGCGCAGTTGCGGGTAGCGGTCCCGCCCGCCTTCGGTGGAGCGGGCCGGCACCGCTGACGAAGCGCTGCAAGCAAGGTGTGGCCCCATCCGTCAGGCGCGTGGCACGGCGCCCGCGCCTGGCGGCGCAGCCTGATCCGGGCATCGCGGCGGGGCACTTCCTGCAAAGTGCCATGCTGGCCGGATGAGCAGCGCGCGGCACTGGTCCGCGACCAGCGGCGCCGCGTCGTGCATGGGGTGCAGGGGGCATCGACGATTGCCTTCCAGCCTGCGCGCGCCATGGTCTGCTCGCGGCGGCTGGCTGCCTACTGGCCGGGCACGCACCTCTACTGCCCATGATGCGTTCCGGTCGGCCAACCGCATCAGCCTCCCTGGCGTCATGCCCTGGAAAGCTCGGGACAAGGCAGTAGTCGGCAGGCGCCATCAGCAACCCGCAATTCTCGATACGGATCAGGCCGAATTCGGCTGATTTCTTGCGAAGCGCCGACATGAGGTTTCGTTCCGGTGTCTCAAAGCGTCGGCGCCGCAATCCGGAAAACTACGCAATCACAGAAAAACAAGCTTCCTAACGCCGCAGGATAGAAAATTGAAGTATGTGTGAGGGGGATGGCTCATGCTTGACGCTTGAGATCGCGCCTTCCTAGCCTCGCCTTACTCGGCGAAAAAAAGTCGAGAGAAACAAACTGGAGGAAGCGCAAGCGGCATCGTTGATCTAATTCTAGCTGGAAAAAATCTTTTATTTCGCTTATTAAAAGATCCGATGAATTAAGCAAGGGCTTATGATTTAGATTTTCAAGCAGCCACCCACGTCCCATGCGCTTCTCCGAATTTGATTTCATTGCGGCATTTGCCGCAAGTGTGCCCCTTGCATAGCATCATTTTCAATAGACTCGGTGGGAGAGCCCTAGTCTTACTGTGTCAAAGCTTTCCGGTCTTCCTATATGTGGGGGATGGTAGAGAGGCAGACAAGGCGGCCGAGGACGGGCGAGGCGCGGTTCGCGGCCTATCTGGGGGCGATCACGGCGGG
>NZ_JAJAQI010000155.1 GCF_020523605.1 Roseicella aerolata | reverse complement strand
GGAGAGGCATTAGGTCAGGTAGCGGCCATCTTCTCGAACTGCGCAGGGCTTGTGAAGTCGAGGGCGGAATGGCGGCGGACAGGATTGTAGAAGCCGTCGATGTATCGGCCGATGGCGGCCGCGGCGTCGGCGCGTGTCTCGAAGGCGGTGCGCCAGACGAGTTCGGATTTCAGCGTCTTGAAGAACGTCTCGACCATGGCGTTGTCGAAGCAGTTTCCCTGCCCGGACATGGAAATCAGGATGCCGTGGGCCTTCAGTTCGGCCTGGTAGTCCACGGAGCAATATTGACTGCCGCGGTCCGAATGGTGGATCAGGCCCGCCGTTGGACGGCGCATGACGACCGCCTTCCGCAGTGCTGCCAAGGCCAGGTCGCGGTGCAACCTGTCGCCGGTCGACCAGCCGACGACGCGGCGGGCGAACAGGTCGATGACGACGGCAAGGTACAGCCAGCCCTCCTTCGTCCAGATGTAGGAAATATCGGCGCCCCATTTCTCGTCCGGGCCCGCCGCCGTGAAATCCTGATCGAGCAGGTTCGGCGCCACCGGCCAGGCGTGGTGACTATCCGTGGTCCGCTTGAACCGCCGCTTCTGCCGCGCCCTGAGCCCATTCTCACGCATCAGGCGCGCAGTCCGGCGGCGGCCAACATCCAAGCCATCGTCGCGCAGGTCGCGCGTCATGCGAGGGCTGCCGTAGGTGCCATTCGACAGCGCAAAGGCCGACCGAACATGCGCCAGCAGCACCATGTCCTCGTGCTGGCGGCGGCAGGCCGGGCGCCCCTTCCAGGCGAAGTAGCCACTTTGGCTGATGCCAAGGACGCTGCAGAGACGGTGCACGGGGAACTCCTTTTTCGCCTCGTCGACGAGCTTGAAGCTCACCGACTTCCCTCCCTGGCGAAAAAAGCGGTGGCCCGCTTCAGGATGTCCCGCTCCTGGCGGAGGATCTCGTTCTCCCGTCGCAGCCGCTTCAGCTCCGCCGCCATGTCCGGCGACGCCGACCCGCCAGGTGCTTCCGCCGCCCGGTCGCGGCTGCGGCCGATCCAGCGGACCAGCGTCGATAGCCCGACCCCGAGATCCTCAGCGATCGCCCGCTGGGTTCGGCCGCTCGTCCGAGCAAGGCGTACCGCCTCGTCCTCAAATTCCTTCGTAAACCGTCGCTGCTGCTTCATGTGGGTCCTCTTGCATCATCGGGACCTCTCCACTTTCCCGAAGCAAGTCCA
>NZ_JAJAQI010000154.1 GCF_020523605.1 Roseicella aerolata | reverse complement strand
CGAAGCAGCGGCGGTGCTCGCCGACCACCCGGCCGTCCTGGCGGAACTCGATCCGCTCGGCATAGGCGCGGATCTCTACAGGCCGCCCGACAGCGCCGGCGACAACCGAGTATCGGTTGTTGTCGAACCTCACCAGGCAGGTCTTCGACACCGCGGCGGGCACCGCGTGGAAGCCGTCGAACCGGCCGGTGTAGGCCACCAGGCTCGGCCGCTCCGCCTCGAACACCTCCCAGGTCGTCCGCTCCCGCAGTTCGGGATGCCGATGCGCCCGGGCGTGCGCCACGCAGCGGTCGAGCAGCAGCGCGTTCAGCTCCTCGTAGCTCTTCACCCGCAGCCGCGGCGAGAAGAACCGCTCCCGCACCAGCCCGACCTGGTTCTCGACCTGGCCCTTTTCCCAGCCCGACGACGGCGTGCAGGCCACCGGATCGACCAGGTAGTGGCTGCACATCTGCAGGAAGCGTCGGTTGTAGGCTCGCTCCTTGCCCACGAAGATCGCGTCCACCGCCGTCTTCATGTTGTCATAGATCCCGCGCGTGCAGGCACCCCGGAAGAATGCGAAGGCGCGGTCGTGCGCGTCAAACACCATCTCCTGCGTCTCGCGCGGATAGGCCCGCACGAACATCATCCGGCTGTGGCACAGCCGCACATGCGCGACCTTCACCGTCACCGTCGCGCCGTCCATCACCACGACCTCGTGGCTCCAGTCGAACTGATACGCCTCGCCGGGTGCGAAGCTCAGCGGCACGAAGGCCGCCGATGGCATCGATGCGCGGGATGTCTCCCACGCCCGTGCATGCCGACGTACCGTGTCGTAGCCGCCTTCGTAGCCGAGACCCCGCAGTGCCTCGAACAGGCGGATCAGCGTCAGCTTTTCGCGCGACGATCGCGCCGCGTTCTCCTCCAGGAGCCGGTCCAGCTCGCCGTGCCAGGCGCCCAGCTTCGGCAAGGGCTGGCGTGTCCGCTCATAGCGGAACTCCGTCGCGCCCGACCGCAGGACCTTCCGGACCACCTTCCGCGACAAGCCGAGCTCACGGCAGATCGCCTTGATCGAACGACCTTCCGACAGATGCAGCCGCCGGATCTTCGCAACCGTCTCCACGACCAGCATCCCGTCCATGGCTCCCGCCCATCCCGGAAGCCAGCCTGAACCCCTCCTCAGAGGGGTCCCTTTTGGACGCCGATCACCCCTCCAAGGGGGTCCCTATTCCACGCCGAATCACAG
>NZ_JAJAQI010000153.1 GCF_020523605.1 Roseicella aerolata | reverse complement strand
CAGGCTGCTGAAAAGCGCGCAGGATCGGCGGGTGCGGTAGGCTCCGGCGGACCTTCCATGCGCCCGCTGCCGCGTGGCGGCTGCCAGAAACACGTTTCCGGCGCCAGCGGCGCTCCCTTTGGGCAGACTCCGGGCGTCATGCGGCCGCCAGCAGCTTCGGCAGGCGGATCAGGTTGTAGGCGGCCATGGCGAAGGTGAACTGCCAGTCGATCTTGGCCAGCCCCCGGTGGCGCGCCTTGCGCAGTCCGGCCACGGTTTTGGCCCAGCCGAACGCCTCCTCGATCCGCTTCCTGATCCGCAGGCTGATCGCATAGCCGGGGTGGCGCGTGGTGCGGCCATCGATGGCCGAATGGCGTCCGTTGCTGGTGTTCTGCGCCACATGCGGGGTCACGTTGATCTCGCGCAGTTCGGCGACGAAGTCCTGGGTATCGAAACCCTTGTCGCCGCCCAGCGTGACCCTTTGCGGCCGGTCGGCGTGCGGCTCGACCAGATGCAGCGCCGCCAGCCGCTCGGCATGGCCCGAGGCACGCGTGGCCACAGCGCCGACAATCAGCCCATTGCGGTTCTCCATGAGGGCATGCCCCATGAACGACAGCTTGGCCTCCTTGCCGCGCCCCTTGCGATACAGCCGGGCATCCGGGTCGGTGGTCGAGGCGTGCGTGTCATTGCTGCGCTTCTGGCCATGGAAATCCTGCTCGCCGTTGCGCCCGGCATCGGGCGGCGGCCCGGAGCCATCCTTCGGTCGGAAGCTCTTGGTGCTGGCCCAAGCCTCCAACAGCGTGCCATCCACCGAGAAGTGCTCGGTGGAGAGCAAGGCCTTGACCTTCGGCTGGATCAGCACCGTGGCGAGGAACTGCACCGCCACGTCGCCCGCCAGCAGGCGGTCACGGTTCTTGGTGAAGGTCGTGGCATCCCACACCGGATCATCGACGCCGAGGCCGACGAACCAGCGGAACAGCAGATCGAACTCGATCCGCTCCACAAGCTGGCGCTCCGAACGGATTGAGTAGAAGGCTTGCAGCAGCAGGGCGCGTAACAGCCGCTCGGGCGGGATCGATTCCCGGCCGAATGGCGAGTAGAGCGTGTCGAACTTGGCCGATAAGTCGGTCAGCACTGCATTGACGATGCCCCGGATCACCCGCAGCGGATGGTCGGCCCGGACCCGTTGTTCCAAATCCACGTAGCTGAACAGCGACCCAACCACCGCATCACTGCCACGCATCCTCACCCCGCTCGCTGCCGGGGGTAGGGAAT
>NZ_JAJAQI010000152.1 GCF_020523605.1 Roseicella aerolata | reverse complement strand
CGCTGCTTCGGGCGCGACCAGACGGTCTACGATCCCTGGCACTACGTCCCCGTGCTGGCGCGCAAGCCCGGGGCGCTGCGGAACGGCGCGCCCTTCAAGGACTGGCTGCTGCCGAGCGCACTCGAGCGCATCCGCCGCAAGCTGCGCAGCGCCGAAGATGGCGATCGGCAGATGGTCGATATCCTGACCGCGGTGCTGAGCGACGGGCTGGCGGCGGTCGAGGCGGCGTGCGCCGAGGCCCTGCGCGAGGGCGTGCACTCGGCCGACGTGGTGCTGAACATCCTGGCCCGCCGGCGCGACCCACCGGTCCCGGCGCCGATCCTCATTCCCGACGCCCTGCGGCTGCAGCATGAGCCGCTGGCCGATTGCAGCCGCTACGACAGCCTGAGGAGCAGCGCGTGATGGAACGGTCCGAGATCCTCGCCGCCATGGGCGAGCTGCGATTGTTCGGCATGAAGACCGCGTTCGACGGCATCATCGCTGCGGCGGTGAAGCGTCAGCATGAACCGCAGCGGGTGATCGGCGACTTCGTCTCGGCCGAGATCTCGGAGAAGCAGGCCCGCTCGATCAAGTACCAGATGACCATCGCCAAGCTGCCGCTGGCCAAAGACGTCGAGGACTTCCAGTTCGAAGGAACGCCAGTCAACCAGACGCTCGTGCGTGACCTGGTGGGCGGCAACTTCCTGGCCCAGCAGCGCAACGTGGTCCTGGTCGGCGGGACCGGCACGGGCAAGACGCACCTGGCGATCGGCGTCGCCCGCGCGCTGATCCGCAGCGGCGCCCGCGGCAGGTTCTACAACGTCGTCGACCTGGTGAACCGGCTGGAGGCCGAGAGCAGGTCAGGACGCGGCGGCCGCATGGCCGACCATCTCTGTCGCCTGGATTTCGTCGTGCTCGACGAACTCGGCTACCTGCCGTTCGCACTCTCCGGTGGGCAGCTGCTGTTTCACCTGGTCAGCCGCCTCTACGAGCAGACCTCGGTTATCGTCACCACCAACCTCGCATTCGGCGAATGGCCGACCGTGTTCGGCGACGCCAAGATGACCACCGCCCTGCTGGACCGGCTGACGCACCACTGCGACATCGTCGAGACCGGCAACGAGAGCTGGCGGTTCAAGAACCGCGCCTGATCACCCGAACGCTGAGGCCATCACCGGCTGGTCGGCCGCCCCTCCGCCTACGGCTCCGGGGTGACCGACCAGCCGGTGCCTCAGCACGCACCAAGGGGGTCCCTTTTGGACGCCGATCCGGGGTCCCATTTCCATGCCGATTGACA
>NZ_JAJAQI010000151.1 GCF_020523605.1 Roseicella aerolata | reverse complement strand
GAGCGCATCGCCGCCGGGCTGCCGAACCGGCTGCGCGACGCCATCGAGGATCTGGTGGACGTCCCCGAGGGCGAGCACCGCTCCCCGCTCGCCCACCTCAAGGAGCCCCCGCCGGCAGCGCGGGCCAAGGCAATCTCGACCCGCCTCGCCCGGCTCGACCTGCTGGACGGCCTGCTCGGGGCTGGGGGCGACCTCTCGGCCGCGACGCCGCAGCTGCAGCAGCACCTGGCAGGGCTCGGGCGACGGTACGACGTCCAGGCGCTGAAGCGCTTCGCCCCGCCCAAGCGGCACGCCCTCGTCGCCGCCTTTCTGGTCGAGACCCGCAAGGGGCTGCTCGATCAGGTCGTGACCATGCACGACCAGTACATGACCGGGTTCGAGCGGCGTTCGCGGCTCGCCTACGAGGAGAAGCACCGCGTCCTGCGCCGGCGCGCGAAGAATGGGCTGGACACCCTGCTCGGCGCCGTGGACGTGCTGCTCGACGCTGACCGGGAGGTCCCCGTCTCCCGCCTCTACGAGACCGTCGAGGAGGCCGAGCTGCGCAGGGCAGCGGCGGACTGCCGCGCCTTCGCGCGCCTCGAGGAGCGCGGGTTCGTGGACGAACTGGCCGTGCGCTACGGCGATCTGCGCCGCTACCTGCCCGCCTTCTTCCGACTGCCCTTCGAGGCCGCAACCGGCAGCGAGGCCACCCTCGCCGCCGTCGAGATCGCGCGCCGGCTGGACGCGGGGGCATCCGAGACGCTGCTGGACGGCGCGCCACGGCACTTCGTCCCGGCCGCCTGGCGCAAGGCGGCGTGCCCCGCCGGGCAGCGTCCCCGGCGTGCGTTGTGGGAGATCGCGCTCGCCTTCGCAGTGCGCGACGCGCTGCGCGCGGGCGACCTGTTCCTGGCCGCCAGCCGCCGGCACGTGTCGTTCTGGAACCTGCTCATGGGCGAGCAGCAGTGGGCGGAAGCCAAGGGGGACGCCTACGCCCGGCTGTCCGTGCCGCCGCGGCCCGACGAGGCGCTCGGCGCCCTGCGCGCTCGCTTCGACGAGGCCGCGGGCGCGGCGGCGCGCGGTCTCCCGCGCAACCTGTTCGCGCGCATCCAGGACGGCGAGCTGCGGCTGCGCCAGCCCGACGCGCTGCCGATCACACCCGGGCTGCGCAAGCTGCGCGCGGTCATCGCCGCCAGCCTGCCCCAGGTCCGCGTCGAGGACATGCTGCGCCAGGTGGACCGCTGGACCGGTCTGACCCGCGCGCTCACCCCGCTCGGCGGCTACGAGCCGAGGACCGGCGAGGACACCTG
>NZ_JAJAQI010000150.1 GCF_020523605.1 Roseicella aerolata | reverse complement strand
CAGGACCGTCGGCACCCTCTGGGATACCATCGGCAGTCTCCTCGACCGCTTCAGTCCGAGCGAGTGCGCCGCCTACTTCCAACACTGCGGCTATGCACAGTCAGGGCAATAAAGGTCTAGCGTCTTCGCGGCGGCGCTGCTGAACAGCCAGCCCATGGGCTTCTACGCCCCGGCGCAGATCGTGCGCGATGCCCGCGAGCACGGGGTGGTGGTGCGGCCCGCCGACGTGAACGCCAGCGACTGGGACTGCTCGCTCGAGCCAGACAGGGGCAGCGCCGGAGGCTTGGCGCTCCGCCTCGGGCTGCGCCTGGTCGCCGGCCTTGGGACGGAGGAGGGCAGGGCGGTCGCCAAGGCCCGGCGGGCCGGCAATGGCGCCCCCTTCGGCTCGGTCGAGGAGGCGGCGCGCCGCGCCGGGCTGGGTCGCCCGGCGCTGGATGCGCTGGCCGCGGCCGACGCGCTGGCCGGGCTCAGCGCGCCCCGCCGGGCGGCGCTGTGGGAGGCCGCCGCCATCGACCAGTGCAGGGGCGACGACCTGCCGCTGTTCCGGGCCTCAGCCGGCGACCCGCCGCTGGCCGCGGAGGCCATGCCAGCGCTGCCGACCGAAGACGAGGGAGAGGCGGTGGCGGAGGACTATGCTGCGGCCGGCCTCACCCTGCGGGCCCACCCGCTGGCCCTGCTGCGGCCCGAACTGGACCGGCTCGGCCTGCACGACACCCAGCATCTGGCCAGCATGCGCCAGGGCGCCTGGATCCGCCTGCCCGGGCTGGTGCTGATCCGCCAGCGGCCAGGCACGGCCAAGGGCGTGGTCTTCGTCACCGTCGAGGACGAGCACGGCCAAGCCAACATCGTGGTCTATGCCCAGGTTGGCGAGCGCGACCGCGCCGCCCTCATCGGTGCCCGGCTCCTCGTCGTCGAGGGCCGGGTGGAACGGCAGACCGAGCACGCCGAGGTGCCGATCACCCATGTCATTGCCCGGCGGCTGACCGACCGGACCGACCTGCTGCGGAGCTCGCGCGATAGGGCGGGTGCCGCGGCGCCGAACATGGGCCGGAGTCGGGATTTCCGCTGAAGTAGAGGCGCGCCCCACCCTTGTGGCTTCCAGCGTCTGGTCGGGACCTGACCTCCAGCGGATGACGCCAGATGGATGAGGCCCGTCAGTACGTCCGGTGCCTGACCCTGAACCGCACCGGCTTTTCCGGAGGCACTATCTCTTGAGAGGATAGAGCCATGACGAAGAAGACGGCGGCGAGCTACTCGCCGGAGGTGCGGGAGCGGGCAGTCCGGCTGGTGCTGGAC
>NZ_JAJAQI010000149.1 GCF_020523605.1 Roseicella aerolata | reverse complement strand
GCCAAGCACGAAAGGAGGCCACAACCCACCTGACAGAAGCCGAAAACCCCGAACTTCCAGCCACAACCCGGGTCAAATCCTCATGGCAATCCCGGGTCAGCTCTCAGTGGCAATCAACACTGGAGGGCTTCAAGACGGGACCGGACCCGGTGCTGAACCTGCGGCTGGACCGGACCGGGAAGACCGAAACGCTGCGCCTGTCCGAACTCGCATGGCCCGCCCGCCGGGGCGAGGAACACCGCCCGCGCCATGCGGTCCTCCAACACGCCTACGCGCGGACGATCCACAAGGCGCAGGGCCGCACAACCGACTTCGCCATCATCCACGCGGGCGACGGGCTGGATGCGTCGCGGGCCTATGTGGCGATGACCCGCCACCGCCGGGACGTGCTGGTGGTGGCGGACGCTGGCGCCATTGCCCACCGGCTCGCATCGGACGGGGAGAAGCCGACCCGCGAAGCCGTCCGCATGGCCTTCCTGCGAAGCGCCAAGGCTTCGGCCGAGGGGCTGAACGCATCGGACTATGTGGCCGACCGTGGCGCCTGGCTGCGGACCGGCGACCCGAAGGCCCTACCCGAGACAGCGCGCGAGACGCGCATGCAAGCCGTGATGCGGTTTGCCAAGCTCGCGGCGCAGAAGGTCGGAAAGGTCATCCGGTGGCGTCCGGAGCGGGTCCGCGCGATCCAGCCACCCGAGCAGGCCCCGGCCCAGGCCCGGCCCCAGCAGCCCGCGCCACGCCAGCAGGCCCGCCGAGAGCCGTCGAAGCCGCGGCTGGACGTGCCGCTGCTGGAGCGCATGACGCGCACCTATGCCGTGAAGGTCAGCCAGGGCGCCATGGGCTTCAGCGAGGCCGTGGACGCGCTGGTGGCGGCCGATCGGCGCGACGCGGTGCGCGGCGTGGAGATACACTGGAACCCCGTCCACCACATCGCCACCCCGAAGGGCGGGCGCCGGGCGCGCGATCCCGACTTCTGGACCGACCGCCTGATGCAGCGGATTGACGCCTTCGAGCAGGGCGGGGTGGATCGCCTCTGGCCCGAGGTCGCCCGGATGCGGGAGCAGGCGAAGGCGCAGGCCGCGAGGGCCAGCCAGCAGGGGCAGGCCCCGGCCAAGGGCAGGCGAGGGGTGCCCCAGGCAGCGAGAACCCCGCCCCCGGCAGCGCGGGGAGCGGGGCACGATCGCGGGCCGAGGATGCGGCGCTGATCTAGTGGAGCGAGTCTAACGCTTGGTGCCCACGCCTCGCGGCGGCGATGACGTGGTCCGGGTGCTTGGTCCATCGGAAGGGGCGCGGGTCGGCGTTGGCCTCCGCGACGAAGCGGTTGA
>NZ_JAJAQI010000148.1 GCF_020523605.1 Roseicella aerolata | reverse complement strand
CTTTACGCCGCCGTTCGCTCTGTCGTCGGCACCGCCGCGCGGCGCGGCATCGGCGCCTTTCAGGCTATCCAAACCACCCTACAGGGCGAGTCCGTCCTCGCCCCGGGTTGAGCAGGTACAGTGCTTAGCCTTTTTCGCTTAATGATGGAAAAATAGCCTTACCTTTCCCATGCTATTATCTTAGCGTTGCTATCTGACTGGGTCAGAGTAAGGGTTGAGTAATGGAAAAAGACCTCTCCATCCGCGGCGAGACAATACAAAGGGTATACAACCTATACAAGGCAAACAAATTTACCGTAAATCGGCGGTATCAGCGCAAGCTTGTCTGGACGGTCGAGGAGAAGCGCGCATTTATTGACTCTCTTTCGCGTGGTTATCCAGTTCCTATTGTACTTCTTGCAGAAGTTAAAATTGACAAATCCAATCATTATGAAATTATTGACGGCCTTCAGAGGCTAAATGCAATCACATCATTTATTGATGGTGAATTTGATCTAGATGGCCGATATTTCGACCTCGCGACGATGGTGGAGTCAAAAGAGCTTCTGGATAAGGAGGAGCTCATCCAAAGATCGCCGGTTCTGGACAGGCAAATCTGTGGAAATATTGCAAAGTACAATCTGCCTCTTTCTGTGTTTCAATTTGAAGATGTGACTGAAGTTGATGATGTATTCAAGCGAATTAACGCAAATGGCAGAACGCTTTCTCAGCAAGATTTAAGATCTGCTGGAGCAACGAACAGGTTCTCTACGGTGGTGCGGCGTATCGCGAGCAAAGTTCGAGGAGATGGTACTGATAGTGATGTGCTTCCGCTGAGTGGGATGAACAAAATCAGTATCACTAGCAGAAGTCTTGATTACGGCATCGACATTGATCATATTTTCTGGGTTGAAAGGCGCATTCTAAGCAAAGAAGCAGTTCGACAATCTGCCGACGAAGAGATCATTGGCCATATTGTTGCTTACATGGCACTACCTGAGCCGCCGCCGGTAAATAGCGACGCGCTTGATGAGTATTTCGGAAGAACCCCGACAGAAAAAACGGTAGTCCTCGAAACGGCACTGCAGCGTATCAGTTTGGAAAAAATTGAGTCAAATTTCCTCTCTGTTTTCAACGAAGTTCGTGGACTCCTTGTTGATGCAAATGAGACGTTCACCCGTCTTGTCTTAGATGAGGAAAAGAATGCTGCCCCTAGATACTTTCAGGCAGTTTTTTTGGCGGTTTACGAACTGCTAGTGGAGCGAGTCTAACGCTTGGTGCCCACGCCTCGCGGCGGCGATGACGTGGTCCGGGTGCTTGGTCCATCGGAAGGGGCGCGGGTCGGCGTTGGCCTCCGCGACGAAGCGGTTGA
>NZ_JAJAQI010000147.1 GCF_020523605.1 Roseicella aerolata | reverse complement strand
AATCGAAGGCAAAATCGGCGCCCCTGCCGGCGCTCATATCGCCCAAACCTCCGCATTGCCGAGCCATCTGCTCGTTCTGGTGCGCTGGGCCCGTTCTGGCGCATCCGCGCACAGCTCTCCTTATACCCGCCGCGCGAACTGCTGACTCTCCTGTGTGGGGCGGTGTCCAAGGCGGCGTGATTCCCTGCCTTCCGATCTGACGGAGGGCACGGGATGGGCGCGCCACTGACGATCCGGACGGACCTGGAGGCGGCGGCGCTGCGCCGCCTGGCGCGGCGCGAGCGGGATGGGCGGGTAGCGGGGCGGCTGATGGCGCTGGCCAATGTGCTGGATGGCATGAGCCGAGAGGCGGCCGCCCGCGCCGCTGGGATGGACCGGCAGACGCTGCGGGACTGGGTGATCCGCTTCAACGCCGAGGGTGTGGAGGGCCTGCGCGACCAGCCCCGCTCGGGCCGTCGGCCGTGGATGAGCGAGGGCCAGCAGGCGGCGCTGAAGGCCATCGTGCTGCGCGGCCCGGACCCGGAGCGCGACGGCGTGTCCGCCTGGCGCATCGTCGACCTGTGCCGGATCGCCGAGGAGCGCTTCGGCATCACCTACCGCGAGGGCGGCATGCAGCGGCTGGTCAAGGCGCTCGACCTGTCCTGGCAGAAGATCCGGCCGCGCCACCCCAGGGCGGACAAGGCCGCGCAGGAGCGGTTCAAAAGCGGGGCCTCGCCGCCGCGCTGAGCGAGGTTGCCAAGTGCCACCCCTCATCTTCCTGCCGCCCTACGCGCCGAAATTGAACCCGGTGGAGCGGATCTGGCTCTACCTGCGCAAGCGGTTCCTCTCGCTCCGCCTCTTCCCTGATCTCGACGCCATCATCGACGGCTGTTGCGATGCCTGGAACCGCCTCGTCACCGAGCCAGACCGCATCGCCTCCCTGACCGACTACCCCTATCTCCGGTCGGTCAGGACTTCATGAGGCGGGTATTAGTCTTACTGTGTCAAATCTCTCCGGTCTTCCTATATGTGGGGGATGGTAGAGAGGCAGACAAGGCGGCCGAGGACGGGCGAGGCGCGGTTCGCGGCCTATCTGGAGGCGATCATGGCGGGGCTCGGGAATGTGCGCCGCGCCGCCTCGGCGCGGGCCTACTGCACGGGCCTGCTGCTGCCGGGGGAGCGCAAAAGCGTCGAGCCGATGGCGGCCCGGATCGAGCCGGCCCGCGTGCAGGCCAAACATCAGTCCCTGCACCATGTGGTCGCCAAGGCCGCATGGGACGATGCGGCGCTGCTGCGGGCGGTGCTGCGCGGCGATCAGGGTGAGAACGCGCGGCGATCTGGATGAGAAACGCCTGCATGGCGCCGTCGGGAGGGCGTAGCCCGACCGGCGGGGCCATGCAGGCGAGCGCCCACCCGTTCT
>NZ_JAJAQI010000146.1 GCF_020523605.1 Roseicella aerolata | reverse complement strand
GAACCAGTTGCCGAAGGTCATCCAGGGTGTCAGGTTCCGCAATGGCGTCGAGGTCAAGGAGACGCCAGCACAGACCGCCGCCTGATCGGCTGGCCGTCACCCAGTTTCCCGCGTAGCTCCGCCGCCTCCAGCTCGGCGCGGAAGACCTCGAAGTCCACCACGCTGCGCAGACGCTCCAACGGGTCACCTGAGGCCAACAGCCAGCGCAGCCGATCCTCCGCATCGAAGAAGCCAAGCTGTCCCGCCATCCGCGCCTCCGCCATCATCAGCCGAAGCGAATCAGGTCAGCCGGCGTCGGTGCCAGGGGTTTTTCGAGGTGTCCGCATGCCGCCGAAGGTCAGAACCCAGATCAACCTGATCAGGCGGCGCCGCAAGGAGAGGTCCGGCTTGTGGCTGCGGCGCTACGCCCCCAGCCCGCTCGTCGCCTATGGCCTCCAGTTCCGCCCCGACGGCGAAGGCAGACATATCAAGATCAGCCAGGGCGTCCCAGGCGTCGCCGTGGCTGGGATGAGAAACGCGCCGGGTGGAAGGCAAAGGACAATCAATGGGGCTCAAGATACAAGCGCACGACATCGGCCCAGCATGGCCAGGTCAGGCCGCTTTATTGCGCTATATATTGGGACCAGTCCGGCTATTTCTCGAGTAGTTTTTCAGATCTTGCAGCCTTTATACTTGGTACGTGACGTCCCGACCTAAGGCCCGCAGGCAGAGCAAGCCGGGCACGCGAAGGCGCGCCGCGGCCCATGCCGCGAAGCCAAGGCCCGGAGGGCCACCGGCGCGAGGCGAGACATGATCAGCACGTCATGAGCCCGGTGTCGGGGATGCAAGACGGCAGAACTGCGAGGGCACCAACCATCGTTGAGCACGGACAAGCCGCCCGAAGGCGGCTTGTGAGTTTGTATTGACGGAAGACAATCCTACGGGGCAGTCCTGACTCCGACAAAAACGCTGCGGTGGTTCTCTTTGTATGCTTGCGAAGTCATGCCATCAAAGATCGCATCGCCGACCTGATCGTATTGCTCAAAGACAAGATTGAAGCCGGCCTCCCTAATGTAATGAAGCAGCGCTTCCTTCACAGGCCAAAATGACTGCCTGTTTTCCCAGGATGCCCATTTGAGCTGGTCGAGTTCCTGACCCGGATCAAGATCGTGCTCGAAGTACCAGCGCCCAGGCAAGCCCTCATGCTCGACGATATCTGACAGGGTGAATTTAGATCCCGCCATATCCCACGGCGCGTAATGCGTATTGATGATGATGGCGTCCCGAGCAGTTCTGCCCATCAGTGTCCGTCCGGGATCATGTTGTTGTCTGGCAGAGCCTTCGCAGCATGAGGCGCACGGAGGCCCAGCGCAGGAAAGCGAGGCCGGTGCGGTTCAGGCACTCCCAATCTTTGGCCAGCC
>NZ_JAJAQI010000145.1 GCF_020523605.1 Roseicella aerolata | reverse complement strand
CCTGTGATTTTGTGTGGTGGCACTGGCACGCGTTTGTGGCCGTTGTCGCGGGAGGGCTACCCGAAGCAGTTCTGGCCGCTGGTGTCGGCGCGGACCATGCTGCAGGAGACGGCGGGCCGGGCGGCTGGGCCGGGCTTTGCGGCGCCGCTGGTGGTCTGCAATGAGGCGCATCGCTTCCTGGTGGCCGAGCAGTTGCGGGCGGCGCAGGTCGAGGGGGCGCGCATCCTGCTGGAGCCGGCCGGGCGCAACAGCGCGCCGGCGATTGCCGCGGCGGCGCTGCTGCTGCGGGCGGAGGATCCAGAGGCCGTGCTCTGGCTGATGGCGGCGGATGCGGCGATCGCCGATGGGCCGGCGCTGCAGGCGGCGCTCGGGCGGGCGGTGGTGGCGGCGCGCGCCGGGCGGATCGTCACCTTCGGCATGCGGCCGAGCGCGCCCGAGACGGGCTATGGCTATATCGAGGCCGGGGCGGAGCTGGCTGAGGCGCCTGGCGTGCAGGCGGTGGCCCGCTTCATCGAGAAGCCGGAGGCGGGCAAGGCGGCCGACCTGCTGGCGGGGGGGCGGCATCTCTGGAACAGCGGCATGTTCGTGGCCACCGCCGCGACCCTGGTGGCGGAGCTGGAGCGGCATGCCCCGGCGGTGCTGCAGAGCGTTGGCGCGGCGCTGGCCGGGGCGCAGCGCGACCTCGACTTCGTGCGGCTGGAGGCGGCCGCCTTCCGGGCCGCGCCGGCGATCTCGATCGACTATGCGGTGATGGAGAA
Organism: Roseicella aerolata; assembly: GCF_020523605.1. Classification (GTDB taxonomy): domain Bacteria; phylum Pseudomonadota; class Alphaproteobacteria; order Acetobacterales; family Acetobacteraceae; genus Paracraurococcus; species Paracraurococcus aerolatus. The sequence goes on along the minus strand of NZ_JAJAQI010000145.1, from coordinate 647 downwards.
GACCGGGCGCGCCGCGGTGGTGCCGGCTGATATCGGCTGGTCCGATCTCGGCTCCTGGGCGGCGCTGTGGGCGGTCTCCTCGAAGGACGCCGCCGGCAATGTCGCGCAAGGGCCGGTCGAGATGGTGGACAGCCAGGGCTGCTATGTCCGCTCCGAGGGCATCCTGACCGGCATCGTCGGGCTGCGCGACACGGTGGTGGTGACCACCGAGGACGCGGTGCTGGTGATGCCGCGCGAGCGGGCGCAGGATGTGAAGCGGCTGGTCGAGCAACTGCGGCGCGCCGGCCGCAGGGAGGCCACCGAGCATCGCCGCGTCTACCGCCCCTGGGGCCATTACGAGGGGCTGATCCAGGGCGAGCGCTTCCAGGTCAAGAAGATCCAGGTGCGGCCGGGCCAGAAGCTCTCGCTGCAGAAGCACTTCCATCGCGCCGAGCACTGGGTGGTGGTGAACGGCACCGCCGTGGTGCAGCGCGATGCCGACTCCATCCTGCTGCGGGAGAACGAGAGCATCTATCTCCCCCTCGGCTGCGTCCACCGCCTGGAAAACCCAGGCATGATCCCGCTCACCCTCATCGAGGTCCAGTCCGGCGCCTATCTCGGCGAGGACGACATCGTCCGCATCGAGGATACCTACGGACGAACGTGAG
>NZ_JAJAQI010000144.1 GCF_020523605.1 Roseicella aerolata | reverse complement strand
GAACCAGTTGCCGAAGGTCATCCAGGGTGTCAGGTTCCGCAATGGCGTCGAGGTCAAGGAGACGCCAGCACAGACCGCCGCCTGATCGGCTGGCCGTCACCCAGTTTCCCGCGTAGCTCTTGGCTCGGCACGTCGGGCCTTTGCCTCGCTTCCACACCCAGACAAGCAGAGCCAACTGGCGCGTGCAGCAGAACGCCTGTCTGAGGACATGGTCGTCTACCTTGCTCTCAATCTGTTCGACCGGAGGACCTCGCAGCGATCGCTCCCGCTGGCCGTGCAGCGCGACATCCGCGCCCTCTTCGGAAGCCACAAAGCAGCGATCGGGCGCGCGCAAGCTGCTCTGATCGCAATCGGCGACCCGGTGCTGACCGCGACTGCGACCAATGTCGGCGCTTCGAGGGGCGACGGGGTCCTCGACGCCCGCGATGGCGACTACACGTTTCACGTCGCACTCCTGCCGCGGCAGCCTGTTCCGCTGCGCATCCTGCTTGGCTGTGCGGAACGACTCGAGCCGCTGCCGCCTGACGCCGATCTCATCAAGGTGCACGGGTTCGGGGACCGCGTGAGCTATCTCGCGTTTGAGGGCTTCCAAAACCGAGCGCTGCCCACGCTGGCGCGCCGGACAGTAGTCGATCTGCGCCGGCGCCGCGTGTCGGAGGTTCCAGTGGACACTGCGGACGGTCGGCGGGTCCTGCTCGGTAAGGCCAGCCTGATGCCTACCGCCATGGGCGGGCGGGACCGGCAGGAGCGGTTCGACGATGGGCTGCGGGAGCGGGGCGTATTCACGCAGTCAGGACTCGGTCCCGGCCTGCGCGTGCTCACGCGCCGCCTCGTCGATGCTGGCGTCTTAACGGGCCGGACCAGCGCCGCGGGGACTCGGTGTTGACCAGGGACGACCTCGACCGGCCCTGCGGGCGGCACCTGTGCTTTCGCAACCTAGTCGAGGCCGGTGAAACCTGGCGCAGGGTGCGAGTGCCAAACCTTCCGGTGCAGGCCGGCACGATTGCGGCCCTGCAGCGGCTCGCCCGCGACGTATTGGATCCTGTCGTCGATGAGTTCGGGCCGCTCGAGATCACCTACGGGTTTGCCTCATGGGAGCTCACCCGGCACGTGCCGGGCAGGATCGACCCAACCCGCGACCAGCATGCGGGCCATGAACTGCGTCCTGACGGCAGGCTCGTATGCTCTCGTCTCGGCCAAGCCGCCGACTTTCACGTCCCAGGGATCTGTTCAGGTGCGCTTTGCACATGGCTCGCCGAGCGACTTCCCTTCGATAGGCTCTACTTCTACGGGAGCTATGGCCGAAACTGGGTGATGGCGGGCTGAGAGAGGCGGCGTATCGAGGCGGGTGACGAGCCTGCCAGGACCTCCCGAAGGAGCGATACGCCATGACGAGCGATACCACGGTGGT
>NZ_JAJAQI010000143.1 GCF_020523605.1 Roseicella aerolata | reverse complement strand
GGTCGTGCCCCGGGGCGTGGTGTAGGAGTGCGGTGATCTCCGGCGGGCTGGGCCGCCGTATCAGGCGGCCACGGCGGGCAGGCTGACGGTGACAGTATCGCTGACGGCGCCGATCGTCTCCAGGGTCATGTAGCGGGAGCGCTGGGTGGCCCACTCGTCGGACTGCTCGAGCAGGATGGCGCCGACGAGGCGGATGACGGCGGCCTCGTTGGGAAAGATGCCGACGACATCGGTGCGGCGCTTGATCTCGCCGTTGAGGCGTTCGATCGGGTTGGTGCTGTGCAGCTTCGCCCGATGCGCGGCGGGGAAGTGCATGTAGGCGAGGACGTCCTCCTCCGCCTCGTCCATCAGGGCGGCGAGCTTCGGCACCTTGGGGCGGAGGTGGTCGGCGACGGTGCGCCACTGGGCGTGGGCGGCGGCTGCGTCCTCCTGTGCGTAGGCGGTGCCGATCCAGGCCGAGACGATGCGGCGCTGGGTCTTGCCCGCATGGGCGACGGCGTTGCGCATGAAGTGGACGCGGCAGCGCTGCCAGGTGGCCCGCAGCACCTTCGTCACGGCGGCCTTGAGGCCCTCATGGGCGTCGGAGACGACGAGCTTGACCCCGCGCAGGCCGCGGCGGGCGAGGCTGCGGAGAAAGTCGAGCCAGAAGGTCTCCGCCTCCGAGGCGCCGGTGGCCATGCCGAGGACCTCGCGCCGCCCGTCGGCGTTGACGCCGACCGCGATGGTGACCGCGACGGGGACGATGCGCCCGGCCTCGCGGACCTTCACGTAGGTGGCGTCGAGCCAGAGGTAGGGCCAGTCACCCTCGATGGGGCGGGTCAGGAAGTCACGGACGCGGTCGTCGATCTCGGCGCAGAGCCGGCTGACCTGGCTCTTGCTCACCCCCTCCATGCCCATCGCGCGGACGAGGTCGTCCACGGAGCGGGTGGAGATGCCATGCACGTAGGCTTCCTGGATCACGGCGGTCAGCGCCTTCTCGGCCATCCGCCGGGGTTCCAGGAAGGCCGGGAAGTAGCTGCCCTTCCTGAGCTTCGGGATGCGCAGCTCGACGGTGCCGACCCGGGTCTGCCAGTCGCGCTCCCGGTAGCCGTTGCGCTGCACCAGGCGATCGGGGCTGCGCTCGCCATGGGCGGCGCCGGTCACCTCGCCCACCTCCAGCTCCATCAGGCGCTGCGCGGCGAAGCCGATCATCTCGCGCAGGAACGTCGCGTCGGAGCCCTTCTCCAGCATCTGCCGAAGGGCCATCGTCTCGTCGGTCATCGTGGTCGGTCCAAGGTCAGGGGTTGCAGGTCTCGACAACCCAACCCTACCGAGGATCACCGCGGTGGCCGCCCGGGGCGCTCCGCTCCGCTCAGCCATGGGGCTTCGCTACGCGCCCCGGGCTCTGTCCCTCCTACACCACCACCAGGGACGCGACC
>NZ_JAJAQI010000142.1 GCF_020523605.1 Roseicella aerolata | reverse complement strand
CTAGCAGCCTGTCGGATTCCCAACGGGCCTGAGATCGGCGAGTCTGTTCGGCATGACGCAGTTCATTCCGTTCAGCCGCGACCAGGCTTTTCTGCTGCCGCCGGATGCCAAGGATTGGTTGCCCTCGGACGACGTGGCGCATTTCGTGGTGGCGGTGGTGGACCGGGTGCCGCTCGGCGCCTTTGCGGTGCGGCCGATCCCGGGCGGCCGCCCGCAGTATCACCCGCGCCAGCTGCTGGCGCTGCTGATCTACGCCTACGCCAACGGCATCTTCTCCTCGCGCCGCATTGAGCGGGCGACGCACCGCGACCTCGGGGTGCGCTATGTGGCGGCGAACCTGCATCCCGACCACGACACCATCGCCGCCTTCCGCCGCGGCAACCGCGCTGCCTTCGAGGCGGCCTTTCTGCAGGTGCTACTGCTGGCGCGCGAGACCGGCCTGCTGCGGCTCGGGACGGTGGCGATTGACGGCACCAAGCTCGACGCCAACGCCTCCAAGATCCGCTCCGTGCGCTACGATCGGGCGAAGGCGCTGCGCGTCAGGCTCGCCGCCGACATCGCCGCGCTGACCGACCGCGCCGAGGTGGCCGACGGCGAGTCCCAGCCCGACCCGCAGGCGCTGCCCGCCGAGATCGCCAGGCGCGAGGCGCTCAAGGCTAAGCTCGATGCTGCCTGCGCCCGGCTCGAGCAGCAGGCCCGCGCCGAGGCGGAGGCGGCCCGGCCGGACTACGAGGCCAAACGGGCCGCTTACGAGGCCAAGACGGGCCGCCGCGGCCGCCCGCCCAAGCCGCCCGAGGACGATCCGCCGCCCGAGCGCCAGTCCAACCTTACCGACCCCGACAGCGCGCTGATGCGCCGCTCCGACGCCCATGAGTACCGCCAGGCTTACAATGCCCAAGCTGTTGTCTGCGCCGAGGGCTCACAGCTGATCCTCGCCACCGGCGTCGTCGCCACCTCCGCCGATGCGCCGAGCTTTGCCGCAACCCTCCTCGGCATGGAGCAGGGCATTGGCCTGCCACAGACCATCCTCGCCGACACTGGCTTCGCCTCAGGCGAGGCAGTCGCCGCCCTTCAGGCGCACGGGATCGAGCCGCTGGTCGCCATCGGCCGGACCCAGCCGCACCGACCCTATGACTTCCGGCCGCCACCCCAGCCCAAGACGCCACGCCGCATCACCGAGCCCTGGCGCCTCGCCATGCTGGCCAAACTCGAAACCCCTGATGCCAAAGCCCGCTACGCCCGCCGCAAGCAGACCGTCGAGCCCGTCTTCGGCATCATCAAGGCAGCCCTCGGCTTCACCCGCTTCCACCTCCGCGGTCTCGCCAAGGTCACCAGCGAATGGACCCTCGTCGCCCTCGCCTACAACTGCCGTAGGCTGCATCGCCTGCGGCCAGCCGCCTGATCCACAATCCAACAAACCCGTCGCCAGCAAACCCAAACCCGACAGGCTGCTAG
>NZ_JAJAQI010000141.1 GCF_020523605.1 Roseicella aerolata | reverse complement strand
GTACCTGCTCAACCCGGGGCGAGGACGGACTCGCCCTGTAGGGTGGTTTGGATAGCCTGAAAGGCGCCGATGCCGCGCCGCGCGGCGGTGCCGACGACAGAGCGAACGGCGGCGTAAAGATTGGCGCCCCAGTCGGACCGGAACCCGCCGGTGACCTTGCGATAGGTGGCGGTGGGGCGAAGTTCGCGCTCGCTGCTGTTGTTGTCGGCGGTCACCTCAGGATGGTCGAGGAAGGTGAAGAGGTGCTCGCGCAACTTGCCGTAGCGCTTTCGCAGTCGCTGCCCATGCCGGTTGCTGGGGACGAGCGCCATGACGGCATCGAGCGCGTGCTCGAGGCGGCGGCGGTATTCGCGGCGGGTGCTCTCGGCCAGGCCCCGATGCCGCCGGGCCAGCACCACGGCCCGCAGGAGCAGGGCCTTCATGCGTGGGGCGAAGATGATGTCGCCCGCCTCGATGGCGTAGCGACAGTCGCGGAGCTGATGCGCCAGACAGATCTGCCAGGCTTCGGCATGGCCGCGCTGGGCGCTGTAGAGGTCGGAAACCCAGATAGCGGGGCGGTGTCCGGCCATCACCTCGGCGATGACGCCGGCGCCCCGGCTATGGCGGACCACGTGGATCACCACCTCGTCGTTCTGGAACACCCAATTCCAGCAAGTGCGACCGTCGATGCGCACGCCGGTCTCGTCCGAGCAGATCACCCGGGCCCGACGCAGCCGAGCCAGAATGGCCGCAGTCTCGGCGTCGAAGCGCGGCTTGCCGCGCCGGAAAGCCGCATCGAGCGCACCCTCGCTGATGGTCAGGCCAAACAGTTCGAGCAACAGGCGGCTCAGCCGCCGGTAGCTGACGTGATGGACGAAGCGCAGGTACATCGCCAGCGCGACGATGTTGCCACTGAACGGCGTCCCGGGCTCCAGCCCCTCGGGCAACGGAGCCAGCGTGGTCCCGCCGCAGCGGCGGCAATGCCCGGCGTAGCGCTCCACCCGCGTCACCACCGGGGTGACCATCGGCAGGTCCACCTTGTCGAAGCGCCCTGCCAGCGCCTGGTCGGCCTCGTCCAGGGCCGCCTGGCAGTGCGCGCACCGGGATGGGCGAGCGGTGACAGTCTCGTCCGGTGCCTCGGCCAATAAGCGGCCGCCGCCCTTGCGGCCGAGGCTGCCCTGGCGGGGACCCGTCCGGGCCGGCTGGTCGTCGCGGTTCGGCTTCCTGCCCTGCGATGGCGGCAGGCTGGAGTTGTCCGGCGTCTTCGGCGGCAGGCCGAGCCTGGCTTCCAACTCCCCAACCCGGGCCGTCAGGGTGGCAACCTGTGCCGTCAGCGCCTGCACCTGTGCCCAGAGCGCGTGGATCAGCGCGTCCTTCTCGTCGTGCGAGAGCGAAGACAGGTCGGGAAGCCGGTCCATCCCGAGCTTGAATCAAAAGCTCACGGCACACGTCAAGCACTTCCCCAGCGCCAAGCGGCAGGCCCATCGTCACCGGGGGATGAGCAGGTAC
>NZ_JAJAQI010000140.1 GCF_020523605.1 Roseicella aerolata | reverse complement strand
CTTACGACCGTCGTATGAGCGGTTTGCGAGTGCTGCAGGCGGTGTCACGTCGTCGGGCATCCACACGACATCCACCACGCGCCATGGTCACCGCAAGGCCACGACAGGCTTACGCTTACACCGAGTCAGCGACTCCCTTTTTTTCTCGGAGCAAGGGTGGGGGAGCCGGCGCGCAGCGCCGGGGGGAGGGCTGCAAGCCCTCCCCCTCTCTCGGCTTCCAACTCGAGAGTCGCTTACTGCCGAAGCGAGGGGGGGCGACTTATCCACAACCATCCCTCTGCGTAGCCTCTAAGTCTATCTATTTCTTGTATATATAACTGAGGGTTCGGCTCTGGATTTTTCCGCCTTTTCTCAATGACTTACCTGTCCGAAATTCACAGCTGCGACGAACACCTGTTCGTCGCAGCTGTGAAAACAGCCTCTGAAAACGCTCGGAATTCGATACGATTCACGGCTACGACGAACAGCGCGGTTGATTCTTCACAGCTACGACGAACATAGTTCACGGCTACGACGAACAACGGGGCCGATTTTTCACAGCTACGACGAACATGATTCACGGCTACGACGAACAGGTGCTCGTCGTAGCCGTGAAGGGGGAAGGGCGGTGCATGCAAAAACAAGCATTTAGCTCGTTCCGATGGAGGATTAGGGAGACGAAGTTTACCCCTTGTTCGTCGTAGCTGTGAAAGCCCGAAGGGGGATCCGGTTGTCGAGCGCTTCCTTGGTCTCGCCTGTATGGAGCCTGTAGACGCAGAAGGCGTCGCTTTCCGGAGGGGTTTTGTGGGCCTTGGAGTAAGCCTTGGCCTCGCCAACAATCCACCCAGGCAGAGTCCCGACCTGCATCAGCGAGGCTGCAGCGCGCTTCCTGCGATTGCAGGCGGCGCTTGGTGAGCAGGGGCTTGGCCCGTACGCCCACTCCACTAGCTCCGTCACTGGAATCGTCTGAGCGCTGCCAGCGGTGACGCGGGCAGAAAGCCTAAAGTGGACAATCCGAGCGCCATCACGCAGACGCCTTACCTCGCCCATGTCCACGAAAAACCCGTCGGCGTCGGCCCCCTGGCGTAACACGATCTGCGTCAGCTTGGCGTTGAGGACTAGCGTAATACCTTCCTCTCCTTCGCCAGCTTCCGGGATCGAAACTCGAAGCAGTTGCTCACCCGTTCGGATGCGCGTCCGATTGCCTCCGATCGCCCCGAGGTCACAGTAGGCAACCCGGCTTAGGCGGATCAGACTTGCGACCATGCGCCAGTACGAGGAACCCCCTGTGGCTAAGCCGCACTCGCGCAGCAAGGTGTGCACAGTGGTTTTGATGCGGAGGTAGTCTCCCGCTCTCCACTCGTCGCCAGTTCCGCCGAGCTGGTTAGCAGCGTTGTCGCGCTCTAAGCCCTCAAGAAGGTCCGCCTGGATGGACTTGCTTCGGGAAAGTGGAGAGGTCCCGATGATGCAAGAGGACCCACATGAAGCAGCAGCGACGGTTTACGAAGGAATTTGAGGACGAGGCGGTACGCCTTGCTCGGACGAGCGG
>NZ_JAJAQI010000139.1 GCF_020523605.1 Roseicella aerolata | reverse complement strand
TGTCCGTCGTCGAATGCTTTGAGACAGAGCGGGCTTTTGGCTAACGGAGGCTCTGGCTCATCTGGTTGGTGAAATTAGGCGGCTTGGGAGTGGTGCAGCAAGCGCCGCTGCTGGATGGTCTGGCGCTTGATGCGTTCACGTTCGAGCAGGATGGCCTGGCCGCGGCCGAAGTAGACATCGGCCGGGGTCAGGTTGTTCAGGCTCTCGTGGTAGCGCCGGCGGTTGTAGTGCTCGACGAAGTCTGCAACCTGCGCCTCGAGGTTGCCGGGAAGGTAGTAGTTCTCGAGCAGGATCCGGTTCTTCAGCGTCTGATGCCAGCGCTCGATCTTACCCTGCGTTTGCGGGTGGCATGGCGCGCCGCGGATATGCTCCATGCCGTTGGCGCCGAGCCACTTGGCCAGTTCGTCGGCGATGTAGCTTGGCCCGTTGTCGGAAAGCAGCCGAGGTCGGTGCCGGACGCGTGCCTGGGTGCAGCCTGAGGCGGCCAGGGCGAGCTCCAGGGTGTCGGTGACGTCGCTGGCGGCCATGGAGGTGCAGAGCTTCCAGGCGATGACATAGCGGGAGAAGTCGTCGAGCACGGTGGAGAGATAGAACCAACCCCAGCCGGTGACCTTGAGGTAGGTGAAGTCGGTCTGCCAGAGCTGGTTTGGGGCCGTGGTCTTGGTGTGAAACTCGTCGGCGGCCTTGACCACGACGAAGGCCGGGCTGGTGATCAGGTCATGCGCCTTGAGCAAGCGGTAGACCGAAGCCTCGGAGACGAAGTAGCGCTCCTGCTCGGTGAAGCGCACCGCCAGCTCGCGCGGGGACAGCTCCGGCTCAGCCAGGGCCAAATCGAGGATGCGGCCGCGCTGCGCCTCGGGGATACGGTTCCAGACCCGGCCGGGCCGCGACGGCCTGTCCTCCAGCGCCTCGGGGCCGCCATCCTGGTAGCGCTCATACCAGCGGTAGAACGTCGACGGTGGGATGCCGAGGTGACGCAGCGTGCGCCGCACCGGCAGATGCGATTGCTCGACCAGGCGGATGATCTCGAGCTTCTCGGCGGCCGGGTATCTCATGCGGGGTCGTCCCCAGCCTCGGTCATACTTTTTTTGAGCAGCCGTAGCTCAAGCGCCTGCTCGGCCACGACCTCCTTCAGGCTGCGGGCTTCCTGGCGCAGGGCTTTGACCTCATCGGTCGTCGCCGCCCGGGCCGTGTCCCCGGCCAGGCGGCGCTTGCCAGCTTCCAGGAACTCCTTGGACCAGGAGTAGTACAGGCTTTCGGCAATGCCCTCGCGGCGGCAGAGCGCGGCAATGCTCTCCTCCCCACGGAGACCTTCCAGGACAATGCGGATCTTGTCCTCGGCCGAGTGCTGCTTCCGGGTGGCTCGGCGAATATCCCGCACCACCCGCTCGACAGGCGTCTTGCGGGACGGGGCAGCCTTGCTGGTCGGAGCGGAGGATTTCGGGCTCATCTTCACTCCTTGACAGTTACGATGAGCCCGAAATCCTCCGCCCCTCAATCACCCCCGGCTGTCTCATGGGCGCTGACGCCGGACA
>NZ_JAJAQI010000138.1 GCF_020523605.1 Roseicella aerolata | reverse complement strand
TCGCGCATCACCCGAAAACCGCTTGCCTACCTGTCGCGCCGCGACAATCATCCAGCCGCCGCGACCACAGACTCTCATCCTGATTGTCGCGCTGCTCGCATCCAGATCGTCGCGCCACAGTGCCGCGCATCTTGGCGATCCGCAGCCGTCGGCGCGATGCACCGTAGTTGCGCTCGATCTGCTCCAGCGAGAGCACCCCGTGCACGAGGCTGTGCAGGTCGCCCTCACTGTCATTGCCGGTCAGGTCGTCCAGGAGCAGGGTCGTGATGTGGCGGCCCTGGAGGAAGCGCTTGAGGACGAGCAGCTGCCGGCGGTAGCGCAGTGGTTCCTGTGCCAGCAGCCGCAGCTCGGCCAGGCTATCGACCACCACCCGCTCGGGCTTGGTCGCCTCGATGCGCTCAGTGATCATCTGCAGGGTCTCACCGAACTCGGCCTCGGCCGGGTAGAGCACCGTTTGCTGACGCTCCAGCTCCGCCTCGGCCGGAACGAGTTCGAAGACGTCGATACCCTCAAGCGACCAGCCGTGGGAGGCGGCGGACGCGGTCAGTTCTTCCTCCGTCTCGGAGAGCGTGACGTAGAGGCAGCGCTCGCCGTTCGCCGCGCCCTCCAGCAAGAAGCGCAGGGCAAAGGTCGTCTTGCCCGCGCCCGGTGTTCCCTCGACAAGGTGCAGCCTGTGCCGCGGCAGCCCGCCGCGGAGGACAACATCGAGTTCCGGCACGCCGGTGCGCAGGGTCGGGATCGGCCGCGGTTCGGGCATGCGTTCTCTATGTTGTCGGTGCGACCACCGCGGAAAGTTGGCAGGCAGGTCTATCCGCGCCTGCGCCGGCGGCCTTCCCCGGCCTCTAACTCTCCCGCGGACGGACAGGCCAGGGAGCGTGGCCCGGCGGCGATGCGGGCCTTCAGCACGGTCTCGATGAAGTTGGTGAGCGTCCGGTTCTCCTCGGAGGCGCACCGCCGCATCTCCTTCAGGAGGTCGACCTCGAGCCTCAGGGCAATCGGCTGCTTCATCGTGTTTCATGCCGTATCATGAAAAACATCTGTATTGCCCCTGGAGATACGTGGCAATACGCGATCGCGTGCTGGTTGCCATCCCCTCAGGCCGAGGCCCGTCAGGCGAGATCACCGGGCGGCTCAAGAATAATCTGTCTTGCTGAAATCTGCCCTGGCGGAACGTCCGGGACCGCAGAATGTCTACAGTGGGTCGAACCCGACGGTTTCGGAGGGTGTCCGGCCTGGCCAAGCCGGACCGGCGCATGCCGGGCGGGTTTCCGGCCGGCCGCCGGGGGATGCCGCCCCTCCCCTCCCCCTCCCTTTCCGGTAAAGCCCTGGCGGTGCTTGTTTTCCGCCGATTGTGGCACCCTCTTCTCACTTCCGGTAAGCCGGCATTATCGGAGGTCAGCCGGAACCGCTCAATCTGCCTAAGCCCTGATCTGGCCGACCGTCTGGAGCGCCCCATCACCGCCTAGCTTTGTTACGAAACCCAGAGCAGCACCTCTGGCGTTACGGCTCCCATTGAGCCGCCCCCGCCGGGCCCGGCTTCTCGGCGGGGTATTTCAGCCCGCTCGCGGACGGCCCGGCGTG
>NZ_JAJAQI010000137.1 GCF_020523605.1 Roseicella aerolata | reverse complement strand
GCCGATCGGAAACATCCCTCCCGCCGAGGCCGAGGCGCGCTACTATGCCCAACGGGAGACAACCGCCCTGGCGGCATGACCCAAGCACAAAAGCCTCCGGCCATCCCGGTGCGGTTCAGTTCGCTCGGTGTGCCGATCCAAGCACCATGCTCCTGGGCCAAGGCCAGTATTGTCGCAGCCACCGCGTCGGCCTCAATCACCCCAGCCACCGCTGCCGCCCGATTCTCCTCCAGCGCCGCCAGCACCTGACCCTCTGACCAGCCGAATGCCGGCGCCGCCGCGCAGGCGAGCCAAGCAAAGTCGGCCATCCGCGGCGGCCGCTCCAGCCGCACTTCCGGCAGGCGTCGCAACGCCGTGGCGATGGCGTCGAGCAGCAGTCCCAAGATACCAGCGGCGGCAGTGTCGAATTCCCGCCAGAAGTCAACCTCAGTACGGCGCAGGTGATCCGGGATTGCCGGCAGGGTTAGGGCAATGGCGCGGTCGGCCAGGTCGCCGCGGGCGAGGAGAGCGGGAATGCCGTTCAGCAGTACCGGGTTCTGCACCCAGCCCATATTCTCTTCGTCGTTGGTGTACAGCTGGCGCTCGCGGAAGCCGGAACCGGTCGCCACCCGACAAAGGGCGTCGGCCATATCGGGAGCAATGCTGGAGAGGTTATCCAGGGCGAGGAGGCGGCCATTGCGGCATGCCAACGCAAGATCGCGCTCTTGCTTCGGCATGGGCTGGATATCGGCCAAGTTCGGGTCAGCAAGGCGACGCATCACTAAGCTCATGGTCGTCTTCGCGCTGCCTTGCTCGCCGTCCAGCGCCAGCACGGGATATGGGCCTCGTGGGTAAAGGACGGAAACCAGCCAGAGGACTGCAAGGACAATGTCGCCGCTCGGCTGGCCGGCCTCACCGGGACGAAGGTTAAGAAGGCGGCGTAGGTCAGCGAGGGCGAGGTCCCGGTCCACCCGGACAGGCACTGGCAGCGGCCGCAGGCCGCGCGGTCGCAGTAGCGGCACGTTCGCCCCCGGTACCAAACGCCATCCCTGGGCGTTCACATGCACCAGCCCCCAGTCCTCGCGCCCGAGATCAAGCCAGACACCATCATCCTGCTCGTCACGGCAGACCCGGACCGCGGGCTCGCGCACTGCCCCTTGCAAGGCTATCGCCTCCAGCATGCTGACCGCTTCGCGCAGGGCTTGGTCGCCTACTACGCCTGGACGCACGCTGGCAAGCGCCACCGGCGTCGCGCCGATCGCGGGGAACACGTAGCGCTCGAGGGTCGAGCGCCACTGACCCCGGTGCTTCGGGTTCCGCCAGCCTTCCTCGTGCGAGCGGAGGTAGGCGCCCGCCACCTAGCGGAACGTCATGGCCCTCGCTTGCTCGGCCGCCGCCTCGGCCCGGGCACGGCGCTTAGACGCTGTACGCGAATAGATCCCTTACTGCGCCTGGGTTTGTGCCACGAGCCTACGTGAGATGATGGAGATCATTACGATCCAGACGTGCGCGGCGAAGAGGTCGGGCGCACGATCATACACGATGTTGAGCCGGCGATAGCAGCTGAGCCAGGCGAACAGGCGCTCGACGGCCCACCGGATCCCGCTTGGCAGG
>NZ_JAJAQI010000136.1 GCF_020523605.1 Roseicella aerolata | reverse complement strand
GTGCCGGCCGGTTACTCACGACAAAGACATCTTTATCATGAACCAACGCCCGTCACCGGCGCGCACGGCCCTGCTCAGGGCCTTACCGTAAATCTCCGCACGGATACTGCCAGCGGGCCCAGGTCAGCGACAGGAGGTTCGCAGCGTGATCGGGGATGGGGCTCTCCGATCATCTCTGGCCTCCGTATTGGCCACCCCGTCCTCGTGCGGCCTTTCCCTTGTCCGCAGCTGTGGGGACCGACAAAAAGCGCCGGTGCCATCAGAATGGCACCGGCCAAGTTTGGACAACGGGAACGGAGTGTGAGCCGAAAGCTCCACCCGATTATGCACAATCACGACTCGCAGAGATGTGAAATCTCCGCAAGCCGTTGCCAGAGCGCGCCGCTCCAGGTGAAGGCTCCTCGCCGCCTCTCGCCTATTTGCGCTTGAGGAGCCTCTGCCAACTTACCCCGGCGGGGCGGGCCAGGAGCGCTCTTCTCCCCGACCATCTCACCTCCACCCCGACGGCAGGCTCTCTGACCTGCCTCCCCCGCAGCTGCTCCAGCAGCGCAAGGAAACCCATCCCTGCCACCGCGGCCAGTTCACCATTCAAGCCAGTCCAGCAGGAGACCGACACTGGCGCCGAGCAGGCCGGCCGCAAGGATGCTCAGGAAGGCTTGGAGGAGGAACCGCCGACGGGAGGTCGGAGAGCGGGTGGGAGCTAACGCCACAGGATCCACCGCAGGGAAAGCGAGGCGGTTGACAAAGGAGAAGGGCAAGCCCCAGCCGGCTTGCCCTTCCCTCAGGCACGTCGCACCGCATTGCCGCAGACAGCACCGGACCACTGCTGCGGCAGAGGCATCAGAGCACAGCCTGACCTGTGCGATCCTGCAACTACCACGTGAGGACCAAACCCGTGAACTGCCCGGCTGGAGCGGTGGTCAGAGGCAGCAAAGGAGGCACTCAGCGCCAGCGCGCCAGCGCGCCAGGCCCAGGGCTGGACATGGACGGTCACCGAGCCCGCTCGATGGGTGGCATCCCTGCCAGCCAGTCAGGCGTTGCGCCCCGGGAGGGAAGCCGGGATGACAATCGCTGACATGCTCCGGAAGCTGCGGCAGTCCCTCGTCACGCGGCGGGGGCAGCTCATTGCCGCGCTGATGCAGCGGTCCGCCTCGCCCGAGCTGGAGCACGGCCTCGTCCGGATCCAGCGCCGGATTGCGGCGGTCCGCGCGGCGCTGGCGCGCGACACTGCGGCCGGGGCTCGGCAGGCCGCGCTCACCCGCGCACGGGCCGAGCGCCAGCGCCTGAGGTGGTGATCCTTCTCCACGACGGTGTCGAACTGTCAGGTGCTCTTCTCCCTCATGCGCCGCGGCGGCCACCCGATGATCGGCCAGCCCATCGCCATGATGCGGCACGAGCATGACAACCACGGCGAGAACCTGCGCGCGCTCGAGGCGCTGACCGATGGCGGCCTGCCGCCGGCCGGCGCCTGCAACACCTGGCGCGCCCTCTATACCGGCGCGCACAAGCTCACGGACGACCTGATGGAGCACATCCACCTAGAGAACAACGTCCTGTTCCCGCGCTTCGGGGCCTGACCATGTCGCAGGCCATCCCGATCGGCGTCGTCACCGTCTCCGACCGCGCCAGCCGCGGCGAGTACGAAGACAAGGGCGGG
>NZ_JAJAQI010000135.1 GCF_020523605.1 Roseicella aerolata | reverse complement strand
CCACTCCTCGATGCGCGCGTTCCAGTCGTCAGCCAGAAGGAGCACGTCGCCCCGCTCCGCCTCGTCCAGGAACTCGGCCCCGGCGACGAGCGCGGCGATCGCCACCGCCAGGGTGAAGGGGTTGATCCCGGCGGTCTCCTCCCAGCGATCCTGCTCCGTCGCCGGGCCGTGCCGCACCAGATAGGCCAGCGCCCGTCGCACCATATCCTGCGCCTCGATGCCGCCGAGGGCCTCGCGCTCGGCGAGTGCCGCGGCGAGCAGGACGGGGAAGCCGACCTCATCGAGCTGGATGCCGCCCCAGCGCGGTGTGCCGCCCAGCCACTGGTTCTGCGCCCAGCGGCCATCGTCGAGCTGCGTGGCGATGAGATAGCGCAGGGCGTCACGGGCCTCCTCGGCCGCCCCGAGTTCCAGGAGGGCGCCGGCGCTCTCCACGAGGTCACGCGGCCAGACGAGGTGGTAACCGCCGGGGTCGTCCGTGCTGTTGCCCCAGGGGACGCTGAGGCTCGCCACCATGGCGCCCGGGTAGGTCTTGTCCTGGTGCGCCTTGAGCACCATCGCCGAGAGATGGACCTGCTCGTGGAACTCGCCCGGCAGGCCCGTCGCGTGCGCTTTCTCGGTGTGCCATGCCTGCCAGGCGCGCACCTGCTCGCGCCAGACCGCCTCGAAGGGCCGCGCGAGCGCCGAGATCGCCAGCGTCGCCGCGGCCTCCTTGCCGCTGCCGAAGCCGAGCGCGAGCACGGAACGGCGCGGCAGCTTGCCCATGAGGGCCACGTTGCCCGGCCCCGCGCGGTCATAGGCCCAGGTCATCACGCCGTTGCGGGCGAAGTCCTGCCAGCCGTCGCTGATCCCGACATAACCGGCACTCGCGCCGCGCCAGGCATCCCGCTGTCCGGGGTCGGCCGCCGCCAGGGCAAGACCGAACGGCCCCTGCTCGGCGCAGAGCACCACCCGGCCACGGTTGGTGAACACCTCGGCCCGGTTGCCGCTGCCGGTGCCGCCCAGATGCGGCGCGAGCAGCGCGTAGGGCGCGAGGTCCGGGTCGCCCTTCAGGTCAAGCTCGACGAGCAGGACATCCCGGTCCGGGTCCGGTGCGATGCGGAGCGCGAGCTCGAAGCGGCTGTGCCGGTGCAGGATCTGCACCGCCGGGATGCCCGGGCCGGGCGTGGCGATCGTGTAGTCGGCGCCGCGCTTGACCTCGCTCCAAAAGCCCTTGCCGTCTGCGACGATGAAACCGAGGTCGCGGATCTGCGGGAGGTCCACCCGCGGCCAGTAGACCTCGTTGACGATGCCGTGCCCAACCGTGAACCACAGGCGCGACGGGCCGAGGCTCGCGCCGACCATGTCCTTGTCGCTGCTGGTCCAGGTCGGCGGGATGCCGGGGGCGCCAGGGGCTTCCATCGGGGTTCCTCTCCACAGTGGCTCGGCCGGACGGGCTCGCGGGGCAGCCGCCAACATCGGGCAGAAGTCGAAGGCAAGCAGCATGGCAGCCCGTCGGAGCGGCGGTGCCACCCCTGGCGGCCACTCCCCCTCCGCGGGTTCGCGCGCCCTGAGGCCGGCGCCCTGGACCAGTTCCGACGCCCGGCGCACCCCGGCCCTCCGGAGTACGACCAACTCCGGAGCGGACGCGTCATTCCGCGGCCACGCCGCCTGCCGGTCCGCCTTCCGGCAGGCC
>NZ_JAJAQI010000134.1 GCF_020523605.1 Roseicella aerolata | reverse complement strand
CCGCTCGTCCGAGCAAGGCGTACCGCCTCGTCCTCAAATTCCTTCGTAAACCGTCGCTGCTGCTTCATGTGGGTCCTCTTGCATCATCGGGACCTCTCCACTTTCCCGAAGCAAGTCCAACGCCTGGCGGCGCGTAAAATGGCTGTGATGCGCTTTGCCTCCTCCATTGGCATCTCACCGGGCATCGTCGTGGGCCAGATGCAGCACCGGAAACTCTTGGGGCCGGACAGCCTCAACTTCCTGAAACGGCGCTATGCCTGGGACGACATCGGCGCGGCCCTGGCCTAACTGTGGCGAGCAGGTCTCGTTAACCCTTGAAGTGGATGAAGGTCGTCGGGCTCTTCTGCCAGTTGCAGAGGGAGTCCTCCATCACCTGCATCCCGACCCGCAGCACGTCGTCGAGGTCGATGAGGCGGGCCGTAAGCGTTGCGCGGCGGCCCTCTTGCGGCGGCGGTGTGAAGGTTGAGAGGCGGCGGCCTGGGCCCATCTGGACCTCTACGCAGCTGTGTCTGACAGCGCCGCGCCCGGCACTGCCGAGCGCGGGTAGGCGCCGCTCCGGCAAGGCCGGACGACGGCGCGCACAGCCGGCTTGGGCAATGGAGCCGACGCCAGGGCGGCTTACCCCGGCGGGCTCACTGGTTCCGTGACCTCGATCCTGTGCTCGCGGCTCCCGGCGCGCACAAACTCCACGAGGATGGTGTCGCCCGGCCGCAGTGCTCCGGTCGGCAGGTCCGCGGCGTGCAGGCCGAGGGCGGCCAGCGCCGTGGTGGCCTCTCCAGCATCATCCCGCCCCGCGACCCGCCAGCGGACGGCGGTCGGCACATCGGAGAGGACGCGCAGGGACTGCCCCCGCCGGATCGTCGCCACCGGCATCCACGGCGCCCAGTGCGCATGCGTCGGGTGCGGCCGCTGGCCGGCGTAGCGCAGCCACACCGCCTCCGGCCGATCCACCGGCCGGCCCGCGCGGATGCTTGTGGCCAGCTTGACGAACTCCGCATGCGCCCAGACCAGCGGCATCGCCGAGCCAGAGGGCCGGCCAGGATGCAGGCCGACCTTCGGCAGTGGGTCTCCGTCCCAGATCTGCTCCGGAATCAGGCCAAGCCGGCCGCTCGCGCGCATCATGGTGCGGAGGTGCGGGGCGGGATCCCCGCCGACGACCAGGTCATAGTGACCCCGCTCCCCGGCCAGCAGCGGCCAGGGCCGCCCTTGCCCGGTCCTGTCGTAGGGACGTCCGTCCGGGTGCTCCCCGTAACCGTCCCCGCCATAGCGGCGCCAAACCGGCCCGCTCGGCGTTTCCGCGCGCAACACCGCATCCACCAGCCGTACGGTGCCGCGCACGAACGGGTCGTCCGCCCGGCGCAGCCCGAAGCGCACCAGCTGCAGTACGTCGGCCGAGACCTGCTCAGCCGCCGGCAGCCCCGGGTCGCGGTCGCGGTTCTTCAAGGGCACGACGTCGCGGAGCGCCGTCGGGTCCGACATCACACGGGCGGGCGCGACCCGGACGTAGTGGGATGCGACCCCGTGCGCTGCGCCGAGCGCGCTGCCGGAGGCGACGCACCACTCCTCGATGCGCGCGTTCCAGTCGTCAGCCAGAAGGAGCACGTCGCCCCGCTCCGCCTCGTCCAGGAACTCGGCCCCGGCGACGAGCGCGGCGATCGCCACCGCCAGGGTGAAGG
>NZ_JAJAQI010000133.1 GCF_020523605.1 Roseicella aerolata | reverse complement strand
GCCGATCGGAAACATCCCTCCCGCCGAGGCCGAGGCGCGCTACTATGCCCAACGGGAGACAACCGCCCTGGCGGCATGACCCAAGCACAAAAGCCTCCGGCCATCCCGGTGCGGTTCAGATCCGCTGCCGCATCGAGAAGGTATTCGGCACCTGGAAGCGCAGCTACGGCCTGCGACGGATGCGCTGGCTCGGCCTCGCCAAGGCCGGGCTGCAGGTCAGGCTCGCCGCCATGGCCTACAACCTCCGCCGGACGCTCACCCTGCTGTCCGGCGCGGCAGCCTGAGACGGAACGAGTCTGCCCGCATCACACCCGGCAGGCCGCTGAGCGGCAAGACTGGCGCTCCGCAGCCCAGTCAGCGGACGAGAAAACCCGAAAAGCCCAGGCATCGGCTTCCTCGGCCCGTCCGCGCACAGGTCTCCTAATCTTACTGTGTCACTTTCTTCTTGGCCGTATATGCTGTTTCTGCAGGCAGCAGGGGCAGCGCGGGAGGAGGTGGACAAGGCCGACGGTGAGGCGGCGGCGAATGCTGGCGATTGAGTGCGGCACGTGGCGCTCAGGCCGGACCGGCACCGCGCGGCTGGAAGCCCTTGGGTAACGCAGGTGCCTTGAGCCGTCGCGCGGTGAAGCGGGATTGAGGGGGGAAAAGGCAGCGCTCGGCCACGAGGAAGCCGTAGGCTGCGATGCAGAGGCTGGCATGGTGGTGAAAGCCGCGCCAGCCGCGACCCTCGTAGTGGCCGAGGCCGATCTCCTGCTTGAGTTCCTGGTAGTCCCGCTCGATCCGCCAGCGCGCCTTGGCGGTATGGACCAGATCCTTCAGCGCGGTGCGGGGCGGCAGGTTGGACAGCCAGTACTTGGCAGGCTCCTCGGCACCCTCGGGCCACTCGATCAGCAACCACTCCTCCGGCCAGGGCTCCGAGCGCAGGGTGTCGCAGTGGGCCGGGCGGACCCGCAAGGCAGCGAAGCGGGAGGTGAGATCGGCCTGGCTGCCCTCGCGCCAAGTGACGGTACGCCAGGCCTTTGGCGGCAGGCCGAGAGCGAGATCCTTCACCGACACCGGCTGGTGCTCCGGGCTGCGCCGGAGCCGGGTCGGCGGCCGGCCCCGGCCGGACCAGGGGGCAGGCGGCAGCGGCGCCTGGCCCGGCGGCCAGACGCTGGTGCCGGGACGAATGCCCAGCACATAGCGAAGATCCAGCTCTGTCACCCCGACCCGGAAGTCGCACTCGTCGCCATAGCCGGCATCGCCCAGCACGATGCCGACCGGCACGCCTTGCTCGCGGGCCTGCCGGAGCTGGCCCAGCGCGATCGCGGTTTTGGTCTCGAAGCCGACCTCCTCCGGCACCTCCGCCTTGGCCCGCCGCACCGGATCCGCGGCCCAGGCCTCCGGCAGGTAGAGCCGGTAGGCGATCGGCAGGCTGGCCTGGTCGTTGGCCACCGACAGGCTCACCGCCACCTGACAGTTGTCCTGCTTGCCGAGCTGCCCGCAGTACTGCCGCGCCACTCCGACCGAGTGCGTGCCCTGCTTCGGGAAGCCAGTGTCATCCACGATCCAGTAGCGCACCAGTCCGTGCCGCTCGATCGCCGGCAGCACCTGCTCGCGCACCGCCGTGTGGCGCGACGATCTGGATGCGAGCAGCGCGACAATCAGGATGAGAGTCTGTGGTCGCGGCGGCTGGATGATTGTCGCGGCGCGACAGGTAGGCAAGCGGTTTTCGGGTGATGCGCGA
>NZ_JAJAQI010000132.1 GCF_020523605.1 Roseicella aerolata | reverse complement strand
CATCCCCAACGGCACCTACTTCCTGGGCTGGCCACAGAACGAGATGGCCGAGGCGGCACCGGCCTGACCCGGCTCAGGTCCTTACCGTAAATCTCCGCACGGATGCTGCCGGCGGGCCTCCATGCCCGTCTCATTGCTGCCGGACCTCGCCCG
The DNA here is from genome assembly GCF_020523605.1 of Roseicella aerolata. Lineage (GTDB taxonomy): Bacteria > Pseudomonadota > Alphaproteobacteria > Acetobacterales > Acetobacteraceae > Paracraurococcus > Paracraurococcus aerolatus. The sequence continues at coordinate 1,869 of NZ_JAJAQI010000132.1, read as the reverse complement.
TTGGGCTGTCGTCCCAGCCTGACCCCCGCCCGGGAATCCGTCCTGGTTGCGGAGTCCGCCTAGTCGCAACAGAAGCCCGCTCAGGCCGGGTAGTGGCTGCTCCCCTTCTCCCCCTACCGGCTTGGATGGAAACCCCGCCAAGCGGCCATCCTCGTGGCTTTCTGGGCCTGTTCCTGTAGCCCCTCCCCTCCTTGCCGCCATTGCTGTCGCTGAATGGGCGGCCTTGCCGGGCCGCAGCAGCTTCAATCCTTAATTGCAATATCCACAGCGGCGCCTCGTTGCGCCTCCGTCTCCGGCGCGCCCTATAGGTAAAATTATATAGGTAAATTCTATAGGTAATTGGAGGCCGCCGATTCAGCGTGGATAACCTGGGTGAAGGCCGCCGATTCAGCGTATTTCGGGGGGTCTGAAGGCCGCCGATTCAGCGTATCCAGGCCGCCGATTCAGCGTGGATAACTTTCCCTCCGGATCTGCTGCCACAAGGCCGCCGATTCAGCGTGGATAACTTTCCCTCCGGATCTGCTGCCACAAGGCCGCCGATTCAGCGTGGATAACTTGCTCCTTGGGGCTGGATCTGCACGCTAGGCCGCTGATTCAGCGCACCGCTTCGCCATCGCTTCGCTACATTCAGCCCGTCTTTCCCCCATCAATCGAGAATGGACAGCGCTTCCCCGCCCATGGCCGAGATCCACCGCCAGCTTCTGCTCTTCGGCTCCGAGGAACTCCGCCGTGCGGCCGCTTCCATCCAGGACCCCAGCGAGCGCCGCCGCGAGCTCAGCCGCATCGAGGCCGCCAGCACCGTCCTCGGCGAGCCGGCCGAGGATGACATCGCCTTCTCGCATTCCGGCCTCTGCCAAACCTGCCTGCCGCACGCCAAGCCGGCCAGCAACGACCTGATCTGGGAGCGCAGCTCCGGCCGCTTCCACCTCATGGTCAGCCCAGGCGTGATACGCGGCCCGGATGGGCGCGCCACTCGTGTCGGGGTGCCCTACGGCACCCGCGCCCGGCTGATCATGATCTTCCTGCAGACCGAAGGCGTGCGCGACCGCACTGTCAGCCTCGGCCCCAGCATGTCGGCCTGGATCCGCTCCCTCGGCCTGCCGGTCACAGGCGGGCCGCGCGGCACCATTCAGGCGATCCGGGAGCAGTCGCTGCGCATTGCGCGTTGCGAGTTCACCCTGCAGTGGACCGCCCGCTCGGCCGATGGTGGCGATGAGACCATCATCCGCGACCAGCGTCTGGTTTCCGGTCTCTCCCTCTGGCATGCGCAGGAGGAGGGCCGCGGCGCCCGCTGGCAGGCCACCGTCGAGCTGACCCGCGAGTTCCACGAGCATCTGCGCGAGCACGCCGTCCCGCTGGTCCGCGATGCCATCGCTCACCTCAAGGACAACTCGCTCGGCCTCGACCTCTACACTCTCTTCGCCTACCGCCTGCAGCGCCTGGAGCAGCCCTTGCTGCTGCGCTGGCAGGCGCTCGCCGCCCAGGTGGGGTCAGAGACAGGCCGGACCTCGCACTTGGCTCAGCGCGTCAAGTCGGTGCTGCCGGACGTCCTGGCGGTCTACCCGGATGCCAAGGTGGAGGTCATGCGGCACGGTCTTCGGCTGCTGCCCTCCAAATCGCCCGTCCCGCGCACGGTGGTCCAAGGCCTGCGGGTGATCGAGGGCTCTGCGCCCCGGCCAACCGCAGGTCCGGATCGCCGGCTCGGCACTAGCAGGCTGCTGAAATTCATTGTGGTGATGCCGCCTGCGTGATTCCCTACCCCCGGCAGCGAGCGGGGTGAGGATGCGTGGCAGTGATGCGGTGGTTGGGTCGCTGTTCAGCTACGTGGATTTGGAACAACGGGTCCGGGCCGACCATCCGCTGCGGGTG
>NZ_JAJAQI010000131.1 GCF_020523605.1 Roseicella aerolata | reverse complement strand
CCTACGGCTTCCTCGTGGCCGAGCGCTGCCTTTTCCCCCCTCAATCCCGCTTCACCGCGCGGCGGCTCAAGACACCTGCGCTATCCAAAGGCTTCCAGCCGCGCGGTGCCGGTCCGGCCTGAGCGCCACGTGCCGCACTCAATCGCCAGCATTCGCCGCCGCCTCACCGTCGGCCTTGTCCACCTCCTCCCGCGCTGCCCCTGCTGCCTGCAGAAACAGCGTATACGGCCAAGAAGCAAGTGACACAGTAAGAATAGGAACCGGCTTGGCAGCCCGTCATCCGCGCTTTGTGTGATGGCAGCAAGGCGGTCCGGCTGGATCGTGCCGAACATCGACACGGTGAGATTGCCAATGGAGATCGGGTCGGGATGCTTCTGCCGGTCAACCTTGTAAGAGCCACCGTTGTAGGCTTCCAGCCAGAATGGCCGATCCGTGCCGCTGCTGTAGCGGGACTGGTTGAGCAGCCAGCCCGTCAGCTCGTCGCGCGAACACAGTAGGCCCTTCGGATATACCGACAGCAACTCGGCCACCCTTTCAATGGTCGCATCCGTTATTCGAAGGCGAGGCTCTACCGGTTTGGGTGGGGACATGGCTGCGCGCGGCTTGGGTGGCACCGGATTGCCGGCCGCCATGGCGGCGGCGACTTCCTTCTCCCACTGCTTCTCGGCAATGCTGGCGACGGTAGCCGCTTCCTCCCATTGCGCACGTTCCATCGGATAGCTCCGCGCCATCCGCGTTTCCAGCTTGTTCAGCACATCACGCATGACTGGAGCCGCTCCGGAAGACTTCCCGGATGAGGGGTTTCCGACGCTGGCGCACCAGAGTGCCGGTGGCTCATGCCATCCATCCCAACCGGAGACCCAGCGGGCGTTTCCCATAAGGGCCGATGCAAGGGCCAGCAGAGGCATGGCGACATAGTCGGGCGGCGCATTTGAGGCTTCAGCGCATTGCTCGATCCAACTCGCCCAGTCAGGACCAAGAACATCCAGCGGCAATGGTGGAGCGGGGATCGCGCTTCGGCGAAGAACGGACATAGCCGGCTCCGGCCAGCCGCCAGCTGCTGTGTGGTTCGGCGCCCTTGCGCCGCGAACCTCCGGCACCGCAAGCGTGTAATCGGGCTCGGCGCCTTGCAGCAGATCGGGTCGGGGACCGCATTGCGCGGCCACCGACGAACAGGAAGAGAGGTTGTGCATGGGCACTCCGTGTTGGGTTGCCCGGCAGGCGGCGCTGGAGAACGCCAACCGAAACTGCTACGTCGTGGCTGCTGATGTGGTGCCACTATGACCGCAGCGCGTTCCGGGTCGCCGGGCGCGTTGCGCGTCGTTCTAGGCCGCTTCCTTGGCGCCGCGTCGGCCGCCACGGATGGGAGTTGCCGCCTTCAGTTTGGCGCGTGCCACGGCGACCAGCTCCTCCGTTTCACAGAGGGCCTTGCCGTTGATGTGGCGCCAAGTCAGGGGCCAGACTTCCAACGAGCGGTGTGAAACGGGGAAGAAGTGCTTGGTCACCAGTTCCGCGCCAGCTCGCCGGTCAACACGGACGGGCAGCGCGGCAAGGTCAATCAGCTCGTCACCGACGCTTTGGCGGTATTGGGTAAAACTCAGGTCTCCGTTTCCTGCGCGACGGAGGAGCGAGTAAGCCAACGGGAGCCAGAAGTAAAAGATACTGGGGCGTGGTCACCAAAATTGATGCTGGAAGTTTAACCAGGCCACCCTGCTCTTCAGATTTTTCAGACTACCACGGTTATGGCGTGCAGCTGGATTGGCGGATTCGGCGCGGCCGACTGATCCTTGCGGGTGGTCAAATTCGACGTTGGCTGCTCCGTCAGGGGCGCCGCAAGCGCACGACCTTCGCGCCTGGGCTTGTCCTGCCCGCGAGGGCGTCGGCCAACATCTCGCCCCACGCCGCCATGGCCGCGACTTGTTCCGGCCAGCGCACCGCGCGCTGATAGACACCCAGCACCCCGCTACGGGTGGCGGCCTGCCGATGGTTCAGGATCGCGTCTGGGATTGTCTCAGAAATGCCGGCCTCGCCCAGGGCCGTGGCGAAGGACTGAACCGCACCGGGATGGCCGGAGGCTTTTGTGCTTGGGTCATGCCGCCAGGGCGGTTGTCTCCCGTTGGGCATAGTAGCGCGCCTCGGCCTCGGCGGGAGGGATGTTTCCGATCGGC
>NZ_JAJAQI010000130.1 GCF_020523605.1 Roseicella aerolata | reverse complement strand
CTTACGACCGTCGTATGAGCGGTTTGCGAGTGCTGCAGGCGGTGTCACGTCGTCGGGCATCCACACGACATCCACCACGCGCCATGGTCACCGCAAGGCCACGACAGGCTTACGCTTACCATCGCCCGCAGCCTCGGCGCGCAGAACATTGCGGAAGGCCGCCTGCCTGGTTCATGGGGTCCGCTCTCGGCCGAGGCCGTCCTCGCTGCCAACCCGGACTTCATCTTCATCGCGGGCTCGTCCTGGGTGAACCGCCCGAACGCGGTGCGCACCGGCTACGACATCCCACCCGAGGTCACCCGCCGCAGCCTCGCTCCCTATGCCGCCCGGCCGGCCTGGCAGGGCTTGACCGCCATTCGCAATGGCGAGCTGCACGCGATCGAGCATGGGCTCTGCCGCACCCTCTTCGACGACACGGCAGCCCTCTACATCGCCAAGCGGCTCTGGCCGGGTGCCTTCGAGACCGCGGACCCAGTTGCCGAGCTCGCCGACTATCATCAGCGCTTCCTTCCCCTGGCCTTCTCCGGCACCTGGATGCTGCCATGGCGGGGATAAATGCGGACGTCGCGGCCCGCGCCCATTGGCGCCGGCTCGCTGCCAGGAGGTCGGCCACGCTGGCATCGGGAGCCATCGTGCTGGTGGGCAGTGTCGTCGCGGACCTCGCGACCGGCCCAGCCATGCTGCCACCCCTCACGGTCGCAGCGTCCGTCCTCGGCCTGTCGGACGACACGATGGTGGATGCGATCGTGTGGACCATCCGACTGCCCGTTGCGCTGATGGCGGTGCTGGTTGGCGCGGCGCTCGGCCTCACCGGAGCGGTGATGCAGACCATCCTGAACAACCCCCTGGCGTCGAGCTACACGCTGGGCGTCTCCGCCGGTGCCGGCTTCGGTGCGGCGCTGGTGATCGTGCTCGGCTCAGTCGTGCCGGTGTCGGAGACCTATGCGGTGCCGGTCGCTGCCTTCGGATTCGCAGCCCTGGCCTGTGCCGCTGTCTGGCTGTTGGGGGGCATCCGAGGAGCGACGCCCGAGACGCTGGTCCTGGCGGGCATAGCGCTGATGTTCCTCTTTCAGGCCCTGCTCGCATTGTTGCAGTTCATGGCCTCGCCGGAAGCGCTGCAGCAGATCGTCTTCTGGCTCTTCGGCAGCCTCCAGCGCGCGACCTGGGCAAAGCTCGGCATCGTGGCTGGGGTGCTCGCCGTCTCGGTGCCGCTGCTGCTGAGGGACGCCTGGTCGCTGACCGCGCTTCGCCTCGGTGACGAGCGCGCGGCGGCGCTGGGTGTTCGTGTCAGGGCGGTGCGGCTACGCGGCTTCGTCTTCGTCTCGGTCGCCACCGGCGTCGCTGTCGCCTTCGTCGGCACGATCGGCTTCATCGGGCTGGTCGCGCCTCACGTCGCGCGACTGACCCTGGGTGAGGACCAGCGCATCCAGCTTCCCGGTGCCGCTCTGGCCGGGGCGCTTCTCCTCTCGGTCGCCTCGGTGGTGAGTAAGACCGTCTCGCCAGGCGCACTCTTCCCGATCGGGATCGTAACGGCACTGATCGGGGTGCCCTTCTTCGCCTGGCTGATCCTCTCCGTGAGGAGGGCCCATTGGTGAGGCTCCTCCTCGAAGACATCGGCGTCGCGTACAGGGGCTTCGCTGCGGTCCGCGGCGTGTCGATGGAGATCCGACGCGGCGAGATCGTTGCGCTGCTCGGGCCGAACGGGTCCGGCAAGTCGTCCCTGCTGCGGGCGGCAGCTGGACTCCAGCGCCACAGCGGATCTGTGCGGCAGGAGGGCTTCCTGCCGCAGCAGACTGCGTTCATGCCTCAGGACAATGGCTGCCGGGCAGCCCTGACGGTGCTCGAGACGGTCTTGCTGGGCCGTCTCCGCTCGCTCGCCATGAGGGTGCCGGATGGAGAGGTCGCGCGTGCTGCAGCGGCCCTCGCCCGGCTCGGGATCGCGGCTCTCGCCCCGCGGCTGCTGGCGGAGATCTCGGGCGGGCAGCGACAACTCGTCTTCCTGGCACAACTGCTCTGTGCCGAGCCGGCAGCCCTGCTCCTGGATGAGCCAACGAGTGCGCTCGACCTGCGAAACGCGCTGGAGCTGCTCCGTCTGCTCCAGCGTCTTGCGGAGCTATGGCCGAAACTGGGTGATGGCGGGCTGAGAGAGGCGGCGTATCGAGGCGGGTGACGAGCCTGCCAGGACCTCCCGAAGGAGCGATACGCCATGACGAGCGATACCACGGTGGT
>NZ_JAJAQI010000129.1 GCF_020523605.1 Roseicella aerolata | reverse complement strand
GTAAGCGTCAGCCCATTGCGGCGGGTTGACGTTCTGCCTTGAAGTTCCAGGGCAGCAATTCGTGGATGCGGGTGATGGGGTGGCCGCCTGCGAGCCGATCGAGCACGGCGGCGATGTAGGCTTCCGGGTCGAGGCCGTTCAGCTTCGCGGTCTCCGCGATGGTGTAGATGACGGCGGCGCGCTGCCCGCCTGCGTCGCTGCCGACGAACAGATAGTTTTTCCTCGTGACAGCGATCCCTCTCAGCTGCCGCTCGGACAGGTTATTGTCGATTGAGAGCCTGCCGTCCTCGACGTAGCGCGCCAGTGCATCCCAGCGGTTCAGCGCATACTGCAGCGCCTTGCCCAGCGTCGATTTGCCGGAGAGCCGGCGCCGCTGCTGCAGCATCCAGGTGTGCAGGGCATCGAGCAGCGGCTTGCTCTGCACCTGGCGCGCCGCGTGGCGCCGCTCCGGCGGCTGGCCGTTGACCGCCGCCTCGATGGCATAGAGTTCGCCGATCCGCCGCAGGGCTTCCTCGGCGATCGGCGACCTGGTGCTGTCGTAGACCTTGAACAGCTCGCGCCGCGCATGGGCCATGCAGGCCACATGCGTGATCTGCGGCGGCTTGCCGCCCTTCGCCGCGGTCAGCGCGTCGTAGCCGGCATAGGCGTCGGCGTGCAGCCAGCCGGCATAGCCGGCCAGGTGTTCGCGTGGCCGCTCGCCCTTGCGGTCCGGTGAGTAGCAGTAGAATGCCGCCGGTGGGCCGGTGCCGTTCCAGGGCCTGGGGTCGAAGGCATAGACCCAGAACCGGCCGATGCGGGTCCGGCCGCGCCCTGGGGCGAGGACGCGGATGGTGGTGTCGTCGGTCCAGATCACGCCCTGCGCCAGGGCGTAGGTGCCGATCGCCTCGGCCAGCGGCCGCAGCCACCAGGCGCCATGCCCCACCCAGTCGGCCAGGGTCTGGCGCTCGATCGCCACCCCCTCGCGCCCCAGGATGCCCGAGAGCCGGAACAGCGGCAGGCCGTCGAGATACTTGGAGACCAGCACATGGGCCACGAGGCCGGGCCCGGGCCGGCCCCGCTCGATGGGCAGGGCCGGGACGGGCGCCTGCAGCATGGCCTCGCAGGCCCGGCAGGCATAGCGCGGCCGGACGTGCCGGATCACCTTCAACCGTGCTGGGATCTTCTCCAGCACCTCCGTGACGCTCTCGCCGAGCCGCGTCAGGCGAGCGGGATCGGTGCAGCCGCAGCGACAGGCGAGGACGGGCTCGTGCACCACGGTCTCGCGCGGCAGGTGTTCGGGCAGCGGCCGGCGCGTGGCAGGCTTCCGTTGGTTGCCGGATTTGTCCTTGGTTCGGCGCTCCTCCTCCGCCGCCGCGGCCTCGCGCTCTGCCTGGTTCTCCTCAAGGTCGCCGATCAGCATCTCGAGCTGGTCGGCCTCGGCCGCCAGCTTCTCGGAGGACCGGCCGTAGCGGTCGCGCCGTAGCGTCACCAGCTGGATCTTCAGTTTCTCGATCTCGAAGCCCGCGTTGCGCAGCTCGGCCTCGCGTTCGGCCAGCGCTGCCTTGTGCTCGGCGATCAGCACATCGCGCTGCGCCAGCAAGGCGCGCAGCGTCTCGACGTCATCCGGGAATGCCGCGGTGTCGAGCTCGGAGGCCACGCGGGAATCGTCGCTGACCGCATCGCGTCGCTGCAAATAAGGAGGGTGTTACCCAACCACCTCGGGCCGCGCCGTCCAGGCCGGCATGCGCCAGTCAATCCCTTCCAAAAGCATCGAGAGCATGGCCGGGGTCAGAGAGACAACACCGCCCGTCGCCTGCGGCCACACGAAGCGACCCTTCTCCAACCTCTTGGCCACGAGAACCAGGCCCTGACCGTCCCAGACCAAAATCTTCAGCAGGTCACCTCGGCGCCCACGAAAGCAGAATACCGCGCCGCTGTACGGATCCTGCGAGAGCACGGTCTGCACCTGCGCGGCCAAGCCGTCGAATCCCTTACGCATATCCGTCGCGCCACAAGCAAGGTAGACGCGCGTACCAGGCGGCGGGCCGAACATCACCGACCACCCAGTTCGGCCAGCACCATGCGCAGCGTCACCGCATCAACGGCGCCCGTCACCCGGATACTCGCGCCGCTCGGCAGCACGATCTCCAGGCTGCCCGCCGCCTCCACGGCTGCAGGCACCGCGGGCGGGGCAGACAACGCAGATGGCAGCGGCTCCTGCACCATCGCCACCGGCGTGAACCTCGCCATCGCGGTCGCCAACATCTGCTTGCGCCAAGTGTAGAGCTGTCCCGTGCTCACCCCGTTCCGGTCCGCCACGGTCTGGATAACCGCGCCGGGTTCCAGGGTCTCCCGCACGATCCGGAGCCGCTCCTCCGGAGACCAGTCGCGCCGGCGGACCGCGCGCACTCGGACCTCGACGGCAGGGTCGGGCCCCAATCCGGGACCGCTCTTACGACCGTCGTATGAGCGGTTTGCGAGTGCTGCAGGCGGTGTCACGTCGTCGGGCATCCACACGACATCCACCACGCGCCATGGTCACCGCAAGGCCACGACAGGCTTACGCTTAC
>NZ_JAJAQI010000128.1 GCF_020523605.1 Roseicella aerolata | reverse complement strand
TGCTGCGCGGCGATCAGGGTGAGAACGCGCGGCGATCTGGATGAGAAACGCCTGCATGGCGCCGTCGGGAGGGCGTAGCCCGACCGGCGGGGCCATGCAGGCGAGCGCCCACCCGTTCTGGGGCGGGCGGCTGGCGGTCGCGGCCGGACGGCATCGGAATGGCCTCCTTCGCTGCAAGGGGTCTGCCGGTGCCCGGCCGCCATGTCACCGACCGCCAGATGAGGCTGTACATGACGCTTCGCCGGACCGAGCCCGTGCCGGTCGCCGCTGCCAAAGCGGGGTTCAGCACCGCCACCGCCTATCGGATCGAGGGAGATCCCCGCCCGCCCTCGGACCGTGCCGTGCCGCGGGGGCGGCGCCGGCCGGACCCGCTGGCGGTGATCTGGGAGAGCGAGGTGGTGCCGCTGCTGCAGGCCGCCCCCGGGCTGCGCCCGATCGCCGTCTTCGACGAGATGCGGCGCCGCCATCCCGAGCTCGGCGCCGGCATCCGCCGCACGCTGGAGCGCCGCATCCGGGCCTGGCGAGCCGTGCACGGGCCGGAGCAGGAGGTGATCTTCCGCCAGGTCCACCAGCCCGGCCGCCTCGGCCTGTCGGACTTCACCGACATGCGCGAGCTCGCCGTGACCATCGCCGGCGTGCCCCTTGAGCATCGGCTCTACCACTTCCGCCTGCCCTATTCGGGCTTCGAGCACGCCCATGTCGTCCTCGGCGGCGAGAGCTACGTCGCCCTCGCCGGGGGGCTGCAGAACGCGCTCTGGGCACTGGGCGGCGCGCCGCTGGAACACCGCAGCGACAGCCTCTCGGCCGCTTTCCGCAACCTCGGCCACGACGCGCAGGAGGATCTGACCCGGCGCTACGACGCGCTCTGCGCCCACTACGGCATGCAGCCCAGCCGCAACAACCCAGGGATCGCTCACGAGAACGGCGCTATTGAGAGCGCGCATGGCCACCTCAAGGCGGCCATCGCCGACGCGCTGCTGCTGCGTGGCTCGCGCGACTTCCCCGAACTCGCCGCCTATCGCGCCTTCGTCGACGAGGTGGTCGGGCGGCACAATGCCCGTATCGCGCCGCGCATCGCCCTCGAGCGCGAGGCCCTGCAGGACTTGCCCGCCCGGCGTACCACCGACCATGAGGAGGCGGTCGTCACCGTCACCTCCTCGAGCGGGTTCACGCTGCGCAAGGTGTTCTACAGCGTCCCCTCGCGCCTGATCGGGCACCGCCTGCGCGTCCGGCTGTTCGACGACCGGCTGGAGGTCTTCCTCGGCGGCACCCCCCAGTTCACGCTGCCCCGCGGCCGATCGCACCCGGACGGCCGGCATGGCCACGTGGTCGACTACCGGCACGTCATCCACGCCCTGCGCCGCAAGCCAATGGCCCTGCTGGGCCTGGTCTACCGCGACAGCCTCTTTCCGCGCGCCGCCTACGCCCGCGCCTTCGCGGCGATGCGTGCCGTGCTCCCCGACCGCATGGCCTGCCGCCTCGCCGTGGAACTGCTGGCGCTCGCCCATGAGCGCGCCTGCGAGGCGGAACTCGCGGGGCTGATCGAGGCCGACCTCGATGCCGGTCGACTGCCCGACATGGCGGCGATCCGCGCCCGCTTCGTGCCCGACGCCGCGGCGCTGCCCGCGGTCACCATCCGCCACCCCGACCTCAGCGCCTATGAGGGCCTGGCAACCAGCAGCGCGGGAGACGCGGCATGACCGCCACCGATCCCATCGACGCCGGCCGCCTGTCGCTCGCCCTCAACGATCTTCGACTGCCCGCCATCAAGCTGGTCTGGCCCGAGCTTGCCGCCCGCGCCGACAAGGAAGGCTGGCCCGCTGCGCGCTTCCTCGCAGCCCTCGCCGAGCACGAGATCGCCGAGCGCGCCAACCGCCGCATCCAGCGCCATCTCGAGGAGGCCCGGCTGCCACCCGGAAAGACCCTCGACAGCTTCGACTTCGAGGCCGTGCCCATGCTCAGCAAGGCGCAGATCATGGCCCTCGCCGCGGGCGACAGTTGGCTGGAGAAGGGCGCCAACTTGCTGGCTTTCGGGCCGCCAGGCACCGGGAAGTCGCATCTCGCGGCCGCCCTCGGCCTCGCCCTGATCGAGAACGGCTGGCGCGTCCTGTTCACCCGCACCACCGACCTGGTGCAGAAACTCCAGGCCGCCCGACGCGATCTCCAACTCGAGGCCGCCATCGCCAAGCTCGACAAGTACCACCTGCTGATCCTCGACGACATCGCCTACGTCACGAAGGACCAAGCGGAAACCAGCGTCATCTTCGAGCTCATCGCCGCTCGCTACGAACGCCGGTCGCTGCTCATCACCTCAAACCAGCCTTTCGGCGAATGGCACCGGATCTTCCCGGACCAGGTCATGACGCTCGCCGCCGTAGATCGCCTGGTTCATCACGCGACGATCTTCGAGATGAACGTCGAGAGCTATCGCAGGCGAACCGCTGTCGAGCGGAAACGCGGACCAGGTCGGCCGCCAACTCGCGCGACAATCAACACCTCATCCTGATTGTCGCGCATCACCCGAAAACCGCTTGCCTACCTGTCGCGCCGCGACAATCATCCAGCCGCCGCGACCACAGACTCTCATCCTGATTGTCGCGCTGCTCGCATCCAGATCGTCGCGCCACA
>NZ_JAJAQI010000127.1 GCF_020523605.1 Roseicella aerolata | reverse complement strand
AGAACGGGTGGGCGCTCGCCTGCATGGCCCCGCCGGTCGGGCTACGCCCTCCCGACGGCGCCATGCAGGCGTTTCTCATCCAGATCGCCGCGCGTTCTCACCCTGATCGCCGCGCAGCAAGCGGCGCATGTCGATCAGCGGGATGGTGCAGAAGAGAGCGCCGAAGCGCTCGGGGTAGCGGGTCAGCATATTGGCAATGAGCAGCCCGCCATTGGAGCCGCCCTCGGCCGCGATCCGCCCCGGCCGGGTGACACCGCGCTGCACCAGGTCGGCGGCGACGGCCGCGAAGTCGTCATGCGAGAGGCGCTTGCCCTCCCGCCGCCCGGCCTCATGCCAGCGCGTGCCGAATTCGCCGCCGCCACGGATATTGGCGACGACCGTGGTGCCGCCCCGCTCCAGCCAGAGCTTGCCAATCACGCCCTGGTAGTAGGGCAGGCGCGAGACACGGAAGCCGCCATAGCCGGAGAGGTGCACAGGCGCCTCGCCGTCCGCCTGCCCCGCCGGGCCGGTCTGCAGATAGGGGATGCGCTCGCCATCCACCGAGATCGCTTCGTGCCGCGTCACGATCAGGCCGGCGGCGTCGTAGGTGGGGGAGGAGCGCCGCAGCAGCGTCGGGACGGCGAGGTCCGTGCTGGTCAGCAGCAGGCTGGCGGGGGTGATCGGGTCCTCGACCTGAGCGAGAAGCGTGCCATCAGCCTCCTCCGGCTCAGCGTCCAGCGGCCAGAGATGCGCGACGCCGGTACGAGGCAGGCCCTGCAACTCCGCCCCACTCCATGCCCCCTCGCAGGGCGTGAGGAGAGTGAAGACCGGCCGCAGCTCATCCAGCACTGAGACCACCAGCCGCCCATTGCACCAGAAGAAGCCCTGCAGGGCCCGGCGCTCGCCGGGGGTGAAGAGCACCTGGAAGCGCCGGTCGCCGGCCAGGAACGCATCGAGGCCGATGCCGAGCAGGGTGTCGGGTGCGTGGGTGATGCCATCCAGCGTCCAAGGGCTGCGTGGCCGGACCGCCAGCCAGCCGCGCTGCCACTCGAACTCCGCATCGCTCGGCAGGTCGATGCGCTGCTTGGGGCCGGTGCGGTCGCCGATATGAACGGCGTGGTCGTAGAAGCCGATCTGGTCGACGAAGACCAACCGCCCTGACGTCTCACAATCGACGCTGCCCCCGGCCGCCATGTGCTCCGCCGCGCACTCGAACAGTACCGGCGCCGCAGCGGGATCGGTGCCGCGGATCCAGAGCCGCACCGTGCGGGCGTAGCCGGAGCGCGTCTCCATGCCCTCCCCGAATGCCGAGGAGAGCAGCAGCGTGTCCCGGTCCAACCAATCAATGCTGCCTTTGGCCTCGGGCAACACGAAGCCATCCGTCACGAACTGCCGGGTGGTCGGGTCGAACTCCCGCAGCACTACCGCGTCGCCACCGCCGCGGGACAGGTGAAGGATCGCCCGGTCATGCGTGCCCGGCAGCGTACTGGCGCGCTGCCAGACCCAGTCCTCGCCCTCCGCCCGCGCCAGGGCATCGAGATCAAGCAGCACCTCCCAGTCCGGCGCCGGGCTGCGATAGGAGGCAAGGGTGGTTCGCCGCCAGACGCCGCGCGGCTGCGCCGCATCCTGCCAGAAGTTGTAGAGGAAGGACCCACGGCGGGTGACGAAGGGCAGCTTGTCCGGCCGGTCGAGCGCGGCCTTCACCGCGTCCCGGTCGGCAGCGAAGCGGCTATCGGCGAGGCGCGCCAGGGTGGCGGCATTCTGCGCCTCGATCCAGGCCAGGGCGCGCTCGCCCTCCACCTTTTCCAGCCACAGCCAGGGGTCATCGTCAGGTGCAGCCAGGGTCGGGCGCGGATCGGCGGAGCTGGACATGAGCCGATTCTACAAGGCCGGCCACCTCCTGGCGACGCGGACGCTGCCAGCACTCCCCGGCCACCAGGGCTGGTGAGCTCCATTGCGGTCCTGTGGGTTGAAAAATTGCTTGCATTAGCCGCCATGGCGCGCTATTGACTCCGCGTTCGGCCCGTCCTGCGTCTTCTTCGATAGTGGCGTACGGGCTGAGCCCTCCAAAGGCGACCGCTTCCGGCGGCCGCCTTTTTTCATGCCCGGCGGGGGACAGGCGGAGAACCTGCTGAAATTGCACAAGGCCCAGCTTGCCTCCGACCGTACCTCTTGTCGTTCGCCGCTGGCCAACTAGGTCCGCCTCGTCCTGCACACCGCCGCCTACTGGCTGCTACTGACCCTGCGCGACCGCATCCCCGGGCCGGGTCATCGAGACCGCCAGCCGGGTCCGCATCGCCCTCGCCGCAGCCTGCCCGCATGCGGTGCTCTTTCGCGGCCTCGCTCGCAGCTTTCATCCGGCCGGACCGTGACCGACGGGGCCAATGCCCCACCGAGCCCATCGTCTCGCAACCTCCAACGCCGCATGCCCCGAGCCCAACATCACCGCCGAAGGCGGATGCGGGCGTATGCCCGCCGCTCAGATCAGCCCGCAGACGCCCCTGCCATTGCTGCCCGGCGAATAGGATAGGCTAGACCCGAGTAGCCCTGGCTGGAATCGGCTTGTGATTGGCTGCGGCGCGAGGTGGTGTGATTCGTAGGTGTCCAGCTTGGGCTGGAGGCTTCGATGGCGTGGCGTCGTGGGCAGGCCT
>NZ_JAJAQI010000126.1 GCF_020523605.1 Roseicella aerolata | reverse complement strand
AGAACGGGTGGGCGCTCGCCTGCATGGCCCCGCCGGTCGGGCTACGCCCTCCCGACGGCGCCATGCAGGCGTTTCTCATCCAGATCGCCGCGCGTTCTCACCCTGATCGCCGCGCAGCACGGCACCGACTACCAGAGCGGCTGGCACGACTTCGCCCTCATCACCGGCGACGTTTTGGTGTTCCCAAGCCTGATCGCCGACGAACACAAGACCCGGGTGGAGGGCGCGGCCGTCTCGAGCGGTGTGGCAGGCCTGGACGAGGTGCTCGGCGGCGGCCTGGACCGGGGTACGACGACGATGCTGGTTGGGCCCTCAGGCGCGGGCAAATCGTCCATGGCGCTGCACTTCGCTATGGCCGCCATCAGGCAGGGCGAGCACGCCGCCTACTTCTCCTTCGACGAGACCTTCCCGACGCTGTCGCACCGCGCCGGAGCGCTCGGCCTCGACGTGGTCGAGGCGGTGGAGGAGGGCACACTCGGCTGGAGCCGCGCCATTCCTTCGCGCCTCTCCCCCGGCGAGTTCGTCTGGCAGGTTCGGCGCGAGGTCGAGGACAGATCGGCGCGCGTCGTGGTCATCGACAGCCTGAACTCCTACCTCGGCACCATGCCGGAGGAGCGGTCGCTAGTGCTGCAACTGCACGAGCTGCTCACCTACCTGAACAACCAGGGCGTGGTGACGATCCTGATCCTGGCACAGCAGGGTGTGGTGGGCGACGTGCACAATCCGATCGATCTCAGTTTTCTGAGCGATGCCGTGGTGCTGCTGCGCATCTTCGAGGCGGCCGGCGAGGTGCGCAAAGCGGTCTCGGTCATCAAGAAGCGCACCGGGGTGCACGGGCTCGCTATCCACGAGTACCAGCTGTTTCCGAACGGCATGCAAGTCGGGCCGCCGCTCCTAGAGTTGCACGGCGTGCTGACCGGGGTACCGACCTACACTGGTTCGCAGGAGCGGCTTATTGGCAGTGGAGGCGATGCGACCGGCTGATTTCCCGACCTTGGGACCGGTCCTCGTCCTGGCGCCGATCGGGCGCGACGCCGCGGAGATCGGACGCATCCTGGCTGGCATGGGCGTGCCTACCAAGGCGCCGGGTGGCCTTGCCACCCTCTGCGAGGACCTGCTGCCCGATGGCGGCGCGACCGTGGCCGCGCTGCTTGTCGCCGAGGAGGCGCTTGCCGGCGGAGCGGACGCGCTCGTGGCGTGCTTGGCACGGCAGCCGCCTTGGTCGGACCTCCCGGTGGTGGTGCTCACCGCCGGCGGGCGCCGGCGAGGACCTGAGGGACGGTGGGCGCTCTTCGCAGGGCTGGGCAACGTCACCCTGCTCGATCGGCCCCTGCATGCCGAGACGCTGCGGAGTGCGGTCCGGGCCGCCTTGCGGGCTCGGGCGCGCCAGCATGAGACGCGACGCCACCTCGAAGCGCTTCGGCTCGCGGCTGAGACGCTCGAGGCCCGTGTTGAGGAGCGCACCCAGGCACTGATGGCGGAAGTGGCCGAACACACTGCGGCGCAGGAGCGGCTACGTCAGGCGCAGAAGATGGAGGCGCTGGGCCAACTCGCCGGGGGCGTGGCGCACGACTTCAACAACTCATCCGCCGCGGTGCTGGCGGGCATCGCTCTGCTTGAGAAACGCTACGGCGCCGCGCTCGCCGCGGCAGGTCCGGGCGCCCTGCGTCTACTGGCCGGGCTGCGTGACGGCGCCGAGCGCGGCGCCGCGGTCTCACGCCGTTTGCTCGCCTTCTCACGGCTCGAGAGGTTGAACGCCGCGGCCCTCGAACCTGCCGAGCTACTGGGCGGGCTGCGGGACATGCTTGCCAACGCGCTCGGGCCGGGGATCCGGGTAGGGATCGAGGTGCCGGCGGGATTACCGGTACTACAGGCGGATCGACGGCAGCTTGAGACGGTGCTGATCAACCTTGCTATCAACGCCCGAGACGCGATGCCGTCGGACGGTGGTGAAGTCACCTTCGGCGCCGCGCCCGAGGTCGCGGCGGAAGGCAGCGAGAGACACGTAGCCGGCTTGGCTCCGGGGAGGTACGTGCGGCTCTGGGTTGCCGACACCGGCGCCGGGATGGACGCGGCGACGCTGGCGCGAGCGACGGAGCCCTTCTTCACGACCAAGCCGCAGGACCGGGGCACCGGGCTCGGCCTGTCCATGGCCCACGGCTTTGCTGCGCAGTCGGGTGGTGCGCTGCACCTCGAGAGCGAACCGGGTCGGGGCACCAAGGTGACGCTCTGGCTGCCTCAGACTCCTGGAGAGGCTGACATGGCAGCCGTACCCGTTGCTGGGAGCATGCCGCGCGCGCTCGTGGTGGACGACGTCCTGCTCACCCGTCGCTATCTTTGTCACTGTCTCCACCAGAGCGGGTGGGAGGCGGTAGTGGCCAGTGGTGCTGAGGCATTGGCGCTGCTCGATACTGGCGAGCCCTTCGACCTGTTGCTCGCCCGCCATTCCATGCCGCCCGGGGTGGACGCCATCACCCTGGCCCGGGCTGTGCGAGCGCGGCGCCCGAGGCTGCCAGCGGTTCTGGTGGCGGGTCCGAAGGCGTCGACCGACTTCACTTCCCTTGCAGCACGCGAGGGCTTGCACATTCTGCCTGAGCCAGTGTCGCCGGTGAAGCTCGAGGAGTTCCTAGACCTTTATTGCCCTGACTGTGCATAGCCGCAGTGTTGGAAGTAGGCGGCGCACTCGCTCGGACTGAAGCGGTCGAGGAGACTGCCGATGGTATCCCAGAGGGTGCCGACGGTCCTG
>NZ_JAJAQI010000125.1 GCF_020523605.1 Roseicella aerolata | reverse complement strand
AGTGTCCGTCCGGGATCATGTTGTTGTCTGGCAGAGCCTTCGCAGCATGAGGCGCACGGAGGCCCAGCGCAGGAAAGCGAGGCCGGTGCGGTTCAGGCACTCCCAATCTTTGGCCAGCCGGCGACAGCGGTTCAGCCAGGCGATGGTCCGCTCGACGACCGCCTGTACAATCTTGCCAGGCCGGACTTCAAGTGGACCGAAACGATCCGGCGCAGTGAGCTACGCGCCCTGGGCTTTGCCGGCGACCAGGCTGGGCTGAACCTGCATCGAGTGCCACCGACAGGGGGCGCTATCGATGGAGGAGCGGATGGTCCGACGCACGGATCGCCCTCGCCTGATGGTGCGCGAGGCGTTCGAGAGGACCCGCGTGGGCCAGCAGTGCCTGATCAACGCCTACGCCCGTCTGTTCCCGATCCGGCGGGCAGACACGGCGTCCGGATCCAAGACCCCGGGACAGGCGGACAGGTTGGTCCGCAGAGGCGGAGGTAAGCATGCCTGACCGTCATGTCACCTTCTATGCGCGCGTCTCAACCGAGGGGCAGGCGCGCGACAACACCATTGCCAGCCAGATCACGGCGCTCCGCGAGCGGATTGCCGTCGATGGTGGGCAACTCGAGCCTGATGACGCCTATGTCGACGAGGGTTACAGCGGCTCCGTCCTTGTTCGTCCGGCGTTGGAACGGCTGCGCGACGCGGCTGCGGCGGGGCGCATCGGGCAACTGTATGTCCTCGCTCCTGACCGGCTGGCCAGGCGCCACGCACACCAGGCTCTGTTGATGGAAGAGTTCCGCCGCGCTGGGGTGGAGGTGCTGTTCCTGAACCGGCCGATTGGCGCCACGGCCGAGGATGATCTGCTGCTGCAGATGCAGGGCGTGATTGCCGAGTATGAGCGGGCCAAGATCCTGGAGCGCAGCCGGCGCGGACGTCGTCACGCAGCACGTGCGGGCCTGCTGAGCGCTTTCACCACGGCCCCCTTCGGTTACCGCTACGTGCCGAAGGATCAAGGTGGCGGCGTGGCGCGATTCGAGGTGGTACCGGAGGAAGCCAGGTTCGTGCGGCTCATCTTCGCCTGGGTTGGCCTGGAGCGGTTAAGCCTGCGCGAAGTGTGCCGCCGTCTGCAGCAGGCCGGTGTTCCCAACCGACGCGGAAACGGCCTTTGGTATGCCTCGACCCTGCACGGCATGCTGAGCAACACGGCCTATATCGGGCGGGCGGTGTACGGGCATTCCCGCTACCTTCCCAGCCGTCCGGGGTTGCGGCCCCTACGGGGCCATCCGCAGCCGCCGAAGCGCCCAGGTATGCGGGTCGCCGTGCCCCGCGAGGAATGGATCGAGGTGCCGGTGCCTGCCCTGGTCGACCCGGCGGTCTTCGAAGCTGCCCAGGTCCAGTTGGTGGAGAACCGCCAACGCAAGCGAGACAGCCTGCGTGGACCTCGCTGGCTCCTCCAGGGGCTGACGGTCTGCCATCGCTGCGGGTATGCCTACTACGGCAAGGCGATGCCGACATCGAGCCGCGCCCGCAGCAAGGGCGAGTATCGCCAATATCGCTGCATCGGCACGGACGGCTACCGCTTTGGCGGCACCGCGGTCTGCGACAACCGCTCCGTTCGCGCTGACCATCTCGAGCAGGCTGTCTGGGACCGCGTGTGCGCGCTGCTGGAGGCTCCCGACAGGTTGGCAGACGAGTACCAACGGCGCCTGAAAGAGGCGCGCGAGGGCAGTGCCAAATCCGAGGAGCTGGCGCAGATCGAACGCCAAATCGCAGCACTCCAGCGCGGGATCAGCCGGTTGATCGACAGCTATGCAGCCGGCGTGATTGACCGCTCCGAGTTCGAGCCGCGTGTCACCGGGCTCAAGACGCGTGTGGCCCAGCTCCAGGAACGGCAAAAGGACGCGGCCGAAATGGCAGAAGCCGAGCGGGAGTTGACCCTGGTCACCAGTCAGCTGGAGGACTTCGCCACCAAGGTGCGCGCCGGGCTTGATACCCTCGACTGGCTCGGCACACGGGACATCATACGAACGCTGGTGCGCCGGATCGAGATTGATGGCGACGATATCGAAGTGGTGTTCCGCGTCCCGCCGCCGGGCAGCAGCGCTCCCCCTCCGCCCGGTCCCGCTGGCAGCAACGCTCCCAACTGGCAAGATTGTACAGGCGGTCACAATCCAGCGCTTCGGCAGCACGACGAACTTGTGCCGGTCGGAGCGCTTGACGATCTCAAGGTTGATCCGGCGACAGGCGGCGTGCAGCCCAGCCTGGAACTTCGGCCCCTGATAGCCACTGTCGGCGTAGAGCTTGAGCAGGAACGGGTAGAGGCCGAACAGCGCCCCCATCAGCAGCACACCGCCATCGCGGTCCTGGATGTCGGCAGCGTGGATGACGGCCTGCATCAGCAGGCCCTGGGTATCGACCAGGACGTGCCGCTTCTTGCCTTTGACCTTCTTTCCCGCATCAAAGCCCGACGGGTCGATGCAGCGTCCCCCTTTTCAGCGCTCTTGACGCTCTGGCTGTCGATGATCGCCGCCGTTGGGCTGGCCTCGCGCCCGGCCTGTTCGCGGCACAGCACGTAAAGCGCATGGTGGATGCGATCGAGCGTGCGGTCCTCGTCCCAGCGCCGCAAGTAGTCGTTCACCGTGCTCCGCGGGGGCAGGTCCTTGGGCAGCGCCGCCCACTGGCAGCCGGCGGAGAGGATGTACATCACTCCGTTCACCACCGCCCGCACATCGACGGTCCGCTTGTTGCCGCCTGGCTTGGCGGGCGGGATCAGCGGGGCAATGGTCGCCCATTCCTCGTCGGTCAGATCACTCGGGTAGCGCAGCTTGCTGCGGTCGTACCGAGCCCGGTTCTCCTGCGTCCACATGACCGCAGGTCTGCCCGCCTCAGCCGCCCGCAGGCCAGTCACAACCCATTCAAATCAGGCGATCTGTTCCCGGACGGACACT
>NZ_JAJAQI010000124.1 GCF_020523605.1 Roseicella aerolata | reverse complement strand
TCGAGGAAGTCGTCGCCGGCGCCGCCGCGGACCGTATCGGCGCCGCGCCCCATCGCCATGTGGTCGTTGCGGCCGGTGCCGGTCACCGCCTCCGCCGCCGCGCTGCCGGTGTACTGCCACTGCAGGCCGGTGATCGGGCCGGTATAAGCAGTGGCCCCCACCTGCGTCGTCGTTGCCCCCTGCACCACAGTGAAGCTGGGCAGGGGTTCCACGCCACCCGGCACGGAGCCGAAGGTGATGTCGCCCGGCTGCAAGGTCGACACGCCGTTCAGGAAGACCCGTGAGTCGTCGGAACCGTACTGGACGTAGAGGCCCGTCAGTACCGTGCCGCCCGCATCGAAGCTGCCCTGGAAGCTGTAGACGTCATCGCTGGTGAGGCCGCCTGCGAAGAGCAGCTTGTCGGTACCGGGCGTGAAGTTGTTGACGAAGTCCGGCCCATCCCCGGGGCTGAAGACGAAGACGTCATTGCCGCTGCCACCCACCAGATAGTCGGCGCCCTTGAAGCCGACCAGCATGTCGCCGTCGTCACCGGCAGCGAGCGTATCGGCGCCGTCCGAGCCGGTCTGCGTCACGCCCGGCGTGGTGTCGAGGATAATGCTGTAGGTGGTGGTACTGGCAGCGGACGTGTTGCCGGCCGCGTCGGTGATGGTGGCACGGATCGTCTTGCTGTCACCGCCGCTGATGGCATTGCTGGTCACCAGGGCATAGCCTTCGGTGACGTCCGCCGAGGTCAGGGTGTAGCTGGTGGTCACCGTACCGACGGTGAGGGTCACCTTGTCGTTGGCCAGGGCGCCGGTCCCGGCCAGCGACACCTTCACCGTCGGGGTGGCGTCGTCGGTCGTCCCGCCGCTCGCTACCGTCCCGGTCACGACGCCGGCATCGTCCATTACTTCGACAATCGCAGGCGCCGCCGGCGCTGCGGTATCGACAGTATAGTTCCTGGCTACACTGGAGCTTCCCGCATTATCAGAGACCACCAGCTTGTAGCCAGACCCGCCTTCTGGAGAAATTTGAGCGATTTCGGCTGCTGTGAGCGTGTACGACCAAAGAGTCCCACTCGGGTTGCCAACCTGAACATTGGTCTTCTGAAGCAGTACGGTAACCCCATCCGGCTTGTAGAAAGTCAGGGTTATCTTTGTGCTGGCCGTTACACCGGTGCCGGAGTCTGTCCCGCTGATGGTGAATGGGCCGGCCGCATCCGCCGCGCTAAGATAGCCATCGGTCAGCGGGTTCGGGTCGAGAGTGATGGTGCCGAGCACGCCGGCATAGTTCTGCGCTGCCTCTGGGGTGATGGGAGCCCCGGCGGTGTGCCCCTTGGCTGTCACGTCCAGTTCCCAGCGGCCGCCCTGTGCCGCGGCGCCGACGCGCATGCTGGAGGCTGCCACCCGCACGCCGGTGGCCTGGGCCATGGCAGCGACGAAGGCGGCGCCTTGCTCGCCCGCGCCGGTCTCGCAGCTCCAGAGCCGGATGTCGCCGCCCTGTCCGAGGGCAGCACCGATCCTGGCCAGCTCGGCGGTCCGCCGGCCGAGTTCCTCAGCGGTCACCGTGTTGGCGCCGAACTGCACCTGCCCTGGGGCGCCATGCGCGATGATATGAGCGACTGCAATGTTTTGCCGCCCGGCCAGCGCCTCGCTCACCTGGACCAGGCCGTCGCGGCTACGGTCGAGCAGGATCGCGTCCACGCCAGGGCGCAGGCCGCGCAGGAGCACCGGGATATCGGCAACGGCGGGGTCGATGAAGGCGATCTCGCGGGCCGCCTCCGCGCCGAGCGCAGCGGAGGAGAGGTGGCAGAGAGGCTGGGACGCGGGCATGGTGGGCTCCGGTGAGAAAACCAAAGCGGCACTGAGCCCGCTCGCATGAGCTCTTCCGAACAGACCTGAGGCTTTCCGGAGAGGTCTCACCGCAAGGACTCTGTGCCAGCAAGTAGAATATCTCTTCCGAATAGATCCCGATGCGCTACAAACCCAAGATTGTTCCACGTAGTTGTTACTCAACCATAATGCTGGCGCCGCCTGAAATCTGCTCCACCCGATGCCCAGGGTGGGCGAAGCGCTCCGCCGCCGCCTTGCCGCCATCGGCGGGGCGCATACCCTGGCCGGCCCCCCCTGGAACCCCGGCCATCCGGCGATCCGCCACACCCTGCGCGGCATCCTGCGCCGGCACGGCACCCCGGCCCGGCAGGCGGCGGCGCTGACCACCACCGAGATCCGCCGCCTGCTCGCCGGCTGCGACCGCAAGCGACTCCAAGCGTCGGCGGGCAGCATCGCCGTGATCCGTCGGTAGCCATAGCGGCCATACTCGGCCGCCAGGGCCAAGATCGCTTCGGTCAACGCCGCTTCGTCGTCCCTGACGCGACGCGCACGGCGCAGCGTCAAACGCGGCTGACCGAGGGCGCGGCACGCCCGGCGTTCGGAGACGCCAAGCGTAGCCTGCACATGACGGACACATGCCCGGCGACGCTCGGGGCCTAGTATTTTCCCGCAGCAGCCTCTTTCAGGATCTGCTTGTCGAGCGTCAGTTCAGCCACGGCCCGCTTCAGCCGGGCATTCTCCCGCTCCAGGTCCTTCATCCGCCGCGCCTGGTCGACCTTCAGGCCCCCATACTCAGTCCGCCAGCGGTAGAAGCTCGCCCCCGATACCCCCAGCCCGTGGCAGACCTCGCTCACCATCCGGCCCTGCGCCAACTCCACCTCGGCCTGCCGCAGCATTCCGATAATCTGTTCCGGCCTCAAACGCTTCCCAGGAATCCTGACCTCCCTCAGGAGGCCAACTCTCTCACCAAACCCGGATCCATTTCAGGGGCGCAGGTCAATTTCGGCCGGCATTAGTTATGAGTGTCATTAGACAGGAGGTCTACAGTGTTTTTACTGCATATTTTATATAAGACGAAGCGAGTTGTTGATTGCCCAATATCGTTGATCCACCTTCATGCGACATCCCCAGTCTAGTGGATCGCGCCTGACGGAAGAGTCCTGGTAGGGATTCCGGCGCCCGGCCCGGCATGCGAGTCTGGGCCATGCGCACAGGCATTGTCGTCGAGGTGAGCGCCGCCGACCGAACCCG
>NZ_JAJAQI010000123.1 GCF_020523605.1 Roseicella aerolata | reverse complement strand
CGGCCCGCCGTCTCCTGCAGCATGGTCCGCGCCGACACCAGCGGCCAGAACTGCTTCGGGTAGCCCTCCCGCGACAACGGCCACAAACGCGTGCCAGTGCCACCACACAAAATCACAGGAGTTATCGTCACAGATTCGATTTCCTAATATTTTCAAATCAGGCTTTATTTTGCGGCAATTATAACGACTTATCCGTGCCGCGCATCGCCTAAGTGGATCTTATCTGGGATAGATTTTCTTGTTCAGGGCGATTTCAGTGAAAACTCGTTTCAACCATCCCGCTCCGGGTGGTTTCGGTGCAAGGCCGTGGGCCGGCGAAGCGCCCTCAGCCGATATCCGGAACTGGGCACTGACCGTTCAGCACGCACGGCGCGTGGCAAGGCGCAGTAATCGGACACAACCTCGCGGCGGGCTCAGCAGAAACCCAATGGAGATCGCACCTCCTGGGTCATGCTTGCTGTACGACAGGGCCAGTGCTCGTCACTCAGCCAGAGCAGTCATCCTTGGCCTGGGTGCTGGCGTGCCTTCGGTATCAGGTCGCACCGTACGCAGATAATCCAGCAACCCGGCATAGCAGGCCGTTGCCGAGAAGCAGTTGCGCGCTACCAGCAACGAAGCAGCAGCGCGCTCCGCCCGGAGCGCCGAATCAGTCAGCAGCGCCGTGACCTCGGCCGCGAATTCTCCAGCTTCGTCGATTGGTCGAAGAGCAGGGGCACATTCCGCCTGTACACCCTGCAGCGTCACGCTGGTCGCAACGACCGCCTTGCCATGGCCCAAAGCCTCAACAAGCTTGATCTTGAGGCCAGAGCCCGCCAGCAGCGGCGAAACCACCACGGCTGCGTCGCGGTAATACGGCGCCAGATCCGGAACCAGGCCCAGCACCTCCACGGCTCCGGTGAGCGTCTCCGGTACCGGGCCGATGGCGTGACCAACGCGGCCAACCACCCGCAGCACCACCTGCGGGACCGCCTGCCGGATCAGGGGGAGCACCTCGCGCAGGAACCAGCGCAGCCCGTCCACATTCGGCGAGGTGTCGCTACCGACGAAGAGCAGGATGGCGTCCCGTCCAGGCTGCGGCGCCGCCACCGGCTCGATCGCGATCGGCGCCACGATCACGCGCCGGCCGGGCAGCGCATCGCGAATGAAGGCACCTTCCTCCGCCTGGATCGCCACCACGGCATCCGCTGCGCCGAGCAGCCGCAGCTCGCTCGCCTGATCGATCCGCGCCACCGAGTCCTGCGACCCGGCGCGGGCGAAGATCGCGGCCCGGCTGGAAAAGAGGTCATGCATGACGACGATCCGCGCCGCCCCAGGGCTTAGCGCATAGGGATAGGCCGGGGTCAGGAAGGCATAATCCGCCAGGACCACATCAGCATCGCCGCGGATACGGTTCGCGACATACAGCAAGTCCTCCTCCCGCCAGGGCACCGCGACGGCATAGGGAGCCTTGCGGACCAGGCCCCCCAGGCCAAGCCCCACCTTGCGCAGCAGCTTGTCAGCGATGCCGAGGCAGGCAGCGAGCGCCACCCGCGGGTTCTTCGCCACCAGCCAGGAGCCGATCCGCCAAGCCTCATGCATGGCAATGGAGCGAAACATCGTCATCTCCGGCCGGAGGCGCAGCACCGGCGTGCGGCCGAACATGGCGGGCGAGGGCCAGACGAGATGCAGTTCGTGCCCGGCTTCAGCCATGGCGCGGCAGAGGGCGAGCAGATAGGCGGCACTGCCGCTGGTACTGCCGACGACGCGGTTGCGGGAGACCACATAGACGCGCAGCCCGCGTGGACGCCTCTGTGGTTGGGGTCCCTCCTGTGCCGGCTTCTTCGGCCTGGCAAAAACACGGCTCAGCCTATCGCGTACCGGCAGGCGCAGCAGGGCAGCGCCACTCGGCGAGCGGATCGCCTCCCGCAAGGCTGCCACGGGATCACGCGCCTTCAGCGCGGCGATGATACCGTCATAGGCGAGCGCCCGCTCGATGCTGGCGCGGCGAGCGCGGAAGGCGGCCTCGGTCGATCTCGGCTGTGGCCCGACCGCGGCGCGGAAGGCGTTG
Organism: Roseicella aerolata; assembly: GCF_020523605.1. Taxonomy (GTDB): domain Bacteria; phylum Pseudomonadota; class Alphaproteobacteria; order Acetobacterales; family Acetobacteraceae; genus Paracraurococcus; species Paracraurococcus aerolatus. The sequence goes on along the minus strand of NZ_JAJAQI010000123.1, from coordinate 1,029 downwards.
TCCGAGGCCAGCATGGCCTCGAGGTCGGAGCGGCGCAGCCGGTGCGAGGTGGATGTTCCATGCCGGCGGTAGAAGTAGGTGAGGTCAGGCAAGATGCGGAACTGGGCACCCTGGGCCAGCAGCCGCGCGACCAAGTCGTAGTCCTCGGCGATGCGAAGGCTCGGGTCGTAGCGCAGGCCGGTTCGCCGCAGCATCTCCGCCCGGAAGAGCGGCTTCAGATACCCAAGCGCCGGCAACCGCCCGAACAGCACATTGGCACGGATATAGAGCGCCAGATCGACTGTGGCCGGGAGGGCAAGGCGGCCGTGCAGCATGGGCTGCGGCGGGCTCCCATCCTCGAAAAAGGCCAGCATGTCATCGGCGATGATATCCACCCCATCGCGCGTGGCAGCGGCAAGCAGCCGCTCCAGCCGCTCGGGATGCATCAGGTCGTCGCTGTCCATCACCGCGACCCATTCGCCCCGGGCCGCGGCGAGACCGCGGTTGCGGGCGGCACCCGGCCCACCATTGGGCGCCGGCGGCAGCACGATGAGGCGTGGATCTTCGGCGGCAATGGCCCGCGCTATGGCAAGACTTTCATCGGTGGAGCCGTCATCGGCCAACAGAATCTCAATGCCGGCGAGGCTCTGCGTGAGGGCTGAGCGGATGGCGGCGGCCAGATAGGGGGCGCCGTTGTAGTTGGCCATCACCACGCTCACCAGCGGGCACTCGACGGCAGGGCTCATGCGCGGGTCTCACCCTTGGGTCAGGGATTGCGGGCCCGCGGTTGCTCGTGCCTGGCGCAGAGGGCGAGGGCGCGACAACATGGGCCATGGCTTTCATAGCCCATCGATCCCCCATTGGGGTAAAATCATCAGAATTTCGAACATGTCTTGGTAGATAAGCCAGGCATTGCTGCTGCGCATGCGGGGCCCTGAACGACAAACGCCCCGCGGCCTGGGGCTGCGGGGCGTTTGTCGTGATATGGATGCGGGGACAGGATTTGAACCTGTGACCTTCAGGTTATGAGCCTGACGAGCTACCGGGCTG
>NZ_JAJAQI010000122.1 GCF_020523605.1 Roseicella aerolata | reverse complement strand
GAACCAGTTGCCGAAGGTCATCCAGGGTGTCAGGTTCCGCAATGGCGTCGAGGTCAAGGAGACGCCAGCACAGACCGCCGCCTGATCGGCTGGCCGTCACCCAGTTTCCCGCGTAGCTCGCGCGCGATGCAGTCGCATACTACGAAGACTACGTGACCAGGCTCATGGCCGTTGCGCGGAAGCAGCTGCGTGCCGCAGAGGATGCCCTCAAGGCGACAAAGCGCCTGGCCGAGACGATGCAGTACGGCGTGCGCCTGCCCGGCATCGCCTCGAGGGTGGAGCCGTCGCGCTGGTGTAGGTCCACCTGTGGCCCTAAGGGCAACCGCTGGACCAACTGCACTCACGACAGCGAACACTGGTACTGGTTCTCCGATGCATCAAAAGCGATGTTGTTCAAGCTGACCTTCGGCATGGCACAATGAGCGTCGTCGGCGAGGCAAAACGCAGGCGAGCACTGGTCAGTACTCACTGGGCAGTAGCATGACCCAGGTATTGGCCTCCTGCATTAGCCACAGCGTGATGGCCGGAAGCGGAAAGTCGGTGCATGGGATCTCCTGCGTGGTCAGGGGCGTCTCGGAATTGCCGTTGGTCATCGTGGCGACCGCGCTGCGCGTTCGCTCATCCACAGCCAAGGTCCATACCTGAAAGGGTTCCGAGCGCACGCGCGGGTCGGCCTGGTGCGAGACGATCAGGTCGGTGAGCCAGTGGGCCTGGGCCCGCTCCGCCAGGAACACGACACCCCGGGTCATCAGCACGCGGCGGGTTAGGCCGTGGCGAATGAGCGTGTCGGAGCCGGTGAGGCCCGCGAGTGCGTTCTGCAGTTCCTCCGGGGTCATGGGGCCGCCCTCCTCTGCGGCCCTCCCCATCAATAGCCTTCCCGCCCCTCCGTCATCCGAAGACCGCCCCAGCCGTACGGGATAGGACCCATGTGAGGGGCGAGGAGGCCACCGGCGGCGCAGAGGCAGCACAGCATCGAAGTCGCGACGCATACGTATGGCTGGAAGACAGTGAGCCAGAGAGATCGGACATCGGGAGCGATGCTGCAAAAGGGATCTGAAGCCAAGATCTGAAAGTTATTTGGCGCCCTCACCATTGTCGCCATCATAATCTTCTGGCCCGACAATGAGGCAGGAGCCTTAAATAGTGACTACCAGATTTTCAAAACGTATAGTGGACACATGAAAAATAATAACAGAAGATTTCCTGGGCAGGACATGCATAAGCTTTTCGATGCACTCGAGGCCGTTCAATCGGGTGATTACAAGGTCGCGCAAGGCGCGCGCCTATTCGGCAGATACTCCCATCAATGCGCGGTCAGGATAAACGGCCTCTACATCAGAACGCCGTTTAACAAGCTATCTTATGATGCCGAGGCGCCTGATGGCTGGATGCACCGACAAATGCCGAGCTGCTTGATTGACGATCTGCAGTGTCGCTTCTTCGGCATTCAAGGCGCCTTTGCGAACGGTGAGCAGATTCGGGAGAGCAGCGAGTGGCTGCAATGCAACACTACCAGCTTTTCCAAGGTCGGCATGGATGACAGCGGTGGTCTGGCTGACGACCTTCAGCCAATCGTAGACCGTTTCGGCGCTGGCGCCGCCGTAAGCCGTCGGTATTTTCCCTATGTGCGGCATGGTGGTGGCGCACATTCGATCACGCTGCTCACTGTGAAATTCACGATCAGCGATGCGGTAATGTTCAAGCTTGCTCACATTGGGCAGTGAGGAGGACGCCAGGTGGAGCAGAGGCTGCACAGCATCCAGGTTGCGACGCGCGGACGCGGCCTGGTGGAGTTGACGGACCAGATCCTGCGCTGGGTCGCGGCACAGGGCATCGGCACTGGGCTCCTGACAGTCTGGTGCCGCCACACCTCGGCCTCGCTGCTCGTGCAGGAGAATGCCTCGCCTGACGTCCGGGCTGACCTGGAGGACTTCCTGCGGCGGCTCGTGCCGGATGGCGGCGGAGGGCGGTACCGGCACGATGACGAGGGGCCGGACGACATGCCGGCACACATCCGCGCGGCGCTAACCCAAACCCAGCTCTCAATCCCGGTTGCTGAGGGCAGACCACTGCTCGGCACCTGGCAGGGCATCTACCTCTACGAGCACCGGACCAGCCCGCACCGGCGGGAACTGGTGTTGCACCTGATGGGCGAGGCGAGCCAGCGGTAGCCTCGCCGTCAACGCGACTGCCTTACGTTGAGGCTGCGGAGCCTGCAAAGCGCACCTATCCTGTCGATCTTGTCGACAGATGGCGGCGGAGGTCCGCAAGCGCGGCCTCCGCCGCCGCGACAGCCCGGTCGGGTCCCGCGGCTTCGCCGACGCCGATCGCTGCCATGCCGCCACTTTCCAGTACGAGCCGCAGATCACTCAGGTCAGTCGTGCCTCCCGGCCATCCCGGTATTGCGGTGGCTATGGCACGCACAGCCGCGGCAACCGCATCCAACGCTGGATCTTCCTCCACTTGTCGTTCCTCCGCACAGTCTGACGCACATGGAAGCACGGGGCCGCGGGAGCGCGCGAGCCTGCACGTAGCGTCGGATGGCATCGCAATAGGGCTTGCCCGTGCGCGACATCCCCGAGGTGTCGCGCTAAATCTCCGGTCGCCCTTTTGCGACAGCGATCGCATCGTGTTCCAGACTCATACGCGACAGGGGAGGGGACGCATGCACGTCGGCTATGCCCGCACCAGCACATTCGAGCAGCAGGCCGGGCTCGATGCCCAGCTGCGGCAGCTGGAGGAGCAGGGCTGCGAACGCGTTTACAGCGAGCAGGTCAGCAGCGTCGGCAAGCGCCAGAAACTTGAGGAGTGCCTGCGCTTCGTCCGCGACGGAGATGTGCTGTTCGTGTGCAAGCCCGATCGCCTCGCCCGATCCACCGTAGACCTCCTCCGCATCGTGGAGGATCTCGGCCAGCGCGGCATCGGACTGGTGATCTTGTCAATGGGTGGGCAGGCAATCGACACCCGCAGCCCGACGGGCAAGCTTATGCTGACGATGCTCGCTGCGGTCGCTGAGTTCGAGCGCGGGCTCATGCTGGAACGCCAGCGCGAAGGGATCGCGCGTGCGAAGGCCGAAGGGAAGTACAAGGGGTGCTGCGCGGCGATCAGGGTGAGAACGCGCGGCGATCTGGATGAGAAACGCCTGCATGGCGCCGTCGGGAGGGCGTAGCCCGACCGGCGGGGCCATGCAGGCGAGCGCCCACCCGTTCT
>NZ_JAJAQI010000121.1 GCF_020523605.1 Roseicella aerolata | reverse complement strand
AAGGGAGCGCCGCTGGCGCCGGAAACGTGTTTCTGGCAGCCGCCACGCGGCAGCGGGCGCATGGAAGGTCCGCCGGAGCCTACCGCACCCGCCGATCCTGCGCGCTTTTCAGCAGCCTGCTAACGCTTGTCCTGCCTCGAGCGCCGGCGGCTCTCCGGGCCTTGGCTTCGCGGCACAAGCCGCGGCGCTCCTTCGCGTGCCCGGCCCACTTCGCTGGCCGCAGGTCGGGACGTCATAAGCCCAGTGTCACACCCTGACGCGGCCATCATCCATCCGCCCCAATCCGCCCGGTCCTTTGGCCGGGACGGTGCTGCTCAGCGCAGCGGGAAGCCCAGGGCATGCAGGGCCGCAGCCAGCCGGTCCCGCCCGCGGAGGGCTCGAATGGTCCCGATCCTGGCGATCACGCGTGCCGTCCAGGTATCGGCTGCCATCTCGTTTCTTTGGGAGAAGCCGCGCATCTCCGCATCGTAGGACGTGCGGGCTGCCGGCTCGCCCAAGGCGTCATAGCGGCGGCGATGCAGCACGATGGATTGCGGCAGGCGGGGCTTCACCTCGCCTTCCGCCCCCGCCTTCGCATAGCCGACGCAAAGGCCGAAGACGCCGACCGCACCCGGCGGCAGGCCGAGCGTCTCCGCCACGCGCGCCGGATCGTTGCGCAGCGCACCGATATAGACCGTGGAGAGGCCGAGGCTCTCCGCCGCGACCACCGCATTCTGCGCGGCCAGCGCCGCGTCGATCGCCGCAACCAGGAAGGTCTCGAGGAAGGGAAGGCCTTCCAGCGCCCTGCCTTCTGCCTGCCCCAGCCGGTCATTGCGCGAGACATCGGCGAGGAAGACCAGGAAGAGCGGGCATTCCAGGATGTGCTTCTGGGCGCCCGCGACCTCCGCCATCACCGCGCGGGCGGCCGGGTCCTCGACCGTCACCACCGACCAGGTCTGCAGGTTGGAGGAGGTGGCGGCGGATTGTGCCGCGGCCACCAGCGTCTCAAGCGTGCCCGGCGGAAGCGGGTCCGGCCGGTAGCCGCGGACGGAGCGGTGATCGAGCAGCCCGGCAATGGTGGCGTTCCAGGGGCCGGTGGGGGGAACCGCCGCGCCGTAGCGCGCCGCCAGCGCCGCCTGCTGGGTAGGGATCTTGCCGCTCATGCCGTCCATGTTGCCGCTCCTCGCTTCAGCGCGAGGCTAGCGGCAACGGCGCCCCTTGCAACCAGGCTCAGATCAGCCCGAGGCGCCGTCCGATCTCCCGGTAGAGCGCCACCTGGGCGCCGAGATAGGCCTGCGTCTCCTCAGAGCCAAGCAGGCGCGGGATGCCGCCGGTGGCGCGCACTGCCCTTTGCCAGGCGGCATCCTGCCGCAGCGCCGAGAGTACGCCGCGCCAAGCCTGGGTCGGCTCCTCCGCCAGGCCGGGCGGGCCGAAGAGCGCGCTCCAGCCGGTCACGGCGGCCAGTGCCGGCACCTCTGCCTCCCGTGCCGTCGGCACGGCCGGCAGGATCTGCAGCCGCTCCGGGGTTCCGATGACGAGGCCGCGCAGGCGGCCATCGCGCAGTGCCGGCATTGCGTCGCTGAGATTGGTGCCGAGGAACTGCACCTGACCTTCCAGCAGTGCCTGTACCGCTTCTCCGCCACCGCGGAAAGGCTTGGCGACCCCCGCATCGATCGGCAGCCCGGCTGCGACGAAGAGGTGCCGGACACCCAGATCGAGCAGCGTGGCCGGCCCCGTCGTGGCGAAGGCGAGGCGACCCGGCTGCTCGCGCAGCGCCGCGACGAGGTCGCCCAGCCGATCCCAGGGCGAGTCGGCGCGCACGCAAAGGATGAAGGGAGTCTCTTCCAGCAGGCCAAGCATGCTGAACTCGTCCCAGGCATAGGGCGTGCGCGGATCGGTCGCCGGCAGGATGGCGGAGGAGGCGACGCGGGCCAGCAGCAGCGTCAGGCCATCCGGGAAGGCCCGCGCGACGAACTGCGTGCCGAGCGCGCCGGAGGCGCCGGGGCGGTTCTCCACCTGCAGCAGCGCATCCGGATTCGGCAGGTGGCGCGGCGCGTGGCGGATGAGGAGGCGGGCGGCGATGTCGGCAGCTCCGCCCGCGGAGAATGGCACGACCAGCGTGACCGGCGCGGCAGGGTAGGGGGGCACCCCTGTCGCGCGCACACGGCCAGGCAAGCCCGCCAGGGGCAGGGCGGCAAGCAGGCCACGACGGGACAGGCGGCGCATGGGTGTCACTCCTCGGTCTCGACCACCCTGGGCTGTCATCTGGCCCGTATTGCCGCGATGCGGAAGGGCGGGGCGGCCCGAAACAGGACACCAAGGTTGCTCGCGGCATAGTACCATGCTAGCGACTTCGCGATGACGTCCGCGAATGGCCAGCCGGTGGGCAACTCCCGGCGACCCTCAGCGGCGTTCCCGTGCCAGGACCGGGATCTGGCAAGGGGCGCCCTTTCTCAGGGGCCCGGACCTCGTGCCGTCATCGCGGCGCGGGTGTTCAGCCTCGCCCTTCTTGCTGCGGCACTGGCCGCGCCACCCGCCCTCGCCGCCAAGGCGGCGCCCGCGTCAACCGGTCAGACCGCGGTGAAGCGGGATGCCAGCCGGTCCGGCAAGCCGGCCGTACAGCGCCAAGGGACAAAACGGCCGGCCGCGCGCGGTGCCGCCCGGGCTGGCAGCGGCAAGGCGTCCCGGGCTGCGCGCGTTCCGCGCCTGCCCGAAGCACCCCTGGAATTGCTGCCGGCACCGCGCATTACCCATGCGTTCCAGATGGAGCCCGTGACCCCCTCGCCGCGGACCGCCTGCCTGGCCGCGGCCCGGCGGGCCGAGCGGATCCATGGCCTGCCGGATGGCCTGCTGGTGGCGATTGCCCTGTCCGAGAGCGGGCTGCACGCCCATGCGCTGAACATCGGCGGCCGTGCCCACTTCCCCGACAGCGCGGCCCGGGCCCGCGCCCTGCTGGCTTCCGCCCCGCGCGGCGCCAGCATCATGGCTGGCTGCGTGCAGGTGAATGCCCGCGTGCATGCCCGCGGCACCGACTGGCCGCTGGATGCCGAGCGCTCGGCCGACTGGGCCGGCGGCCTGCTGCACCGCTGGTACGCCGAAACCGGCAGCTGGACTCAGGCCCTGGCGCGCTGGCATGGCGGATCACCGGCCAGTGCGCGCCGGGTTCTCTGCCGGGTGCGCGCCAAGCTGGACGGGTCGTGCCCCGGGGCGTGGTGTAGGAGTGCGGTGATCTCCGGCGGGCTGGGCCGCCGTATCAGGCGGCCACGGCGGGCAGGCTGACGGTGACAGTATCGCTGACGGCGCCGATCGTCT
>NZ_JAJAQI010000120.1 GCF_020523605.1 Roseicella aerolata | reverse complement strand
CCCGCCGTGATCGCCCCCAGATAGGCCGCGAACCGCGCCTCGCCCGTCCTCGGCCGCCTTGTCTGCCTCTCTACCATCCCCCACATATAGGAAGACCGGAAAGCTTTGACACAGTAAGACTAGAGAAGATCGCGGACGGGCGCGAACGCCCGGGAGCCTGAATCCGCTCGGGAATCAAGGCGGGATCGCGGATCGCGGACGGGCGCGGACGCCCGGGAGGGTGGACCTGCTCGGCAGCCAAGGCGGGAGGGCAGGTCGCGCACGGGCCTGGGCGCCCGGATGCGCGAATCCGCTTCATGAAGAAGGCGCTGCGGCGGGTGGCGTTCGGAAGTCAGCGCCATCCGCCGCAGGCCCGGCCATCCATCCGCCGGCTCAGCTCTGGACGATGTTGAACTGCCTGGCGATGCCGACCCAGGTGCTGATGTCCTCGCGCATGATCTGCACGAAATCCGCGCCGAGCGGCGTCGGCTTGCGCGGCAGCGTCACCAGCTCCTCGCAGCGCTGGCGCAGCGCCGGAGTCTCCAGCAGTTGCGGGATCAGCGCCGTCATCCGCTCCGCGATCGGGGTCGGCAGGCCCTTTGGCGCGGAGAGGCCGAGCCACTGGCTGGAGGTGAGCTTCGGGAAGCCCTGCTCCGCGAAGGTCGGGATGTCCGGCATCTGCGCCAGCCGCTGCGGGGAGGAAACGCCAAGGCAGCGCAGCGTGCCGTCCTTCAGCATCGCCACATTGGTGGTGATCGGGTCGATCATGCTCTCGATCACGCCGGCCATCAGGTCCTGCATGGCCGGCGCGCTGCCGCGATAGGGCACGTGGTCGAGGTTGGGCGTTTGCGCCTCCGCCCCCAGCATGACGCCGAGGAGATGCGGCGCCGAGCCGATGCCGGAGGAGCCGTAGCGCACCGGCTTGCTCTTCGCCGCGGCGATGTAGTCGCGCAGGGTCCGGTAGGGCGAGCTTGCCTTCACGATCAGGACATTCGGCGCCTCGACCAGCATGCCGAGATGGGTGAAGTCATTGATCGGGTCGAAGGGCAGGGTCGGCAGGGTCGCGGTCGAGAAGACCTGCACCGAGGCATGGCTGACCAGGAAGGTGTAGCCATCGGCCGGCGCCTTGGCGACGAAGTCGGTGCCGATGACGCCGCCGGCGCCGGCGCGGTTCTCCACCACCACGGTCTGGCCCAGCGCCTGGCTCAGCGGCGGGGCGATGAGGCGGGAGATGGTGTCGACCAGGCCCCCCGGGGGGAACTGCGCGACCAGGCGGATCGAGCCGCGGCCCGGCCAGGCGCCGTTCTGCCCGGCCCCTTGGGCAAGGACGTGGCCGGGCAGGACGACCGGGGCGGCGAGGCCGGCGGCGAGGCCAAAAAAGTGGCGACGTTGCATGCTCTGCGCTCCTTTGCGGCAGGGGGCAGAGCGGAGTGCCCTATGATTGCGCAACGGACATCGCCGCGCCCGCAACCCGCCCCCGGGCGGGGGGAGCTGAGCAACCTCCGTGCCGGGCGGCGTCCTGCGTCATGCTGTCCCGGCGATAGGCTGGGCCTGCGCGCGGCCGCGGCCCGCTCCAGCGGATTGCGCGCAAGACTGAACGCCCATCCGCCGGAGGCCCTTGTCCGCAGGGCAGGGTCACCCCGCGGGGCGTTCACGCCCCTCCGCGATCTGCCCTGGGCGGGCCACTGGCCGGAACGTCGTGAGCCGGGTATCAGGCGGCCCGGTCCCGCGGCTGCGGGTAGGCCGTCTCGGTCAGCGCCTCGAAGGCGCGGCGATAGGCATCGGTGATCGCCTGCTCATCGAAGCGCAGATGCAGGCCCCGCAGCCCCGCCTCGCGGACCTCGCAGGCGATCTGTACCTTGCGCCGCGGCAGGTGCAGCGTGCCGCGCGTGCCGGCCGGCAGCGCCGCGATGCCGCCGGCCAGCGCGCCATGGGCCGAGATGTTCACCAGGCTCCCTTCCAGGCGCTGCCCGTTCGCCTCGATCAGGCAGGGTTCGGAGACGGGGTAGCGCGGCTCCATGCGCCGGTCGGCCTCCGCCATGGAGGTGCGCACCATCTGCAGCAGGTCCTGGCGCATGCCGCGCACGCCCCGGTCCACCTCGCCGCTGCCGTCGCGCATGCGGACGGCCCGGATGCCCGCCGCAGCGGCATCCGAGGCCACCGCCTCGATCCGGCCGGCCATGGCCCGCACCTCCTCGCCATTGCCGGCGACGTTGCGGGCGATCTCCTGGGTCGCCGCGCCCTGCTGCTCCACCGCCGCGGCGATCGCGCCGGCGGTGCCGGAGATCTCGTCGATGGCCTGACCCATCCCGGAGACGGCGCGCACCGCCGCCTCCGTCGCGGATTGGATGCCGGAGAGCTGGCGCGAGATGTCCTCGGTCGCCCGCGCGGTCTGGGCGGCGAGCTGCTTCACCTCGCTGGCCACCACCGCGAAGCCCTTGCCGGCCTCGCCGGCCCGTGCCGCCTCGATCGTCGCATTCAGCGCCAGCAGGTTGGTCCGCTCGGCGACGTCGCCGATCAGCCGCACCACCTCATGCACCTGCCCCGCCGCCTGGGCGAGGGTGGCGATGGTGGACTCGGCGGCGCGGCCGCCCTCGACCGCCCGGGCCACCACCGCCGTCGCATGCGCGGTCTGGCCGGCGATCTCCCGGATGGAGGCGGAGAGCTGTTCGGTCGCGGCGGCGACGGCCTGGGTGTTGTCCAGCGCCCGCCCGGCCGATTCCGCCGCGGCCGCGGCATTGCCGCCCAGACGCTCGGCCATCCCGGCGACCTCGGCCGCCTGCGCCGCCATCGCTTCCGTGCGCTGCGCGACCTCGTCCACCGCGGTGCGCGTGGCGTCCTCCACCTTGTCCGCCATCTCGCGCACCGCCGCGGTCCGCTCCTGCCCGGCGCGACGGTCGAGCTCGGCGCGCTCCTGCTCCGCATAGGCGATACGGGCCCGCATGGCGCGCAGCAAGGCGACGACCGGCCGGAACTCGCGGGCGGGCGGGGTGTGGATATGCCCCTTCAGCTCGCCGCGCGCGATCTTCACGAGCTCCGTCTCGAGCTGGCGCAGATGGCTCCGCTGGCCGGCAAAGCCCAGCAGGCCGAGCCCGCCGAGCAGCAGCAGGCCGCCGAGGCCCGCCGCCGGCACGAGCCAGAGGCGCTGCCCGTAATCGGCCTGCGAGCCCGCATAGGCCTCCGCCGTGCGGCTGGCATGCAGCTCCGCAAGGGCCAGGTTGAGCTGGTTGGCCGGAGCGAAGAGCGGGAGCATCCTCTCCTGCAGATGGGTGCGCAGCGCCGGGCCGTCCCGCCGCTCGGCGATGGCCAGGGCGGGCTCCAGCCCCTCCTGCCAGAAGCGCTGTCGCGCCTCCGCCAGGCGCTGGGCCAGGCTGCGCTCCTCCTCGCGGCGAAGGCGGGCGGTGAGGGCGGACCAGGCCTCGCCGATGCGGGCCTGCTCCGAGCGGATCGCGGCGATGCGCTGAGAAACCGGGATGCCGGCCTCGATCTCGGCCGGCATCAGCGAGACCTGCAGGATGGTGTCCCGGCTCAGGTCACGGATCTCGGCCAGCCGCATGGCGGGCTGCATCCGGGTACCTGCTCAACCCGGGGCGAGGACGGACTCGCCCTGTAGGGTGGTTTGGATAGCCTGAAAGGCGCCGATGCCGCGCCGCGCGGCGGTGCCGACGACAGAGCGAACGGCGGCGTAAAG
>NZ_JAJAQI010000119.1 GCF_020523605.1 Roseicella aerolata | reverse complement strand
CCTACGGCTTCCTCGTGGCCGAGCGCTGCCTTTTCCCCCCTCAATCCCGCTTCACCGCGCGGCGGCTCAAGACACCTGCGCTATCCAAAGGCTTCCAGCCGCGCGGTGCCGGTCCGGCCTGAGCGCCACGTGCCGCACTCAATCGCCAGCATTCGCCGCCGCCTCACCGTCGGCCTTGTCCACCTCCTCCCGCGCTGCCCCTGCTGCCTGCAGAAACAGCGTATACGGCCAAGAAGCAAGTGACACAGTAAGACTAAAAGGGTGTCATTCCCGGCCAGCCCCTCAATTCTTTCGGTCTTGGTGCCGCCCTTGATGCTGTCGTGAAAGCCGGTCCCTCGAATTGTGCGCCGCATCAAAACCTCAATCAAACATTGTCTATTCCTTGAAGCAAAACAACCAACAGTTAAGGAAAACTTACGGCGTGATATGCAATATTTGATTGATGAACTGTCGCACGCGCTTGTGCGTGTTACTGCGGTCGAGGGTGCCTACTCTGACCTGCCAGAGCCGGGCTGCCGCTCTAGCCTGGACCGGGGAGGTGCGGTGTCGGAGCAGTCCGGACAGCAGCGCGGAGCAGCCATGGAAACGGCGCGAAGCGTCGGTGACCCGGATGGCGAGGATCCACCGCCTCCTCTCTACGCGGATAGTACGGGCGGGAACGATGCAATCGCCGACGGTTCAGAAGCGCGGCCGTTCGCGACGCTCGCCCGTGCGGTGGCTAGGCTGCGGCCTGGTGGCCTGCTGAAGTTGAGAGCAGGGTCCACCTTCAGAGAGCCGCTCGTCATCGGCGCGGCCGGCGCCACGGTCGAGCCCTACGGAAACGGACCGCCACCGCGCCTTTCCTGCGGCGTTCTGGCGGGTCCTGCCGCGGCTTGGCGGCGGGAGCCCCGTTCGCCGGGCTCTCTTTTGCGCGAAAGCTTCGAGGCGGAGCGGCCTGATCCGGCCTGGACGCGAGTCTCCGGGGCAGCCGACCGTCGTCACGCGCGGAGTGGCCGGCAGTCCTGGCGTTGTGCGAATGTTCAGGGGGAAAGCTGGACAAGCCGACCCCTTGGGGGCGCCCGGCCCGAGATCGGCGGCTGGCTTCGCATCGATGGTGGACGCGCAGGCGGGGACGGGTCACGGGCTTGGCTCGCTGGATTCGCCACCGCGGCGGACGGGGGAGGCGATGCGTCCGGCCTCTGGCTCGAGTGGTCCGGCGGCCAGTTCAGGCTGGGCCTCGGCACCTCGGCGATGGCAATGGAAGCGAACGGCACCCCCGTGCCTGCCAGTGCCTGGATCGGGTTCCGGTTGGTGCTTGCCGGCGTGCCCGCGTCAGGACGCGGCGCTCTCGAGCTTTATCTGCGCGGCAGCACCGAACCGAGCCACCGCCTGAACGCAGTGCTGTTGCCGGACGGCGCCTATCACGCCGGCTTCGGCCTAGCGGGCTCCCACGCTGCTGAATTTGCGGTGAATTTCGACGATATAGCCTGCGGCAGCACGAGTCCCTCCGACATACCGGCCGACCTCTGGTATCTCGAAGACGTCGGTGTCGAGCCCCTGGTCGTCACGCTGGACGGCGCGCCCGGACGGCGCAGCCCCGTGCGGGCGCTGATGTCGCAGCCCGGCGACCACTGGTGGGACGCGCGGAGTGCCCGGCTTTATCTCCGCTCGCCTGTGCCGCCGGGTCTGCGGTGGACCGAGATCGAGTACGCGGCGCGCCGCGACGCGGCAGTGATCGAAGCGTCCTTCGTGCAGCTTCGCGGCCTCGTCCTGTCGCACTACAACTTCGACGACGGCGGGATCGGACTTGAAGCCGGCAGGCATCTGCCGACGCTGTCCCGCCCGGGCCTGGTCGGCCGCCATACGGGCACCGAGGCAGCGGACCACATCGCGCGGCCGGGCCACGCGGACAGCCCTTGGAACCGGCGGGTCGGCGCCGGTGCCCACCTCGTCGCCGCGCCCCGCGGCTTCGGGGCGCTCAACATCGTCCTGGGCGGCTGGCTGTCGCCGCCGATCACCACCGCCATCTACGTGGCCAAGCCGGGCGATCCTCTGGTGGAGGTGCTCTACCATCCGGATGCCTGGATGCGGGTCCACGACAAGGTTTGGAAGCGCGCCGGCAACGACGCCGTGGTCGAGGCCGCGATCCTCATGCGCGCGCGCCCCGACTTCCCGTCCTCCCCGCTGGGCGTGCGGTCGCGCTACGTCTACCAGACATCTTCGCCCTCGGGCTGGGCCCTGCCAGACGTCCCGGAATTTCGGCCCGCGCCGCCGCCGGCACGGGGCACGGTGCTGCGGGTGCGCTGTCCTCGCGGCGTGCGCCCGCCGCCTGACACCGACGGCTACCTCGCGGTGTTTCAGCCCGACGGCCTAGTCTTCGAGGCCTATAGCCCGGTCGTCCTCTCCGACGGTCGCATCGTCTGCTTCTCCTATGGCGTCACCGACGCCCGCGGCGCGCTAGCCGGCGACGAGGGCGGCGTCTGCGCCTCGCTGATCCCCGTCCATGCGGGCACGATCCGTGATCGCGAGATCGCTTCGGGCGGAGTGCCGCACGCATTGGCGCTCTACGGACCCGAGGCCCAGCTCGCGCCTGCGGCGCGCTGGCCGGCGCTCGCCTGGGATCGCACCAATCGCTATCGCGGGACCCTTCCGATGGGCAGCCGGCTGGCGATCCCGCCCGAGATCGACCTTGATGCGCACGGGTTCGCAAGCGATGCCGGGCGGGTCATCGCGAGGGCCGCGCAGGACTACGGACTGATCCTGGTGGATCGGAACGGCGGCGACGGCCTGATCATCAAGACGCAGCACAACGCACCAGCGGATGCCGCCATCCTCGCCCGCTACGACGAGAAGGTCTGGCGCGATCTGCGTTGGATGGTCGCGCGCCTGAAGGTGGTGATCTCCTGACGCTTGCCGCCGCAGCGGAGCGAGCGGCCCGTGCGCTCCGGCCAGGATGGATAGTTCCCCTCCGGGCTTGCCCACCCGCGGAGCGGACGCCTCATACCCCGCTCATGACGTTCTGACCGACCGGAGGTAGGGGTAGTCGGTCGGGGAGGCGATGCGGCCCGGCTCGGCGACAACGCGGTTCCAGGCGTCGCAGCAGCCGTCGAAGATGGCGCTGAGGTCGGAGAAGAGCTGGGGCGAGAGAAAGCGCTTGCGCAGGTAGAGCCAGATCCGCTCCACCGAGTTCAGCTCCAGCGCGTAGGGTGGCAGGAAGATCAGGCTGATGTTGGCCGGCACGGTGATGGCGTCCGCGGTGTGCCATCCGGCGCCGTCAAGCAGCAGGGTGCATGCACCCTCTCCGGCAGGGGCGCCGCGAAGCCGTCGATGAAGGCCTGCATGGCCGCCGCGCCGTGAGCGTCAGCGCATTCAGGCGGGTTGACAGCTTGGCCGGAAATTCCAGGGCAGCAGCTCGTCGATGCGGCTGATGGGATGGCCACCTGCGAGCCGATTGAGAACGGCGGTTATGTAGGCCTCCGGGTCGAGGCCATTCAGCTTCGCAGTCTCCGCGATGGTGTAGATGATCGCGGCCCGCTGCCCACCAGCATCGCTACCCACGATGGGTTTGCCCCGCCTCGATGGACATCAACGAAGCTTTCGCGCGAGGTGTCCGCGATGCCCAGACCCCATCCTGCCTACGCACCGGAGTTCCGGCGCCAGATGGTCGAGTTGGTCCGTGCCGGACGCGACCCGGCCGACCTTGCCCGCGAGTTCGAACCTTC
>NZ_JAJAQI010000118.1 GCF_020523605.1 Roseicella aerolata | reverse complement strand
GCGAAGACAGGTCGGGAAGCCGGTCCATCCCGAGCTTGAATCAAAAGCTCACGGCACACGTCAAGCACTTCCCCAGCGCCAAGCGGCAGGCCCATCGTCACCGGGGGATGAGCAGGTACCCGGCCGGAGCCGGAGGCTGCATGGCCATGAGTAGACACCGGGATGCCAACGCCCTGGTGGACGTCGGGAACGGATAGCGAGGAGCGCCATGGCGCTGGGTGAAACCAAGTGGGCGCAGATCCGCCTGGAGTGGGAGTTCGGCCTGCTCTCCAATCGTGAGCTGGCCAGGAAGCACGGTCTCGACGAGCGCGCCATCCGCAAGCGTGCCAGCAAGCTGGACCAGGCCGGTGGTGCCTGGGTGAAGGACCCGAAGGCGCGCGAGGAGATCGAGGCGCGGGCGCGCCAGCTCGAGATCGCGGCGGCGCTGGGCCAGAGGCCCGTGGGGGTGACGACTGGGAAGCGCGGCAGGGGACGCCCGAGAGGGTCGCAGCGGAGGAGCGGGGAAACTGCGCAGCCGCCGGGCAGAAGTCCGCACCTGCGGACCGATTTTCCGGCCGAGGGGATGCGGACTTCTCCGAATTCCGACAATTGGTTAGCCGGCCAAGCCACGGAAAAACCAGCAGGAAAGGGCCGAAAAGTCCGCACCCTTACCGGCCTTGCCAACGCCGCGCAGGCTGCGGACTTTCCCGCTGGCGCAGCCTTCGGTCCGGTCTCCGACATGGCCGAGGCCGAGCCGATGGCGCGGGTGTCCGACCCGGACCTGCGGACGGCGATGCGGGCACAGGTCATCGAGGCCCAGGCCCGGGACCTGGCAGCGGCCAACATCCGGCACCTGGGCCGGCTGGAGATCGCGGGCTCGATCGTCGATCGGTTGGGGCAGCTGCTCGACGACTACCTTGCTGGCAGCGAGGAGGTGGGCATCCGGGCAAGCCAGGCGCTGAGCCGGCTCCTGGCCGGCCGGGGCGACAGTCTGGGCGGGCACCTGCAGGCTTACATGAAGGCGCTGGGCAGCCTGCAGACCCAGATGCGCCGGGCGCTCGGAGCCGACGACAGGTCGAAGGTCGACGTGATGATGCCCGGCGCGGGTCCGCAGGCGGTGCCGAGCCAACTCGACCACGGGTTCGACGTCACCGCCCTCCCCACCGACCAGCTGACTGCCCTGCTCGCTCTGGCCGACCTGGTGACTGCCCAGCAGGGCGAGGCGCCGCTCCCCATGCCACCCCCCGATCCGGGCGCGCGCGACTGCTGATGGACACCTGCCGACAAAGCCCCGCTCATTCGCATCAAGCGGGAGGGCTGCCGCATGTCCAGCGGCTTCCTCGACCACAGCGGGGCTGGGGGCTGTCGTCCTGGCCTCGCCGGCCCTGCGGCACGCTCGCTGCCCGGGCATACCTCTCCCTTCCCGTACCCTTCGCCATTTCCTCGCGCGCGAAGCGGGGTGAGGGGGATGCCGCCAGGACTGCCTTCCAGACCAACACCGGCCCTCCCGCCTCGGCCGGGCTGCGGGACCTGCGCTGGCCTGCGTGTTTGTTCTGATCTTGAAAATACAGGTCCGGCACCCCATCTCTGCTGCACGAGAGGCCCGGCCCGCCCGGCAGCCCCGCTCCCCTGAACAGCCACGCAGTCCAGTTCCGAAGAGGGTCGAGCACAAGCCGGCTGGCCTGGGGCAGGCGGTGGCAGCAGCGATGCTGCCCGGCCCTGCCCGGCGCCGCCCCTGCCCGGGCCCAGGGGGCGGGCCGGCAGCCTCTCCTCCCCTCGTCACGCACCCGGCGGGCCTCTGAGCGTCTACAACGCTGCAGAAAGCCCGGCCCCGCGCATCCGGCCCTTTGCCGGCCGCCCTCTGCGAACCCCAGCCCTGCCAGCGGTGGCACGGCGGTGCGAAGGACGAGGCCACCCGGTGCCCCCCACCCAGGCGGGGCACCGGCCCCGCCGCCGCCGCGTGGCGGCTGGCGCGGCACCAGGCCGTGCCGCGGCGTTCAGGCGCCCCCCGGCGGGCCCACCGGCCCGGCTGAACGCCTGCCCCCTCTCCAGCGGGTCTCGGCAGCTCCGAGCCGACCGCAGCGGCCCCTTGAGCAAGGCCGAAACCCTGTTGGAGATCACCATGACCCCCACCAGCACCCTCAGCTACCAGGGCCGGCCCATCCGCCTCCAAGGCACCATGCTGAACCTGACCGACATGTGGCGGGCAGCAGGCTGCCCGGAGCACCGGCGCCCGACCAGCTGGCTCATCCTCGAGGAGACCGCGCGCTTTCGCGCCCATGCCAGGGCGCACCTGGCCGAGCCAGACGAGCCGGCAGGCGATAATGTGGTCCACGACCACATTATCGCCCTCGAGCCCGACGGCTTCGTCGCCACCCTGCGCGGCCGCCACGGCGGGACCTGGGCGCATTGGCAGCTCGCGCTGTCCTACGCCCGCTACCTCTCCCCGGAGTTCCACCTCTGGTGCAACACGGTCGTCCGCCGCGCCATGACGTGGCGCGTCGGCCCGCCCATGGCGGAGCACGATCCGCTGCACCGGCACCTCGTCCAGCAGTTCGGTGACCTGCACCGCCGCCTCGACAGCCTCGAGCGGCATGCAGCCGACCTGATGTTCCTGGTCCTCTCGGCCCAGGACATCCTGCTCGACAAGCGGCGGGACTTCTCGGAGCGCAGCCAGGCGACGCTCGTCCGGGTCACCGCGGCCGAGCCCTTCGAGGGCCAGTGCCCCTGCTGCCTGCGCGAGCCCGTTCTCACCGAGGCCGGCCGGCCGGCGCCCGGCGCCGAGTTCGACCACTTCTTCCATCGCGGCCTGAACCGGCCGGAGCATGGGTGGTTGATCTGCGCCCCCTGCCATGCCGAGCTGACCTATGGCGGCTATCTCCTCCGCTTCCTGCGGCTGCCCGAGTTCCGCGCCTTCCAGGGCGCGGTGCTCGAGCACCGCCGCCGGGAGCGCGCTGCTCCTGACGATCAGCCGAGATAGCCACCCCAGCCCTCCCCCGCGGAGGGCACCCAAGAGCCCCATGACCTCAAGCCGAGGTCATGGGGCTTTCTGCATGTCAGGGTGCGATGGCGCCGCGGCTCAGCCGCGGGGGCGGGCCGGCTGGCCGGCCAGGCTGGTGCTGGCGGCCGGGGCCGGCGCATAGACCAGCCTCTGCTCGGTGCCGCCGCCCTCGATTTGGGCAACCAGGCCGGACGGCGCCTGCGCCATGGTCGGGCCGGCATAGGCAAGGCTGCGGCTGCCGCCCTCGCCGGTGAGGCGGGCAAGGCCGCCGCCCACCACGTTCTGGCTGGGCTCGGCATACGCGACCCGCGGGCCGCCATCGCCGCCGCCGCCGATCAGCCGGGGGCCGTTATCCTGGGCCTGGGCGGCACCAGCGGTGCCAAGGGCGAGCACGGAAGCGATCAGGGCATTGCGGAACATGGTGGGGTCTCCGTCTGGACCGGACGATGGCCCGGTGTTGGGGAGATGGATACCGCTCGATTAGATCGCGCACGATAGACAAGGCCGCATGGCTGCCCTGCAATTTGATCGTACATGAGAAAGTCGCTAACGATCTAATGGCCGGACACCAGGGCGCCACACCCGGAGGAAACCGCCATGCCCGCGACCAGCCCCGCCGAGCCCCGCCTCGACCTCGACGAGTTCCTCTGCTTCGCCATCCACTCCACCGCCCAGGCCATCGGCCGGGCCAACAAGTGAACCGCACCGGGATGGCCGGAGGCTTTTGTGCTTGGGTCATGCCGCCAGGGCGGTTGTCTCCCGTTGGGCATAGTAGCGCGCCTCGGCCTCGGCGGGAGGGATGTTTCCGATCGGCT
>NZ_JAJAQI010000117.1 GCF_020523605.1 Roseicella aerolata | reverse complement strand
ACCATCCAGCAGCGGCGCTTGCTGCACCACTCCCAAGCCGCCTAATTTCACCAACCAGATGAGCCAGAGCCTCCGTTAGCCAAAAGCCCGCTCTGTCTCAAAGCATTCGACGACGGACACTAGGCTATCGCCTGTGGCACCGAGCAGGGTTCCTCCCATGCGCGGCTTTCAGCGTGGGTCCGCCGGTGATGGCGCGGGCGGTGTCGCGGCGCGACAGCAAGTGAGGCCGCCCTCGGCCTGGACCGGCGGACACGGCACAGTGCCATAGGAGCAGAACACGCAGCAGTCCCCGGGCTTCGGACGGAGCAGAACCCCACAGCCGGTGCAATCGTAGAAAAACTGACAGGCATCGGTCGGCATGGTCTCGGTCTCCGCCGTGCCGCAAGCCGGGCAGGTGATGGTCGATTCCAGGATCATCGGGTCCTCACGCATCGGCCTGGTCGAGCGCGAACAAGATGCTGCCCTGACCGTGGTGATCCGGGTGCGGCGGCTAGCCCCTCGACACGGACCAGGCGCGCCCCGCGCCCCTGGGCAGCAGGAAGGGAAGGATGACGCCGACGCCGATGCCCCAGAAGCCGTTGATCAGGATGGAGACCAGCATCCTGGCGGGGTCGAAGCCGCTCGCCACCGGCTGGCCCTTCAGGGGGGCGACCACGAACCAGCCGACAAGCGCGGCGAGCAGGCCGAGCCCGAGCCCCAGCAGCCACATGGGCGCCCGTGGCAGACGGGGCAGCGCCAGCCCGAAGACGAGGCCGTAGAGCCCGCCCCAGAAGCAGAGGCTGGCGATCAGGGGCACCCCGAGGGGCGGCACCGGGGTCATTGGGTAGGGCGCGCGCGGCATCATCCCGAGCGCGTAGAGCACGGCCCACACGCCCTGGTGGAAGGTCAGCACGGAGAGCGCGGCGGCAATGAACCCGAGCAGGGCGCGCATGGGCGCGGTCATGGCATCCTCCCTGTCTTCCTGTCCGCACTGTCGGACCAGTACGGGACCGGGTCAACTGGCCCCGCCCACCCCTGCCGACGCGCTGGCAGGTGGCATCCTACGGGGCAGGGCGCAGGACCCTAGAGCGGATTGCAACCAAGCTGAGGTGGCAGTCCGAGTGGCAGCGCTGCGCTATGCCAAACCCACGGTCGGCAAGGACGTTTTTCCCAGGAGCCCGCCCGGCTACGGGCGGCCGTGAAGCGGGCCGGAGAAACGCCGCCATGCCGGGCTTCAGGCCGTCCGCCGCACTCGCCGGGGTGGTTGCCCTCGGTGCCTGCACCGTCACGCCGCCGACGAGCCCCAGCGTCTGGGTGGTCCCGGCAGAGGGCAAGGACCTCGCGCAGTTCCAGCGCGAGGACTTCGCCTGCCGCAGCCACGCGCAGCAGCAGATCGGCGGCGGCTCGCCCCAGCAGGCGGCGAACCAGAGCGCGGTCGGCAGCGCCGCCGTCGGGACGGTGCTCGGCACCGCCGCCGGTGCCCTGCTCGGGGCGGCGGGCGGCAACGCCGGGGCAGGCGCCGCGATCGGGGCCGGGGGCGGCCTGCTGGCGGGCTCCGCCGTCGGCGCCGGGACCGCGCAGGCCTCGGCGGGCGGCCTCCAGCAGCGATACGATACGGCCTACCTGCAATGCATGGCGGCAAGCGGCAACAAGTTGCCGACGACCGTGGCAGGCACATACTCCTACCCGCCGAGCACCTACTACGGTTACGGTGCCCCATCCTACTGGGCTGCGCCGCCCTATTACGGCCCCTACCTCGGCGGCCCCTCCGTGTCCTTCGGCTTCTTCGGCGGCGGCTGGGGCCATCGCCACCGTCACTTCGGCCATCACCACCATTTCGGCCATCGCCACTTTGGTCATCACCATTTCGGCGGCCACCGTCATTTCGGGGGACACCGTCATCGCCATTAGGGCAGGGCTCAGGCCCGGTACGAGAGGCGCTACACTCCGGCCCCGCTGGGCGAAGTGGCCGCGACTGCTGTCGAAGTAGCCGCCTCCGTGGCTGCGGTCATCGGCTGACGCGGCGCCGCCAGGAATGTCGTGCGGCGGAGCAGGCTTTCCCGCCTATCCCCGCGGGCGGGAGCCCGGCGTGTGCTCGCCGTGTCCGTGGCCGCCCTCCGCGGCCGGGCGGCGCGCGCCCGCAGCCTCGACGGTCATCTCCACCTGCACGCCCCCAGCGCGCTCGAAGGTCAGCGTGAGCGGTACACGCTCACCCCGGGCGAAGGCACGCGTCGGTCCGACCAGCATCAGGTGAACGCCGCCGCCATCCGGCTCCAGGCGCACGAGCCCGCCGGGCGGGACGACGATGCCGCCTTCGACAGGCCGCATGCGCATGACGCCGCCCTCCATGGTGGTCTCGTGCATCTCGACCGCGCGCGCCTCGGGCGAGGAGGCGGAGACGAGCCGGTCCGGCGCCGCGCCGCGGTTCCGGACCGCGACGTAGGCGACCGCCGTCTGCGCTGTCGGGCCGGTGGCGCGCGTCCAGGCGCGCTCAATCTCGATTGCGCTGCCACGCGCCTCCTGGGCGGCCGCGGACCAGGATGGCGCAGCAGCGAGGAGCAGGACCATCCAAACTGCAAGCAGTCGGCGCGGATGGGTGAGCAGAGGCATTGCACCGTCCATTTCCGATAACCTTGAGAGATTGCAGCAAGCCACCAGCAAAACTGCCATATCCGGGTTGGGTGAGCGCGCCACCCAGGGCGGCCGAGGCGGGGGCGAGGTTCTCCATGGGGACGCTCAGTCCTTCGGCGCGCGGATGGCCGCGCAGCCGGTCTCGCGGAAGTAGTTCAGCGGGATCTTCAGGTAGGAGACGCCGTTCGCCTCGGGCTTTGGCAGCCGCCCGCCCCGGATGTTGACCTGGAGCGCGTCCAGAAGAAGGCCAGGGAGGGAGAGTGTCCGGTCGCGCTCCTCGCGCGTCCGGACGAAGGCATCCTCGGTCACGCCGCCCCGCAGGTGAATGTTGTGCTCGCGCTGCTCGGCGACGGTCGACTCCCATATCGGCTCCCGTCCACCCGGCTGGTAGTCGTGGCCGGTGAAGAGGCGGGTCTCCGGCGGGAGCTCGAGGATGCGGCGGATACTGCGGTAGAGCGCGCGGGCGTCGCCGCCGGGGAAGTCGGCGCGGGCGGTGCCGCCGTCCGGCATGAACAGCGTGTCGTGGACGAAGGCGGCGTCGGCGTTGACATAGGTGATGGAGGCTGCCGTGTGGCCGGGCGAGAAGATGACCTCCGCTTCCAGCTCGCCGATGCGGAAGCGCTCGCCGTCCTTGAACAGACGGTCCCATTGCGAGCCGTCGGCCGGGAAGTCGGGGAGGTTGTAGATCTCCTTCCAGATCCTCTGGACCGTGACGACATGCTCGCCGATGGCGGTCGGCGCGCCGAACACCTCCTTGAGGTAGGGCGCGGCGGAGAAGTGGTCGGCGTGCGGGTGGGTGTCGAGGATCCACTCCACCGTCAGTCCCCGCCCCCGCACGAACGCCACCATCCGGTCGGCGAAGGTGGTGTGGGTGCCGCGGCGGGCGCGGTCGAAGTCGAGCACCGGGTCGATGATCGCGCAGCGCCCGGTCGCGGGGTCCGCGGCCACGTAGGCGATGCTGTTGGTGTCCTCGTGGTAGAAGCCGGTCACCACCGGATGGTGGTCAGTCATGGTCATCTCCTTGCAGGTGCGTTGCTGCCTGGGGAGCCGATTGCAGGCAGCGGCTGCCCGGCCGCTGGATGCCGGGTGCAAGAGGGTGTCCTCCTATTCTTACTGTGTCAAAGCTTTCCGGTCTTCCTATATGTGGGGGATGGTAGAGAGGCAGACAAGGCGGCCGAGGACGGGCGAGGCGCGGTTCGCGGCCTATCTGGGGGCGATCACGGCGGG
>NZ_JAJAQI010000116.1 GCF_020523605.1 Roseicella aerolata | reverse complement strand
CCGCTCGTCCGAGCAAGGCGTACCGCCTCGTCCTCAAATTCCTTCGTAAACCGTCGCTGCTGCTTCATGTGGGTCCTCTTGCATCATCGGGACCTCTCCACTTTCCCGAAGCAAGTCCACCATGGCGCTCCCTCGAAGCGGTGGAGTTCGCCACCCTCGAGTGGGTCGCCTGGTTCAACACAGGACGCCTCCTCGAGCCGATCGGAAACATCCCTCCCGCCGAGGCCGAGGCGCGCTACTATGCCCAACGGGAGACAACCGCCCTGGCGGCATGACCCAAGCACAAAAGCCTCCGGCCATCCCGGTGCGGTTCACCCGGCTTTGGCTGCAGACGTTGGATAGACAAGACGCTTTACAGGAGGCCGCAAGCTGAAGGTGATCCGCATGCCTGCAGATTGGATCACGCACCTAGAGCAGGAGCAAGGGAGGGATGGGACACGGGCACCGCTGGCCCCGTTTCCCTGAAACTGCCTGTCACCTGACGTGCACTCGTCCAACATAACCCTTGGGTACGGACGCGTTCCCCGCTACGCCTGTTCGGTGTCCTTCTTGGGGAAAGGCTCGTGTCCAAACAATTCCTGACCAACGCAATCCTGCGATCGGCCGACATGCCGGCGACTGCGGCGAACCGCCTGGCCGGCGACATCGTCGCCGCGATCAAGGCCGAGCTCGTGGAGAACGAGCGCTTCACCATTCCCGACTTCGGGGCGCTGGTGGTGCGCGAGACCCCGAAGCGCATCGCGCTGAACCCGAAGACCGTCGAGAAGGTCCAGGTGAAGGCGGGCGCGACGGTGAAGTTCAAGGCGAGCCCGGCGCTTAAGGAGGCCGCGCTCACGGGTCTGAAGAAGGCCAAACGCAAGGCCGCGAAGCCAGCCTGAGCGGCGCGCCGACGCGCACCCGGCTACAGCCGGCTACAGGGTGAACCACTCCTTCGGGCGGTCGGTTACGAACTTCGCGTTGCCCACCATATCCATGCGTGGGCGGCGCCGGCCACCATGAAGGCGCGCACCGTCGGATCCGCCTTGCCAGTGCGCTGCACTACCCGGCCGCGGATCGACTGCAGGCCGGAGATGCCGGCCATCTCCGCGCGTGACGCCGGCTCACCCACACCCCACGTCGCCTTCGGAGGGCTTCAGGGCGAATTGCCATTATTGGCGCCGACGGCCTGTTACACTCCGCCGGAGCCGCCGCCACTCAGCCTCGGCGCCCGTTCGACCCGAGCGATCATAGATCTCGTTCACGCTGCGCGTGCCGCGGTGCGCCAGGGCGGCTCCTGTAACCTTCACGGCGCGCGGGTCGGCTACCAAGAGGCCGGTGGCGATCGTGTGCCGGATGGCGTGGGGGTTGATGGGGTGCCCCAGCAACTGAATGCCCCGGCGCTGGAAAATCTCCCAGAGCGAGTTGTAGGCGAGTGGGCGGCGTCTCTCGCTGATGAATAGCCAGCCCTGGTCGGGCGCGCCGTCCAGGAGCCGCGGCCTGTGCTCCTCGATATGGCGCCGCAGATAGGGCACCAGCGTCGCGGGAAGGGGCAGATCCACCGTCACCCCGTTCTTGATGTCGGTGCTGGCGAAGGTCAGCCGGTACCCATCGCCGGTCTCCAGCACGGTCTCACCCAGTCGCAGACCCGCGATGTTCTTGCAGCGCAAGCCGATGTAGATGGTGAGCGCCAGCATCAGCCCATCGCGGTGGTCGACGGACGCGTCGCGCGACAGTGGGGCGGCATCGGCGGCATCGCACAGAGCAAGCGCCCTACTGACCAGCAGCACGGGGTCGAGTGAGACGACCGGCTTGCGGGACGCCATGGCCTCCCCATGTCGTGGGCGGCCGATATGCTGCCGGACCCAGGACCAGTCGCGCTCCGGCACCATGGCGGCTATGGCGAGGGAGAAGGAGAGCACGAGCTGCCGGACCGTATTGGCCGAGGTGCGCTGGCGGAGCGCCTCCAGCCATGCCGTGAACCGCTCATAGGTCAGCCGCTCGGCTGGCCCCTCGGCCGCGTCGAGGTCACTGCGCGTCTCCAGGAAGGCAAGGAAGTTGCCCCAGGCCCCGGCGCGGCCCCTCTTGGAGCCTGAAGCAAGGTGGGCAGCAGGACCGGGAGGGTCGAAGGGGCCGTCTCCCGGACGGATGGCGCGCTCCCAGGCGGCGCGGTCGGCCCGCGGCCAGAGGTCCGGTGTGAGTCGGCGCATCTCGAGCGGGAAGCTGTCGCTGTACCGCCCCCGCGGATCACGGCGGGCGGTCACCGCCGGCCCCCGTGGCTGGTTTCATTGCGCCACAGGGCGTCACGCTTGCGGTCGAGCAGGTCGGCCCAGACCCGTTGGCCACTCCGCGTGCTCAGGACACCATACATCCCTTCGGTGATCTTGAGCTGTGAATGCCCGAGCAGGCGCTGGGCAATCGGGCCGCTGTTCGGGTCGGCGTCGTAGAGCAGCGTCGCGGCGAGGTGGCCGAGGAGGTGCGGGTTGAACTCGGCGCCGACCGCGTCCCTCACCGCCTGGCTCACATTGCGCCCCACGGCCTCGGGACAGCGGTGCTTCTCGCCCACCCCGGGAAACAGCCGGGTCGTGGAGGTCTGCATTCCCGGCAGCAGAGGCCGGTACACCGTCAGGTGCCGGGCGATGCGGCGTGCCAGGTCGGGCGGCACGGCCGCTTCGATCGCGATGCCGTTCTTCACCTCGGTGCCGGGGATGCACAGCGTCATGACCCTGCCGTTCTGGTCGCGGACAAAGTGTCGCTCAATGTCAAGCGCGGCCAGGTTCCGGCGCCGCATGGGCAGGAGCAGCAGGATGGCCAAGGCCAGGCCGCGCTCACGCGCAGCGGCAGCCCGCGCCGGGCAACCCTCCTTCAGCAGCCGGTCCGCCGCCTTGAAGAGTTCGGCGGGTAGCTCGAACAGCTTGCGTAGGAGCCTCCGGTCGTCGAACTGGGCCAGCCGTCCCCGCGCCCGCTCCGTCAGCCCTGCGTACCGGTGCGCCACCTTGGTTCGGATCTCGAGAAGGGGCAGGAGCTCGGCCTCGGGCAGGCGCAGATGCCGGCGTGCCACATCGAACAGATTGGTCGCCATCTGCAGCGCCTCGCCTTTCCAGGCCCTGCCGCCACCTTGCCGGCACAGATCCGTGAGCACGGTCCGCATCGCCACCGGGGTGACGAGGGCAGCGAGACCGGTGATCGTCTCGATCGGCTGGCCGGCCTCGACCAGGACGGAGGCGGCTCGCACCAGACCGCGACGCCGGTCAGCAATGGTTGTCGGGCTGAGCGGTCGGACGGCACGACCGGGGTAGTTGCCGATGGGCGGGAGCGGCTTCTCAAACGGGTCCGGAGCAGCGAGGTGACCGATATAGGTGTCCAGCTCCGCCGCCAATGAGGCGGGGAAGGCCGTGAACTTCAGGGCCCACACATGCGGGTTATGAGGCGGTGTCAACTTCCGGCCCGGCCAGCCCTCGACCGTGTCCACCGCCGCGTTCCACATCCGCCGGACCGAGTTGATGGTCGCGCCCGGATCGAGCTCGTAGGTGCGTTCGAGCAGGAAGGCACGATACGCCTTGAGCGCGGCCTCTTCGCCCTGCGTGGGTGAGATCTTCTGCATCTGGCAGAAGCGGGCGAAGCCGGTGAGCGCCGCCGACTGCGGCGTCTTGGGCAGGAGTGCCATTGCCTCGGCCCAGGCGCCCTCCAGCGGCACGTGGTGTTCGGCGCGCCGGGTCACGTGGCCGGTCAGCGCACCCATGTTGGCGAGGACACTGCGGATATTGGCCCAGCGCTTGCGCGACATACGATGCCGCGCCGGCAGCACGGCTACCAGCAGGGGTCTGAGCGCGGACGGCGCGAGCGGCAGGTTCTCCGCCGTCCGGCCGGTGACGCGGCCGAGCGAGGCCACGGCCGAGCGGTACTGGCGCATCCGCTCCGGTCGGGTCGAAGGGTCGGCCGCGACGACGGCCAGGGCGTCGGCGAAGGAGACCGGGCGCGCGTCGACGGCCCCGCCCGTGGGAGGCGAGTGGGGTATGCTCATGTTGTCCTCTGTGGTCAGGGGTGGTCTGCGACACCGGCGCGTGGTCAGAGGCGCGCAGGCGGGAATGCGTCTTGTCTGCTAATGAGAGCTGTGCGCGGATGTGCTTGGACGCGTGCCGAGGAGGATGATTCGTTGATTGTGCGGCGGACGGAGGTCGGCATGGCACGGCGACGGATTGGACAGGAAGATCTCATTGCACGGT
>NZ_JAJAQI010000115.1 GCF_020523605.1 Roseicella aerolata | reverse complement strand
TCGCGCATCACCCGAAAACCGCTTGCCTACCTGTCGCGCCGCGACAATCATCCAGCCGCCGCGACCACAGACTCTCATCCTGATTGTCGCGCTGCTCGCATCCAGATCGTCGCGCCACAAAGGGGCGCGCGCCAACGGCACGGCGCCTCGCTGGCCGCATGCGCGAGCTCCAGGCAAATGGCTTGCGTCCCGTGGAGATCGCGGCGGAGCTTCGGGTTAATAGGGCCAGCGTGTATCGAACTCTGAAGGCGGCTGCGCTGGCGGAGAAGGCGGGCGAGATCTAGATTGCAGTGAGCACCTGCTCTGGCGACAACTTCACAGTGATGCTGGATGTCACATCGAAACCCCGTGGTTGGAGCTCGAGGTTGAGGGCGAAGCGATGGGCAAGACCTCGCCAAGCTACTAGACCAGAGAGGCACCGAGATTGCGCGCCACCGGCGGACCCACAAGCGCGCCCGACCGTCGGCTGATTCCCCCCGGTTGTTCCAGGATGATCGCACGCACCTGCGCCACGGAGAGGCTTTGCGTGCCCGTGTGGATCCATGGTCGTCGTGGAAGATCAGCCAGCACATCGCCGCCCAGGCGGCGCCGGCCGTGCATCATGGCCGGCGCCGGGGGCGATAGGCCTCGGCATCAGGCGCGCACCCGGACTCCAACGGGCGCACCGCCTCGTGCTGGACTGGACGCCCATCAGACCGCCGATTGCTTCGATCACTCCGCGCTGCCAGCCGGGATGCGGTGCGTGGTAGCAACGTGCTCCGCGAGGGCGCGACCGCGCCGCACGGCTATGCTTCGTCCCAGTAAGCGATCACAGCCAGTATCGCGCCTCGCAGATCGCCTGCCGCAAGGCACGCTTCGGCTTTATGCGCAGCCGCGCGGTGCCGTTCCAAGTCGCGAAATTCATCGGGGGAATGGCCTGCGTGAAATGCTGCTTCATGATCTCTGAAGGAGGCGCCCACGTCCTGCACCGCCGCTCCTATGTCGGACGGTGTGAGCGCATCGAGCGGCATCCTAAGGTGACGCTTCGCCTTCTCGCCCATTGTGATCCCGCTCAGATTGATATTGGACATGTAGGCATCATCCCTGTCTCGATCCTACTCGGCTCATAGAAGCTCGCCCTGTTCAGGACGGAGCTTCGCAAACAGGTTCAGCTGCCTACTCTTGTGGCGAAGCTCTCGCTCGATGTTGGGATCGTCGAACATGCTCTCTATAACCTGGCGCGCTTGCAGGATTGCGTGCGGGATCGGCGAGCTGAGGCCGGAGTTCAGATCGGCTAGCTGGTTGCACAGGATGATCGCGTTGGCCATGGCGTCCAGGTTGTGACTGGAGAGTAGGATCCTGCCGGGTTCGTCCCAGCCGTTCGCGTTGGGCTGCGGCCGGGGGCGCAGATCGGCCAGGGTGAGGTCCAGGCAACCGACTGCGCTTCCCGGCAGCGGCGCTCGCGCCTCGGCGTCCGTAGGGCGGCCCACCTTGCCCAGCGGAACGCCGAGTAGCGTCGGCCCGCGGCCCGACCAGTTCACGCCGACGATCGCCTTCTGGTCCGCGTAGGCGTAGAGGTGGGGCGTAACCGCGTCGTAGGTCACCAGCACGTTGCGGCCCAGCTTGCGGCTCAGGGCTCTCCTGAGAGCGGTGAGGAGAAGCCCCACGCCGGGATCACCCGTGCCCAGGTAGTGGACCCATTGGACGTTCTCCAGATAGCCATCGGAATACATCTGACGGAAGAAGCGGACCTCGTGCGTGAAGCTGAACCGCATAGCGCCCCCGCGCGCTACATTGCCCCAGTGGAACCGCTTCATCACGCCATACCACCTCTGCACCTCCTGGCGGGTGTGCCCCTGCATGACGGCAAGTCGCATCATGCCGGTGTCGCCTTTGTAGTGGTCCTCGAAGAACTGGTGGGATTCCTCGCTGTCGTGCAATGCCAAATCAAAGTTGCCGAAGTAGCGGTTTCCTGGCGTGTGGGCGGCTGCGCTGGGCACCTCTAGCGGTAGCGCGCCGTCACAGTAGCGCTCCGACCAGCGAAGCTGATGATCGCGCGCAATGTCGTTGATGGCCAGGTTCATCGTCAGCACTTGAAAGCCCCCGCTGTCGCCCATGATTCTTGTGCGGGCGCGGTCACGCTCGGATACGGCGTTGCGCATGGGCTGCGACAGCCGGTGCATCTGGCCTTGCGCTATCACGCCGGCGCTCAGCAGCGCGTGGGAGTGGAAGCCCACCTTGCCGTTCCGGCTGAGGGGATTGACCTCGTTGGACGTCAGGCCCGAAGGCAGTTGGTAGCGCCCAGGCGGCGCGAAGGGGAAATCGATCTGGGGCGGCTGCAAAGGGGGCGTCCAGCGAGCGTAGTCCGCCCATTTGCGGTCGTAATCAAGCATCTTGGCACCTGGAAAAGGAGGGTGGCCCGAGGATCGCCCCGGTCCTGCGTTGGAGGGGAACCTGAAAGGGCGCTATTTGCGCCAGGTCAGCGTCCAGGGGCGGACCATGCTGCTGCTGCGCACGCTGGTGTGCCGCTGGCGTAGCGGCATCCAGATCACGTGCTGCGCCTCCGGGCGCGACACGGTGAATCGAGCCATCTCCTCGATCACGTCCAGCACCACGCTCTCCACGGTGCGAAGCTCGTTGATGGCTTTGACGACCCGGACGAAGTCCGCCGTGAGCATCTGGCACTCGGGCAGGCTGCCCCGCAGCATGCGGTGCGCGAGTGGAGGCCGGTGTAGACCCTCGTCCACGGTGATCGCGTCCGCGCCCAGCTTAAGCACGACGTCCTTAGCCTGCTTCTGCCGCGTCTCAATCATCCGCATCCAGCGGCGCTCAAAGTCGAGGAGCAGATGGACCGGCAGCTCGCAGGAGAATGCCATCTCTTCGTGCTTCCACCTGTCCGTGAACCTGTTCTCGTCAGGCTGGATCGGCAGCGCGTTCCTTGCTTTGGGTGGCAGCGCGCCGGGCATCAGATTGGCCCGGAGCGTCTTGCGTCCTTCCTTCGTGAAGTCGGTCGCCACCTCCCATACGATGAACGTGCCGGCGTCCAGCGTCGAGCCGCCCGGCAGCGCGGAGAAGGTGAACGCGAAGCGTCTCGGGAAGTGCGCAAGGTTAGCAGCCAGCCGCTCGCGCTGGTTCATACCGGCCACGACAATGGTCGGATTGAGCCACAGCGGACCCGGCGGCTTGCGGGGGAAGAACGTAGGCGCCAAGTCCCCGTCCAAGAAGGTGCAAACGACCGGGGAACTGGCCATTCCGACTGTGGTGCCGACGAGGCAGTTAGCTCCCTGGGTCAGCATGTGCTTCGTAGACTGCGTGCCCTCCTTCACTATGACTCGTTCGTCGAGAAGCGCATGGTCGGCCAGCACGTCGATCGCCGCGTCAGGCTCGGCGGATTCCTTGATCGTCTCTTTGTCATCTCCGCGACGGCCCACCCGTAGCCGCTTCAGCTGGCCGTCTCGCGTAATCCCGGCTGAGCAGACTTCCGTAATGCCTTGCCGCGCCAAGGCATCGTAGCCTCGCCTGAGCACCTCGCCGTCAACCGCTTCCTCGTCGAGATCGATCACCGGGTTCTCCGGCACCTTCGTCGCTTGCGGGTTCCAGTTACGCGCGAGGCCGCTGATCTGGCCGGGAGTTGCCTTAATGATCCGCATTCCCTGCAGCACAAGATCGTCGCTGGGTTCGAGTGGGATCTGATGCTTCTCGCAGTACGCTTTGAGCAGCTTGCCCAACTGCTTGGCGGCCCTCTTGCGGACGGTCACGGTGGAGTACTTGCCTCGCAGCTCACGCGGCCATGCGGCGATTACCGCGCGGTGGTGGAGGTCGTTGCCGTCCCGCGTTGCGATGTTGAGGTTCTCAAGCGTAGCCGACACCTGGCTCGCCAGATCACCGTTCTCACAGCCGATGGCGATGATCGCCATCACTTCCCAAAGGAGAAGGGTGGCGCTGCCGAGGAGATCATCCTTCTGCGATGTAGCCTGCGGGACCGTGTCCCACACCGCAGTCCAGACTTGGCCCCTCGAGGCGGTGTGCGGCAGCACGGGCACCGAGATCAAAGGTCGATCGGGGATGTCCGGATCGGGGGAGTGCTGGACGCTGCCGTCCTCCTCCTCCGTAAGCGTCAGCCCATTGCGGCGGGTTGACGTTCTGCCTTGAAGTTCCAGGGCAGCAATTCGTGGATGCGGGTGATGGGGTGGCCGCCTGCGAGCCGATCGAGCACGGCGGCGATGTAG
>NZ_JAJAQI010000114.1 GCF_020523605.1 Roseicella aerolata | reverse complement strand
TCCGGTCTTATGTAGCAGCCGCACCTCACGGGAGCGTGCGGTGAAAGGCCGCACGCAACGACGCGCGCGGCATATCCTAACTGCGCTCGTTGTATGGGGCTGCGTAGACCTCATCGGCGGCCCCGTCGCTCCTGCCGCGAAAGCAGAAGCGCGTGCAGTGCTTCTGCCCAGACACGGCTTCATAATCGACGCTGCCGATGAGCCATGGGGCAGCGTCGGCAAGAGCGCCACTCCCCCGGACGAACCACTCGTCGCGCGGGTGCATCCCGACATGATGCACAATCTGTTCGAACGCTGGCCCGGCTTCACCCGGCCGGAGGACAACTGTGGGATTGTCGTGTGCGAAGCCGAATGTCTTGGTCTTCAGATTGAGGTCCGGCCTTTTCTCAGGGAATATCTTGGAATACGGCTCGTAATACAACAAGGCATCCAGTTCTTCTGGTCGTGGGAAAAACCTGGCTGGCCAGTTGTCCCGGGCATGAACGGATCTGTTGCCGCTACTAAAGAACGCATACGCCGAGACGTAGCGAACGATTGCGGGGCTCGCCCCGTAGTTGCTGAACCGGAATTCGAACTTGAGCAGCGCCTCGCCATCGTACCACTCCTGCATGTTGTGGATCGTGAAATCCACAATGAGATAGGGACGGTTCAAGGCGGAGAGGGCGATGTCTCGCGTTTCCTCTTGAATGCGCGTTTGCTCGTTGCTGATCTCCGTTTGGCGTCGGGCGATGCGGGACTGTCGCACGCCGATCCACACCTGACCGAAGGTGAACAGGACGATCGCTACGTCCGTCCATTTGATGTCGGACGCCCAAAGAGCGTTCCAGACCCCGCGAAGCCAATCGTTCCCCAACTCCCCGCCGTCCTTCTCGCCTGTGCATTCCTTGCCGCCGGATACGAGGTCGGCTCGCGTGGCGGAAGGGCGCGATGCGCAGCGGGGCTGTTCCTCGCCGCCTTGAGCTTCCCGGCAGCACTGGTCGGTAGCTGGCTAATCGGTGCTTGGATGGGTCAGGCGCCATGAAGGGTGCAACGGCTAGAGGAATCGGCGCCACGGCGGCATGCTTGGGGGCATGCAGCATTTGCGCCGCCTCCTGCGCACCATCCTCTCCAGCGGCGCTGGCGCCGTCGTGCTCACGGTGGGCAGTGAGTGGTTCGTCAAGCTCGCTGAGGAGCGCGGACTTTACGACGAGCCGTCGTCGCATTTGGAGCGAGCCATGAACTGGCTTGCATCGTGGACGACACTATCGAGCTTCGATTTCGTGGCGGGGCTTGTCCTCGGCCTGACGGCGGGGGCCTGGCTGGACTACCTGCTCCGGTTGCGCGAGCGCCGCGCAACGGCGGTTAAGGAGCCGAAGAGCGGGCAGGCCGCCCCGATCAGCCGCGGCACTTATCTCGGCCGGGTCCACATCGACGCCGGCCGGTTGGCGAGCGATTTCTTACTTGAGTTCTCATTCATTGCGTTCAACGCGACGGGCGCCCCCATCCGGCTAAAGGGAGTGCAAGGCCGGATTGCCTATGCCAAGGCATCGGATACGGCGGAGAGCAATTGGGAAACGCTGCCTCCGCCAGTGCTTAGGGAGGACAACTTGACTAGCTTCGCTCCTTATACGGAGTTCATGGTGATCGTATCGCAGCGCGTGCCAGGCGCGCTCATACCGGACATGGACCATGCCCTGTCGGCCGGGGAGCGGGTGATGTTCGTACTCGAAGGTCTAACCGTTTCCCTTGCCGGAGCCGAAGAAGCAGAGCCGGCACGCATGCCGATGTGGGAGCGAGTGACCTGCGAACGCGTGGGCCGAGTAACCACAGTGCTGCCAATCGCCTTGCTGAGAGCGCGCATCGGCAGCTAAGTGCGCCGCCGGTTACAATGCGGCCTCGCTGTGGGAGGCCGCAAGTCTTGCGAGAGGTTTAGTCTATTCGCAGTTCCTTGGCCCCGATCGCGGCCATGACCTGCAACAGGAACACGGCGGTAAAGCTGCCCCGGGCAATCTTGTTGCGGATGTTCGGTTCCGTCTCATGCACGCCGATAACGGCCAGCTTCTCGACAAGCTGGGCATAGGTCACACCCCGCCGCTTCAACTCCGCTTTCAGCAGGTTCTTTGCCCGAGCCTGCCACTCGGCCGTGTCCGTCGAGGCCGCCGCTTCCGTCTCTGCCATCCACGCACCTTTCACAGTGATGTTTGCCATCATATCCAATGCGTTTGCCATTGCCAGCACGGCGCAATGCCATCATAATCGGTGCATAGGCACTGGAAATGATGGCAAATGGCCCAGCACTTCCTCCTCTCTGCCAAAGCCCGCACCCTCTCCCTTGCTGCCATCCTGCGCATGACAGACGATGAGGCGCACGCGGCCTTCGTGGCAATCCGCTGGGCGGCTACTGGCGGCGAACCGGCCTGTCCCCGCTGCGGCTGCCTCGCAGTCTATGCCTACGCCGTGCGCCGTATCTGGAAGTGCAAGGCGTGTGAGCACCAGTTCTCCGTCACCTCCGGCACCATCTTCGCCAACCGCAAGCTGCCGATCCGGGACTACCTCGCCGCCATTGCCATCTTCGTCAACGCCGTGAAGGGTCTGTCCGCCCTTCAACTCGGGCGCGACCTGGACGTACAGTACAAGACTGCCTTCGTCCTGGCGCACAAGCTGCGGGAGGCCATCGGCTCCAGCCAAGCCGACACTACCCTCTCCGGCCATGTCGAGGTGGACGGCGCCTACTTCGGCGGCACTGTCCGGCAGGAGAACCGGAAGGAGGACCGCAAGGACCGCCGGCTTGCCGAGAACCAGTCAGGCAAGCGTCAGGTCGTGGTGGTGATGCGGGAGCGGGGCGGCCGGACGCTGCCCTTCGTGTTCCGCCGGGAGGACGATGCGGTGCCGACCATCCGGGAGCGCGTGGCCTCCGGCACCACGATCTACGCGGATGAGGCGCCAGGCTGGGATGCGCTGCACGCCCGGTATGACACGCGCCGGATTAACCACTCCATCGCCTTCTCCGACGATGGCGCCTGCACGAACCAGGCGGAGAGCTACTTCGCCCGGCTGCGGCGGGCCGAGTTAGGCCAGCACCACCACATCAGCGGGAAGTACCTCGGCGCCTATGCCCGCGAGATGGCGTGGCGGGAGGACACCCGGCGCCGGCCGAACGGGACGCTGCACGGCTTGGCGACGGCTGCCGCGCTCGGGCATCCGATCTCGCGGGTGTGGGCGGGGTACTGGCAGCGCAGACGCGCGTAGGCTGTGAAAACTACGCGAACAAACTGGAACTATGGAGAAGGGTTCCGGGCGGCAGCCAGATCGGCAGGATCATGCCGGGAGAGGCCGGCCACAAGGCGAGAATTTTTCTTGAGACGAATCGGCGGTTGTGATTACTTGGCCTTGATGAACGCCAAAAAGGGGACCTGGCAGGGTCCCCTTTCGGTAAGCATCCGCGATGGTCGGGCCGCCCGCGGATCGACGATGTAGTGCGCCCCTTTATAATCGAAGGGAGCATCGTGGGTCAAGGCGGCTCCGCTACCGCCAGCAGCCTGTCCTGCTGGTGGACAGATGGAGTATGTCAGTTGGCTACGTACCTCGTTACCTATGACCTGAAGCGGGAAGTCGTTCGCCCGAAGATCGTTGATGCGATCAAGCGCTGGGGCGCATGGGCAAAACTGTCCGAATCTTCCTATGCCATTGCAACTCAACAGACACCCCAAGCTGTATATCAGGCGCTCTCACACTTGCTCGACGATAATGACCAGCTTTATGTCATTACTTTGACAAAGCCGTACTCTGGTCAAGGGCCGGTGCAGGTAAATGACTGGCTTGAGAATAAGCTTGCGTAACAACACGTAAGCTGCGGCTCGACGCGGAGGCATCGGCTAGTATCCGGTCCTCTGCGTCGGTTTCAGGTTCAACTATGTAATCGGCGCCCTGGCGTTTCACCTTCATTATCCAACCTTTCGGGCCACAAGGCCGCGCTCAATATTTGCATCGGTGTGGGAAAAAGCAAGCTTATTGAAAGGAAGCTGTGCCATTGCATAGCAACCAAGTTACGACACCAACGCCCACAGCGACGACCGGCCCATCTTCTCCCCGTTTCGCACCGTCCCGGCCACCCGCTGGTGCCGCAGCGCCCGCCCAACGCTGCTCTCGACGGCCTTTCTTACCGCGCCGCTCGCAGCATCCAGGGCGCGCAGCGCGATCACCCTCTCCGCCACGGCAGGGATCGTCAGAGGCTTCCCCGCCTGGCGCAGCACGTCCAGCACAGTCCGCCCCATATCCACGAACTCACCGACCGCCACCGCCCGAGGCCGCTTGGCCTGGATGGCATCCACCGGGTAGCTTGGGTCGAACTGCCGGATCACTGCGTCCAGGCTGGCGAGGTCGGCATAAAGCTGCTGCACCCGGGCCTGTGCCGCGTCCAGTTCCCCGGCCAGTTCCGCCCGGCGCTTCACCAAGCCGGGCAGCACGAACTCGTTCATGCGTTGAACCTCCCAAATTCCGGGAGATTTTAGGGTGGTAGCCGCGGCTACGCGCGGGGCCGTGAGGTGTGACTGCTACCGAATACCGGA
>NZ_JAJAQI010000113.1 GCF_020523605.1 Roseicella aerolata | reverse complement strand
CGGCCTGCCGCAGCACCCCAATGATCTGTTCCGGCTTCAAACGCTTCCCTGCCATCCCGACCTCCCTCAGGAGGCCAACTCTTCCATCAAACCCGGATCCAGTTCAGGGGCGCAGGTCAGTTTTCGACATCCAGCAGGGTGTTTCTATAGGGTTGTTTGTTCGAGGTTGTATCGATAAGTCTCCCGATTTGGATCTTCATCGTATTGATGTATTTGGAAGTCGCGAACATAAGTACAAAATAATCGGCGCGGCAACAGTACACTCGCTACCGCAGGCACTAATTCATCCAAATAGTCCGTTTTATTTGTTTGTCTCTCAGGACCAGACCTACCGAAGCGAGTTCGAGGCTATGGTACCATTGCAGGACGTCACCGAGAGCCATTCTGTCGGAGTTGTTACGGCGCGTGATAGCTTGACTATCGCCTTCACTCCTGAGGAGGTCTGGGATCGAGTCCAAGAATTCTCACGCCTTGGCGCAGAACAAGCGCGGGAGGTGTTTGCGCTGCGGGACGATGTCCGCGACTGGAAGGTTTCGCTCGCCCAGGCAGATCTGCGCTCTAGCCCGCTTTCGAAGGCACGAATTAAACCAATTCTTTATCGCCCATTTGATATAAGGTATACTTACTATACTGGACAGACTAAGGGATTTATTGGTCAGCCTGCAACCGCGATCATGTCACATATGATCGACGTGACGAACGTCGGCCTGATGACAACTCGAAAGATTGAGGTGGGAAATTTTGGTCATGCTATTTGTTCGAGGGTGATGACAGAGAGTCACTCAGTATCTCTAAAGGAGGTAAATTATCTTTTTCCTCTTTGGCTTTATCCTAGCCGGAGCGGACTCGCGATATCGTCCGAGAAGCGGCCAAATTTTAAGCCGCATTTTTTGCGGGCCCTTGCTCACGCACTGGGAGTCGAAGTTGCGGAGCCGCATAAATTCCCCCTTGGGATAACCCCTGATTTGCTCTTTAATTACGCATACGCAGTGCTGCACAGCCCAAACTATCGAACTCGCTTCGCGGATTTTCTAAGGATTGATTTTCCCCGCTTGCCGTTGATCGGTAATTATGAATTGTTGCGCGTCCTAGGTAGGATTGGCGGCGATCTTGTCGCCCTTCACCTATGTGAATCAGCTCAACTCGATCGACCTACAGTAGAATTTGTGGGTACAGGCTCCGCTCAGATTGAGAAGGTTTCGTGGTTGCGAGACACCGTCTGGGTGGACCGGGCGCTGAGGACCGGATTCTGCGGAGTACCGGAGGAGGTATGGAGCTTTCGAGTTGGTAGCTATCAGGTCTGCGAGAAGTGGCTAAAGGATCGCAGGGGTCGCACCCTCTCAGCTGACGACATCGTCCACTACCAGAAGATCGTCGTGGCGATTTCCGAAACGATCCGGCTTATGGGTGAGATCGACGAGGTTATCGAGGAGCATGGTGGGTGGCCTGGCGCCTTCGCCTCGCCGGAGGCCGAGGGGTGAAATGAGTGAGCCTCTCCCATCCACACAACAACACGGTCTGCGCCGTGCCGCCCCAGGACGTAGGCGGCTCCGCGCATGACGGTTACCGTCCAGGTCCTGTTCGATCACCCGCAGCACGAGATCGCCTCGCTGCTGCGCGACCGCCTCACGCGCTGCGCCAAGGCATCCCTGGTCGCGGGCTTCATGACCGTGGAGGGGATCGAGGCCATCGCAGCGCCGCTGCGCGCGCATCCCGGCAAGCTCGCCCACCTCGTCGTCGGTGCCGCCACCTGGCGGGCCTTCGACGCGCTGGACCGCCTGCTTGTGGCCGGCGTCGCGCCGACCGCCCTGCACGTCCATCTGGGGCATACGCGGCCAACCGGCACCAACAGGCACCCCTTCGCACGCTACCACCCCATGCTGCACAGCAAGGTCAATCTGCTCGACATGGGCGATGGCCAAGCCGCGGCCTTTGTGGGCTCCCACAACCTCACCGGCTTCGCCCTCCACGGCAAGAATGGCGAGGCCGGCGTGCTGCTGGAAGGCCCCGCGAACGCGCCGCAGTTTGTCGCGCTGCGCCAGCATCTGCATGAAGCCGTGCGCCAGGCGGTTCCCTACGACCCGGGCATGAAGGAAGCCTACGCGTGGTGGACAATGCAGTTCATCGACGGCCTCTACGCGGAGGCCAATGGCGACCTTCCCAAAGACGCCGAAAACATGCGGACCATCCTCGTCCTGGCTGCATACACCTGCGGCCGGCTGCCACGCCCCGGACAGATCATTTACTTCGAGATCCCCGAAGCGCTTGACCGCATCCAGTCCATGCAGGCCGAGGTGCACATCTACGTCTTTCCGACCCTGCCGCCGACGTCATCCCTGGCACTGGCGAGCCTGGGCACGGCGATCGCCCGGCTGTCGTGCAAAGTCGAAGGCATCGAGGCCGGGCGGGGCGGCATCGAGCTGCGCGCCGATTGGCATATCGAAAACCGCCGCCGCCCGGAGCTGAAGCCCACGGTCCTGCCGTTCCGCCCGACGCCCGCCTCCGGCATGCAGCAGGTTCGCGTCCGGGTGCAGGGCCCCGTCGCCGGTCAGTACGAGTATCTCTTCGATCCGGGGAAGATCGCCTGGGCGCCAATCTACGATCGGGAGGGCGCCCTGGTGGCAACGCCAGATGAAGAGAGCGCACGAGAGACCGAGCTCGCGTTGTTCGACACCCCGGCGCGGGTGGATGCGCCTTGGCAGCGTGTCCGCGGGCTGCAGCGCGCCAAGCCAGCCGGCTCCGACGCACGTCAACTCGCCCTTTGGGAGTCCACACCCGACTCTGAGGCGTTCATCTTGTTCTCGCCCAGGCGCCGGAAGCTGACGCCGCGGCGTGAGCGGTCCGAAAGGGCAGATACGCCATGACTGGGCCGATGTTTGTCTCGCTGGACTCGGCGGGAATGGCGGCGTGCATCGGCGGTGCCCAGGTTTCAGTCTGCTATGCGGCACCGGGGATCCAGCAAGAACCCGCCGAGGCCCTGGCCCGCCTGGCGAAGCGCCTCGATCCGGTGCTGATCACGGTGATTCTGGACTTCGATGAGCGCGTGATGCGCATGGGGTTTGGAGATCTCGCTGCTGTAGCGGTTCTCCGAGGCGCCGGGATCGCCGTGCGCTCAACCCCAGGGCTGCGCACCGGCCTCCTGGTGGTTGACGACGCGGGTTTCATCTTTACGCCCATTGCCCGGTACCTCGAGGCCGACCGGCGGGAGACCAAGGCTCCGAACGCGCTCCGCTTGTCTCCGGAGCAGGTGCGCGAAGCCCTCACTCGGCTTTCCCCGGCTGCCAAGGCGATCGCCGTGGCGATGGCGAGGACGCCCGAGGAACGGGAAAGGATCCAGGAGCAAGCCGTCGAGGTTCGGTCGGACGATATCCCGCCGACACAGTTTGCGGAGGTCAAGCAAAGCCTGAAGGATGCGCCACCGGCGAGCTTCGATGTCGCCCGCCAGGTCCGCGTCTTCGAGCCCTACCTGCAATACGTGGAACTGAATCTGACCGGCGCGGCCATTCAGCGCCGCAAGCTGGCGATTCCCAAGGTCATCCAGAACCTCGGAGCGGCGGAGGGAGCGCAGTCGAGGTTCAACACGACCTTTGACCTGATCGACCGCGAAAGCGAGC
The DNA here is from genome assembly GCF_020523605.1 of Roseicella aerolata. Classification (GTDB taxonomy): domain Bacteria; phylum Pseudomonadota; class Alphaproteobacteria; order Acetobacterales; family Acetobacteraceae; genus Paracraurococcus; species Paracraurococcus aerolatus. Next base: position 1,005 of record NZ_JAJAQI010000113.1, on the reverse strand, counting down.
TGTCCTCAAAGCATATCGAGGATGCGCTGAAGGACATCCGGGACAATTTCACGCCCTCGCTCGGCAAGGACCACGGCCGTGTGCTGCTGAAGGCGCAGAAGCCATTGTTTGAGCAGCGGCTCGACGAACTGCGCGCCAAGCTGGAGGAATTCCAAGCCAAGGTGAGAGAGAAGCTGCAAGGCAGCCTCGATGCGTCCCGCGACGAGATCGTCGCCTATTACGTTCCAACGGTGTTGGCGAACCCGCCTGACAAATTCCGCGGGCAACTGCTGTCACCCAATCCCACCGATGACGACGCCCGCCGCTGGCTGCGGCAACAGTCGGAAAGTGTCATCCCGAAGGCGGACGAGCTGATCAAGAAGATGGAGCTCAAGCAGACCTACAAGGACGTCACGTTCGAGACCCTGAACAAGCAGGACTTCCTCCAGAGCCTTCGGGAGGCCTTTCCGGCTGTGGATTGGGACAAGGCATACAACGAGTTTCAGGCTGCAGGCGAAGCAGCATCGGCGGGTGCCCCGGGTGGCGATCGCGCTGAAATCGCCGTTCTGCCTTGATTCCTGGGATCCGTACTGTATCGGCCAAGGCAACAGGTCCGGAGAGAGTGGGCGGCGAGAGAGCCACCTTCCGCCCTCGCTGGCTCGGGCCGGTCAGCAGGCCTCCCCCGAAGACCCCAGGGAACCTGCCGCTTAGCGCGTCGGTCAGTTTCACGGAGAGCAGGACGCTCAGGGAAACTGTCGGAGCACCCGAGATTCGAATTTTCGGTACGCTGGCCGCCCGCCACCTCGGGGCCGAAGCGAGATTCTCGCTCTCCGATTTTTTCGTCGGGCGATGGAGATGCTGAATCCGAGCAGGGGAGCCGCGCCAGAGATGGCATAAAAACAAGACGTTAGACCCGAGTAGCCCTGGCTGGAATCGGCTTGTGATTGGCTGCGGCGCGAGGTGGTGTGATTCGTAGGTGTCCAGCTTGGGCTGGAGGCTTCGATGGCGTGGCGTCGTGGGCAGGCC
>NZ_JAJAQI010000112.1 GCF_020523605.1 Roseicella aerolata | reverse complement strand
GCCAAGCACGAAAGGAGGCCACAACCCACCTGACAGAAGCCGAAAACCCCGAACTTCCAGCCACAACCCGGGTCAAATCCTCATGGCAATCCCGGGTCAGCTCTCAGTGGCAATCAACACCTCGCCCTGGATCCGCGCCGCCATGCCTTCCTTGACGAAAGCCAGGTCGGCGGGGGGCACCGCCATCTCGACCCAGACGCTGGACAGGTCGGCCAGGGTGTAGACCTCCGCCTCGGCCGAAACGGCGTCGCCGAGCATCTTGGGGCGGGAAGTGACCCGCCCGGCGATCGGCGCCCGCACCTCCTGGCGCCGCAGCGTCTCGATCGGCTGGCGCGGCAGGGCCTCGACCTCCGCCTGGCTCAGGCCGATGGCGGCCAGCTTCTGGCGGGTGAGGTCGAGGCGGATCTGCGCCTCCTGCCAGTCGGTCCGCGCCTTCAGGAAGTCCTGCTCGGCGGAGACCTTGCGCTGCCACAGCCGCTGCTCGCGCTCGAAGGTGACGCGGGCGAGCTCGGTGGTGCGCAGCGCGGCGAGGTAGTCGCCCTTCGCGGTGGCGATCTCCGCGCTCTCGACCACGGCCAGCACCTCACCGGCTTCCACCATGTCCCCGAGGCGTTTGTTCAGGGCTGTCACGATGCCCGCGACCCGGGCCGGGACATGGGCCAGCTTGTCAGCGTTGGCCGCGACCGTGCCGGGCAGGGAGACACGGCGCGCCACGGTGCCGGGCCCTGCCTCGGCCACCTCGATCCGGGCGGCCGTAACCTGATCCTCGGTCATGCGGACGGCGCCCTCGGGGGCCTCGTCGCCGTGTTCCTCGCCCGGTCCGTGGGCGTGACCGTGGCCGTGGCCGCCGCCCCCGGGCTCGGCGGCGCGAGCCGGGGGGGCGGTGTCGACCGCCGGGGCGAGGCCGAGCGTGGAGCGCAGGGTGGCGGGCACGTCGGGCACCAGCGCCGCGGCGCCGAGGGCGACGACGGCGCCCGCCAGAAACACGATGATGGACCTCATGGTCACTGCCTCCCTGCGGGGGTGGCGGTCGGTATGGGGGTGGCTGCGCGGCCGCGCAGCCGGGCGATGTCGGCGCGCACCTGCTGCACCTCGAGCCGGGCGGCGTTGAGCTGCTCGCGGGCGTCGGACAGGGCGCGCTGGGCGTCGAGAACCTCGAGCAGCGAGAACTTGCCCGCGGCGTAACCCTCCCGTGCCGCGGCCGCGACTTCCGTAGCGGCGGGCAGGACGACACGGCGGAGCAAGTCGGCGGCGTGCCAGGCCTGGTCCAGGCGCCGCTCGGCGTCGGCCAGCGCCGCGTCGAGGAACAGCCGCCCGCGCTCCGCCTCGGCCTCGGCCCGGCTCAGTTCGGCCCCGGCGCGGAGGATGTTGCCCTGGTTCCGGTCGAAGACCGGCAGCGGCACGCTGAGGCCGAGCACGAAGGCGGTGTCGTCGCCCGCCTCCCGGAAGCGCCGGACCCCGGCGCCGACCGCGACATCCGGGATGGCGTTGCGGCGTTGCAGGTCGAGCTCGGCGCGGCGCTGGTCGATGAGGGCGTCCAGCCGCGTGCGGTCGAGTTGCCCTGGCGGCAGGGACGCCGCCCTGGCGGGATCGGGGCGCGGGCCGAGGTCGTCGAACCAGGCCGCCCGGGCAGGCATGACCTCGACCCCCGGTGTCGCCAGCAGCACCGAGAGGGCGCGCAGCGCGACCGCCGCCTCCCGCTCCGCGCGTTCGGCGAAGACCGCGGCGGTCTCCCGCGCCACCTCGGCACGGCGCTGCTGGGGGAAGGCCTCGCGCCCGGCCTCGACCCGGGCGCGGGTGGCGCGCAGCACCTCGTCCGCCAGCCGCACCCGCTCGCGGGCGATCTCCACTGCCCGTCCGGCCGCCACCGCATCGGCCAGGGCCCGCACGACCTCGCGCACCAGGTCCAGGCGGACCGCCTCGACATCCAGCCCGGTCAGCGCCACGGCCCGGTTCGCCGCCTCGATGCGCGCCTGCCGCTTGCCGCCGGTCTCGATGCGCTGGCTCAGGCTGTAGGTGGTCTCGAGGGAGCGGAGGCCGCCGTAGGAGCCGCTGCCGCCGATGTTCTCCGCGTTGAGGGTGAAGTCCGGGTTGGGCCGCAGCCCGGCCGTCACCCGGTCGCCCTGCGCCGCCCGGCGGCCCGCCTCGGCGCTGCGCAGGATGGGCGCGCGCGCCAGGGCGAGGTCGACGGCCTGCTCGGGAGAGGCAATGACGAATGCAAAGACCGTGCTCGACGGGGGTGATGCTACCGGGGTGGGAGCCGCCTGCGCGACGCGGCGCCGTGCCGGAGGGTCGGCCGCGTCGGACGGCGTGGTGGTCGTGACGAGGACAGCCGCGCCCAGCAGGGCGAGCGGGAATCGGGGACGGAATCGAGGAGGCATGGCACCCGGGACTGACGGAACGCGAGGCGAGCCGCTGTTCCCGGTCTGCCCGGGACACGGCGGCTCAGGCGGCTCTGGTTCGGTCAGGCCCTGGGTGGGCGCGCGGGGGGCTCAGCCTCAAGCGAGGCGTGGGCGTGGTCCGTGAAGGCGGGGCGACCCACGGTAATGACGACGGTGGGTCCGACGGGCAGCGGCGGCGTCAGGCGGTCCGCCACTTGGCAGGCGCAGTGGCTGCCCGCGTGGACGATGCCATGCGGCCGCGAGGGCGCGTCCGGGCCGCCGTCCTGGTCCATGGCGACAGAAACCGCCACCGTCATGGGGGCCGCGCCACCAGAAGCGGCCTCGGCGAAGGGCGGCACCAGCAGGGACGCGAGCAGGAAGGCGACGGTGAGCAGGCGGGCGATGACCGCCCACCCCCTCGTCAGCCGCGTCCTGCCCGTGTCCAAGATCATGGTCGGTCCGCCTCAGCGCACCGGGTCGATGTTGAAGCGGCCGGTCCCGAGTTCGCCACCGGGGCCGCGCAGGGTCACCGTCGCCCGGAACTTGCCGTCCACCTGAAAATCGACCGGCGCCGCCAGGCGGTTCCCACCCGCGGGCCGGAACTCCAGGGTGCGGCGCTCGTTGCCGCGGGCCAGGACGATGGCAGTCGCGCCGAAGGCGGCGGCGTCCACGGGCTGCTCCTTCTCGTCGACGATGGACAGGGTCGCCTGGCCGCCGCGGACCACCAGCTCCACCTCGTGGCGGCCGATCTTGACCTCGTTCCCGCTGTGCACGTGCCCATGGCCCGCACCCTGAGCCCAGGCCAGGGCAGGCACCAGGATGGCGGCGGCCGCCAAGCCAGTCATGGTCGTTCGCCGCACGGTGCCTCTCCTCCCGATCAAACCCCGCCTCGCCGTGAACGCGTCAGGAAACCAAGGTCCGACATGGGACGAGGTATAGAACCTACAGCGACTGGAGATTCAAGCCTGAGCTTGGCGATTGATGCATCATTTCGTGACGGCGCCCGAGGGCGCCGCGTGGGCGGCCGACAGGCAGTGCCCGTGGTCGTGGTCGGCAAGGGTCTCGAGGACGCGGCACTCGGCGGCGATGCCGTCGCGGCACCCGGTCTCCACCAGACGCGCCAGTTCGTCCCGCAGGTCGGCCAGCCGCCGGAGCTTCGCCTCCACCTCGGCGAGCTGGGAGACGGCCAGGGCGTGGGCGTCGCCGCATGGGCGCTCGGGATGGGCGGCCAGATCCAGCAGCTTCCGGATGGCCTCGAGGCCGAAGCCGAACTCCCGCGCGTGCCGGATGAAGGCCAGCCGCTCCCGGTGAGCGCGGCCGTAGAGCCGGTGGCCGCCCTCGGTTCTGGCGGGGCTCGGCAGCAGGCCGACCTCCTCATACCAGCGCACGGTCTGGACCTTGCAGCCCGTCTCGCGGGCGAGTTGGCCGATGGGGATCAAGGCCCCTTCCCGGATGGCGGCTTGGCGGTCGGTCGGCGTGTCCATGCAATTGAAGGTGGGTCCGGAGGGATTGCGCGGCAAACCCGCTGTTGCGTCAACCGTTCCCCCGCTGGACGCGACGCTGCCCGGGAAGGGCCACGCCATGGAGTCGCATCGGAAGACCGATCCCCATCCGGACCGCCAGTCGGCTTGTCCGGTTGAGGACGCATGAGCGGGGATGGCGATGGGTGCCGGGCATAGTCACGGGGCGGGCGCGAACGAGCAGGCGCTGACCTGGGCGCTGGCGCTGACGGGCGGCTTCATGTTGGCGGAGGTCGTCGGCTCCTTCGTCACCGGCAGCCTCGCCCTGCTCTCCGACGCCGCGCACATGTTCACCGACACCGCGGCCCTCGCGGTCTCGCTCGTCGCCATCCGGGTCGCCCGCCGCCCCGCGGACCGCAGGCGGACCTGGGGGTATTACCGCTTCGAGATCCTGGCGGCCGCCTTCAACGCCTCCCTGCTGTTCCTGGTCGCGCTCTACATCCTCTGGGAGGCGTGGCAGCGCTTCCGCGCCCCAGCGGAAGTGCAGAGCCTCGGCATGCTGGCGATCGCCGCTGTTGGTTTGGTGGTGAACTGGGTGTCCATGCGCCTCCTCGCGGGCGGCAGCGAGCACAGCCTGAACGTCAAGGGCGCCTACCTCGAGGTCTGGAGCGACCTGCTCGGCTCGGTCGCGGTCATCCTGGGCGCGAGCGTCATCTGGTTGACGGGCTGGGCCTGGGTGGACCCGGTGCTCGGCGTCGGCATCGCCCTTTGGGTGCTGCCGCGCACCTGGACGCTGCTGCGCGAGGCGACCAACGTCCTGCTCGAGGGCGTGCCCGCCGGGATCGACCTCGACGCGGTCGAGCAGGCCATGCTGGACGCCCCAGGCGTGGGCGGGGTGCACGACCTGCACGTCTGGGAGCTTGTCCGGCGTCAGCGCCCATGAGACAGCCGGGGGTGATTGAGGGGCGGAGGATTTCGGGCTCATCGTAACTGTCAAGGAGTGAAGATGAGCCCGAAATCCTCCGCTCCGACCAGCAAGG
>NZ_JAJAQI010000111.1 GCF_020523605.1 Roseicella aerolata | reverse complement strand
TCGAAGGCAAAATCGGCGCCCCTGCCGGCGCTCATATCGCCCAAACCTCCGCATTGCCGAGCCATCTGCTCGTTCTGGTGCGCTGGGCCCGTTCTGGCGCATCCGCGCACAGCTCTCATAAGACCGGCCTGCATAAGTCCTGACCTGCAGCCGCCGAAGGCGGCTGAGCGCCCTAACGGGCGCCGCGCCAAGTGGCGCGTAGCCAAGCCGCGAAGCGGCGCCGACGACTGAGGCCGCATAAATGCGTCGGCATTTATGCGGGGCGGTATCAGGCTACGCGCTCATACACCAGGTGCAGGGCCCCCCTGGGCTTCGCCTCGCACTGCAGCAGGCGCAGCGCCACCTCCGGCGTGCCGGCGGGAAACAGGGGAATCCCCTCGCCCAGCACCACGGGGATCAGCGCCATCTCCAGCAGGTCCAGCCGGCCGATGGCGAGCATGGACCGGATCACCTGGCCGCCGCCGAAGAGCCAGACCCGGCCATGCCCGCAGGCTTCCATCTCCGCCGCGATGGCGGCGATGTCGCCCGCGCGCGCCATCACGCCCGGCGGCGCATCGGGCAGGGCGCGGCTGGTGAGGATGACCGTCGGCTTCCCGGCATAGGGCCAGTCGCCCATGCGCCGGACGGCATCGTAGCTGCCGCGGCCCATCAGGATGGCATCCACCCCGGCGAGGAAGGCCCCGAAGCCGAAATCCTCCGCCGGATAGTCCGCCGCCAGCCAGTCTTCGACGCCGCCATCGGGCCGGGCGATCCGGCCATCCAGCGAGACGGCGATGTGGCAATGCCAGAGGGTCCTGCCCAAGACCGCGTCCTCCCGCCATGCCGACCTGGCACGGCACTCCGGGCCAGGAGGCCTGGATGCGTCATACCAGCGCCCCCGATCATGGACCCCCGCGGCACGGGCGTCTGCCCGCGCCGGGCCTTCCGCGGCCCGCCGCCAAAGCGGCGCGCCTGCCCGGCTGCGGCGACGCATCCGGGCCGCTGGTCCCGTACCTGGCGCATGACCTCCCGACCTGCGGCCCGCGGCAATGCCGCGAAGCCATGGCCCGGAGGGCCGCCGGCGGAGGCAGGACATGCGGCGGCAGGTCAGGCACCAGTTCTCAGTTCCTCACCGGGATGGCCGACCCGCCGGCGATGAGGACCGGCGCGCCCCTCAACCTGGCGGCGCCGGTGTCTGCCTACAGCGGATTGCGTTCATATCTGAACGCTCATCCGCTGCTGCTCCTTGTTTTCGAGCAGATTCACGCTTCCGGTCGTTCACGCCCGTCCGCGATCTGCTCTAGGCGGTCGGCTGCGGCGCCTCGGCGCCGGCCGGCGTGGCGCCGGCCGCGCCTGCCGCGTTCATCGTCATCAGCCCGGCCGCCAGCCGCGCCAGGCAGCGCGCCGCGCGCAGCCGCACTGCCGCCTGGCCCTCCACGCCCTCCGGCAGGGTGCAGCCGGCGAGGGTGATCGCGGTGCCGAGCAGCCGCGCCTCCAGCGCCGCCGTCACCGCCTCGCAACTCGCGTCGCGGCCGAACTCGGCGTCGATGGCCTCCCCGGCGCGGTCGATCTCCTGCTCCACCCGCTGGTCCTCCGCGACGATGCCGAGGATCTCGGCCGGCGGGTCCGGCTCCTCGCCCGCGCGCAGGGCCATCAGGCCCATGGCGCCGATCAGCATGTGGATAGGGCCGCCATCGCCGCCGCGCGAGGCGAAGGCGCCGAAGGCGACGGCCAGCGAAGCCTCCCCCAACACCTCGCGCGCCTCCTCGTCCATGGCGTCGATGGCGGGGGAGTCGCCCGCGGGCCGGGGCGCGTCGGGTGACTCGCCCATGATGTCCGGCACGCCGCCATCCGCGAAGGCGCGGGTGAGGGTGGCCAGGGCGTCGAACAGGCGCTGCTCGGAAACGGGTGGCATGCAGGTCCTCCGGATCCTCTCCGCTGCGTGGCTCCCGCGGGAAGGCGGCGCCGGCTCCCGGAGCAGGCCGCCGGGCGGAATGGACCGTGGGCAATCCGCGCTGCGGACAAGGGTTGGTGCGGTCTCATGCCGCCTGTGCAGCGTGAGACCGCTCTAACGGGCGCGCAGCGGCTCCGTTCACCGCGCGGACCGGCCGGGCACCGCCTCCTCGCCGGGGCGTTGCCCCCATCCAACAGCTCGGGCCGGGAAGATCGCGGGTGCCGGAAGTCCAGTTCGTCTCTGGCGTGATCGTGGCGCTCGGCCTGCTGCTGGCGCTGGCCCGGATCAGCGGGCTGCCACCCTCGCCGGTGGTCTTCGCCGGCGGCATCGCCTCCGTCCTGTTGCCGGTGCCGCTGCCCGCCCTGCGGACCAATCCGGAGATCGTGCTGGGCCTGCTGCTGCCGCCGCTGCTCTATGCCGGGGTCGTCGCGCTCTCCCTCGACCTGCTGCGCCATGCGCTGGTCCGCGGGGTGGTGGCCGGCCTGGTGCTCGTCATCGGCGTGACGCTGATGGTCGCGGCCGCGGCGCAGGTGCTGCTGCCCGGCCTCGATCCCGTGGCCTGCCTGCTGATCGGCGTCTGCGCCGGGATCGGCGATACGCGCCTGCCGCAGGAGACGGGCCAGGCGCAGCACCTGCCGCGGGCCCTGACGGATGCCTATGCCGGCCAGGCCGTCAGCGCGCGGCTGCTCGTCGTCTCGCTCTACCTGCTGGCGCGCGAGGCGGTCGGCGGGCCACCGCCGGAGGTCGGCGCGGCGCTGCAGCGGATCGGGACCGACCTGCTGGGCGGCGGGCTGCTCGGCGCCGCGGTCGGGCTGTTTGCGGTGGAATTCCGCCGGCGCATCGGCGCCGCGTCCGTCGAGGTGGCGATCTCCGCCGCGACGCCCTTCCTCGCCGCCATCCTGGCCGGCGCCGCGGGCGTCTCGGTGGCGGTGACCATCGTCGTGGCGGCGCTCACCGTCGTCGCCCGCGCGGTGGACCGGCGGACGGGGGAGGCGATCTCCTCGCCCGAGGCGCGGCTCGTCTCCCGCCATGTCTGGTCGGAGGCCGAGTTGATGCTCTCGGCGGCGCTCTACTTCCTGATCGGCCGGGCCCTGCCGGAGGCCCTTGGCGCGCTCGGCCGGTATGAGCCGGCGCAGCTGGTGCTGGCGGCGGCGGCGCTGCTGGCGCTGGTGGTCGGCGTGCAATTCCTGCTCGCGCTGCTGGCCGTGGCCATGCCCTGGACGCCACGGATGCCGGGCGCCGATGGCCGGCCCGCGGGGGCGCTGCGGATCGCCGCCGTCGCGGCCTGGTCACCACACCGCTCCGCCATCGCGCTGGCCCTGGCGCTGGCGGTGCCGGCCGCCGCCCCGGATGGCCGACCTTTCGCCGAACGCGAACTGGTGCTGGCGCTGGTCGCCCTGATGGTCGTCCTCTCCGGCCTGGTGCAGGGGACGACCCTGCCGGCGCTTCTGGGCTGGGCGCAACTCGGCGGCGCGGAGGAGGAGCGGCGCGAGACGGAACTCGCGCAGGCGACCGCCGCGGCGGCGCAGGGGAGGGCACGCCGGGTTGCCGATCCCGAGGGGGCGGCCGCCGAGGGCCGGCGGGCGCTGGCGCGGCTGCGCGGCCGGGACGCGATCGGCGACGCCGCGCTGCAGCAGGCGGACCAGGCCGTCGCCTCCCGCGCCCAGGCGGAGCGGGCGGGCGAGTAGGCCTCCGAGGCGCCGCATCCCCGGGCGCCGTCATGCGCTTCAGCCGGACAAGTCGCGCGGAGAGACGGGATGTCTGACAGCAGCAAGGGCCTTTCCATCGCCATCACGCCCATGCACCGGACCGAGGAAGGCATCTGGGAATCCGGCTCCCGCCAGGGCCCGCAATTCCTGCTGGTGGAGATCATCCGGGGCGAGGGCGACGAGATCGAGCCCGTGGTGGAGTGCCGGGATGAGCGAACGGCCGCGCTGGCGGCACGGGTGGTGGCCGGGACGATCGCCGCGCTCGGCCTGGCGGAGGCGGCGGTGGAGGCGCGGATCGACGCCTTCGACGAGGAAACGGCGGCGATCCTGGCGGACAACCCGACCCCCGAGATCGAGGCCCCGGCCGGCGCATGGACCACGGCGGAGGGGGACGAGGAGGAATCCGGCCAGGTGGCGCACTGATCCTGGTGGGCTCGCGACGGCGGGGAAGACGACGGTCTGACCGGAGAGCAGGTGCCGCTGCGGCCGGGGGCGCCGGAGGTGTTGAGGGCCAGCCGGTCCTCGGCCGCATGGCGATGCGGGCGGGATGATGTAGGCTGATGCCCCGGGAGGGCCGGTTCCGCATGAACACCCTCGAGCAATTCCTCTTTCTTCTCCTGCCGGCCGTGATCGCGGCCGGCGGCATCGGTGCGGTCCTGTTGCACCGGGCCCCAAGGCATCAGGGGCATGGGCGCAGGGCCGGCCCGGTGAGCCGGCGTTCACGGCGGCAGCGGCAGCCACGCGCCTGACCCTCGGGCCGGGCAAGGCCGCCTGGCCCGATCACACCGAAGCGGGGCATGGAGGAGAGCGGCGCATGTTCGTCGTGATCAGGACATACCGGGCAGGCGGGCGGCCGGAGGAGATCGCCCAGCGAGTGGGAGAGGGGCTCGTCCCCATCCTGCGAGAGCAGGCGGGCTTCCGGGCCTATTACGCCTTCGTCAGCGAGGACGGTCGGCCGGTCTCGGTCAGCGTCTGCGACAGCCGGCAGGCGGCGCTGCGCGCGAATGAGCGGGCGCAGGCCTGGGTCAGCGCCAACCTGAAGGACCTCATTCCCGATCCGCCCGAGGTGACGATGGGCCCCATGCTGGTGGACGCCGCGACCTATGAGGAGGCGGAGGAGCGCCGTTCCTCCCAGGCCGAGCCCTGGGTGGATGGGGGCGTCTAGACCCGAGTAGCCCTGGCTGGAATCGGCTTGTGATTGGCTGCGGCGCGAGGTGGTGTGATTCGTAGGTGTCCAGCTTGGGCTGGAGGCTTCGATGGCGTGGCGTCGTGGGCAGGCCT
>NZ_JAJAQI010000110.1 GCF_020523605.1 Roseicella aerolata | reverse complement strand
TCGCGCATCACCCGAAAACCGCTTGCCTACCTGTCGCGCCGCGACAATCATCCAGCCGCCGCGACCACAGACTCTCATCCTGATTGTCGCGCTGCTCGCATCCAGATCGTCGCGCCACAATCACGCGCTGTCGGACGAAAGCCTGCGAGACATTCGGCGCAATCCGGACCTGCTGGGCGAGTTCTGGGACGCCATCGCAGAAGACTTCATGGATGGCGTGCGGCTGCTCGACATGGGCGCGAACGCCGGTGCCCTGTTCTGGAACTGGTGGGACAGCGGCGCCGGCCCGCTGATGCTGGGCGATGGCAGCGGTATGGCCGCGTTGGTCGTCACCACGGCCGAGGTCGAAAGCCTGCGCCTGGCCCGCGAGGCTCTGGCGCGGGCTGCCGATGCGATGCCGGCAGCGCGGCTGTTCGTGGTGGTCAATGAGCACCAGGGGCCGCTTCCTGCCGACCACCCGGCACTGGATGGCCTCTGCGAAGGCGCTGGCAGCCGGGCGCGGGAGGTAGAGCGCGTCATCCTGCCGCGGTGCTCGGCGCCGGCCTGGCAGGCCATGGTGGGGCTCGGCAAGCCGCTGAGTGAACTGGCGACGCTGCGTCCGCATGACCTTCAGCCCCTCGGCTTCCGGCTGGGCGCGGCGGCGCGGTCCGTGGCGGACGTAGGGGAATGGCTGGCCGAATGGCGCCCGCAGGTCCGGCGTATCCTCTCGGCCTCCGGGCTGATCCGGGCGGAAGCGAGCGGCGGCTAATGATGAACTCCAACATCATGCTCGCGCCGGCCCAGGTGTGGCGATCCAGAAATCGCAGACATGCATTGAGGCTGCATGAGCAAACTGCAAAAGGAGGCTGGAAAGTGTCGCTCGAAGGCGGGCCGTTCGACGGGCCCGGTGGGCTGGTTACTTGGAATAGGGAGCAGGTCAAAACTTGGATCGACCGCTATGATGCTGCGATAGAGTCACATTGATCCTGATAGGCTGGCGATGACAACCGAGCAGGATACCACGGGGCGCTCTGCCCCTTCTCGACATGCGCCGGCCTTCGATGACGCCGCGCTGGCTGCTGCCCACCAGCAGGCCCGCGCCCTCTGGGTGGGGGAGAGCGCGAAGGAGCGGGACCGGCTGCTGGCTCTGCCAGTGGCCGACCGGCTCGCGGCCCTGGACGATGAAGGCGTGCGGGGCATGCTAACCTCTGAGCACCGCGCCGAGCTTCGGGCCTCCATCGCTGCGCCGGCCGCTGCCTCGCAGGCGAGCCCGGAAGACGCCAATCGGGAGCACCGGCGGGCCATGGAGGAATGGCGGGCCCGCGATGCCCAGCAACGGGCCGATGCCGCCCGCCTGGACCGGGAGCGGGCGGTGGTCCTGTGGGGGCTGGTGCCAGGCGCGACGGTCCTGCCGTCAATGGTCGCCGCAGGCATCTATGGCTGGGGGCCAATGGACGTGGTGGTGTCGCTGCTGGAAGTCCCCTGGCTGCCTCTGGTGCCGCTGGGGGTAGCCGTAGCCGCGCTGGCTGGCGCCGGCCTGTGCGGCTTTCTGGCGAGCAAGGCGGCCCATCCGGCGAAGCTGTGGGAGCCGGTGGCGGGTGCCTTCCTCGCTGGACTGATGCTGCTGGGCGCCTCCCGCAGCCTCCCCCTCTACCGCGCCGCGGCTGGAGCCGTTGCCAGTGACGGCCGCCCCCTGGCCGGGTCAGTGGTTCGGCTGCACCCAATCCCCGGCGGGGTCCGGATGGAGGTTCTGGCTGGCAATGGTGCGTTCCGGCGCGGCGATGCGCTGGTGCTTCGGGACGCTGATCCCCTGCGGGCGATCCGGGGTTAGCGCCCCGGCGCCACGGTTGCGTGGCGCCATAGTTCCCTGGCGCCATGATGGGGCGGCGCACGATCTGTTTGAAATCGCACGCCAAGGCGGCCTTCCGTTGCCCCCCACGGGCTTGCCTCAAGGGGACAAAGCGCTTCTCTTATGGGTTATCTAATACAAGTTAACCCGGATTGACAAAGCTCCTTATGCGTGTTACCTAGTATGCGTTAACCCCAAAGAGGGCGATGCCCGAAGGAGTTCGCATGGCAAAGGAACCCGTGATTGGGCTGCGACTGGAGACCGAGATCGTGGAAGCGCTCCGCAAGCTGGCGGAGAAGAATGGACGCGATCCCGTGGAACAAATCGTCTTCCTCATCACCGAAGCGGTGGCTGATGCTGGCCTATTGTCGCCCTCAAGGGCCGAATGGCATCGGCTTCGGGAGAGCCTAATCCTGCGCTTCGTCTATAAGGCACAGAAGATCACCGAGGTTGAAGGCTGGCGTACCGACATTATCGCCGAGACTGCGCGGCGCATGTTGGAGGATACGACTTGGCGTGCCGACTACGAGAGGCTGATCGGAGCCGACGCCTACGCCAGGAATGTCAAGCTCAAGGACGTTATCAACCCGGCGCTCGGCCGCCGCACAAAGCTGCGGCTCGGCGCGGAGACGGGGAAGGTGTTTGCGGTGCGTCAGCCGTCGATCTTCACCGCCTCATCGCACCTGCACCCCGAGCAGCCTGCCGCCGAAGCGGCCCAGTAAGTCTCGATGGATGGCACCTCCCACGATCGAGTGGGAGGTGCGGTTCCTCTTGTCCCGATAGAGCCTGCCCGTGTGAGGCGTCCCATCACGCAGCCAAACCGTCTCGTATGAGGCCGAACCGGGTTTTGAGACGGAAGTGGCTGGTGGGTCCTGGGGCTATTGAGGCAGGTCAACCGGGAGCGCCGCCTAGCGTGTAGTTTTGAGCAAACCGTGCAGCGACCCCTATGGCGCCACGCCACCTTGATGCCACGACGCCACGACAGCCCAGTGCCATGATGCACAGACGCCACGGCGTCGCACCGCGCAGCCGTCCCACGCCCGAAACCTCTGGCGCCACCCCTCCCCCTTCTGCTCCATGGCGGCGCGGCACGGTGGCGCGGGGGCGCCACAAGCATTCGGTGCCGTGGAACTGTGGGGGCGTGGTGCCATGGTGTCGAAGCTGGACAAGATTGCGCGGCTGACCGAGGGGTTGCAGAGCCTACCGGAGCCGGCGACAGCGCCGACCAGGGCGAAGCGGGAGAGGGGCGTTCCGGTCAATCTCCGCATGCCGGAAGCCCTGCTGGCCCGCTACGCGGCCGAGGCCGGGCGCCGCAGCGCCGAGCGCGGCCGGACCGTCACGGCCCAGACTGTGATGCTGGAGGTTCTGGCGGCCGGGCTCCCCGAGCATGGCTAAGGTCATCGCCCTGGTCGGGTCGAAGGGCGGCAGCGGCAAGAGCACGGCGGCCCATCTGATCGCGCACGGCTGCGGCAGCCTCGCCCGGCCAGTCCCCGCCATCGTCCTCACAACCGACCCCGAGGAACACCCACGCACGGACCGGCGCCGCTATGTCGTCGCGGACGGGCGGACGCGGGAAGGGCTGCTGGCCCAGATGCGGAAGCTGCTCGCGGTGGACCGGCTGCTGATCCTGCTGGACGGCGCGGCGGCCCGGCCCGACTTGGACAAGGTGGTGGCCGAGGTCGCGGACCTGGCCGTGCTCCCCTTCAAGCCGGCCGCGCAGGACGTGGAACGGGCGGTGGACAACCTGAACCGGCTGCCCCAGGCGGTCGCCCTGCCGATGGACTGGCCCGCCTTACCGGCGACCGCGAAGCGGGTCCGGCGTTACCTGAACGCGGTTCCGGAGGACCGGCGCCTTCCCCCGTTCAAGCATATCCCGAGGCTGGCCGATCTGCTGGGCGACGGGTACGGCGAAGCCGCCTATGACTTGGCCTCGCCAGCGCGCGGCCTCGCGCTCGAGGTTTTGGCGCGGGCTCGCATTGATCCGGACGACCTCACGGAACCACGATAGCAAGGTGCCGTGGCGCCGTGGGGTTATGGCGCCACAACCCTATGGTGGCGACGGGAGAAGGAGGCGGGCAATGCTGCGGCGCTGGTGTCCAGTCTGCAAAGGCGTCTTCGCCTGCCGAGTGCAGCGGGATGGAACACTGGCGCTGGTGAAGCATGGTTTCACCATGGAGGTCGCGGACTTCGACCCGAAGCGGGACAGCGCGCTTGATGTTCAGGAAAAGCAACAGGCGGGCTTCTGTCCTGGCACCGGTCAGCGGCCATGGGGCGAGCAGGAATACCGCACATGGAAGCGACGCGAGCAGGCGCAACAGTAGTGCCATGACGCTGCGGCGCCAGAATGCCACGGCGCCAGGTGGTAAGACATGACCGAGTACATGACCGCAGGCGAAGTTGACTGCCTACGCGGTGAGATGGCGGCAACCCAAGTGGCCGTGGCGGTCGCCCTCGCGCATCTGGCCGGGCGGGCCTACGGCCGGGCAACCGGCGGATGAGTCTCGTGGTGTGCAGTGACCCGCGCTCGGCCTGGGGCCGGGAGCACGGGAGACGCGCCGGGGTCCCGAGGCCGTGGCCTTCCGTCTGTGCCTAGCGCCGCGGCCGCTCTGGGTCCTCAAGACAAATAAGAGATCGAACGCCTCGATTGAAACTTGCGCTTAAATTAGCGTATTTCCCGGGCCTTGAGGTGCGTATGATGCCATCATAGTTTTCATTCCTATAAAATTCCCACGTTCCAGATCTTATCTCGTAAGATTTTATTCTTGAGTTATCCAATTTTTTTGACTTCTTAAGAATGGATGGTTCCTACCTACAAGGTGATTGTTTTCATATATAATAATAAAACATGGACGTTCTTGGTTATTATTTGTTCTTTGGGTTCCTATATCTGGTTTTGGCGGCGGCGGAGGCTCGCCTCCGTTGATTACTACTCCTCCGGGCTTCTTTGGCGGCGGCGCAGGAGGCTCGCCTCCGCAGGCTGTGAGCAGCACTGCGGCCCCAAGGCAAGGCAGCAACCGAGACATATGCCCTCCATATTTTGCTTTGCTTCCTTACTATGACGACGCCAACACGGATGGCTTGCGTAAAAGCTTGGCTCGCTCGCCTGTGAAAAGAGTTTCGCCGCGGTGCCGGACCGGCGGGGTGCCTCCTAGCAGGCTGCTGAAAAGCGCGCAGGATCGGCGGGTGCGGTAGGCTCCGGCGGACCTTCCATGCGCCCGCTGCCGCGTGGCGGCTGCCAGAAACACGTTTCCGGCGCCAGCGGCGCTCCCTT
>NZ_JAJAQI010000109.1 GCF_020523605.1 Roseicella aerolata | reverse complement strand
TCGCGCATCACCCGAAAACCGCTTGCCTACCTGTCGCGCCGCGACAATCATCCAGCCGCCGCGACCACAGACTCTCATCCTGATTGTCGCGCTGCTCGCATCCAGATCGTCGCGCCACAGACTGTTGCGTGTCGGGCATCGTCCTCGGTCGCCGGCTCTAGCTGGGCAGGCCCAGCGCCGCAGCTACACGCGCGAGGAAGCGCGGGCAGCCAGCCGCCCGCCCTGGCCTCACTGCTGCCCATGACGCCGCACACTGCGCCGCAATACGTGCAGCGGGCGAAGCTACCGGCGAGGCGGCAGCCACTCCGTCCAAGACGTACGGCTTGGATCAGGTCAGGGCCTCAAGGCCCCGCCGATCAACAAGGTCCAGGAGCTTGAGTGCCGGTCCGGCTGGCTCTCTATCGCCCTGCTCCCAGGCAGCAACCGTGCCTTTCGTGACGTTTAGGACGGCCGCGAAAACGGACTGGCTGGTGTGGGTAGCCGCACGGATCCGGCGAATATCTGCCGCCTTGTACCTGCGCACAGGCGGCAAGCAGAGCGCATCGAACTCCCGCATGGTCACGGTGCTGATGGCGCCAGCATCGTGCAAGTCCTGCGCAGCCTCATGGACCTCGGCCAAAATTCGGCTCGTCTTATTTTTGGGCATCGCATTTCACCTCCACTAGCACCCCTGAGGCGATCAGACCACTTAGGTCTTTTCTACTTAGACCCATATATTCTTCGCCAAGCTTTAGTAGTGCCAGTTTCTCCTTCTCATCAATGTTGTCCCGCTCACCTTTGCCAAACCCAAACAAGAAGATGAGGCGCTGACCTTGCCGATGCGCCACGATTGTTCGGAAACCGCCGCTTTTTCCACTGCTGCCTTTGGCAACACGCTTCTTCAGCAGGAACCCGCCCAGCCGGGCATCAACCAATCCGTCCTCTACCTCCTTGGCTGCCTCGCACAGCGCTTGGTCCGTGAGGCCCTCCTTCCTGGCAAAGCGAGCGAACCCTTTGTTCTTGAGCAGCCTGAGGGCCATTCCGTACCACTCTGTTGTATGGTTTCGCAATCCGGCTCGCGCTAGGTGGATGGCTCGTCACACCGTAGTGACATAAGTGCATCTTCAAAGGCGCCCTGGGTGTGTTCTGGCGAGGCCTCACGCAGCGCCTCGGCGATCCAGTTGGCCTCTAGAGTTGAGCCGCCGTGCCGGTCATGCGTCGCTCTCTGCCTCGCCGGGTGAGCGTCTCGGTGCATGCACTTCCTCTGCGGCCAAGCCGATTTCCATGAGGCGGCGCGCGGCCTCCGCACGGTTCGGGAGGTCAGGTTGGTCGCGCCGCCAGCGGTCAATCCGATCCGCGAGCGCCGGGGGTAGCCGCATTTCAAAGCGCGGCTTGTCGGGGGCCTTGGTCATATCCCTTATATACGTATCATCCGGCAGATACGCAATATCCGCTTGCGCCGTATCCGGCTGATACGTATTATCCGGTTGTCCCGCTGCTGCGGGGCGGACCGAACGAGAGGCTGGACCCCTCCCGCTCGGTCCTAACCACAAACCGGATCGGACCCGGATAATGGCTTTCATCAGCGTACAGCAGGCCGCCCGCGCCCGTCTCTCCGCAACCAAAGGCGTGACGGTCATCGCCCAGCCTTCCCTGCGCAATCCGGCGACCCTGGCAATGGTCATCGCGGGCATTCGTTGCGTTGACGTTCGCCGCGATGGCGAAGGCTTCCGCGCCATGCTGCACATTCGGCAGGGCGAATGGCTGCCGCTGGCCGAGGGCGTGAGCGAGGATGCGGCCTTCTCCGCGATCGTCGCCTTCCTGGCGCTGGTCGCCAGCATCCCCCAGCACTACGCGCCCGAGCACGATGCCGCCGAGCGCGCCGCCGCTGCGGAGGTCTTCGCGGCCTTCGCCTCTCCCCTGTCCCTGGCAGCGTGAGCGAGGCCCAGCACATGCCGATGCTCTCCCGCGCCGTCCTGGCTTCGCTGCCGGCGAAGTACCTCCCCACCGCTGGCGCCGACCTCACCACCGAGGCCGGCTGCGCTGCGGCCCGCCTCCGCATGGCGGCGGCTCTCTCCCGCAGCGTCGAAGGGACCACGCTGCTGCAATGCTGCCGCGCCAAGGGGCTGCGGCACGTCTGCACCGAGCTTGCCGCCGCGCATGCTCTGGCGAGCCTCGCCATCCCCCACCCCTCCAGCCAGGGGGAGACGCACTAATGCGCGCCGATCCCCTGCCCCTGGAGACGCTGGCCGAGGTTCTGGCCTCGGTCGTCTCCCGCCATGGCGCCGTGGTGGACAGCGGTTCGACCTGGCTGCGGCCGGACGAACTGGTGCGCGACCACCTGGGCTGCGAGTTCACCGTCTCGGCCGCCATCCATCCGGGCGAGGCCCGCGACGCGGCGCGCGACCTGGCGGACCTGCTCGCGGCCCATGGGCTCGGCGTGGTGCGGCTCGCGGGCAAGGGGCGTGGGGCATGAGCCCCCGCCTTTCCTCCCGCGCGCTGCCTTGGGTCATCGTGGACCGCACGGGCGGCGAGACTGTCTGCGAAACCCGCGCTGACTGGATCGCAGAATGGCGCCGCTGGCTGGCCCTGATGGAGCGGGCCGACCGTCCTGCCCAGCAGCGCCGCGAGGGCCTGGAGCGCGCCCTAGCTGCGAATGCTGGGGCCTTCCGGGGGCTGGTGGAGCACGGCGCCCTGGACGCGGTGCTGGAGGTCACTGGCGCTGCGGCGGCTGCGGATGCGCGCCTGTCCTGGCTGGACGCGGAGGCCGAGGCAGCATGAAGGGCCGGGACGCTCCCCGGCGGCCCCTGCGCCAGCCGGACGACCTGATGGCCGACACGGCGGGCAAGATGCCTTTCGCCTGCCGCGGCTGCATCTTTGAGCGGAACTGCATCCGCTACCGGAAGCCGAACGGCCAGCGGTCATGCCGTATCGTGCCGCCGGCTCCCTGGCGCTCGGCAGACGCACCGCCAGACCGGGAGGCATGAAAGAAGGGGGCCGCGGGCACAGCAAACCCGCGACCCCCTCGCCTACCAACTCCACCCACAACCGGGCAGAGGCATAACGGGCTGGCATCCTGCCAGTTGCGTATTCGGCCGGTGTTTTTCCTTGGCGTATCGTCAAACGCTACATTTATCGTGGCCGCAAACAGACGGATGCGGGAAGTTTTACGAAATAATCCATTGAACTAAACCGATGCAGAGCCGTTATCCTGTCAGATGGTCAGGAGAGGCTTTCGCATGGCTTCGGCGTCTAACCAGGGCGAGGCGTTTATTTCCACGGGTGTTCGGCTTCCGGCCGACGCACTTAGTCTGCTGCGCCGTGCGGCGGTGGAGCGGGCCGAGCGCGAGGGCTGCCGGGTCAGCGTCTCGGGCGTGCTGGCGGACTTGATCCGTGCCAATGCCGACACCCTGAACGGGGAGCGCCGCCAGTGAACGGACCGCACCCCGCCTTCCAGGCCCGAGGTAGCTTGGCCTCCCTCGCCGGGGCTCGCGTGGCCCTGGAGGAAGCCGAGAAGCGCGCGAAGGCCGAGGCAGAGGCCGAAGCCGCAAGGCAGCGCGCAGAGGCCGAGAAGCGGCAGGCCGAGGATGAAGCCTTCCATGCTGACCTAGACCGGCTCGCCGGCCCATGGGAGCCCGTGGACGCGGCGCGGCAAGCCCTGACCGACGCCAGGGTGCGGCTTCAGTCGGCGCAGGACGCGGCCAGCAAGGCGCAGCAGGCCGTGGTGGCGGCCCGTGATGCTCTCCCGGCCCTGGTGGAACGCGCCGTGGCCGGCGAGCCCGTTAGCGCGGAGGACGTGGCAGCAGCGCATGTGGACGTGAACAAGGCCGAGCAGTTCGCGGCCTTCCTCGGCATCGTGGCGTCCCGCTGCGCCCCGGCCGTCCAGTCGGCCCAGGCTGCGGTCCAGGCGGCGCTAACTGCGGCCCACCGCCCCGTGTACGAGGAAGGATTGCGGCTGCGCGTGAAGGCTGGCCGTGCTGCTGATGCTGCGTTCCGCCGTGGGCTTGAGCGCCGCATTCCGGGCCGGACCGACCCCGATCCGCAGGAGATGGCCGAAGCCAAAGCGATCTTCGACCACGCGAACCGCCTGCTGCGCGCCGCAGAGGAACACGGCCTGAAGATCCCCGTGCAGGGCGGCATCCCGACGAAATGGCCGACCAGCGAGCACATCGAGCGGGCTTGGTGCGGTGGCCCGATCTGGGGCAAGCGATGAGCGCCCCGCCGGACCCTGCGCTGCTGCTGCATCTGGCCTCGCTGAAGGCCGAAAACGCAGCCCTCGCGGCCGAGAATGACAAGCTGCGCCGCGATCTGGACTACCAGGCCGGGATGATCGCCGGCCTGCTGTCCATGCAGGTCCATTTCCCCGTGGCGCTGCCGGCCGGCGCGCTCCCGACATTCCACTGAGAGGCCCAGCCATGACCATGCGGAGCATCGTCCGCTTCGGCGCAGAGGTCTTCACCGTTGACGCCGACACGGCGGACCGGATCGCAGCCCTTCGCCTGACCGATGCCGGCGCGGCGCTCGCCCTGGCGCGTCGGTCGCACACGCCCGGCGCCGTCCCATCGGGCGGTGCAGTCCGCGTCGGCCTGACCCTGACCGATGCCTTTTCCCCCGAGCTTGCAGCAGGAATGCACGCCATGAGCACCCACAGCAACGCGATGAAGAAGGTTCGCCTCGCGGACGGGCAGGAGGTCTATGCGGACTTCCGCGCCGCCGACGAAATCGCCCGGCTCCAGCGCGAGAACCAATCCCTGAAGGGCCAGAATGACGCGCTGTCCGCGCATCTGCGCGGCGAGGTCCGCATTCCTGCGGCGCAGCCCGTGCAGGCCACGGACGCGGCGAGCCTGCGCCTGGCTGCGCGCGATGCGGCTCGGGCCGAGGAAGCGCGGCGCAATGACCCATCCACCCCGCAGGGCCAGTATCGCCAGCGGCTCGCGAATGCTTACCGGGCGGGTAGCTGATCGTATCCATGTCGGCTGCCGGTCGCATGGCGAGGGCGTATCCCTCGTCCGGTCGGAAGCCGGACCGACACGTCTAGGTGCAGAGCCGCCCGGTGCCCCCGCCGAAGATGGCGCGCTCTGGTTCCAAACTTAATTTTTTGCAATTACGCTCAACCATCTGATCGGAGGGTGCTGAGATCCCTCCGGTCGTAAGCGAGAAGTGGACCTCCGGGCCGCCCCCTTGCCGCAGCCTAGCAGGCTGCTGAAATTCATTGTGGTGATGCCGCCTGCGTGATTCCCTACCCCCGGCAGCGAGCGGGGTGAGGATGCGTGGCAGTGATGCGGTGGTTGGGTCGCTGTTCAGCTACGTGGATTTGGAACAACGGGTCCGGGCCGACCATCCGCTGCGGGTG
>NZ_JAJAQI010000108.1 GCF_020523605.1 Roseicella aerolata | reverse complement strand
GCCCTGAACGACAAACGCCCCGCGGCCTGGGGCTGCGGGGCGTTTGTCGTGATATGGATGCGGGGACAGGATTTGAACCTGTGACCTTCAGGTTATGAGCCTGACGAGCTACCGGGCTGCTCCACCCCGCGTGGGTGGTGGTGGGGTGACAGGGTGAGGATCCGGCTGGGTGGCCCGGCGGCGACCGACTCTCCCGCAGCTTGAGCTGCAGTACCATGGGCGCTGAGGTGTTTCACGGCCGAGTTCGGGATGGGATCGGGTGTGTCAACCTTGCGATGACCACCGGGCCACCCGGCCGGATCCTGTATGCTGGTGAATGGGTGTGTTTGTGTGTGTGCGCGGCTTGGTGCTGCGTGCGGTGCCCTCTTGCGAGGGCGCTGCATTGGGTTGGGATGGGAGTTCTATCGGGCGATTAGTAACGCTCGGCTGCACGGGTTACCCCGCTTCCACCTGCGTCCTATTGACGTGCTGGTCTGGCACGGCCCTCGAGGGAGACCTCGTTTGGAGGGGGGTTTCCTGCTTAGATGCCTTCAGCAGTTATCCCGTCCGCACTTGGCTACCCAGCTGTGCCACTGGCGTGACAACTGGTGCACCAGAGGTGCGTCCATCCCGGTCCTCTCGTACTAGGGACAGATCCTCGCAAGTCTCCAACACCCATGGCAGATAGGGACCGAACTGTCTCACGACGTTCTAAACCCAGCTCACGTACCGCTTTAATCGGCGAACAGCCGAACCCTTGGGACCTGCTCCAGCCCCGGGATGCGATGAGCCGACATCGAGGTGCCAAACCTCCCCGTCGATGTGGACTCTTGGGGGAGATCAGCCTGTTATCCCTAGAGTACCTTTTATCCGTTGAGCGATGGCCCTTCCACGCGGGACCACCGGATCACTAAGGCCGACTTTCGTCTCTGTTCGCGCTGTCGCGCTCACAGTCAGGCGGGCTTGTGCCTTTGCACTCAACAGCCGATGTCCGACCGGCCTGAGCCCACCATCGCGCGCCTCCGTTACCATTTGGGAGGCGACCGCCCCAGTCAAACTGCCCACCACGCAGGGTCCCGGCCCCGGCTTACGGGGCTCGGTTAGACGCCAGAAAGGCACAGGGTGGTATTTCAAGGTTGGCTCCACCAAGGCTGGCGCCCCGGCTTCAAAGCCTCCCACCTATCCTACACAGTCCCTTCCTGGCGCCACTGCGAAGTTGCAGTAAAGGTTCATAGGGTCTTTCCGTCTGACCACGGGTACCCCGCATCTTCACGGGGAATTCAATTTCGCTGAGTCGATGCTGGAGACAGTGGGGAGGTCGTTACGCCATTCGTGCAGGTCGGAACTTACCCGACAAGGAATTTCGCTACCTTAGGACCGTTATAGTTACGGCCGCCGTTTACCGGGGCTTCGGTTCGGAGCTTGCACTCCTCCCCTTGACCTTCCGGCACCGGGCAGGCGTCAGACCCTATACGTCATCTCTCGATTTCGCAGAGCCCTGTGTTTTTACTAAACAGTCGCCACCCCCTGGTTTGTGTCACCCCACCCTGGTTGCCCAGAGAAGGGTCTCGCTTATCCCGAAGTTACGCGAGCAATTTGCCTAGTTCCTTCAGCATCGTTCTCTCAAGCGCCTTGGTATGCTCTACCAGTCCACCTGTGTCGGTTTCGGGTACGGTCCATATGCCAGAGCTATTTCCCGAGCCGATCCAACTGCCACCCCAATCCGATAAGGGATGACAGAACTTCACGGCTGTCACTTCTGGCGGGCCCAGGAATGTTCACCTGGTTTCCATCGGCTACGGCTG
Organism: Roseicella aerolata; assembly: GCF_020523605.1. Lineage (GTDB taxonomy): Bacteria > Pseudomonadota > Alphaproteobacteria > Acetobacterales > Acetobacteraceae > Paracraurococcus > Paracraurococcus aerolatus. Next base: position 1,471 of record NZ_JAJAQI010000108.1, on the reverse strand, counting down.
TCGCCCTCGCCTTAGGGGCCGGCTCACCCTGCGCGGATTAGCCTTGCGCAGGAACCCTTGGACTTTCGGCGGGAGAGTTTCTCACTCTCCTTGTCGCTACTCATGTCCGCATTCGCACTTCCGATACCTCCAGCGGCCCTCGCGGGTCCGCCTTCACAGGCCTACGGAACGCTCCGCTACCACGCACTATCGCTAGTGCATCCACAGCTTCGGCAGATGGCTTGAGCCCCGGTACATTTTCGCCGCGGGACAGCTATTAGACCAGTGAGCTATTACGCTTTCTTTAAAGGATGGCTGCTTCTAAGCCAACCTCCTGGTTGTTATGGCCGTCCTACATGCTTTCCCACTTAGCCATCATTTGGGGGCCTTAGCTGGTGGTCTGGGCTGTTTCCCTCTCGACAATGGACCTTAGCACCCACTGTCTGTCTGCCCGCCTGCACTCCTCGGCATTCGGAGTTCGGTAGGGTTTGGTAGGGCTTTGGGCCCCCCTAGCCCTTCCGGTGCTCTACCTCCGAGGGTGATCAACGGACGATCTACCTCAATAGATTTCGCGGAGAACCAGCTATTTCCGAGTTTGATTGGCCTTTCACCCCTAGCCACAGCTCATCCCCGACTTTTTCAACAGGCGTGGGTTCGGCCCTCCAGTGCGTGTTACCGCACCTTCAGCCTGGCCATGGCTAGATCACTCGGTTTCGGGTCTTCTGCCGGCAACTCGGCGCCCTGTTCGGACTCGCTTTCGCTGCGCCTCCACCTCTCGGCTTAAGCTCGCTGCCAACAGAAACTCGCGGACCCATTATACAAAAGGTACGCCGTCACCCTTGCGGGCTCCGACTGCTTGTAGGCGCTCGGTTTCAGGTCTCTTTCACTCCCCTCGTCGGGGTGCTTTTCACCTTTCCCTCACGGTACTTGTGCACTATCGGTCGCCAAGGAGTATTTAGGCTTGGAGGGTGGTCCCCCCATGTTCAGACAGGGTTTCACGTGCCCCGCCCTACTCAAGGACCCCTGAGAGCCATACGCCTACGGGGCTATCACCCGCTCCGGCCCAGCTTTCCAGCTGCTTCAGCTTAACCCTCAGAGGCCACTGGCCTGCTCCGCGTTCGCTCGCCACTACTAGCGGAATCTCACTTGATGTCTTTTCCTCCAGGTACTGAGATGTTTCAGTTCCCCAGGTTCGCCTCCCCTGCCTATGTATTCAGCAAGGGATCTCCTTAACGGAGGGGTTTCCCCATTCGGACATCCGCGGATCAACGATCGCTCGCATCTCCCCGCGGCTTTTCGCAGCGTGCCACGTCCTTCATCGCCTCTTGGCGCCAAGGCATCCACCGAACGCCCTTCTCTCACTCACCATCAACACCAACCCAACACCCGCACGCAGTACCAAACCGCGCCCAAGCGCCAGATCAACGCCAACAGCAAGCCTACTCACTCACACACAACATAACCATTCACCAGATTCACCTGTCAAAGAACA
>NZ_JAJAQI010000106.1 GCF_020523605.1 Roseicella aerolata | reverse complement strand
GCAGGGCGTAGTTGGCCGGGCGGGGGAAAGTGCGCGCGTCCACCACCGTCTCCGTGCGGAAGTCGAGGAGCGGCGGCAGCCCCAGCCGCTCGTGCTCCAGCATGTCGTCCGCGCGCTGGCGCAGCGTGTCCCAGAAGAGGATCGACCGCTCCCACAGGTCGCGCTGGTACTCGAGCAGGTCGGCCCAGGGCGACACCGGGCCGGCGGCGGGGCCGCCCGGGCCGGCGGGCGCAGCAGCCGCGCCGCGGAGGCGCGTGGGGTCCCGGTCTCCGCGCTGCTCGGGTGGGGCGAGCTCCGTGCCCCCCACTGCGACCTGCCGCGATCCCGTTGATCCGTCCATCCCCGTGCCCCTGTCCCCGCGATGACGCGGTATCCTGGGGCAGGCGGCCCGGCGGAGGGTTGACCTGGCTCAATCCTGGCGCCGGGACACACTATGTCACGGAGAGGCGGCGTTCTCCGGCCCCTTCGCCGTTGACCGCGCAGCGCACGCGCCGTACCGCGAGGCCTCGGGCGGTGCGCCGGCCCGGACCGATGGAGGAGCGACGTGGCAGGCCTGATCCGGATCTCGCATTCCGGCGCAGCGACGGTGCGGTGACCGGCCGCGGCCGTCGGATGCTCCTGGTCGCCGCCGCGGTGGTGGCGCTGGCGGCGGGCCTTGGGGGCGCCGTGCTGCTGGCGGCCGGAGGCGGCGAGGACCCGCCCGCCGGGGGGGCGGACGCGGCGGTTCTGGCGCGCGGCCGGGAGCTCTACGCGCAGCACTGCGCCTCCTGCCACGGCGCCGCGCTGGAGGGGCAGCCGAACTGGCGCCAGCGCCGGCCGGACGGGCGCCTGCCGGCGCCGCCGCACGACGCCTCGGGGCACACCTGGCACCACCCGGACGCGCAGCTCTTCGAGCTGACGAAGCGCGGCCCCACGGCGCTCGTGCCTGGGTACGCCAGCGACATGCCGGGCTTCGGCGAGGTCCTCGGCGACGGCGAGATCCGCGCCGTGCTTCGCTTCATCAAGAGCACCTGGCCAGCGGAGATCCGCGCGCGGCAGGAAGCCCTCGGTGCGGCACGCGGGCGGCCGCCTTGAGGTGGGATCCCCGACGCGGCGCGCCGAGGGCCAAGGCCCGGAAGCCGCTCATCGGGGGGCGGGCTGGACGTCCCGCCGCGACGCCGGGCGCGTCTGGCGGGCGGTCCTTGTCGTCCCGGCTCCCCAGCGAAGATGGACGGTCGGCGGCCCACACATCCCGCAACCTCGGTTCGGCCTGGCCGTATCGCTTGACACGGATCAAGGACGCGGCGGCCGGTCCGGCGTGGAATGCGGCAAGCTGAGGAGGAAAAGGGAATGACCGCGATCCGTTTGACGACGCTCCCCGGGAGCCGGCCCGCGGCGCTCGGCGCGGCGGCCGCGCTGCTGCTCGCGCTCGGCCAGCCGGGCGCCCCGCGCGCAGCCGAGGCGCCGCTGCGCCTGGCGATGCATGACATGATGCAGATGCCGATGCAGCAGCAGGGCTCGGGCGGCATGGGCATGGGCATGGGGGGCATGCAGGGCCAGCCGGCGCAGGGCGGCGCGGGTGGCGCTGGGATGGGCGGGATGCCCGGCATGGGCCAGCCCGGCGGCGGCGCCCCGCAGCCGGGTGCCGCCCAGCCCTCCCCGCAGCCCGGACAGCCGGGCGGCATGGGCATGAGGGGTATGCCGGGCGGCGGCATGCGCATGGACGACATGGGCCGGGGGGAAATGCAGGGGCAGCCGATGCAGGGCGGCATGGGCATGGGTATGCCGGGCATGGGCGGCGCCGGCATGCCGATGGACGACATGTCGCGCATGATGATGCGCGCCGGCCCGCACGCGCCGCTCGACCGGGTCGAGGGCCGGCTGGCCTTTCTCCGCGCCGAGCTGCGCATCACCGATCAGCAGGCGCCCGCCTGGGAGCAGTTCGCCCAGAGCCTGCGCACGGCACGCCAGCACCTGGTTGAGGCGCGCGATGTCCTCCAGGTGGCCGGGCACGCCAACCACACGCCGGCCGAGCGCCTCGCGGCCTATGAGCGCCACCTCGCGGCGCGGCTGGAGGGACTGCGCGCGGCGCGCACCACCTTCGATCACCTCTACGGCATGCTGGACGAGGCGCAGAAGCGCACCGCCGCGGAGCTGGTGGTGCCGTTCCTGGAGTCGTTCTGATTGACCGGGCGGGCCGCGCCGCGCCGCCATTGGCGCCAGCTCGCGGCCGCCGCGCTCGTCGCGGCGGCCGTGCTGCTCGGGGGCACTACGCCGCCCGCGGTCGCCCAGATGGGCGGCATGGGCGGCGAGATGGGGATGCACGGCGGCGGCGTGCCGCCGCAGACCTATCCCTCGCTGATGGCCGCCCCGCCCGCCGACCCGGCCGCGCGCGAGGCAGCGCTGCGCGAGGCCCACCGGCGCATGACCTCCGGCCTGCCACTGCTCACGGCCGGCCTTGACCAGGCCACACGCGCGCTCCAGGCCGGCGATCCGCAGGGCATGCGGGAGGCCGGCGAACGGATGGCCGAGGGGCTGAACCTGTACCGTAGCGGCCTGTCCACCCACCTCGCCCTGGGCGGGGGACAGGCGCCGGCCCAGGCCGCGCTCGGCTGGTACCGCGGCCAGCTCGGGCTGCCGGCCGCCGCGGCGGCGCCGATGGCGATGGACGGCGGCGGCGGCCCATGGGGCCTGTCCTGGTTCCACCTGACGACGATGGGGTTCCTGGTCGCCTTCCTGGTCGGGACCCTGCTGATCCAGTTCGTCCGGATGCGGCGGGTCGGCGGCCTGGTCCAACGCCTCGCGACCGCCTCCGCCAGGGCCGCGCCTGCTCCGGCGCCCGCCACCGCGGGCCCGCCCGGCCCGGCACCGTCCAAAGCACCGCCCGCCGCCGGCGGCGCCCCGACGCCCGAGGCACCCACCGCCCCGGCCCCACCCCCAGCCACCGCTCCCACACCGGCCGCCGGACCTGCGCCGTCGCCTGCTGCAGCGACCGCCGCGGCGAAGCGGCCGTGGTCGGGCACGCTGCGCGTCGCCGCGATCTTCCCCGAGACCCCGGACGTCAAGACCTTCCGCCTGATGAACCCGGAGGGTGGGGACATCCCCTTCACCTTCATGCCGGGCCAGTTCCTGACCTTCTCGGCCGAGATCGACGGCGAGCGCGCCCGGCGCTCCTACACCATCGCCTCCGCGCCGACCCGGCGAAGCTACGTCGAGGTCACGGTCAAGCGCGAGGCGCAGGGGCTGATCTCGCGCCACCTGCACGACAAGGTGGCGGTCGGCAGCACCCTCGAGGTCTCGGCGCCCTCGGGCGTGTTCACCTTCACGGGCGCCGAGGCCGACAGCATCGTCCTGATTTCGGGCGGCGTCGGCATCACCCCGATGATGAGCGTCACCCGCTACCTGACCGACCTCTCCTTCCCAGGCGACATCTTCTTCCTCCACGGGGCGCGCACGCCACAGGACCTCGTCTTCCGCGAGGAGCTCGAGCACCTGCAGAAGCGGTACGCCAACCTGCATGTCGCGGTGACGGTCGGGAGCGCCGAGGGGACCGCCTGGATGGGGTACCAGGGGCACGTCTCGAAGGAGTTCATCGCGCGGGCCGTGCCCGAGATCGCCCGGCGGCGGGTCCACCTCTGCGGCCCGCCGCCGATGATGGCGGCGGTGAAGGCGGCGCTGGCCGAACTCGGGGTGCCGCCGGAGCGGGTCAAGACGGAGGCGTTCGGCCCGGCCCGGGGCGTCGCGGCGGGGACCCCCGCGCCCTTGCCGGCCCCCGCCCTAGCGCCCGTCCCTGCCACGGCGGCTGCGGCTGCTCCGGCCGCAGCGCCGGCCGCCGCCGTTCCGCGGATTGCCACGGCCGAGGTCAATTTCACCAAGTCAGGCAAGACCGGGCCACTGGCACCGGACCAGAGCGTGCTGGAGGCGGCCGAGGCGATCGGGGTGGAGATCGACTACTCCTGCCGGGTCGGGATCTGCGGCACCTGCAAGGTGCCGCTGCTGAAGGGCGAGGTGACGATGGAGGTCGAGGAGGGGCTTCCCCCCGAGGAGAAGGCGCGCGGCATCATCCTGGCCTGCCAGGCGAAGTCCACCGGCAATCTCGAGGTGGAGGCGTGAGGTGAGCGAGACCGAGAGGCTGACCGTCGGCGCGCTGATCAGCGTCCTGGTTCTGGTGGCGCCCGGCTTCCTGCTGCACGAGGCGCCGCGCTTCCCGGGCAGCCTGGCGGGCGGCCTGCTCGGCATCGCCGGCGCCAGCCTGTTCGTGCTGCTGCTGATCTACTCCCTCGTCAAGCGCAGCACCTGGGTCCGCGTGCGCGTGTCGAAATACGTCTCCTTGCGCGCGCTGCTCTCCTTCCACGTCTACGCCGGCGTGGTCGGCGCACTGCTCGGGATCCTGCACAGCGGCCACGCCTACCGGAGCCCGCTCGGCATCGCGCTGGTCGTGGCCATGCTGACCGTCGTGCTGAGCGGCTTCGTCGGCCGCTACCACCTGGCCCAGCTCGGCACCGACCTGCGCGAGCAGCGGGAAAGGCTCGGGGTACTCCGGGCCCGCTTCGACCAGATCGCCGCCGAGGCCGCCGCCCATCACGGCGGCGCGGCGATCGTTTCCCCAGGGCCGGGCCTCCGGGCCCTCGCCCTCCTGGTGTCCGGCGACGGTGTAACGGTTTCCGGCACTCCGGTCCTGCGCCTGGTCGGCGCCGTCGCCGACCTCGAGCACGCGATCGGCCGGCGCGAGGCGGTCAAGCGGGCCCTGTCCCGCTGGACGGTGCTGCACATCGCGGCGGCGCTGGTGCTGTATCCCCTCCTCGCGCTGCACATCTGGAACGGCATCTACTTCGGCCTGCGGTGGCTGCGATGAAGGTCACCACCGCGATCTACCTGACGCTGGGGGCGGTCGGCGCGACCGCGGCCGTGCTGGTGCCGCTGGCGATGTACCGCTCCGGCTCGCCGGCACTCCCGGCTTGGCGCACGGCGGTGACCCCGGGGCCGCTCTCAGCCGCCCATGCCTTCCTTGGGGCACGGTGCGAGAGCTGCCACGCGCCCGACCGCGGGGTCGAGGCCGCGACCTGCCTCACCTGCCACGCCTTCGCGCCGGAGTTGCTGGCCAAGCCGGACACCGCCTTCCACGCGGACATCGGCGACTGCGCGAGCTGCCACGTCGAGCACCGGGGCGGCGACCGGCCGATCCGCATGGACCACGGCGCGCTCGTGGCGGCCGGAGCGGCCCGCGCGCCGGACCCGGCCGGGCGCGGCGCGCTCGCGGCACTGGAGCGCCTGCTCGACGAGGCGGGCGCCACGCTCGGGCGACCCGGCGCGCCGCTGCGCGCGGAGGAGGCCGGACGCCTCGCCTGCGCCACCTGCCACGCCGCCGAGGACCCGCACCAGGGCCGCTTCGGCGCCACCTGCCAGTCCTGCCACAGCACGGCCAACTGGTCCGTGGCGGGCTGGCGGCATCCCTCGCCGCGCTCGACCGACTGCGCGCAGTGCCACCAGCCGCCGCCCAGCCACTCCGCCGAGCACTTCCTGGGCACGGCCCAGCGGGTCGCCACCCGGCGGCCGGCGCGGATCGAGCAGTGCTACCTCTGCCACCAGACTAACAGCTTCCGCAGCTTCCGCGCTACCGGCCAGACCGGGCACATGTGACCGGCCGCGCGGCGGCGATGCGCCGGCCTGTGATTCGGCGTGGAATAGGGACCCCCTTGGAGGGGTGATCGGCGTCCAAAAGGGACCCCTCTGAGGAGGGGTTCAGGCTGGCTTCCGGGATGGGCGGGAGCCATGGACGGGATGCT
>NZ_JAJAQI010000105.1 GCF_020523605.1 Roseicella aerolata | reverse complement strand
CCTACGGCTTCCTCGTGGCCGAGCGCTGCCTTTTCCCCCCTCAATCCCGCTTCACCGCGCGGCGGCTCAAGACACCTGCGCTATCCAAAGGCTTCCAGCCGCGCGGTGCCGGTCCGGCCTGAGCGCCACGTGCCGCACTCAATCGCCAGCATTCGCCGCCGCCTCACCGTCGGCCTTGTCCACCTCCTCCCGCGCTGCCCCTGCTGCCTGCAGAAACAGCGTATACGGCCAAGAAGCAAGTGACACAGTAAGACTAGGCAGAGCGACTGAAGCTCAGCGCGAAAGGACCGCCTGCACTGATTTCAGGCGGCAGCAGGTGCACCAAGGGCGTGGACAAAGCCCTGGCACTCCGCCGTCTCAGTCACCAGTTCGGCCGTTGGGATGCGATCGAGGTTCTCCTGAAGCATCGTGAACAGCTCTGGCGTCATCTGCCGCAGGCTGGCGATGAGAATCTCCGGCTCGGCCCGATTGAGGCGCAGCCCGGCGTCATATCGAGCCAGCCAGCGACCCGTCTCGACCGTGGCGAGGCCGATCGGAACCGCGCCGTAATAGGCTGACCTGTAGAGGCGGTTCGGTAGCAACCAATCCGAGTTCGCGCCCGCCTCGTAGAAATCCAGCGCCCAGGCAAAATGGACGGAAGCGAAGAGCCGGGCCAATTCCGCCTCATCAGCGAAGCCGCCGATGTAGCGTATGCCGGGGATGCCGGAGAATGCCGCGTCGACATCGCCGAAGACGTTCTTCGCCGGGCGGCCAGCAACGATCACCTCAATCAACCCGGGCGCCTGCCGGGCGACCTCGGCCAGGATATCGAGGCTGCGACGGCAGCGGATGACGCCGAACCAACCAATGCGCCAGGGCGGACCCGGCGGCAGGACCGCCTTGCCGGGTCGGCCCTCCGCAATGGCCGGGAAGACCTTGTTCTCCACCACCATGGCGGGTGGCAGGCGCGGATAGGTGCGCTCGAAATACTCGCGGAGAAAGCCGGGCGAACTGGTGACGAGTGCCTGGCTGGCGCGGAGGAGGTTACCTTCCACTAAGCGCAGCAACCGGCCAACCGAGCCCTGCTGCGTCATGAACCGATGGATGTCGAGGCACTCATAGACCAAAGGCCTGCCAGGCAAGAATCGTCGCCGTGCGGCAGCCCCGAGCACCAGCATCTCCAGGTTACGAGCCATGATCACATGGCCCGCGCGGATCTCCTTCGCATGACGGCTGAGCAGCGCCATCGCTTTTAGGACAGCAGCAATCCGCTGTGGGAAGTTGCCATCATGGGTCTGACCCAGGCTGATTACCTTATCTGCAATACTGTGATCTATTTTTTCCTTTCTGTGAAAACCAATGACTGTGACTTCGGCGCCGCCTTGCCGCATCATGTCGATGCGGCGCGGGATATCGGCATGCGAAATGTCATGGACAAAGTATACTATTCTCATAAGCCTGCCTCAGGCTAAGAAAACCAGAAGATCGTAACGGCTCTAGCCCAGCCAAACCGGGCCCTGCAAGCGCGCCAGCCCAGCCGCCAGGATATCAGCTTACGGTAGCAAATCTTGCTGGACAATCACGCATCAGTGATGTATGAGGCCTCCATGTAATAAAGCACCGATTTCTTCTCCAGCCTGAGCGAGGTTGATCAGGAGCCATGCGCGTTTCGACTTCTTCGCGGGATTATCTGGCCAAGCTAAAAGCAACCATTGACGCGGTCGTCCCGGCCGAAATTGACCACTGCGTGGAGGTCATTCGCCAGGGCTGGCTGAACGGCCGTCAGATCATCACCTGCGGCAATGGCGGTAGCGCGGTGACCGCGCTGCACTTTATCACTGATTGGAGCAAGATGATCTCCAATCACAGCGGCCGCCCATTTCGTGGCCGCAGCCTGGTCGACAATATCGGCATGCTGACGGCCTATGCCAACGACGTCTCCTATGCCGATATCTTCTCCGAGCAGTTGAAGCACACGGCGGAACCGGGCGACGTGCTGATCGCCATCTCCGGCAGCGGCAACTCCGAGAATATCGTCCGTGCCGTCAATGTCGCGAATGAGATGGGCTGCGAAACCATCGGCCTCTGCGGCTTCAGCGGCGGCAAGCTGCGCCGCCTAGCGAAGCACGTTGTCTGGGTCGACATCGACGACATGCAGATCAGCGAGGATCTGCACGCAATCTTCGGCCATATCGTCATGCAGCGGCTCTGCGGCGGCATCACTTTCGCCGAGCCGCGTCAGCGGGAGGCGCTCGCCGTCTAGTGACGCAGGCGCGTCGGGACAGGGGGCTCCGCCTTGGGGGCGAGTGGGATGACCTGGCACGTCGTCACCGGCGGCGCCGGCTTCATCGGCGCCAATCTGGTGCGCAGGCTGGTGCAGACCGGAGGGCGGGTGGTTGTCGTCGACGACCTCTCCCTGGGACGGCGCGAGCATCTGGCGGGCCTTGCTGATACCCTCCTGCTGCAACTGGATGCGGCGGATGCCGGGGCGCTCGCCGCAGCATTGCGTATGGTGCCGGACGGGCCGGTCGAGGTCTGGCATCTCTGCGCCAATTCCGACATCCAGAAAGGCGTGACCGATCCTTCGGTGGATCTGCGTGCCACTTTCCTCACGACCTTCGCCGTGCTCGAGGTCATGAGAACGCGGAACTGGCGCAGGTTGCACTTCGCCTCGACCTCGGCTGTCTATGGTGATCACGGTACGACCGCGATCCATGAGCTCACCCCTACCCTGCCCGTCTCCAACTACGGTGCCATGAAGCTGGCTTCCGAGGCCATCATCCGCGCCGCCTGCGAGACTTTCCTGGACAGCGCCCGCGTCTTTCGGTTTCCCAATGTCGTCGGCTTGCCGGCAACGCATGGCGCGATACTGGACTTCACGCGCCGCCTCATTGCCGATCCACAGCGTCTTGCCGTGCTGGGTAACGGGATGCAGCAGAAGGCCTATCTGCATGTCGCCGAGCTTGTCGACGCCATGCTCTTCATCCGCGACCATGCGGATGGTCCGCACCGGATCTACAATATCGGACCAGAGGATGCGGGCATCCGCATCTCGGCCATTGCCGAGATGGTGCGCAGCAGGGTCGCTCCCGCGGCTGCCATTGCCTACGGCACGGAAGCGCGCGGTTGGGTCGGCGACGTTCCACGTTTCCGTTACGACGTCTCGCGTCTCAAGGCCCTGGGTTGGGCACCACGACTGGGCTCGGCCCAGGCAGTTGCCCGCGCCGTAGATGAGATCGCGCAGCAGGAGTTCTGCCGTTATGATGCATGAGGGGCCGCGCAGTGGCCAGCCTGTCGCATGCAGGCACTGATCCTTGCCGGCGGCCAGGGGACACGCCTGCGTGCCCGCCTGGGCGACTTGCCGAAACCTCTCGTTGATGTGGATGGCGTCCCGCTGCTGCAGCGGCAGATCGAGGCCTTGCGCGACCAGGGTGTCACCGATGTCGTCGTCCTGGTGAACTACAAGGCAGAGGCGATCCGTGAATTCGCCAGGGCGCACGATGATTTTGGCCTACGCCTGAGGATCATCGACGATGGCGAGCCGCTCGGGACCTCGGGCGCAGTCATGGCCATTCTTGATCAGCTACAGGAGCGCTTCCTCGTCCTCTATGGCGACACGCTGATGGACGTGGATTTTGGCCGCCTGGTTGCCGCGCATGTGGCGCATGGCGCCGATGGCACGCTTTTCCTGCATCCCAACGATCACCCGCACGATTCCGACCTTGTGGAACTGAACGAACAGGGCTGGATCACGGCCTTCCACAAATACCCACACGCACCCGACGCGCTGCACCGAAACATGGTGAATGCCGCGCTCTATGTGCTGGAGCGCACGGCCCTCGAGGCCTTCCGCGGATTGCCGACGCCGAGCGATTTTGCCAAGCAGACCTTCCCTGCCATGATCAAGGCCGGGCGGAGGCTTTTTGGCTATGTCTCCTTCGAGTACATCAAGGACATCGGCACGCCGGCACGGCTCGACAAGGCAGTCGGGCATCTCCGCAGCGGCCGAGTCGCACGAGCTCGCCTCTCCTCTCCTCAAAAGGCCGTCTTCCTCGATCGCGACGGCACACTGAATGCCGAAGTGAATTTTCTTAGACATCATGATCAGTTGGAATTGCTTCCGGGTGTCGCTGCGGCCATCAAGCGGCTGAACGATGCCGAATATCGCTGTGTCGTGGTGACCAACCAGCCGGTGCTAGCGCGCGGTGAAGCCACCATGACCGACATGGCTCGTATCCATGCCAAGCTGGATACGCTGCTGGGCCAGGAAGGCGCCTTCCTCGACGCGCTCTACCTCTGCCCGCACCATCCGCACAGCGGCTATCCCGGCGAGGTCGCTGCGCTGAAGCGCGAGTGTGACTGCCGCAAGCCAGGCACAGGCATGATCGAGCAGGCAGTGCGCGAGTTGAACATCGACCTCTCGCAGTCCTGGATGGTAGGCGATACCACCTCGGATCTTGAGGTCGCACGGCGTGCCGGGCTGCGCTCCATCCTGGTACGCACCGGCTTTGGTGGCGGAGACGGCAAGTATCCGGCCATGCCGCTCTTCATTGCGGCGGGCCTGCCGGAGGCAGTCGATATCATCCTGCGGCATTGAACGCAGCACCACCCGGCAAGGCTGGGTGGAAGCCAGGATAGGGCGGCCTCCCTCGCCGGGGCCGGCACGCCGCATACCAGGTCTGGAGGCAGTATGATCATCAGCCGCACCCCCTTGCGGATGAGCTTTGTCGGTGGCGGCAGCGATCTGCCGGCTTTCTATCGCCGCTACGGCGGGGCGGTGGTCAGCACCGCCATCGACAAATACGTCTATGTCAACATCAACAAGAAATTCGACGGCGGCACCCGCATCGCCTATTCGCGCACCGAGGAGGTGGATAGCATCGAGAAGATCGAACACCGGCTGGTGCGCGCCACCTTTGAAATGCTGAAGGTGAAGGGCGGTGTCGAGATCACCACCATCGCCGACATCCCCTCACGTGGGACCGGCCTCGGCTCCTCCTCCTCCTTTACTGTCGGGCTGATCAACGCACTCTCAGCCTATCTCGGCCGCTACGTCTCGGCCGAGGAACTGGGGGCGCGGAGTTGCGAGGTGGAGATCGAGCGCTGCGGCGAGCCGATCGGCAAACAGGACCAGTACGCCGCGGCCTATGGCGGCTTCAACCTGATCCAGTTCAACCCCGATGACAGCGTTGCCGTCACGCCGGTGATCATGCCGAAGGAAAAGCGTGCCGAGCTTGAGCGCAATATTATTGTGTTCTACACTGGAATTACTCGTAGCGCTTCAGCGATCCTGCAGACGCAGTCGGATGCGATCGTCAGCGATGCCATAAAGCAGGAGGCACAGCGCCGCATGGTGCAACTTGCCTTCGACCTGATGGGAGAACTGCAGCGCGGCAATCTCAATAGCTTTGGCGAAATCCTCGATGAGAACTGGCAACTGAAGAAGAGCTTGGCACCTGGTGTCAGTACCGGCGACATCGATGGCTGGTACGAGGCGGCGACCGCTGCGGGCGCTATCGGCGGCAAGATTCTTGGTGCGGGCTCTGGCGGGTTCCTGATGTTCTACGCGCCGCAGGAGCAGCATGAGGTAATCGAGCGGGCACTTGCGCCGCTGCGGAAGGTGAAATTCGGCTTCGATCCCTTGGGCAGCCGGATCATCTTCTACAACCCAAGCAACTGACAATATGGCGGCACGGTCGTGCCGCCGCTTCATGTTGATTTTCGGAATGGCACGTGGCTCCGTCAGCCACCACTGACGGAGCCCTTAGATAGTACAGGCTACACTTCGGAAGGAATACTCCAGCAGACTTGGATCTGCTGAGAACCCTCACGTTCGTCCGTAGGTATCCTCGATGCGGACGATGTCGTCCTCGCCGAGATAGGCGCCGGACTGGACCTCGATGAGGGTGAGCGGGATCATGCCTGGGTTTTCCAGGCGGTGGACG
>NZ_JAJAQI010000104.1 GCF_020523605.1 Roseicella aerolata | reverse complement strand
ACCACCGTGGTATCGCTCGTCATGGCGTATCGCTCCTTCGGGAGGTCCTGGCAGGCTCGTCACCCGCCTCGATACGCCGCCTCTCTCAGCCCGCCATCACCCAGTTTCGGCCATAGCTCCCTCCACCTCGATGCCGAACATCTGGTCCACATTCACCGAGGACAGCACCACGCCGACGAGCTGCCCGGCCTCCTCCCCGCCATAGCGCAGCCGCAGCGCCTCCAGCTCCAGCCGCCGCAGCTCGCGATAGGCGACGACGAGAAAATTGCCGCAGCCGCAGGCCGGGTCGAAGACCCGCACGCGCCGCAGCCGCAGCAGGAAGGCGTCCAGCTTCCGCGCCTCCCGCCCCGCCGCCGCCAGCGCCTCCCGCAGCCCGTCCAGGAAGAGCGGGTCGAGGCATTTCAGGATATTCGCCTCGGTCGTGTAGTGCTCGCCGCCCCGCCGCCGCTCCGCGCGGTCCTTGATGCTCTGGAACAGGCTGCCGAAGATGGCGGGGGAGACGCGGGACCAATCGACGCGGCAGCAATCCAGCAGCGCCGCGCGCATGCGCGCATCGGTCTCCGGCTGCTCCACCGGATCGTCGAAGAGCCGCCCGTTGACATAGGGGAAGGCCCGCAGGCCCTCGTCGAGCGATTGCTGCCGCCGCCCCTCCGGCGTCGCCAGCACCCGGTGCAGCCGGGTCAGCCAGGCGCCGAGGTCGCTGCCATCCGCGGCCGTGCGCTGCTCGATCAGGTCGCGGAAGATACCCCGCTCGAAGATATTGGCGCAGTCGGCGAACAGGCAGAACAGCGTCCGCACCATCCAGATATCGAGGTCGCGGCCGGTGAAGCCGTCATCCTCCAGCAGATCGTGCAGCTCGCCCAGGCGCTCCGCCGCCTCCCGGTCCACCGGGTTCAGCGTGCCGTAGCGCCGGGTGGTGTAGCCGCTGAGGAAGCCGAACAGGCCGAGCCGCTGCGGCAATTGCCGCAGCGGGAATTCCCGCTCCGCCCCGCTCTCCAGGTCGTACAGCCTGAGCCGGGCGAAGTCCGAGACGATGATGAAGCGCGGCAGCTCGCCATCCCGCAGGCCGGGGAAGTAGTCGCGCGCCTGGGCCGCGGCGGTGTCCAGATCCTCGCCGCGCGACTTGTGCTCGACCAGCACCACCCCCTTCCAGAGATAGTCGATCCGACCGCGCCCGCTGCCGGTCAGCAGGTTGGCCACCGGCCGCTCGAAGGCGCCGACGCGGCGGGCATTGATGCCGAAGACATGGAAGAAGTCGCGCCAGAAGGACTGCGCGTCCGCCCGCTCGCTGGCGGCGTCACGGTATTCCTGGACGAAGGCGAGGGCACGGGCACGAATCTCGTTGAGCGATAACGGCATGGCAATGAGCCTGCCGCCGCTCAACCGTTGAGTCCATCGACCCTGGAACGATTACATCATAGACAGTATGCATCCGGGGCGGTGGCGCGCGACCCCCGCCCACGCCGCCGCTCAGCCGGCGGGCCCGCCCTCCGCCTCCCGCCGCATCGCCTGCCACAGCGCCGCGACATCCGCCCGTTCCGTCGCCTCGGCGCCGATCGAGACGCGCACCATCCACCGCCCGTCCAGCAGCGCGGGCGTCAGATAAGCGGCGCCGGAGCGGTTGATGCGCTCCGCCCATCCCGTCGTGTGCGCATCCAGCGCCTCGCCGGAAAGGCCGTCCGGCTCATGCCGCAAGCAGAGCGTCTGCAGCGGCACCGGCGCCAGCAGCCGCCAGCCCGGCGCCGCCGCCACCTGCTCCGCCAGCCAGCGCGCATTGGCCATGTCCCGCCGCAGCCGCGCCCGCAGCGCCGCGACGCCCTGTTCCCGGATGACGAACCAGAGCTTGAGGGCGCGGAAGCGCCGGCCGAGCGGGATGCCCCAGTCCCGCAGGTTCTTCACCTGCCCGTCCGCCGCGCTCTGCAGGTAGGAGGGGTTGGTGGACATCACCCGCACCAGGTGCTGCGGGTCCCGCACGAAATGGAGCGAGCAGTCGAAGGGCACGCCCAGCCACTTATGGGCATTCAGCACCAGGCTGTCGGCGCCCTCGATCCCCTCCCACATCCAGCGGCATTCCGGCAGGATCATCGCGCTGCCGGCCATGGCCGCGTCCACATGCAGCCAGAGGCCGTGCCGCCGCGCGACCGCGGCGATGGCGCCGACCGGGTCGAGCGCGGTGGTCGCCGTGGTGCCGGTGGTGGCGACCACGGCGCAGGGGCGCAGGCCGCGCGCCAGATCCTCCTCCACCATCGCCGCCAGCGCCTCGGCGCGCATGGCATGGGTCCCGTCGCAGGGAACCAGGCGCAGATGCGCCCGCCCGAACCCCGCCAGCAGCGCCGCCTTCTCCACCGAGCTGTGGCCATGGGCGCTGGCATAGACCAGCAGCGGCCGGTCCTCCGCCTGCAGCCCGCCGCGCGCCATGGCGTAGCCCGTCGTCCGCTCCCGCGCGCAGAGCAGGGCGACGAGGGTGCTGGTGGAGGCGGTGTCCTGGATCACCCCGCTCCAGGCCGCGGAGAGGCCGACCATCTGCCGGACCCAGTCCGTCATCACCTCCTCCAGCTCGGTGACGGCGGGGCCGGACTGCCAGGAGAGGCCGATGACGCCGAGGCCGGTGGAGACCAGGTCCCCCAGCACGCCGGCGAGGGGGGCATTCGCCGGGAAATAGCCGAAGAAGCGCGGCGACTGCCAATGGGTGATCCCCGGCATCACGATGCGGTCGAGATCGGTCAGCACCGCCTGCATCTCCTCCGGCTGCTCGGGCGGCGCGGCCGGCAGCCGCGCCCGGATCTCGCCCGGCGCGACCTGCGCCTGGACGGGGTGCTGCGCGAGTCCCGCGCGGTAGTCGGCCACCCAATCGACGAGCTGGTGGCCCAGGCGGCGGAATTCCTCGGGTGTCATCGGCGCCCTCTTCATCTTTGGCGGCGAATGTTGCGGACCGGCGCGGCGGGGGCGAGCCCCCTCCCTTCCGCCGCGCGGCATTCGGTGCCATGGAGAGGGCAAGGCAGTCCAACCATGCCGGGAGAGAAACCTATGCCTGATCGCCGCACCCTGCTGCTGGGTGCCGCCGCCGCCGCCCTGGCCGCGCCCGCCCTCCTCCGCTCCGCCGGGGCGCAATCCGCCGGGGACTGGCCGAACCGCCCCGTCCGCGTGATTATCCCCTGGCCGCCCGGCGGTTCCACCGACGTGCTGGCGCGCATCCTCTGCGAGCAGTTGCATGCGAAGCTCGGCCAGCCCTTCGTGCTGGAGAACCGGCCCGGCGCCTCCGGCAATATCGGGATGGATGCGATCGCGAAGGCGGCGCCGGACGGCTACACACAGGGGCCGGCGACCATCGCCAACCTCTCCGTCGCGCAATTCCTCTATGCGAAGCTGCCCTTCGACCCGGAGAAGGACTTCTCCCTGGTGTCGATGCACTGGGAACTGCCCAATGTGGTGGTGGCGCCGGCCCAGTACACGCCGGCCAACACGCTGCAGGAACTGATCGCCTGGCTGAAGTCCCGCCGCAATGGCGTAAGCTTCGGCAGCCCAGGCGTGGGCACCACCGCGCATCTCTCCGGCGCGCTGTTCTGCGACCGGCAGAAGATTGATGGCCAGCATGTGCCCTTCCGCGGCGCGGCGCAGATCATCCCAGCCATGCTCTCGGGCGACCTGACCTTCGCGATCGACAACCTGGCCAGCTACATGCCGGTGATCGCCGAGGGGCGGATGAAGGCCTTCGCCGTCACCAGCCCGGAACGCTGGCCGACCCTGCCGAACATCCCGACCATGGCGGAGGCGGGGGTGCCGGATTTCGTCATCACCTCCTGGTGCGCCTGGGTGGGGCCGGCGGGGATGCCGCGGCCGATCATCGACAAGGTGAATGCCGCGATGAAGGAGGTCGCGGCCGATCCGACGGTGCAGCAGCGCTTCATGCAGACCGGCGCGAAATGCGTCTGGAGCACGCCGGAGGATGCGGCGGCGCATGCAGCGCGGCAGCGGCCGATGCTGGCGGAGATGGTGAAGATCAGCGGCGCGCGGATGGAATAGGCACCGGGCACCCGGCGCGTCGTTGAGATGCGCCAGAGCAGATCGCGGACGGGCGTTCAGTTCCGAACGCAATCCGCTGTAGGGCGCTTTGACCGATCCTGCCTCAGGCCATAGGAAGCGGCCGGGCCTGCAACGGGCCGCCCGGAACCGCCCTCCCGCCCGGTGGGGCGGGGCGTCCCGGGTTCATCGCGCGCCACCTTTCCGGAGGCATGAATGGTCCCGGCCATGGATGATCCCGGCATGGCAGCGCCGGACCGGGACGGCTCCCGCCCGGCCCCTGCGGCGCCGCATCCGCGGGACATGACCGTGCGCGGTTCCGGTGGCGTGATCCATGTCATCGGTGCCACCGGCCGGTCCGGCCTGGCCCTCTGCCGCGCCCTGGCGGCGGCCGGGGAGGATTTCGTGCCGGTGCTCCGCGATGCGGCACGCTGGCAGGCACTCGGCCTGCCGGGCATGCCGCGCCTCGCCGACCTGCGCGACCCGGCGGCGCTGCGCGCCGCCCTGCGCGGGGCGGGCCGCGTCGCCGCCTGCACCCATGCCCGCTGGACCCCGGCGATCCTGGCCGCCACGGAACCGGCGACGCCGCTGGTGCTGATGGGATCGACCCGCCGGTTCTCGCGCTGGCCGGATGCGCATGGCGACGGCGTCCGGGCCGGGGAGGCGGCGCTGCTCGCCAGCGGCCGGCCGGGCATCATGCTGCACCCGACGATGATCTATGGCGCCGAGGGCGAGAACAATGTCCAGCGCCTCGCCGCGCTGATGCGCCGCCTGCCCGTGGCGCCCCTGCCTGCCGGCGGCGCCGCGCTGGTCCAGCCCATCTACCAGGAGGATGTCACGCGCTGCCTGCTGGCGGCGCTGCGCCGCCCGCTCGCCGGGCCCGAGACCCTGGTGATCGCCGGGCCCGAGCCGGTGCCCTACCGGGAGTTCCTGCGGCAGGTCGCGCGGGCCGCCGGCCTGCGTCCGCCGCCGGTCCTCTCCATTCCGGCGATGCCGCTGCGGCTGCTCGCGCCCCTCTCCCGCCTGGTGCCGGGCCTGCCGACGATCGGCGCCGACGAGATCCGGCGGCTGACCGAGGACAAGGCCTTCGAGATCGGCCCGATGCGCGCGGCCCTCGGCGTGTCCCCGATCCCGCTCGCCGAGGGGCTGGCCAGGACCTTCGCGGCAGGGCCTCCGGAGCGCCCCGGGGAGGGCGCGGGGCCTGGACGGCCGGTGGATTCCATGGGGCGTCAGGACAGGCGCACGGATTGCGTCCAGCCCTAGGCGGGCTTCGCCTGGGATGGGACCCGGCCGGGATGGCAGGCCAGGGCGCTGCCCCTGGCCCTCGGCAAGCCGGCGCGCCGGTAGAGGCTCAGCTCCGGTTCACCGGATCATGCACATGGTGCCGGTCGCGCTCCCCGCCGCCGCCGGAGACCCGGCTGTGGTCCGGGTTGGTCGGCCCGCCCGGCTCCGGGCCGTGCTCGTCGCGGTCGCGATGGGCGCGGCCATGCTCGCCGCCCTGGTGGCTGCTGCCGGGTCCGCCGGTGTCCCGCTTCGTCTCGTGCTCGCCGCGCTGCTGTTTCATGCTGGTGCCCCGAAGCTGGAATGTGCCTGCCGATCCCCAGCTTGCGCCGCCGAGGGGCGGCGCAGTCCGCAGGGCAGGATGCGTCCGTGCCGGGCCGCTGCTTCGCGCCCCAGGCGGCACGCGCCCGGGCGCTCGCGGGCCCGATCCTTGTGCAGGCGGGCAAACGGCGCCGCCTGGATGGATCCAGGCAGGCGGCCCTTTGTCCCTACAGCGGATTGCGTTCAGGACTGAACGCCCATTCGCTGTAAACCACTGTTTGTAGAGCAGATTCACGCTGCGGGGCGTTCACGCCCCTCCGCGATCTGCTCTAGCAGGCTGCTGAAAAGCGCGCAGGATCGGCGGGTGCGGTAGGCTCCGGCGGACCTTCCATGCGCCCGCTGCCGCGTGGCGGCTGCCAGAAACACGTTTCCGGCGCCAGCGGCGCTCCCTT
>NZ_JAJAQI010000103.1 GCF_020523605.1 Roseicella aerolata | reverse complement strand
CCTACGGCTTCCTCGTGGCCGAGCGCTGCCTTTTCCCCCCTCAATCCCGCTTCACCGCGCGGCGGCTCAAGACACCTGCGCTATCCAAAGGCTTCCAGCCGCGCGGTGCCGGTCCGGCCTGAGCGCCACGTGCCGCACTCAATCGCCAGCATTCGCCGCCGCCTCACCGTCGGCCTTGTCCACCTCCTCCCGCGCTGCCCCTGCTGCCTGCAGAAACAGCGTATACGGCCAAGAAGCAAGTGACACAGTAAGATTAGGGAACAGGGCGAGCGACGGCGCGCGGAAGGTGCGGGGGTCATGCTCGTCGCGATTGAGGGCAGGTGCGCCGGATTGCTCGTTGTCGCCGATCCCATCAAGACGTCTGCTTCCGCGGCAATTGCGGCGCTTCACGCCGGGGGCCTTAGAATTGTCATGCTGACGGGTGACGGCAAAGGGACCGCGCAATCCGTTGCGAAAGCGATCGGCGGAATCGACGAGGTGCACGCCGATCTCAAACCCGAAGACAAGGCGCGCATCATTGCCGAACTCAAGGCGAAGGGCGCCCGTGTGGCAATGGCGGGCGACGGCATCAACGATGCGCCTGCCCTTGCCGCCGCCGATGTGGGGGTTGCCATGGGCACCGGCACCGATGTCGCCATCGAGAGCGCCGGCCTGACCCTGACCAATGGCGATCTGTCGGCCATGGTCCGCGCCCGTCGGCTTGCACGCGCCACCATGGCGAACATACGCCAGAACCTATTCTTCTCCTTCCTGTTCAACGGCATCGGTGTGCCGGTAGCTGCCGGCATCCTCTATCCCTTTGCCGGGATACTGCTCTCGCCGATGCTTGCCGGGGCTGCAATGGCTGCATCTTCCTTCACGGTAGTCCTGAATGCCTTGCGCCTCAGCCACCAAAAACTGTGACAAGCATGTAATCTTCTAGGCAGTGCCACATCACGGACTCATCTTAAGTGCGATTTGTGGTCCCGTTTCCACGAAAGATAACTGTTATGTGCCGTCCAAAACCGACCGACGAAGATATGGCCGTTGTTGCGGCACTGTTGCTGATCAGCCGCCGCAGAGTTGAGCGACTAGATAACCGCTGAGTAAACAATGGGTACTGAAATCAAGATGTTCGGGCGCTCAACGAAGCGCCAGTTCGGGCTGTGGAGGGAAATCGGCGGCGTTTGGGCGGTAAGCCGTTCTCAAAATTAATCATTTTGTTCAAGGTGGCGGACCGGGTGGGATTCGAACATATACGCCGAAGTAATCGGCTTGCGCTTGGCTACGCCGTGAGCAATGTCGGCTTTCGGGACGCCGCAAGCGGCAGTCGAACGGCCGGAAAGGGGGCGCATTGCGGTCAAAGTACAGTAGCCTGCTGAACGGCCGCTTTCCCGGCTTGGGCGCCCAGAAGCGGTCGGGCAGCTTGCCACCCCATACTCGCCTTCTTCAAAGCGCTCTGATTATGCCGAACTGCCGCATGGCCGACAGCAGACGCAGCAGCCGCCGAACTCGGCCATGCGGCATAATCCAGCTTACGGCATAATGCCCCATCTCGTGCGCCAGGGTGGCGTAGTAGGCCTCGGGATACACGAAGGCCTCGCGAGGCGGCATTTGAATGATATCGGCATCCGGCGCGTAGGTGGCCTGGTAGCCGCCGGTCCGGATCACCGCCCCGGTGTTGGCAACGAAGACCTCGGCAGCGTCAATCCGTTCGATAGGTGCGGCGACAGCGTCGCCCCCGCTCGGGTAGAAGCGGCTCGGCAAGCCGTCGATCTGGCAGGCGTTGAAGGCGGCATAGCTCTTGAGGAACCAGATGCTGCGCTCCTCCTGGGTGCCGTCCGGCATCTCCTCCTGGCGATGGAAGATGTTGGTGTAGGTGACAGCGGTGGCGCGCTCGCCCTTGCGCACCTGCCCGCCCAGTGCCGCAGCCTGCCGGTAGGTCATCCAGGTGGGTGAGCTGTACCCCCTGGCTGCCATGGCCATCCACAGCACCAGCACATTGATGCCGCGATAGGGCTCGCCGTTGTGCCGCAGCGGCAAGCCGGTACCGCCGGTCTTCCAGGGGCGCTTCCAGGGCTTCACGCCAAGCTCCAGCTCGGCGATCACTGCATCCGTCACCTGCTGGTAGAGGTCGACCCGCGCCGCAGACCCTGTGAACCGCTTCATTGCTCATATCCTTCCGAAAGCGAACAGCTTTCGGGAGACGAGCCCCGCGGCGGCGAGCGCGGGGTGGAGCGGTCAAGGCCGGAGCGCCGGGAGCGGTGCGGGCCGGCGCAGAGCGCCAACACGGTCCCGGTGCGCAGCCTGCGCAGCAGGTCGCCTTGCACCGCGAGAGGGGCAGCGCCCCTGATCAGGCCGCGTCCGCGGCGCATGTGCTGTGCTGGCGAGCGGCAGGCCGCGGCACAGTCCAGCAGGATCGCGCGGCCGGATGCGGTCAGGGCTCGACAGGGATTCCGTGTTGAATCAGGATTCTAGCCCTGACCGCGGCAGGGTGTCGTTCGTTGATGGATCGTCGGCTTCGCAGCCACCAGGCCGAGACCCTGGCCGTGGTGCGTGCTATCGCCTGCGGCGAGGCCAGGGACGTGCACGACATCCTCGCCGCCGTGACCCCGGGCGGCGGCAAGTCGCTGCTGCCGGTCCTTGCCGCGCAGGCGCTCATCGAGGCCGGGGTGTGCGAGCGCGTTTGCTGGGTCGTGCCGCGCGACAGCCTGCGCCTGCAGGCCGAAGAAGCCTTTGCCGATCCGGGCTGGAGGGCAGCGCTTGGTCACGCGCTGTCGGTGCGCGCTGCCGAAAACGCCCCCGACCTCTGCCGCGGTCTTGCGGGCTACGTAACTACGTACCAGGGTGTCGCGGCCGCACCCGACCTGCACCTCGCCGAGTTCCGCCGGCACCGGTACCTGCTGGTGGTCGACGAGGTGCACCACCTGCCGGCGGTCGGCGCCAACGACAACGGCATGACCGCGCCCGACGACGCAGCCGGATGGTCGACGGCCATCGAGCCGCTGCTGGCGCTGGCCGCGGTCCGCCTGTTGCTCTCCGGCACGCTGGAGCGTGCTGACGGCCGGCGCATCCTCGGCCTGCCCTATCGCCGCGCCGCCGGTGGGCGCGAGGAGGTGGATCTCGCCGCACCTGGGCTCGCGGTGATCGGCTACAGCCGTGCCAGGGCCCTGTCCGAGCGCGCCGTACTGCCGGTCTCCTTTGGTGCGCTGGATGGAGAGGCGAGCTGGCTCGGTCCGGAGGCCGAAACGGGCGAGCGGCCGCGTCTTGGCCCGCACCGCCTGCGCGCCCCGGCGCCGAACGAGGCGACCCGGCCTGCGCTCTTTACCGCTCTGCGCACCGGCTTTGCCGAGGCGCTGCTGCGCCGTGCCTTCGAGGCGACGCGCCGGCTGCGGGCGGAGCGGCGTGCCCGCCTCACGGTGGCGCCGGGCGAGCCGGCGCGCGGCCTCGGCAAGCTGCTGGTCGTCGCACCCGACCAGACGCAGGCGCGGCGCTATCTCGACACGCTGCGCCGCTGGGTGCCGCCGCACCAGGCCGGCACCCTGGCGCTGGCCGTCTCCGAAGAGCGTGGCGCGCACGAGACGCTCGCCGCCTTTCGCCTCACGCCGGAGCCCTCGGTGCTGGTCACCGTCGCCATGGCCTACGAGGGGTTGGACGCGCCGGAGGTCGCGGTGGTGGCCGCACTCACACAAATCCGCTCCCGCCCCTGGCTCGAGCAGATGGTGGCCCGCGCGACGCGGGTGGACCCGAATGCCGGCCCCTACGAGGCACAGCGTGCGACGGTCTTCCACCCCGACGATCCGCTGTTTGCGCGCTTCCGGTGGCGCATGGAGCGCGAGCAGGGCACGCGCGCGGCGCCGCCCAAGCCGTCGCGCCAGCCGCGACTGCCGATCCCGGGCTGGCTCGAGGACGAGCTTGCCGAGGCGCGCGCCCGCAGCGCCATCGTACCGCTCGAGAGCAACGCCCTGGCGCTGCGTCTCTCGACACTGCGACCCGGGCCGGACCTCGCGGCGGGGCTCGCCGCGGCGCGGGCCCCGGACCCGCAGGGTGATCTGCTGGAAGCTCCCTCCGTCGCGGAGCGGCGGCTGCGCGCCCGGCTCGGCGAGTTGGTGGCGAGCCAGGCCGTGGAGGACATGGCCGATGGTCTTGCGCACACGCTGATGCCGGCCGGCCGCGGCGACGGCCTCTACCATGCCTACAACGCCGCGCTGAAGCGTGCGACGGGCGGCAAGAGCCGGGCCACGATGTCGCTCGCCGAACTGGAGGCCGCGGTGGAATGGCTCGGCCGCAACCGGCTGCGCGACCACCTGCACCTCCTGGAGGCCGATCACCGCTATGGCTGGCGCATAAGGCCACGGGGGGAGTGGAAGCCGCCCGTCGGGCGGCCCGCCGCGGCTCGGGCTCGGGCCGGAGGAGCGTCGAGATGCTCCACCGGCACGGAAGAAGCAGCCATCATCACCAGAGCCCATACGCGGCTTCCCTAGGCGCCGAGCCGCTCTTCCAAGTGGCCGACATCACATGGCTGCAAACAGCTCCTCGACATCCGCTTCGGTCAAGCGCAACGCAGCTCCGCGCTCGGCTTCGAGAATCGAGGCGATCAACGCACGCTTGTGCGCTTTCATGATGTCCATTTTCTCTTCGATGGTCTGCAGCGTGATGAGGCGGTGCACGAAGAGCCGCTTGTCCTGACCGATGCGATGAGCCCGATCCGTTGCCTGGTCTTCCACCGCTGGATTCCACCAGGGATCGTAGTGCACCACCGTGTCGGCCGCCGTGAGGTTTAGCCCCACGCCGCCAGCCTTCAGACTGATAAGGAAAATCGGCACCTCGCCGGATCGGAACCTGCGCACGGGGGCTGCCCGATCCTTCGTGTCCCCCGTGAGCAGGACATAGGCAAGGCTGCGCCTCTGCAACTCGGCCTCGATCAGCGCCAGCATGCTGGTGAACTGCGAAAAGACCAGCACGCGCCGTCCTTCGTCCATCAGCGTGCCCAGCAGCTCCAGCAGCCGCTCCAGCTTGGCCGAACCTGCCTTTTGTGCGAGCGCCATCGGCAAGAGGCGGGGATCGCAGCAGGTTTGGCGCAGCTTCAGCAGGGCATCCAGGATGATGATGCCGGACCGCGCCAGACCCTTCTCTGAGATGGCCTGCTTGACCTTGGCATGCATCGACAGCCGAATGGCCTCATAGACCGCCCGTTGCGATGCCTGCATCTCCACTGGTTCGGTGATCTCGGTCTTTGGCGGCAATTCGGCTAAGACGTCCTCCTTGGTCCGGCGCAGCAAGAAGGGCCGCACGCGGCGATGCAGTGCCGCCTGCCGCTCGGCATCGCCGTGCTTCTCGATGGGCGTGCGATACCGGCTGCGGAAGCTCCGCGCGGTTCCCAGAAAGCCAGGAGCCAGGACGTCGAATAGCGACCAGAGCTCGCCCAGATGGTTCTGGAGCGGCGTACCCGTCAGGCAAAGTCTCTGCTGGGCTTGCAGGCGCAAAACCTGCTGGGTGGTCTCGGCGCTGGGGTTCTTGATGGTATGCGCTTCGTCCAGCACCAGGAGATGCCACGCCTGCGCCGTCAGAACCGCGTGATCCCGCGTCAGCAGCGGATATGTGGTCGGCACCAGGTCATGTGCCGCGATGTCGCCGAAGCGGGACTTTCGCCCTGGCCCATGCAAGGAGAGTAACCGCAACGTGGGTACGAAGCGGGCGGCCTCGCGCACCCAGTTCGGCACCAGGCTGGTCGGGCAGACGATCAACGCCGGCCGGTCCAACCGTCCCGCAGCACGCTCGATGGCAACATGCGCCAGGGTCTGCACTGTCTTGCCGAGGCCCATGTCGTCCGCCAGGACGCCTCCCAATCCAGCGCTCCGCAGAAACTGCAGCCAAGCCACACCCTGTGCCTGATAGGGGCGGAGGCTGCCGACAAAGTCTGCGGGCAGGACAACCGGCGGGATCGTCCCCTCTGCCGCGCGCAGCTGCTTGCCGAGCGCCCGCAGCGCGTCACCACCCTGCCAAGGGAGGCCCGACCCCTGCTCAAGCTCCGCGAGATCCGCCGCATCCATCCGCGTAAAGCCGATGCTGCCCGCGCCGGGATCCAAGGCGCCACGTGCTGCGCGGCGATCAGGGTGAGAACGCGCGGCGATCTGGATGAGAAACGCCTGCATGGCGCCGTCGGGAGGGCGTAGCCCGACCGGCGGGGCCATGCAGGCGAGCGCCCACCCGTTCT
>NZ_JAJAQI010000102.1 GCF_020523605.1 Roseicella aerolata | reverse complement strand
GCAGTGATGCAGGCGACCAGGCTGTAGAAGGAGGCAAGCTTGGTCTTGCTGCGGAAGTTGAAGCTCTGGAACAGGTAGTTGCCGAGCGTCGACATCTCCCCGTACTTGCCGCCGAGCAGCTCCTGCAGCGCGGCGGCGGCGTTGGGGTCGCGGCGCTTGGGCGCGGGCAGTTCCGTCTGCAGCTTGTTGACGCGCAGGAACATAGCGGCATCTCCGGTGAGGGGGCCTCACCCCAACGATCCGGCGCCCGCCGCGGTTGCCTCGGGCCGCCGTCCTACCTTGGTGTCACCTGACAGCACCTGCCGTTATCCGACGTAGGCATGTATGCGCGAGGCTACCCTCATCGCGGGTTCAGGGCCGCTGCTGGCGACGCTTCTCGCGATGATGGCGGCGCAGTCCAGGGCCGTTAGGTCCAATACAGCACCCGCGCTGCGGGCAGGTGCCGCGCAACCGACGCCTCCAGCGCTGAGCGCAGCCCGGCCATGAGCTCCCGCGGGAAGACATGCTTGACTCCACCGAACTTCGTCGTGCGACGGGCCCGCGCGGTCTCATCCATCTCCAGCGCGCTGCCCGGGTACCAGCCCTGCAGCACCTGCTTCGAGTTGGGCGTGAACCGGTGGGTGATCAGCTCCACCGTCAGGTCGGGGTCGGGCGCGCCCGCCAGGGCCTCCGCGCAGTCGGCGAGCAGCCGATCGTATTCATCCCTCCAGCCGGGTAGCGGCATAATCGGCGCGACAGTCAACCCAATGCGGTAGCCGGCGAGGGCCGCGACGCGCATCGCGCCCAGGCGGTTCGCCATGCGCGGCACGCCACCCTCAAAGCGCGCCGCGGCGCGGGCGTTGACCGAGAAGCGCAGCCGCGTGCGCCGCCCATGCGGCAGCCCGAGCAGCGGCGCCACGCCGTCATACTTCGTCGTGACGCGAAGCTGCACCGCTTCGTCCCAAGCTCCGAAGAAGCGGATCGCCTGGCCCAGCGCGCCGGTGATGTGCTCGATTCCCAGCGGGTCGGTGTAGCAGGACGCCTCGAAGGTGGTGCCCTCCGCCGCACGGCCCGGGTCGCGCGAGGTGACCCGTCCCTGGCCGAGCAGCGGCGGCAGTTCCGCCAGGATTTCGGGTAGGTTGGCGAAGGCGCGCACGATGGGTGGCCCGGCCAGGGAGCCGGCGAGATAGCAATACTGGCAGTGTGCCGGGCAGCCGGTTGCGAGGTCGAAGCGCCAATCAGCGCTCGGCGGGATGGGCTGCGGCCGGCGCCGCGAGGGCGGCGCGACCACCAGTGCAAGTGTGGACTTCGCGTCCGCATAGACCTCCGGCAGCCCGGTAAGCCGGTCCCCCTTCAGGCGCACCACATCAGCGCCAAGCGCCGCCGCGCGCTCGGCCATCGCCTCCCCATCGGGCCAGGAGAGCGCGGCGGCGGTGGCCAGCACGCGCTTTGGTACCCAGAGGCGCGCGGGACGGATGGCGGCAGCGTCAAAAGGCATAGCGCACCCGGCAATAGGGCATGCGGTCGGCGAACAGGTCGAGTAGGCGCTTCAGCCAGCGCCCCTTCCAGCCCGTGCGGTAGCGAAGGTTCACGGCGCCGGACTCGCTCCGCTTCTCCTCCTGGATGTCGGGGCGCCAGAGCAGCTCCTCCGCCTTCGGGTGCCAGGCCAGGTTCACCTCGTGCAGCGCGGCATTGTGGGTTAGCAGGATGACTTCTGCCGCGAGGCGCTCCTTCAGCGTGGCGGGCAGCGTGTCATCTAGTTCTTCGAACAGCGCGCCCCACTCCGCCTCCCACCCCTCACGCAGCACGACGGGGGAGAAGTTGAGCTGAACCTCGTAGCCGGCGCGGTGCAGGTCGGGCAGCGCGGCGATGCGCGTGGCAACCGGTGCGGTGCGCACGTCCAACAGCTTCGCCATGCCGTCCGGCATCAGCGACATGCGGACGCGCGTACGCCCCTGCGGGTCGTAGCCGAGCAGATCGGGGTTCACCCACTTGGTCGCGAAGCTACCCTTGGCGTTGGCCAGGCCGCGGAACAGCGCCACCAGGTCGCGGACATTGTCCGAGACCATCGCGTCCACCGAGAGGTCGCCGTTCTCGCCGAGATCGTAGACCCAGTCGCGCTCGTCCACCTGGTTCGGCCGTGGCTTGGGACCGAGCTTCGCGGCGTGGCGCAGGGTGGCCTCGGCGATCTCCTCGATATTGGTAAAGACGGTGATCGGATTGGCGTGACCCTTGCGCCGCGCGACGTAGCAATAGGCGCAGGCCATCGCGCAACCGTTCGAGGTAGAGGGCGCGATGAAGTCCGCGCTGCGCCCGTTCGGACGGAAGTGGAGGCCCTTCTTCACCCCGAGCACCAGCGTCTCCCGCTTCGGGCGCAGATAGTCGCCAGGCTCTGCCTCGCGCAGCTCCGGTATGCGCCAGTGCGAGGCGACCTCGATGCGCTCCGCGTCAGGAAAGCGGGCCAGGATCTCGGCGCCGCGCGGCAGGGCCGCAGCGGCGGGCTCGAGGTGGATGCGGCGGATGTCGAGGAGGGGCAGCGCGGCAGGGCCAGTCATGTGTAGGAAATGTGGTGACGCGAGGCCGAAACGTCAGCCGGGCTGACGGGACTGGCAGGCAGGAACAGCCGGCCCGGCACGGCGCTCAGAGCCCGTATGAAAAGGCCGGGCCGGGAGGCCGCAATGCCCCCGTACTGCCCCTCGCCCTTGCTACGGGCTGGCCCACCTCCGCTCAACCTCAGCCCGGGGCGTCGCCTTGCCGGAGGTGTCAATGGGCGCAGGCTGGCCTGTGGCAACTGCTCTCCCGGGTGCGGGTTGAGGCCCGAACCCAGGAGATCCCTATGCCCCGCGTCCGCCTGAAGCCGCTCTCGCGGCAAGCCATCGTCGTCACCGGCGCGACCTCCGGCATCGGGCTGGCCACCGCGCGCATGGCCGCCGAGCGCGGCGCGGCGGTGGTGCTCACGGCCCGCAACGAGGACGCGCTGTGGCGATTGGCCGAGGAGATTCGCAGCCACGGTGGACGGGCCGAGTACCAGGTGGCCGACGTCGCCGACGCAGCGCAGGTGGACGCTGTCGCGGCCAGAGCCGTCGAGGCCTTCGGCGGCTTCGACTCCTGGGTCAACGACGCGGGGGCGTTCATCTATGGCCGTATGGAGGACGTCTCGCTCGCGGACCAGCGGCGCCTGTTCGATGTGACCTACTGGGGCGTCGTTCATGGCACCCTCGCCGCCTCGCGGCACCTCCGGGAGCGGGGCGGAGCGATCGTCAATGTCGGGAGCGTGCTGGGCGACCGGGCCATCGCACTGCAGGGCCCCTACTGCGCGGCCAAGGGGGCGGTGAAGAACGCCACCGACGCATTCCGGATGGAGTTCGAGGGCGAGCGGCTACCGATCTCGGTCACGCTCATCAAGCCCGGGCCGATTGACACCCCGTTCATGGAGCATGCGCGCAACGCGATGGGGACCAGGGGCACCCGCAACCCGCCCCCGGCCTACCACCCCCGCGTCGCCGCCCGTGCCATCTTGCACGCCTGCGAGACGCCGGTGCGCGACCTCTACGTCGGCAGCGCTGGCTGGCTGACCAGCCTGGGGGCGGCGCTCGCGCCCCGGCTGACCGACTACGCCATGGAGGCGCTGGCCAAGCCGACGCAGGAAAGCGAGGATCCTGGGCGAGCGGAGCGGCGCGACAACCTGTACGAGCCGCGGGAGGATCTGTCGGAGCGCAGCAGCCTCAAGGGCCCGCCGCCGCGCGGCAGGAGCCTACTACTGGACGCCCAGATGAACCCTGGGAAGGCGGCTGCGGTGATGGCCGGCCTCGTGGCGGCACTGGGCGCGGTCGCGGCCGGCGCGCGGGCCAGCACCCCTCGCCTCGGGCATCGCCGCCGCTGGTAGCGGCCCGCCGAGGTAGTGCTCTCCAGAGCTATCCTGGTGCAGCCGCTCTGGCGTTCACAGGGCGAAACGGTGCGATGGGGCAGTCCAGGGCCGAGGAGGCTCCGCGCCGCCTGTTCCTTCCCACTGCCACAAGGACACGGCGGCACTGAACTGAAACGGGGAAGCTCCGTTCTGGGTTGTATTGAGTGGTTCTCGCACTGACCCGCCGAGCAACGTGTCCACCTGGACCGCCACACCGGGTCGAACCCCGCGGTAGCCTCCCTGGTCGAGGCTACCGCCGAGGAGGGCGGAAAGCCGATATTCCCGGGTTCGTTGCGCCATCCTCAAGAGGAAGGGGCTGCGGCGAGATGCTCCGCCAAGCGTCGTGCATGGGACGACAGCGCGTCGAGCCGCCGCACGACGATCACCAGCCGCCGCTCGGCCCACGGATCCTCGAGGGGTACGAAGGCGAGCGCGCCCGCGTCGCCCCACCGCCGCGCCATGACCTCCGGCACCACGGCGACGCCCGCGCCGAGCGCGACCATGCGGCAGGCGGCGTCCAGCCCACGCACGCGAACGCGCGTCCGCATTCGCCCGCCCGCCCGGGCAGCGTGCCCATCAAGGTGCCCGCCAAGCGCGACCTCGCCGGACAGGCCAACGAACTCGCTCCCCAGCGCCTCCGCGAAGGCGATCCGCCCGCGGTCGGCCAGAGGATGACCGCGCGGCGCAACCAGCATCAGGCGGTCGGTCCGGAAGGGCGTGACCTCCAGGCCCGACAGGTCCGCGTGGCCGGCCACGACCCCGACTTCGGCCTCCTCCGCGACGGCGCGTGCCACTTCGGGGCTGGGGCGCTCATCCAGTTCCACGTCCACGTTCGGGTTCGCACTCAGGAACGCCGCCAGGATTTCGGGCAGGTGCACGGAAGCGGCGGCGGTGTTGGCGAGCAGGCGGACATGCCCCTTCAGCCCGCGGGCGTACTCGCCCAGCTCGCCGCGCATCCGCTCCACCTGCGCCGTCACCAGCCGCGCGTGGCGCAGCAACGCCCGGCCCGCGGGCGTCGGCTCCACGCCGCGCCGGCCGCGCTCCAGCAACGGCACCCCGGCCTGCTCCTCCCTTCCCCGGATACGCGCGCTGGCCGATGCCAAGGCAAGGCCGGACCGCTCGGCGCCGGCCGTGATGCTCCCCGCCTCCGCCACGTGAAGGAACAAGCGGAGATCGGTCAGGTCAAAATGCATCGTCGGCGTCCTGCCTCTGTCCCAGACTAAGGCACACTACGCCACTCCCGCATTGTGGCGGAGGGGTACGGGCCGCAACGTCACGCCCATGATGGATATCCTGCCCTGCGCCGCCCTCCTCACCGGCACCTTCCTCTTTGCAGGACTTGTAAAGGGCGTGATCGGCCTCGGCCTGCCGACGGTCGCCATGGGGCTGCTCGGCCTTGCCATGCTACCCGTCGAAGCCGCAGCGCTGCTTCTCGTGCCTTCGCTCGTGACGAACGTATGGCAGCTCCTCGCCGGCCCACGCTTTGGCGATCTCCTGCTCCGCCTCTGGCCCATGATGGTCGGCGTCGTCGCGGGCACCGTTGCCGGGTCGGGGGTGATCGCTGGAACTGCCACGGGCGCCGCCACGGCATTCCCTGGCGTCGCGCTGGCCCTCTACGGCCTTGTCGGGCTAGCAAAGTTCAGGCTGCGCGTGCCGCCTACCGCGGAGCCCTGGGCGGGGCCTCTCGTCGGCACGATCACGGGGCTGGTCACGGGCGCGACGGGCGTGTTCGTCATCCCTGCCGTGCCCTACCTCGGCTCGCTCGGACTGGAGCGCGACGACCTCGTGCAGGCGCTCGGCCTGTCCTTCACCGTCTCCACCCTCGCGCTCGCGGGTGGCCTCGCACTGCACGACGCACTGCCGCTCGCCGCCTCGGCCGCCTCCCTGCTGGCGGTCCTGCCGGCCTTCGCGGGCATGGCGCTCGGTGGTTGGCTCCGAGCGCGGGTGCGGCCCGAGACCTTCCGGCTTTGTTTTTTCGTCGGTTTGCTGGCGCTCGGAAGCGAACTGGTCTGGCGGGGGTTGGCGCTATAGCCGCCGACTTGGCCGCACAAGCCGAGGCCCTCGCCGGGCGCGCACTGCAGGCCGGCTATTGCTGCTGCGTCTGCATGGCCGTTGCTCGGCAGTGGCCCCAAGACAGCCCCGAGTTGGGCGCCATTCCCAGTTTCCGTACCCCGCTACACCGCGCGAGCGTCTGCTCAGAATCGGGAGCAGACAAGCCACCCTCGGGCCAAGTGAACCGCACCGGGATGGCCGGAGGCTTTTGTGCTTGGGTCATGCCGCCAGGGCGGTTGTCTCCCGTTGGGCATAG
The DNA here is from genome assembly GCF_020523605.1 of Roseicella aerolata. GTDB lineage: Bacteria > Pseudomonadota > Alphaproteobacteria > Acetobacterales > Acetobacteraceae > Paracraurococcus > Paracraurococcus aerolatus. The sequence goes on along the minus strand of NZ_JAJAQI010000102.1, from coordinate 43 downwards.
TAGCGCGCCTCGGCCTCGGCGGGAGGGATGTTTCCGATCGGCT
>NZ_JAJAQI010000101.1 GCF_020523605.1 Roseicella aerolata | reverse complement strand
CACCCGCAGCGGATGGTCGGCCCGGACCCGTTGTTCCAAATCCACGTAGCTGAACAGCGACCCAACCACCGCATCACTGCCACGCATCCTCACCCCGCTCGCTGCCGGGGGTAGGGAATCACGCAGGCGGCATCACCACAATGAATTTCAGCAGCCTGCTAGCCCCTCGCCAAAGGCGAAATGCTCCAGGTTCACCCCGAGATAGACCGCCAGCCTCGCCCCGCCGGGCCAGGCATGGCGCGGCCGCTCCGGCCAGGGGTGGTAGGCATAGCGGCCATGGCTCGGCAGCATCGGGGGCAGCCTCCGGAACTTTCCGCCCGCATGTGACGGCGGCATCGACCCCGCGCAAGGCAGCCCGCGTGACGAGACCCGCGCGGGCAGCTTAGATAGGCCCATGGAACCCCATTCGGCAGGCCGGGACGGCGCGGCCCGGGCGCTGCTGCGCCGTGAATCGAAGGCCCTGCGCCGGCAGGTGCTGCTGCCCATCCTGCTCGGCCTGGCGGCACTGGCGGTGACGATCGCCGGCGCCTGGCTGGTCGCGCGGCTGCTCGCCGCCCTGCTCGGCCATCCCGGCGCGGGCTGGGCGGAGCTGGCGGCGGCGGCCGCGCTGGCCCTGCTCGGCGCCGCGCTGGTGCTGGCGCAGGAACGCGCCCAGCTCGCGGCCGGGGAGGCGGCGCGGGCCCGGCTGCGCGATGCCGCCTTCGCCCGGCTGCTGGAGCTCGGCCCCGCCGACCCGAGCGGCGTCGGGGAGCGCGCCTCCCTGGTGGTGGACCGGGTGGAGGCGCTGGACGGCTATTTCGCCCGCTGGATCCCGGCTGCGGCCCTCGCCATGCTCGGCCCGCCCCTGGTCTGCGCCGCGGTCTTCGGGGCCGATGCGGGCAGCGGTGTCATCCTCGGCATCGCCGGCCTCCTCTACCCCGTCGCCATGGCGCTGACCGGCATCGGCGCGGCCCAGGCCAGCCGCAGGCAGTTCGAGGCGCTGGGCCGCCTCTCCGGCCGCTTCCTCGACCGCATGCGCGGCTTGCCGACCCTGGTGCTGTTCAACCGGCAGGAGGCCGAGGCGGAGGCGCTCGGCGAGGCCGCGACCGCGCTCCGCCGCCACACCATGAAGGTGCTGCGGGTCGCCTTCCTCTCCGGCACGGCGCTGGAAATGCTGGCAGCCGGCGTGCTGGCCATGCTGGCCTTCCGCCACCGGGACCTGCTGGGCGGGGGAGGGAACCCGGCCGCCGCCCTGTTCAGCCTGCTGCTGGTGCCGGCCTTCTTCGCCCCGCTGCGCGGCTTCGCCGCCGCCTACCAGGACCGGCTGCATGCCGCCGGCGCCGCCGCGGCGCTGGCGCCGCTGCTGGCGGAACAGGGCACGCCCGGCCTGGCGCTGGAGGAGATGCCGCCGCGGGTGGTCATCACCTTCACCGATGTCCGGCTGACCTACGATCCGGCCCGGCCGCCGGCGCTCGATGGCCTTTCCTTCCGCGCCAGCGCCGGGGAGACGCTGGTGCTGGCCGGGCCCTCCGGTGCCGGCAAATCCTCCGTGCTGCGCATCCTCATGGGCTTCGCGCGGCCCGAGGCAGGGCGGGTTTCGGTCAACGGCCAGGACGCCATGGCGCTGCGGCCCGCGGAGCTGCGCCGGCTCTCGGCCTATGTCGGGCAGAAGCCGCATCTCTTCCGCGCGACGCTGCGGGAGAACATCCGCTTCGCCCGGCCCGATGCCACGCCCGGGCAGGTGGAGGCGGCCGCCCGCGCCGCACATGTGACGGATTTCGCCGAAGGCTTGCCGCAGGGGCTGGACACGCTGGTGGGCGAGGGGGGCTGGGGCCTCTCGGGCGGCCAGGCGCAGCGCGTGGCGCTGGCCCGTGCCTTCCTGCGCGACGCCCCGCTGGTGCTGCTGGACGAGCCGACCGCGCATCTCGACCCCGGGACGGAATCGCTGGTGATCGAGAGCCTGCAGCGGCTCTGCCTCGGCCGCACCGCCATCATCGCCAGCCACAGCAGCGCACGCGCCCGGCTGGGCCGGGTGCTGGAGATCGAGGCCGGGCGGGCGGCGGGGGCGCCGCGGGTCGGGGCGGCGCAATGATCCGGCGGTCCCGGAGGTCTCCCCTGCCGGTCGGACTCCCTCGCTCCAACACCACGAAGGCTCCTCGCGCCGATGCTCGCTGACCTCATCCGCGTCCTTGGCCTGTGGCGGCGGCAGGGCGGCTGGCTGCTGGCCGGCATCGCCGTCTCGGCGGCCTCCACCCTGCTCGGCGTCGCCCTGCTGGCGCTGGCGGGGCAGGGCATCGCCGCCGCGCTCGGCGGGGCGGCGCTCGGCGGCGGCCTCGCCTTCCTGCTGCTGCGGCCGCTGGTGCTGCTGCGCCCGGCGGCGCGCTGGACGGAGCGCATGGTGACCCATGCCGCCACCTTCCGGGCGCTGGCCGATATCCGCATCTGGTTCTTCCGCCGGCTGGCGGAGCGGCTGCCGGCCGGCATCGGACTCGGCCGGTCCGGCGACCTGCTGGGGCGGCTGGTCTCCGATGTGGATGCGCTGGACGGGCTCTATCTCCGCGCCCTGGTGCCGGTGCTGGCCGCGCTCGCCGTGGTGGTGGCGGGCGTGGCGCTGCTGGCCGGGGCGCCGCTGCTGGCCGCCGCGGTCGCCCTGCCCCTCGCCATCGCCCTGCTGCTGCCGCTGGTGCTGGCGCCGGGTGCGGCGCGGGCTGCGGCGCAGGCGGCGCGGGCGCAAGGGCGGATGCGGGCGGCGGCGATCGACCCGCTGCTCGGCGTGGAGGATGTGCTGGCGGCGAATGGCGAGGCAGCGGCCCGCGCCACCCTCGCACGCGAGGGACAGGCGCTGGCGCTGGCCCAGCGCGGCCTCGGCTGGCGGGCCGCCTGGGCCGGGGCGGCGGGGACGCTGCTGGTGCAGGCGGCGCTGCTCGGCGCGCTCGCCTGGGGGCTCGCGGCCGAAGCGGGGGGCGCCGCGCTCGCCGTACTCGGGCTTTTCCTCGCGGTCGCGGCGGCGGAGACCATCGGCCTGCTGCCGCGGGCCGGCATCTCGCTGGCCATGGCGGCCGCCGGGGCACGGCGGCTGTTCGAACTGGCGGATGCGCCGCCGCCGGTCGCGGAGCCGGCGCGCCCGGCCGAGGAGCCGGCGGGCCATGCCATCCGGGTGGAGGGGCTGCGCTTCGCCTGGGCGCCGGACCGCGCCCCGGTCTTCGAGGATCTGGAGCTCGACCTCCCGGAGGGCACCCGGCTGGCGCTGCTCGGGCCTTCGGGCATCGGCAAGTCGAGCTTCGCGGCCCTGCTGCTGAAGCTCGCCGCGCCGCAGGCGGGGCGGATCACGCTGGGGGGCGTCGATATCGCCGACCTGCCGGCCGAGTTCCTGCGCCGGCGCATCGCCTGCCTGACGCAGGATGCCCGGCTGTTCGATGACAGCATCGCCGCCAATCTCCGCATCGCCGCGCCGCTGGCGCCGGATGCCGCGCTGTGGCGGGCGCTGGACCGGGCCGGGATCGGCGAGCTGGTGCGCACCCTGCCGGAGGGGCTGGCGACCCGTTGCGGCGAGGGCGGGGCACGCTTTTCCGGCGGCCAGGCGCGGCGCCTGGCGCTGGCCCGCGTGCTGCTCTCGGCCGCGCCGGTGCTGGTGCTGGACGAGCCGACCGCGGGCCTGGACGCCGAGACCGAGCGGGCCTTCCTGGAGACGCTGGAGAGCGTGACGGCCGGGCGGACGGTGATCCTGATCACCCATCGCCTGGTCGGGGTGGAGCGCCCGACCCGGGTGCTGCGCCTGGCCGGCGGCCGGGCGCTGCCGGCGGCCGGCTGATCCGGGCCGCCCGACTCCTGGCCTTCGGCCAACGGCCTTTGCGGGGCGCCCTGCAAGGGGATCTGCGCGGGCCCAGTGGGACAGATGCCGCAGCGGGTTGGTTCGCCAGCCACGGCCCGCCCGGATCGGCTGAAGATGCGGGCGCGGTCCTCCTCGGGGATGCCGGTGCCGCGATCGCGTACGGCCAGAAGAGGGCGCAGCCGCCCCCCGGAGGACAGGAAAGCGCTGACCGGCTTGCCTGCGCCGCGCGACGGCGTGGCCAGCCCACGGCGAATGTCGCTGCGCCACGCCGGACGTCAGGAACAACAGCGGTGCACAGGCGGGTCCAGCGCCGCAGGCCCGTTCCTGTCGTCTCCGGGAGCGGCGAGGCCCTCGGCACGTTGTAGGCATCCGTCGGGACGGAGTTCGGCGCTGGTCGGATTGCGCAGCCGCTGACCCTGGCCGCATGGATGCCTGCCCCTTCTCCGCCGGGCGCAGCCGGGCCGTGCGGTCGTCGTCGCCCGGCGCTTTCGGGGACGACGCGACCCGTGAACAGGCATGCACCGGGAGGCCAAACCGTTGTCGACATTCCTGACCCGCCCGACTTTCGAGCGCCTGGCGCAGATCCGAGGCCAGCTGATCGGCCAGGGCTTCGCCTCTGCCACTGCGGACGGGCCGGGTGTCGCAGGCATCTTCCTTCCCTGGGCCGGCCGGCAATTGGCCGAGGCGGGAGGCCTCTACTGGATCGGAGCCGCCACCGAGGGCCCCTACGGTGCCGAGGGCGAGCAGAGCTTCGAGGCCTGCCACGAGAGGGCCGCCGTGCTCTGTGACCGTGGCCCGCACGCCCATGCCCACACACCGCTGTGGCTCTTCCTCGATGGGCTGACGCGGGAACTGCTCGGCGGATCCTATGACAGGACGACGGACCGCTGGGGCTGGTCGGCCCTGCTGAAGATCGGCTGGAGCACGGGCAGGCCCGAGGACTGGCCACCGGAGCTCGTCGAGCGCCAGCAGGCGACCTGCGCGGCGGCGCTGCGGGAGGAGATCGCGCACTTGCGGCACAGCCTGGTCTTCGTGGGCTCGCTCGACGATTTCGGCATCCTCGGCGAGGCGCTGGGCGGCGTCCCGAACTGGCATGGGGAGCAGGACGACGCGACCGGCCTCTGGTGGTTCCGCGACGAGGCTTCGGGCAACCTCTTCGTCCATGGCTGCCACCCGAGCGCAGCGCGTCGGGGCCACTTCTCCGACGCGGCGCTGGACCGGACGGTCATGCTCGCCCGCAACCTCCTGCCCCGCTTCGTCTGACAGGCGGATCGGGCCATGCATCGCGGCATCTGGCCGGCATACCGGGACAGCCGTGGCGAGCGGATCGCCGACGCGGTCGTCCATGTCGCCGGCATCATGGCCGCGCTGGTGGCCTGCGCCGTCCTGGCCCTGACCGTGCCATGGAACGCCGGAATCGGTCCGCCGGTCGCGCTCGGTCTCTATGCGGCCGGTCTGCTGGCAATGCTCGGCTGCTCGGCGCTCTACAACCTGGCCGGCGAGGGGCGGCGGCGGGCGCTGCTGCGCCGGTTGGACCACTCGGCGATCTTCGTGATGATCGCCGGCACCTACACGCCGGTCGCCGGAATCGGCATCGGCGGCGCCTGGGGCTGGGGGCTGCTCGGCACGGTCTGGGCGGGTGCCGCCGGCGGGGCGGCGCTGAAGCTGCTGGCGCCGGCGCGATTCGAACGCGCCTCGATCCTCGCCTATCTGGCGCTCGGCTGGGTGGGGGTGGTCGCGCTGGATCCGCTGCTGGCTGCGTTATCGACGCGTGACCTGATGCTGCTCGCGGGGGGTGGGCTGCTCTACAGCCTGGGTGTGGTCGTCCACCTCGCCACAGGCCTGCGCTACCACAACGCTCTCTGGCACGCGCTGGTCGTCGCCGCGGCGGCATGCCACTACGCGGTCGTCCTCCATCTCGCTCAGGCGGCCGCGTGACCTGCTGCCCGGTGCACCCATGCATGGCCGGGAGGGCCGGACTCAACCCTTCGCGTCGGGCACCCGCGACCGGCCCCAGTGCCGCGCCATGTCCTTGGGAGCGCGCGCTCCGCAGCCGAACGCTGCATCATGCCGATCCGGCGGATGATCTCCCGCAGGATGGCCGGCGCCGCATGGCGCCGTTGCCCCGCGGCATCGGCCACGGCTGCGCCAAGGCACGACAATGGAGGACAACGGTCCGCCGGAGCGCAAGCTCAGCGGGAGGGCGAGGCCAGGCCAGGTCGGATCTGGCTTTCCCGCACCACGCGCTCATGGCCGTCGCGCTCGTGGCGCACGCGATACTCGCGGTCTGCCGCATCGTTCGGAAGCTGGCGCAGGACCGTGTAGGCGCCGCGCGGGACGTTGCCGTCATACTTGCCCGGGAAGAGTTCGACGCTCTGGCCGACCGAGAAGCAATGGGGGTGCTGCATGACTGGTCCTCGCGGGGCGGGTGTGGGCCCCTCGAGGGACCAGGCGGCCAGGCGGCCCGCGCGCCCCGCCGTCCTCCGTCAGCCGATCAGGTCGAGGACGATCTGGCGGATCTCGTCCTGCGTCAGGCCCGAGGGCTCGGGCAGGTACGGTGTTGCGATGGGATGGGCCGTCCTG
>NZ_JAJAQI010000100.1 GCF_020523605.1 Roseicella aerolata | reverse complement strand
CGGCCCGCCGTCTCCTGCAGCATGGTCCGCGCCGACACCAGCGGCCAGAACTGCTTCGGGTAGCCCTCCCGCGACAACGGCCACAAACGCGTGCCAGTGCCACCACACAAAATCACAGGGATAATCACCGCGGAGCCGCCTTTTGCATGCGTGACGGAGGATTACCGCACCGCAAAATGGGCGGCAATCGGGCCAGAGCGCGTCACGACCATGGCTTGGCCGAGATCCATCTTCAACCGGCCGTTGCGCCGCTGGCCGGGTGTCCGTAGGGCGTGAACAAGCCCTCAACCCGTGAGGCCGTGCCCCGCATCGAGGCTGGTGCCGAGGCGCGGCATCCGCCCCGCCGCGACGTCATCGATCAGGCCGAGCAGTTCCGGCAGGCAGCGGCTGCGGAGGTCGTAGCGCTCCACCACCGTGCGCCGGGCGGCCTGGCGGAGCGGGCGATAGGCATCGGGCTCGGCCAGCGCCTTCACCACCGCCTCGGCCACCTGCTCCGGCGAGAAGAAATCGACCAGCAGGCCGTTCCTGCCGTCCTCGATCACCTCCTGCACCGGTGGCGTGGCGGAGCCGATGACCAGGCATTCATTCGCCATGGCCTCCAGCATCGACCAGGAGAGCACGAAGGGATAGGTCAGGTAGACATGCGCCGAGGACAGGCCGAGGATCGCCTGCAGGTGCGGGTGCGGGACCTTGCCGGTGAAATGCACCCGGGAGAGGTCCAGCCGGTCGCCGAGCTCGGCCAGCAGGATCTCCCGCCAGCTCCCGCCCTCCCGCGGCCTGGAGCCGTAATGCGGATCATCGCCGCCGACGAGGATGACCTGCGCCGCCGGCCGGCGCTCCAGGATCGCGGGCAGGGCCCGCATGAAGGTGGGAAAGCCGCGATAGGGCTCGAGGCCCCGGCCGATGAAGGTGACCACCTCATCGCCCCGGCGCAGCACGGCGCCGTTCGGCAGGATGTATTCCGGCGCGGGCAGCGGCCGGATCGCCTCGGTGTCCACGCCCTCATGCACCACCGAGAGCCGCTCCCGCACCCAGGCGGGGAAGCGGCTGGCCTGCCAGCGGGTCGCGGTATGGCCCCAGTCCGAAACCTGCAGGCAGAGCAGGTGGTTGGCGTTCAGGGTCCGCACCCGGCAGGCATCGTCGATCTGCACCGGCGCGCCCGGCGGGTCGAAGCCGACATCGCCGCCGGAGGAGGTGTAGTAGTACTCGTAGTAGAAGAGCATCCGCGCATCGGGCCAGACATCGCGCAGGAACAGCCCCTCCCCCCAGCCCGGATGACAGCAGACCAGGTCGGGCGTGAAGCCGCGCTCCTTCAGCGCGAGCGCGGCGCGCGCCACCTGCTGGCCGCGGAAGACGGCGTTCTCCAGCCGGCGGAGATAGCGGTGCGTGCTCTCCTGCCCCGTCGCCGGCGGCTTGTAGCGCAGGTGCTGAACCCCCGGCAGCGGATCCCCGGCATTCTCGCCCAGCGCCACCACCTGCGTGCCCGGCCGCCGGGCGAGGGCCGGCGCGACATGCCGGTACTGCCCCGGGAAGTTCTGGTGCACGAACAAGGCCCGCATCGATCAGCCATCCTGCGCTGTGGCGCCGCAGGCGCCCTCATGCACCAGGGCGGGAGCCCCGGGCAAACGCCTTCGTGAGGCCACGCGTCTGCGGCCGTCCATGCCGGGACGCACACTTTCACGCGCGGCACGCAACGAGGCTTGGCCCGTCAACTTACCCCCGTTGCATGCAGCCCGCATTCGACCGGACCGACTGGTCGGTCCTTTCCGCCCTGCTCCGGACCGCCCAGCGCGAGGGCTGGCGTGTGGAGTTCGCGCCCGACCACATCCTGCTGTCGAGCCGCCGGGCTGCCGAGGGGGTCATCATCCTGCCGGCGGCGCTGGTGCGCCATGCCCGCGGCAGCGGCTGGCAGGCGGTGATCCGCACCGGCGAGATCGCCCTGCGCCACCCGGCCGTCCGCCAGGCCGTGACGCTGCGCCTCGGGGCCTGATCCGGCGCATGGCCCCGGCCTGGTCCGCGGGCGGCGGCATGGCTGCCGGCTCCGCGGCCATCAGCCAGCGCACCCTCCGCAAGCCCAGGGATGGAGTCCGGCCGGTGCCGTGAAGGCCCCCGCACAAACGGGGCTTTCGGTGCGAAGCGGCACATGTTGCGGCAAAAGCCGCCCGCGTCGGAGGGGCGGGGAGCTAAGGGGGCCGGGCTGCCGCTGTTCCGCCCCGGTCGTCATCCTGTGCCAGCGGAAGGCAGGCGGCGCTCCCGGCTCCGTAGCCCCGCCGCCCCGCCATCTCCGCGGTCAGCCCGGGGGCGCAAGACATCCCGGCGCCAGCGCGTCCTCCCTCTGAAGCGCCCCGGGCCGCCCTCACCCCGTCCGATGAGCCCCGGCGCACGCGCAGGCGCGATCCGGTCGTGCCGATTCTGGAACTGACGTGATGGGACAGAACTTCGGTTTGTTTCCATATTAATTCCTATCCATCACAAGAGTGCACCGATGACGTCGACCGAGGGAGTGATGCCCGCCTCGACGGGCCCCAGCCTGTCCGCCGGCGGGGCGATCCGCCGAAATGCCTTCGGCCCTGCCCGAGGCGATGCGCCGCATCCCGAAGCCAGCCTTGCGGAGGCCGGGATGCTCGGCGCCGCGCGGATGGGGCTGGCCGGTGCGGGTGCTCGGCCCGTGGCGCTCGCCCTGCCGCGGCTGGTCTGGATCGCCATCGCCCTGGCGCTGACGATCCCGCTGCTCGCCACCAGCCTGCCGCCGCTGGTCGACCTGCCGAACCACCTCGCGCGCATCCATGTCCTGGCGGGCCTCGCCACCGACCCGGTGCTCGCCCGGATGTTCGAGGCCAACTGGTCGCTCATCCCCAATCTGGCGATGGATCTGCTGCTGGTGCCGCTGGTGCAGTGGCTCCCGCTCTACGATGCCGGCCGGCTCTTCGTGGCCGCGGCCATCCTCGTGCCGGTCTTCGGCTGCGTCGCCCTGCACCGGGCCTGGTGGGGCGGCCAGGATGCCTGGCCCTGGATCAGCGCGCTCATGGCCTACAATGCGCTGCTGCAGATCGGCCTGCTGAACTATGTGCTCGACATCGGCGTCGCGCTGCTCGGCGCGGCCTGGACGATCCGCGAAGTGCGCTCCGGCCCCCTCGCCTGGCTGCTCGCGGCGCTGTGGGGCGTCGCCTGCCTGCTGTCGCATCTGGTGGCCTTCGGGCTGCTGGTGATGGTCGCGGGTGCCGGGGTGCTGGTCCGGGACCGGAGCAGCCCGAGCCGCCTGCTGGGACAGGTGCCTCTCTTCGCCGCCATGGCCGGGGTGCCGGCCGCGCTCCACCTGCTCTTCGGGCCGGAGGGCAGCGGGGTCGGCGGCCTGGACCTCGCCGAGATGATCCGGCAGACCTTCGCTCATGGCCTGCCGACCTATCTCAAGACGCGCGTGAAATGGCTGGTCTCGCCCTTTGCCTCGCCGGTCGCCTGGCTGGCCCTGCCGACCGGCCTGCTCTTCCTCGCCATCATCGGCCTCGCGCTGCTGCGGCGAAGGCTCGCCGTGGCGCCCGCCGCGATCCTCGCCGGCGGGACCCTGGCGCTCGCCTTCTTCCTGCTGCCCGCCTGGACCGACAATAACGGGCTGGTGTTCCAGCGGCTGGGCGTGCCGCTGGCGCTGGTCGCGGTCGCGGGCCTGCGGCCCAGCCTGCCGCCGCGGCTCGCCCAGGCCACGCTGACCGCCGGGGTGCTGCTGCTGGCCGGCCAGGGCGCGGCGACCAGCTGGAAATGGCACGACCAGGAACGCCTGCTGCGGGACATGCGCGCCGCCATCGCACCGATAGAGCCGGGGGCGCGGGTCCTGGCGGTGCGGGACGGCACCTCCCCCTGGCATGTCGAGCCGCAGGAAGGGGGCGCGCAGCGGATGCTCTTCGGCAGCATCGCCTATACGCATCTGCCGGCGGTGGTCCTGATCGAGCGGAACGCCTTCTTCCCGATGATCTTCGCCGCGAAGGGGCGGCAGCCCCTGGCCGTGGCGCCGGCCTATGCCAGCCTGCACCAGGTGGACGGCCACCTGTCGCTGACCCCGGAACTGGTGGAGGCGGAGCACTACCCGCCGGCCACGGAGCCATGCGCCTACGACCCGCACCAGCCGGTGCAGTGCAAGGCACGCGCCTGGCCGATACGCTATGACTACGTGCTGCGGCTGAATGCCGGCGCGACGGCGATGCCGGACCACCCGCGGCTGCGGCACGTGGCGGGTGAGGGTTTCGCTCAGCTATACCGGGTCATCCGGTAGGCCACGGCCTTCCGAGGAGAGGCCCCCTGGGTCGGGACTGCCGGACGCGCCTAGTGATGCGCCCGGCAGTCCCGCCCTTGCCTGAACGAGGCCATGATCTCGGCCGAGGGACCCCGCTCAGCCGAGATTGGCTCCAGGCACAGGCGGATGAGGCCCCGAGAGGGCTGACGGCGCGGCCGGGCGCGGATCGCGCGCAGGGGGTGAGCGGGGCACCCCGCAGTCTTTGCGGAGCGAAGCCAACGGCCCCGCCCCGGCGCCCGAAAGCGAGACGCCCTCCAAGGGATTGGCGTTCCGGTCTGAACGCAGCTCGCTGAAGGCCCACCCTGGCCGGCTTTCGGGGCGTGCGCCCCGCCGCCATGCCGCCTCTGGCGCCCGAGGTTGGGAGGGCACCGCACCACCCGCAGGACCGGCGGCGTCAATCGCCTGCCGGGACTCCTGCCCTTTGGCGAGTGCGTGGCACGGCGTCATGGGACCGGTCTGGCCCGCCGCCCGGCCGGTTCAGCCCGGCCAGGCGCCCCCCCTCCGCGCGCCCCTGTCAGGGCCGGGGAACGAGCCTGATCCGGTGCTTGGCCAGCAATTCCCCGAAATCTGCCGAGGCGAGATAGGCAAGCTCCAGCGGCCGGCTCTCGACCGCGGGATCGAGGGCGCGCAGCGCCGCATCCACATGGCCGGGATGGCACATGATGAGGGGGCGCGGCCCCAGCCGCAGCAGCGCGCGCTCCAGCACCCGCGCGGCCGGGGTCGCGGCCTGCAGCGGGCTGAAACCCGAGAAGCCCTCATTGGTGTCGAAGCTGGCGGAGCGGGCGTCGCGCCGGAAGCCGGCGGAGAGCAGGGCGACGATGACGGCCTTGTCGGCCGAGACGCCGCGCCGGAGGATCGCCGCGAGGCCATCGGACGGGTCGCGCAGCCAGGGGCGCCGCCTGCCCGCCGGGTAGCGCTGCGAGAGGAGCCGCAGCAGCACCTGCCGCACCACGGGCAGGGCATGGACATGCTGGTGCCCGTCCACGAAATCCGGCATCGCCCCATGGGCCTGTTCGAAGGCGTCGAGCTGCCGCGCGATCTCCGCGGCCAGCTCTCCCTCCATCGCCGCCCGGGTCGCACCCCGCACCGGCAGGACCTGCCGGAGCAGCGCGCCCAGCCGCGGGAAGGCGCCGGCCGGCGCGAGGCCCGGCATGGCGCCGAGCGGCGCGCCCGTCGTCAGGTTCAGGTGCAGGCCGACCCCGATGATGCCATGCCCCAGGGCGCGGAGCGGCGCCGCCAGCCGGGGCCAGCCCGGCATGTTGGCCATGGCGCCGGTGGCGGAGATGCGGCCGCGTTCCGCCAGCGCCAGGATGCCGCGGCTTACGCCCTCCGTCAGGCCGTAATCATCGGCGCAGAGCACCAGTGGGCGGAACCCCACCGCGCGCCCGCCATCGCTCGGCGGCTCGGCGGGGAGCCGCTCCGGAGACCAGGGAGACACCGGTTCAGGGCCCGGAGAAGCTGTTCCCGCCGGCCGGCACCAGCGCCGGCGCCAGCGCCTGGCGCAGCAGGGCGTGATCGCCGCGGTCCGGACCACCCGCCGTCAGGGCCGGCCCGCCCACCCGGTCGGCCACGACATAGAGCGGACGACCCTTCACCTCCGCGAAGATGCGGCCGACATACTCGCCGATGACGCCAAGCGACATGAGTTGCACGCCGGAGAAGAACATCGCCGACACGATCAGGCTGGGGAAGCCGGGCAGGTCGGTGCCGAAGAGCAGGGTGCGGACCATGTAGAAGCCGGCAAGCAGGAGCGAGGCCACCGATATGGCGAAGCCGAAATAGGTCCAGACCCGCAGCGGCATGGTGGTGAAGGAGGTGATGCCGTCGAAGGCGAAGCGGAACAGCTTGCCGTAGTTCCACTTCGTCCGGCCATGCCGCCGCTCCTCGACCATGAAGGGCACGCCGATCGACTTGAAGCCGATCCAGGCATAGAGCCCCTTCGAGAAGCGCGCCCGCTCGCCGAGGGAACGGAGCACCTCCACCCCGCGGCGGTCGATCAGCCGGAAGTCGCCCGCACCCTCGGGCAGCCGCACCTCGCAGAAGCGCGCGAAGAGACGATTGCTGCGCGGCGATCAGGGTGAGAACGCGCGGCGATCTGGATGAGAAACGCCTGCATGGCGCCGTCGGGAGGGCGTAGCCCGACCGGCGGGGCCATGCAGGCGAGCGCCCACCCGTTCT
>NZ_JAJAQI010000099.1 GCF_020523605.1 Roseicella aerolata | reverse complement strand
CGCCATGTCCAACACTCCCACCGCCCCCGACCAAAGGCCCGAGGCTAGCGTCCGAACATGGGTCAACTCTCAGTGGCAACTTAACCCCAAACCGGGTCAGCTCTCAGTGGCAATCAACACTCTCCGTCCCCCTCGTCAAGGACGCCAAGGAGAGAGCCGAAGCTGATGCGGCGAACGCTGGTCCTGGCGAATGCCTGGGTGTCCGCCTGCCGTCCCACCTCAAGGACCGCGTTTGGGTTGTCGCATGTGACTTTGAGGGTCCAGGCCAGGTTGCCGCCTAGCGTGATTGTCGTCCCCGCCGGAAGCGGGGCCGCGGACTCGGGTGGGAGGCCAGGGCGCTCCAGCGCGACATAGACGCCAGGCGCCGTGAATCGTAACGTGCCCGTGCCGAGCGCGATCAGGACCTCGGGTCGATCCCCGTCGCCCGCGATGGCGATCCCTTCCGGCGATCGGTGGATGCCGCGGCAGGCAGTCTCCAGCAGGTTGGCCGGCGCGGGACCGTGGAAGCGGCACCCGTCGAAGCGTTCGAGGCCTGGCCAATACCAGGCGGATGCGGCGACGAGGGCACGTTCTTCGCCGGGCAGGGTGAGCACGGCCTGAAGGCGCCCTGCCGGACCCGACTGTGGGAGCAGCTTGCCAACCGGGATTTGTGCCAGGCCGTCGTCGTCCAGCGTTGCCTCGACCCGCATGCCCGTCGGTGGCAGGGCGGGGTGACGGAGCCAGAGTTGAGCGACAAGCCGGGCGCCAGCCTCGCCGGGCACGTTGACGGTAGCCACAGTCGATGCGCCAAGTAGCACGACGCCTTCGGCATCGCGGGCGACGTATGGTCCGAGCGAAATGCGCCGCTCTGGACGCGGCGCGATAATCGCGGACGGCGCGCCCGGAAAGCTGAGCGAAGCTTCGCACTGCTCGACAGAGACCCAGGCAATGCGGACGCCGCCCAGAATGGCGTCCGCGGGCTCCCCGTCCACGTCGAAGCCGCGGCGGGAAACGAGGACTATACTGCCAGGTGAAATCTCGAGCCGTTCACCCGGTGCCGCAGTTCCCAAGAAGCGGCCGCTCTCCGCCCCAAACGCAGCGCAGATGTCCGGTGCGCCAAGCCAGTCACCAACTGCTCGCCACGAGGTCTCGCCCGATCGCCACCGGATTGCGGGAGGCCAGGGCGTCCTTATAACCAGGTCGCCACCGTGCATAACGAGCTCGCGGTCACCGTCATCGATCGCGACCGGTTCACCCGGAGGCACGTGGAGACAGAGGTCGAGGCCCCGCAGCACAAGTTCGGGTCGCCTCCGCGTCGCCGAGACCGGCCGCGTGGCGTAAGCCTCAAGCTCGGCCGCCAAGGCAGGTCCGATTCGCGACTCGCCCAAAGGATCGCCGCGGCGCAGCCGGGCATAGAGTGCAGCGTGCCAGCCGGTCTGGTCGTTCTCCAGAATCATTTTCAGCCGCGGCGTGTTCAGCACACGTTCGGCTGCGGCACGACAGAACCGAACGCAATCGGCGGTGTCCGACGGGTCCGGCAGGCCGATCGCACGCTCTGTTCGTTGGAATGCGTCTGCCAGCGCGTGCGCATGACCCCGACGCGCTCCGCCCTGCAATACCAGCTCGTTCACCCGCCACTGTCGGTCGTCGGGGCGGCGCTGTCGCTGCACCGTGAGGCCCAAGCGAACTGCTGCCTGACGGAACGCAAGCACGAGCTCTTCGCGCTCTGTAGAACTCAGCTTAGGCTTCCGCGGCCCGAGTAGCTTTTCAAGGTAGCCAAACACACTGTGGTCATCAGCCTCGGCATCGTGCTGGCCGGCGATCTCGCCGGCGAGCAATGAGAGCGCGAGGGGTGGCTGGTGCTTTAGCAAGCGGCAAAGAGCTGCAAAGGGATCCTGGAAGTGTCGGAAGCGATCGATCGCCGCTGACCGCTCGGCTGGGAGAAGCGGAAGCTGGCCGATAAACGGCGGCGCATCTGCGGCTTGTAGACGTCGTGCGATAGCTTCAGCTGCTGCGCGTGTAGCCTCCCGCAGGAAGGCGGCGCGATCTATCGAAGTGGCACTCACGACGACTTTGCCGACTTTGCCACTGCGCACCCCCCAATCCCCGGAGCAATGGTAGTCAGCTCTATGCAACCCCGGAAGGAGGTGAGACACGAAAATTCGATCGATAACCATAAGCTGAATGAAACTAAGTCAGATTGCCTCGATTTGTAACAAAAATAGCGACAACTTACCCAGAGAATTTCGTATTCGGGTTCCCACCGCTGCTCCAGTCGGTTCCCTTACAACCTGTCTCTCCTTACCAAGGCACCGCGCTGACGCGCGGGTTCCCTGCGGTTTTCGGCTGCGACCTTGAGGGTGCAAGAGCGGAACGAGGGCGGGTTTTCTCTCCTAAATGCCAGAGAGTCTCCGGACCTTGAGGGTAGCCCGATTTTTCCAACAAGGTTTAACGCCTTGTTTTTGAGGCATCTTCGGTGCGGCTCGCCGCTGTCGCGCACCGGCGTGACCACCGTCTTCCGCCCCGGCCGGCGCCGTATCTTCAGCGGCACCCGGATCGTGATGCTGGTCGCCGGCGTCATGCCACCGCCCTCAGTGCCTCAGGCGCGATGGCGGTGAGGTCGCGAACCAGGCCGGCCAGCCCCTCCACCCGCAGCCGGACGTCAGCGCCAGCGGGCCCGAGCACCTCGGCGGGCGGGATCTTCGGGATGGTGGGCGCTGCCCGCCGACTTCGGCGGGCTCGGGGACGGCGTGGCCGACGACCGTGCCGCCATCCAGGCCGCCTTCGACCGCGCCGCGGCGGACGGCAAGATGGCGGTCATCCCGCCCGGCACCTGGAACGTCTCCGCCGGCGTGGTACTCGGGGGTGGTGCCCGCGGCCTGATCATGCGCGGGGTGCTCCGCTACACCGGCACCACGCCCGCGACGGTGCTGACCCTCGGGGATGGCGGGACGGTCCGCAACGGCGAGACGCTCTATGCCAACCTGCAGGTGGTGCGGCAGATCCAATCCGACTGGAGCAGCGAGGCCGATATCGGCATCCTGGCCCGCAACCTCGATGCCAGCGTGCTGGATGTCCGCCTGGCGCAGGGCTTCACCATCGGCCTGCGCACCCTCGGGGACGGCCGCGGCTTCGAGGACAGCACGCTGCATCTGAACCGCTTCCTGAACAACCACATCGGCCTCGACATCCGCTGCGCGACGGCCACCGCCTGGAACACCTTGGTTCGCTACTACGGCGGCCACTTCGCGGTGGCGACCGGCATCAACCCTGGCCTGGACCGCTTCGGCATCCGCCTCTCGGCCGAGCCGGGGGCCTACACCAACCACAACCGGCACGTCTTCGACGCGCCCAACTTCGAGCTGCGCCAGCTCGACCCGAACGTGGCCATCCCTTCCTGAACGAGACCAATGGCTCGGCCATCATCGGCCGGGCGCTGCGCATGGAGGCCTGCTCGCCGATAGTGGCCCGCCACACTGGGGCGGCGCAGGACTGCGAGTACGAGGTGGCTTGGTCTTGGCAAGAGCTTGCGTAGGTGCATCATATCCGGTGGTAAGTGAGTTCAGGGTGCCGCGTGCTGACCTTTGGTGAAATCGTGGCAACGGCAGACCAGCTCATAGGGGTAAAGGCGGTCTGGGGTCGCTCCACCGAACCCGTCATGTGCTTCGGTTCGCAAGGTGATGCCGCGAAGAAGGACAAGGGTCACTTCAGCTTGGCACGTTGGACGGCCGAACTGGCCGTAGACCAACCGTTCCTGGTGACGATCGGTGGAGGCGCACAGGTCGCCCCAGAGCTGGATGGCCGCGTATTGTAGCTCGTCCGCGTGTCGAAGGCGTTCGGAGAGACGAAGGCGTTCGTGCGCGATCCGAACCTCCTGCAAAGGCTCGCGCAATGGCCGATGGCGGTCGTGCTCACCGAGATCTACTCCATTGTCGGCGAGCCTCACCTTCTGGCGGATCTCGAATTCAAGGACCGCCGCATCTTGGCGAACGCCTACGACGGCAATAGACGCGACGACGAGCGTGTCGGGCGACTGTGGGAGGCCCTCCGGACGATGCCGGTACGGCGGTGTTGGGAGGTGCCGAACCTTCCGGGCTTCTTGGATCCACCCGCGCCGCGGCTGTGCGGCAGCGACTATCCCCGCTGCCGCTTTTCCCGCGAGGAAGGTAGGCGCATCCGGGAGGAAAGCATCCGCCTGGAGCGCGACCCACGCCTATCGTCTGCGGCGAAGGAGGAGAACAGGGCACGCAACGGGGGGCTCGTCGTCTGCGAGGCGTGTGGCCTGGCGGACCCGCTGGCCGCATTGTTCGACGCTCACCATCGGGATCCGCTCGCACGCGGCGAGCAGTTGTCGTCGCCGGAGATGTTCGCGGTGCTATGCCCGACCTGCCATCGCTGGGCGCATGTCAAGGCAGAGCACACGCTGCAGCCGCTCAGCCCGGAGCAGGTTTCCGCGGTGAGGCGATTCCGCTCACCAACACCAGATATCGTGCCTTCGTAGCCTGCCAGAACGCACGCGTGATTTCTTGTCGCGGGGCCTGCCATGCGACCTGCTCGTCAAAGTCGTCTCGCAGCCGCTCGAAGGCTTCCGACATGATCGTTTCCGCAAAGGCCTGCTGGAACAGGGGGTCCCTGACGTCGAACGGCTGCGGAGGAGGGTTGCTCAAGGCCAGAGCGACATCGAGCGACGGCCCCAGCTTCCCATCGTCGAGCCTGTAGCGGAAGGCCTGCTTTACGACGCGATCGAGGCAGGTCCAATAGAGGCCGGTGCGCTTCCCGATCTTCTTCCCCCCAATTCGACGCCACCTCAGCACCCAGCGCCCGTGCCGAAAGCATGCTCCTTCGTCGCCGGGTGGCAGGTCGAGACCATCTGAGATGGCGTCTTCCACCGCGTCATCGTACACGCCGATCTGTTCCCGCACCGACGCCTTGTCGGTCTTCCAGTCGGCGTCGCTGCTGTACCAGTCGATCAATGGCAGCTCTGCGGCTTCGGTGTCGAACTCTGCGAAGGATTTGAGTGTCGGTTTTGCTCTCTGCCTCCGTTGCCAAGCGGCTTGCGCGACCTTCAGGTCCGAGGGCGTGATCTCATGGCACGTCGGCCAGATCTGCTCGAACCAAGCAGCAGGAGCGGAGGGGTCAGGGATGACCACGCCTGCCTCCAGCCAGCCGATTGCTTCGCTGCTTTCTAGACCCATCCCGTTCGCGGACGCATTCGCGGATGTGACCACTGCGCCGCGGTCGCTTACGTAGACCTTCGCATGCAAGTCGCCGCGCTGGCGCACCAGGGCACCCTGCTTGACCAACTTGCGAATCACTGCTGGGTTGGTGCCGCCGGATTTCAGATTGCAGACAATCTTCACCTCGCGCTCGGGGTGAGCCGACCTGCTGAAGAGCTCGTCGGCTCCTCTCCCCCAGAATGCGACTGCGCATCGCACGCGCTTACCGAGGAGGACATCTCGGATTGCCTCGTCGAGATCCGGCCGAGTGAGGAACTTCATCAAAGGGGCCATTCAAGCTTCGGAGCGACTTGAAGCTGTATCCAGAATTCCTGGCGCACAATCGGCGCATTGCGGTGAATTGCCGCTGCATGCTGTCCTTAATCCGTGGCACGCGCTCGGCGAGCCCGATCAGGGTCTTGGCGAGGGCGAACTTGTAGGAAGCCACGTTGCGGCCAAACTGGATGACGGCGCGACAGTTGGCGTCGAGCGTCGGGCCTTGGCCAGGAAATCGGTCACCCCGCCGCCCCCCTGGCTGCGGCGGGCGGTTGCTTCGGCTGCACGCTGTACTGGGCGAGCGGTGCCCGGCCGGTCCGCCAAAAGTGCCAGCCGAGCAGATCGCTCTCGAGCTCCCGCAGCACGTGCTTCGGTGTCCCCTCGGGCAAGGGTAGGTAAGCGAGCCAGGGCTCCCGGAGGGGCCAAGACGCGGTGGCATGTGTCAGGGCCCGTGCCAGCAGAGACGCATTCTCGCCGACATAGAACGGCTCATCGGCACCGCGATCGTGGATGTAGTAGACGGCAGGGATCGTGCCTCGGTGAGCGGCGCCCGCTGCCACCAGGATGCCTGAAGCGGTCCCGCCTCGCCCTGCAGTGCCGGCCCTGACGTGGTGAAGTCGATCCTGGCCTCGCCCTCGGACAGCGGCACCGCCCTGCGGCCCGGGGTGCGGGTGCCGGATTGGCCGCACGGATGATCCAGCGATTCGTCGGCCGGGCATAGCCCGGGTAGAAGCGCCCATAGTTGGCCTCGGCCGACAGGCCGGTCTTGATCCGGTGCCGCCAGAGCAGCATGTCCTCGGTGCCCCGAAGGATTTGCACGTCGCCGGCGACGGGGGCGCAGGAGCACTCAAGCCGGGCACCGTCCAGCCGCCGCAGCAGCCAGAGATGCGGCGCTGCGGTGTGGGGGTCGTCGAAGGGGCACTCCTCGGCGTTGGCGCCGGCGGCCAGCGAGAGCAGGCGTTCGCGCAGGGTCCGCCCGGTCTGCCCCACATAGACGAGCCGCGTAAGACGCTGTACGCGAATAGATCCCTTACTGCGCCTGGGTTTGTGCCACGAGCCTACGTGAGATGATGGAGATCATTGCGATCCAGACGTGCGCGGCGAAGAGGTCGGGCGCACGATCATACACGATGTTGAGCCGGCGATAGCAGCTGAGCCAGGCGAACAGGCGCTCGACGGCCCACCGGATCCCGCTTGGCAGG
>NZ_JAJAQI010000098.1 GCF_020523605.1 Roseicella aerolata | reverse complement strand
GCCAAGCACGAAAGGAGGCCACAACCCACCTGACAGAAGCCGAAAACCCCGAACTTCCAGCCACAACCCGGGTCAAATCCTCATGGCAATCCCGGGTCAGCTCTCAGTGGCAATCAACACAGGTAGTCATTCGGCTCCGCCGTCGCGTGGGCGACGAGATCACGCAGGAGCGCGAGCTGATCCGCGCTGCGGCCGGCCGCAGCGTAGAGCCTGGCCAGCTCGCGCTGGCGCGGGACCGTCGGCGCCATCTCCTGCAGCCGCTCCAGAGTACGGATCAGCCCCCCTGTGCGTCCCGCGTTGCGCTGGACCTCCGCGAGCGCGCCGAGCGCCGCGGCATCACGCGGCCGCTCCGCAACCAGGGCTTCGAGCAGTTGCGCGGCACCCGCGGCATCGCCGATGCCGGCGCGGGCGCGGGCGAGCGCCGCGATCGTTGCCGGCGAACGGTCGCCGGCGGTGACCTTGGCCTCCAGGATGGCGACGGCGCGCCAGGGGTCGCCAGCCTCCATGCTCAATTGCGCCAGCTCCCACCCGCGCGGGACAAGGGCCAGGCTCAGGGCAACCGCGACGGCGCCAAGGGCGAGGACGGGCAATCGCGTGCCCGACAGGGCGATCGGTTGGGTCATGGCTCGGCCACGATGCGGGTGAGGTCAGGGGTGGCCACATAGGGGGCGAAGCCGTTCGCGCGCTGTATGGCGTAGATGCGCGCGATGCCCTCCCGGTCCTCCGGATTCCAGTAGTCGAGCGAGAAGAGGCGCAGGCGTCGGTCGCGCCCCCATGCTGCTCGCATGCGCTCGACCTGCCAGGCATATCCGGCCTCGGGCATCGGGCGGTAGGTGTGCGCACCGGCATCGAAGGTGGTGTAGACGGACTCGCCCAGCAGCATGTCGAACTGCTGGGCAATGTGCGGCAACACCGCATAGCCGCGGTTGATCATGATAGGGGTTCCGGGAAATCGGCGCCGCACGGCCCGGACCAGGCCGGCGGCGCCCGCCACCATGCCGGCGAAGCGCGCGGGGTCGTGCTGCTCCAGAGCCTCGGCGCTGTCGAGGGTGTCGAAGAACAGGCCGTCGAAGCCGCGTGCCAGGATGGCGGGCACGAGCTGCTCCACGACCCTCTCGCGCCATCGCGCCGACCGCGTATCGAGCAGCCTTGCCTCGGGCCAGCTCGGGTTGGGATCGAAGAGCAGCCCCTCGCGCTCCAGCTCCGGCGCATAGGAACGGCCGCCATGGACTTCCCCGAGGCTGAGATAGCCCAGCAGGACGCCGCCCGGCCTCCGGCAGTGCTCGATCTCGGCATCGATGTCGCTGTCGAGGACGGCAAGATCGTATTGCCGGATCGCGTCCTGGCCGGCCCGCCCGTAATAGACCAGAAGGCGCGGGCCATCCGCCGCGGCGTGCGCGCCGGCGTCGCGGGAGGCGACGGCCAGGAGCCCGGCGCTGGCGGAGGCGAGGCCTGCAAGGAGTGGAAGCCGCGCGCGCGCCGAGATCGGGGCGTGTCGGCTCAGGGCTGGCACGGAAGGCCCCCTCGCACCGCCCGGCGCCTTATTGACGCGGTTCACGACTTTCTCGGCATTGGCGCTACCCGCACCAGCCTCGGATGGGCACGGAGATATCGGCGGATCTGGTTGGACCAGGACATGTCGCCTGCGCGGCTCATCGGTGGCTCGGCCATGCCGGCCGGCTGCAAGCCTGGCGTTGGGCTGGCCGGCTCGCTGCCCGCATCACCTGGCCGCTGGGCAAGCCCGTCGAACAACCCCGGATCATTCGTCCCATCAGACATTGTCCTGCGCCCCGCACGATCGGTTTGGTGTCCAAGATCGCCGCGGCGTGTCCTGCCTTTGCCCCAACACGCCGGCCGGCTGCCACAAGCCCGGGAGGTCTCTGCGATCCGTTCCAAAAGCCGCTGATAGGTGCACACAAAACGAGGCTGTTTTCCCGTCACAGGATGGTAAAGAACCCCAATAATAACCAACACAAAATATGGAGGCGGGGGTGCGGCAGGTGCGTGTTGCGTGGCGCGCTGTATTCGATCCGGTATCGTCGGGTGAGGCTGCCAGAGCCCATTCTGCAATCGGGGCTTCCGGGTCAGGCACCGAATGGGAGGTTGCCCGCCGCCAGGGCCATGGTTCTCTCCGGGGTCGGCCTGCCGATGATGCACACCGAAACCAACCTGCGGGAGGGGCCGCGCACCGACGAGGCGGTGTTCTGGCTCTGGAAGCAGTGGACGAACGTGCTGCGCCTGCACAATGACGACGTGCCGATCGTCGGTTTCACCTGACATTCCCCGACCGACCAGATGGACTGGGGTACGGCCCTCAGGGAGCGGAACGGCCGGGCGAACCCGCTCGGTCTCCATGATCTCGACCGCAAGCCGCGCCGGGTCGGCACCGCCTGTCGCAAGCTGATCTCGGACTGGCGGGATGTGCTGCCGGCGCAGAGCCTCTGCCTGCAGGTGCCGGTGCTGATGCCGGTGGACCAGGATTGTTGGCCCCCGGGGGAGGGGCAGCCCAGGCCGGCAGTGATTTGACGCCGGTCCGCCGCCGGCGCTTTCATCCGGTCAGGGACAGGGAGGGCAGCCCATGGTGGCGAGCGAGGAGGCAAAGGCGCTGGCCGCGCGCTTCGACCTGCGCACCCTGGCGCCTTCCTTCTACGAGGATCCCTTCCCCACCTATCGCGCGCTGCGGGAGCATGACCCGGTCCGGCGCATGCCGGACGGTTCCCTGTTTCTCACGCGCTGGGCCGACCTCGACCGCACCTATCGGGATACGCGAACCTTCTCCTCCGACAAGCGGGTGGAGTTCGCACCGAAATTCGGCCCGACCCCGCTCTACGAGCACCACACCACCAGCCTGGTCTTCAACGACCCGCCGCTGCACACCCGCGTCCGCCGGCTGATCATGGGCGCGCTGACGCCGCGCGCCATCGCGGGGATGGAGCCGGCGCTCACGGCGCTGGTGGACCGGCTGCTGGACGCCATGGCCGCCAAGGGGGAGCAGCATGGCGAGGCCGACCTGATCGAGGACTATGCCGCCGCCATCCCGATCGAGGTCATCGGCAACCTGCTTGGCGTCCCGCAAGGGGAACGCGGGCCGCTGCGCGACTGGTCGCTCGCCATCCTCGGCGCGCTGGAGCCGGTGGTGGCGGAACAGGCCGCGGCGCGCGGCAATGCCGCCGTCACTGAATTCCTTTCCTATCTCCGTACCCTGGTCGCCCGCCGCCGGGCGGCACCCGGCGACCCGGCAACCGATGTGCTGACGCGGCTGATCCAGGGCGAGGCGAGCGGCGAGCGCCTGACCGAGACGGAGCTGCTGCACAACTGCATCTTCCTGCTGAATGCCGGGCACGAGACCACCACCAACCTGATCGGCAACGGCCTGGAGGCGCTGCTGCGCTTTCCCGCGGAGAAGGCACGGCTGCTGGAACAGCCCGGCCTGATCGGCAGCGCGGTGGAGGAGGTGCTGCGCTTCGAGAGTTCCAACCAGCTCGGCAACCGCGGCGTCATGGCGGAGACCGAGATCGGCGGCGTCCAGGTGGCGCCCGGCACGCTCATCACGCTCTGCATCGGCGCCGCCAACCGCGACCCGGCGCAATTCCCGGACCCCGAGCGCTTCGATATCGGCCGCATGCCGAACCGCCATCTCGCTTTCGCCGCCGGCGCGCATCAATGCGCCGGCCTTGCTTTGGCGCGGCTGGAGGGGCGGGTGGCGATCGGCCGCTTTCTTGCGCGCTTTCCGCGCTATGCGCCGGCTGGCCCGCCGGTGCGCGGGGGCCGCGCCCGCTTCCGCGGCTTCCTGAAGCTGCCCGTGCGGCTGGCCTGATCCGGGTGGCGGCCGCCCCGGCATGCGCTGCCCACCTTCATCCGCGCGAAGCCGCAATGGGGCCCGGTGCGGCCGCCGCCCGCCCACCCGAGGGGGTGCCATGCCAATTGGGGAGCCGCCGCCTTGCCGCCGTGACCCGCCCGAAGCACAGGAGGAGACACCGAGATGATGCCGACCCGCCGCGCGGCGCTGGCCGCCACGCTTGCCGCGATGCCGCTGGCCGTGCATGCCCAGTGGTCGCCGGACCGCCCGGTGCGCTGGCTGGTCGGCTACCCCGCCGGCGGCGGCACGGATGTGCTGGCACGGCTGCTCGCCAATGGCATGGCGCAGAGGCTCGGCCAGCCCGTGGTGGTGGAGAACCGCCCCGGCGCCGCGACCAACATCGCTGCCGAGGCGGCGGCGCGGGCGGAGCCGGATGGCCACACCGTCTTCACCGCCGGCAACGAGACGCTGGTCTTCAATCCCGCCCTCTACCGCAACCTGTCCTTCGACCTGGACCGCGACCTGCGCCCGCTCGGCCTGATGGCGCGCTTCCACCTGGTGGTCGCGGTCCGCAATGCCTCCCCCGCCACCACGCTGCGGGCGCTGCTGGACCGCGCAAAGGCCGAGCCGGGCCGGGTGGACTATGGCAGTCCGGGCATCGGCAGCCCGCACCACCTGGCGATGGAGCGGCTGGCGCGGGATTCCGGCGTCAGGTTCAACCACGTGCCCTATCGCGGCATGGCGCCGGTGCTGAACGATCTGATGGCCGGCAC
Organism: Roseicella aerolata; assembly: GCF_020523605.1. GTDB lineage: Bacteria > Pseudomonadota > Alphaproteobacteria > Acetobacterales > Acetobacteraceae > Paracraurococcus > Paracraurococcus aerolatus. The sequence continues at coordinate 2,215 of NZ_JAJAQI010000098.1, read as the reverse complement.
GGTGGAGGCCGCGGTGGTGGATGTGGCGGCGGGCGGGGAGGCGCTGCGCAGCGGCCGCATCCGCCCGCTCGCCGTCTGCTCCCCGGCCCGGCATCCGACGCTGCCGGAAGTGCCGACGGTGGCGGAGGCCGCCGGCCTCGGGGGCTTCGAGGCCTATGCCTGGCAGGGCCTGACCGCGCCCGCCCGCACGCCGGAGGCCGCCGCCGCGCGCCTCGCCCAGGCGCTCTCCGAGACGCTGGCGGAGGCGCCGGTGCAGGCACGCATGCGTGAGATCGGCCTGGAGCCGCTGACCGGCGGCGCCGCCGAGTACCGCGCATTGATCGAGGCGGATCGCGCGATCTATTGGCCGCTGATCCGAGAGCTTGGCCTGCGGCTGGATTGATCGGACCCACGGTTCGTGGGGAGGCCGGCGACCTTGCTGGCTGCCTCGCCGAAGCGCCATCTGCCGCCGTCGCACAACGTTCTTCGCCACATCCGGCCGGCGAAGTCCTGGCCGGATTCGGGCACCCGCTGCCGCACCGCCCTCTGGCGACGGTGCCGCGCGCCAGCGAGCACCGCCTCCGCCATGCGCAGGCCCAGCCAGGTTTCCTGAGGAAGAGCCGTGGAAGCGGGGCAGGACCAAGGCCGCGCCGCTACCTGCTCTCCTTCACGATCCGCCGGCAATGGTCCAGCGCCGCGCCGATCAGGTTGTCGCTGGCTTCCGGCGTCCGGAAGGCGGCATGGGAGGTCAGCGTCGTGTTGCGGATGCCCTTCAGCCGGTGGCCCGCCGGCAGCGGCTCCTGCTCGAAGACGTCGAGCGCGGCATGGCCCAGATGTCCGCTCTCCAGCGCATCGGGCATCGCCACCTCGTCCAGGATGGCACCGCGCGCGGTGTTCACCAGGATCGCGCCCTTCTTCATCTGCGCGATCCGCTCGCGGGAAAGGAAGCCGCGCGTCTCGTCATTCAGCAGCAGATGGATCGAGACCACATCGCTCTCAGCCAGCAGCCGGTCGAGTTCGACGAACTCCACCCCGGGGATCGCCTTAGGCGAACGGTTCCAGGCCAGCACCGTCATGCCGATCCCCCGGCAGAGCCGCGCCATCTCCGCCCCGATCCCGCCGGTGCCGATCAGCCCCACGGTCTTGCCCGTGAGCTGCATGCCGACCACGCGCGGCCAGTCCCCGGCGCGCACCGCGGCATCCATCATCGCGACCTGCCGCGCCGCGTCCCACATCAGGGCGAAGGCCATCTCCGCCACCGCCGTGTCGCCATAGCCCTTGATGATGTGGACGGTGACGCCGAGCGCCTCCAGCTCCTCCGGGTTCATGTAGCTGCGCGCGCCGGTGCCGAGGAAAACGATGTGCTTCAGCGCCGGGCACTGCTTCACGATCTCGGTCGGAAAAGGTGTGTGATCGTCGATTGCGATCTCATGGCCCTGGAGAAGGCGGGGCAGGTCCGCGGGCTTGATCTCCGGATCGCGGTGGATCGTCACCGGCAGGTCGCCGGGGCGGAGCAGCGTCTCGGTCACTGCCGCCAGCGACGGGTTAGCATCGACGAAAATGGCGCGCATTGCAGTGGCTCCCCCTGGCTTGCAGGCCGGGCATGGTAACGAGCGGTGCGGGCCGGTCCAGTGCCGGGCGGAGCGCCGGGGCCGGCGCAGGCGCCCGCGGCGAGTGCGGTGGTCACGGCCGGATGCGGGCATGGGCGGGCGCGATGGATCCCGCGCCACCGCGCATCGGCGGCAGCCGGAGGGATGGCGCGGGACCGGCGCTCGCCATGGTCGCGGCCCGGAGCGGGGAGGATGATTACATCGGTGACCGATCCGCCGCATGCTGGCTGGCATGAAGGCAGGCTGCGGGCCCGCCTGGTGCTGCCTCCACCAGAAGGCGGGCCAGGCCGGGACGGAACTGGCTTTCGCGTATGACGCGCGCATGCCGTTGTGCTGTTGCCGAACGCCGCTTCGTGATCCGTCCCGTCACTCGGAAGCAGGCGCCGCGCGGGACGTTGCAGTCGTAACGGCCGGCACATGGTCCGTTGCTCTGGCCGACCACGAAGCAGTGGGGGCAGGGCGCTGCATGACTGGTCCTCGCGGGGCGGGTGCAGTCCCCTGGAAGAACCGCGCGCCCCGCCGTCCTCCGTCAGCCGATCAGGTCGAGGACGATCTGGCGGATCTCGTCCTGCGTCAGGCCCGAGGGCTCGGGCAGGTACGGTGTTGCGATGGGATGGGCCGTCCTG
>NZ_JAJAQI010000097.1 GCF_020523605.1 Roseicella aerolata | reverse complement strand
GTCCAGCACCAGCCGGACTGCCCGCTCCCGCACCTCCGGCGAGTAGCTCGCCGCCGTCTTCTTCGTCATGGCTCTATCCTCTCAAGAGATAGTGCCTCCGGAAAAGCCGGTGCGGTTCAGAGCGGCGCTCATCCTGTTCTGGTGCGGGCTTGGCGAGGCGCCGGTGGCCATCGATCGATTGCGGGGCTTGGCTGAGGCCGGCGCCGTCGGCCAAGATGATCGGGCTCAGCGCCCTGGGCTGGAGCTTCGGCCGGCTCGCCGGATGGAACGGCGCCGTAGGGCTGGCCCTTGGCGTCGCCGTGGCTGCGCCGCGTATCCCGGCGTCTCCGGCCTCGTGATCGGCGATTTCCACCAGCGTCTTGGCAGCCAAGATACTGCGGCAATGTATGGTTGCTTCGAGAGGAACGGGCGTCCCGTCACGGCAGGACAAGAGTCTGCCCGCCGTTGCCGAGGCGTCAACTCGTGAAGAAGGGCTGAGTACCGTGTGCCTCAATCGCGCTGGCAAGACGGGACAGGGCGTGGATATAGGCCGCGGTGCGGAGCGGGACCCGTCGCTCCTGCGCGATCGCCCAGACCTGAAGGCCCTCCCGCTCCACGATCGCCCTTAGGCGCTCATGCACCTCCTCGACCGTCCAGTAGAAGCCTTGGCGGTTCTGCACCCATTCGAAATAGGAGACAGTGACGCCGCCGGCATTGGCCAGGATGTCCGGCAAGACCTGCACCCCCGCCTGCTCCAGGATGCGGTCCGCCTCCGGCGTGACAGGGCCATTAGCGAGTTCAAGGACGGCCCGCGCGCGGATGCGGCGCGCATTCTCCTCATCGATCATGTTCTCGAGTGCCGCCGGCACCAGCAGGTCGCAATCCACCGCGACCAGCTCCTCTGGTGCCACCGCCACGGCGCCGCCCTGCCCAGCCAATGCGCTCACCGGGAGCCCCGCCGCCTTGGCGCGCAGCAGTGCTCGCAGGTCGAGGCCGTAAGGGCAGTGCAGCGCGCCGCGCGAGTCCGAGACAGCCACAATGTCGTGTCCATCCTCTGCCAGCAGGCTGGCGATGAACTGCCCGGCGTTGCCGAAACCTTGTACCGCTACCCGCATGCGGCCTTGCAGGCCGAGCTCCCGCGCGAGATGGCGCACCAGGTAGTAGCCACCGCGGGCGGTCGCATCCTCGCGGCCCAGCGAGCCGCCCAGCGCGATGGGCTTGCCGGTGATCACGGCCGGGACGCACTGTCCGACAATGCTGGCGTATTCGTCGGCCATCCAGCCCATGATCATCGCATTGGTATAGACGTCGGGCGCCGGGATGTCGCGGTCCGGGCCGATGATGCGGGCGAAAGCCTGCACGTAGGCACGCGACAGCCGCTCCAGCTCCGCCTTGGACAGGGTCCGCGGGTCCACCTGCACGGCGCCCTTGCCGCCGCCATAGGGCAGATTCATTACCGCGCACTTGAAGGTCATCCAGAACGCAAGGGTTTCCACCTCCTCGGCCGTGGAGGCAGGATGGAAGCGGATGCCGCCCTTGGTCGGTCCGCGCGTATCGTCGTAGCGGCAGCGCCAGGCGAGGAAGGACTTCCGGGAGCCGTCGTCCATCCGGATCATCAGGCGGACCTTGGTGGTCTCCCGCGGGTACTTCAGGCGCTCGAGGACGTCACCGTGGATCTGCAGGTGACGCGCAGCGTCATCGAGGCGCGTGAGCGCCACATCGAGAATGCTAGATTCCTTCATCAAACGTCTCTCCTCCACCGCGTCACGCGAGTAGGGCAGCGCCCATGGCGCGATGACAGTGGGCGCGTCGCAGGTTGTGGCGCGACGAGGCCTGGCGGCGGTCAGTGCGGGGCAGTAGGTTGCGGGAAAGTTTCATCCACGACAGATGCCAGGGATCGGTACAGTGCTGCGAGCAGCCCGTCCAGGTCTGGACGGCCGGCCGTCTCCAGCATGCGCCAAGGCAGCGGGGCCATTGCCGCCGCAATGCGCTGGCTCAGAGCGATCCCCACCATGCCCCGGCAAGTCGCTTCCAATCCCTCCTGTGCGAGGAGGTGGCGAAAGGCGGCGGCCGCGCGCGCCGATAGGAAGGGCACGACCTGGATCGCCCCACCGGAGATGGCGTCCCGCGCCCGCGGGCTGAGGCGCGCCGGCGGCTGGGCGGAGTAGACGATGCTCCGCTCCACGACGAAGCCCTCCGGGGCCAGGGCGGTGGCGAGGTCGCAGGCGACGGTCTCGGCGCTGAGATAGGCGATAGGGCCGGAGTGCGGGTCCAGCCGTGCCTGGACCAGCCGCAAGAGGTTCCGTGCGGTGCCGTCTGCCGCCTCAACTCCTGCCAAGCCGGCCTGCCATAGCGGGCGCGCCGTCGCGGCGCCGACGGCAAGAATCGGCGGCAGGCCGGCCAGCCCCTCCCCCGTTATCCCAGTGGCGCGCAGCAGCGCCTCGGCCCCGTTCGGAGAGGTGAGCAGGATGGCCTGCCGCCGGTGCAGCGCCGCACCCGCTTCCCAGGGCAGCGGCATAATTTCCAGCATCGGCTCGACGAGGCACCGCATGCCGCCGGCCCGCAGGCGGGCAACGAGCTCGCCTGCCTGCGGACGCGGTCGGGTGACCAGGACCCCTAGCGGGGCGGGGCCCCGCCCCCAGACGGTCACGCGCGAGCCGCGGCGCCGTCCCCGCCGCCTGTGACTTGCGCCGGGGCCTCCACGCGCAAGACTGTAAGGCGCCGGAGTCGGCCGTCCTGGGTCGGCCAGTCTATGGATTGGCCCTCCGATAACCCGATGAGCCCAGCGCCGACGAGAGACAAGACCGAGATGCGCCCCTCGGCAATGTCGGCTTCGCCTGGAAGCACCACCTGTACCCGGCGCTCCTCGCCTGTCGCTGCGTCGCGGAACTCGACTATCGATCCCACGGCAACAATGCCTGCGGGCACCTGCCCGGCCGGCATCACCTCGGCACGATCCGCCTCCTCCATCAGTAGGCGTGCGACCAACGGGCTGCGTCGGGTGATGACCTCCGCAAGTGCGACCAGCCGCGCGTGGTCCTCCGCTGACATCACCAGTGGCGGGCGCAGAGCCCTCGCCTCGGATACTTCATGCATAAGCGCTCTCCGTGCTTGCTTCAGGTCATGCCCAGGTCGGGTTATCGGATGCCTTCTCGAACACGGGGTGCCATGCGGCGCGTGACCATCCGGTAGCATGGTCCCGGCTGGCCGCCGGCCCGGGTGGTGGTCCACCACGAGGAGGTGCAGGACGATGTGCCGCTCGTCAGGCCTAATCGCTTCCACCGCCTGTCCAGCGGCGGCGCCGAGCAGTGCGGCGCCGAACGGTGTTGAGACGGCCAGGGCGGACCCATCTTGCGCAGCATCCCCGGGCATCACCAGAATGCGGGACTCTGGGAAGCTGTCCTCCATGGCGAAGACAACCCGGGCGCCTAGCACTGCTATGGTCGGCGGCACGGCGTCGGGCGGCATTACGCGGCAACGGTCGAGCGTATCGGTGAGCGTGCGACCAACCGGATCGTGCGGATGGCGCCAGAGTCGAGCCAGTATCTTCAGTCTGGAGTAGTCGCGGGAGACCAGCACCGGGACGGCATCGGGATCCGGTTCGGGTGCGGCTTTAGCAGCGATATAAGGTAGGATACAATGCGCGGGCGGCCGGAGATGGCTCCGCGGGTCGGTCGTGGGCAAGGCAGGCTACGTCCTTTCCGAGCAATGCGGCGCACCCCGCCGGAACGGCGAGGCGGCCACGCTGGCTATCGTCTCAGGAAGAGGTCGTCCCCGGGTCCGGATGGGCGCCAAGCGCCCGGTCGCGGCCCGGGCTAAAGGCCTGCGATCAGGCTTCCTGCATGCGCCAAATGGCGCCGAAAGGCCGCACACAACCACATCATGGAACCAGTGTTACCGCCGGGACAGCTTTGGTCAAGTCACACCGTCTTGCTGGATGGTCGATACTGGCTCAGAATCACCAAGTGGTGCGGGCTCGCGGATTATCTCAAACGGGGCAGAAGTACCGCTTGGCAGGAAATCATCAAACAGACCAGGAGGGGGAGAGAATTGCCGCAGTAATGTCTATTTGAGTGAAGGATTCGTTCGGTCGAACTACGCAACTGTTCTCGCTTTCACGCCGCCGTTTGAGCACCTGTTTCCTGCCACTAGACCCAGAAGGCCTCGGCGCGGGCGCTCCGGTAGTGAACCGCGATCATCAGACGCCGCTGCGGAGGGAAGCGGTCGTAGCGGTCGTAGCAGATGGTGGCCGAGAGCGTGGGTGATGCCGAGGCCGCCACCCCGGTATTGACCCTGGCCGCCGGATCCGCCGCTTCCCGGCCCTGGTGCTCGAGCAGCGCTGCCGGGCCAGGACAGGCCCCGGCGGGCAGCCAGGGTAGCCAACCCAGGCCCTCCCCCACACACAAGAGCCCCATGACCTCAGAGCGAGGTCATGGGGCTTTTTGCGTTTCCGGTCTCGCATCTGCAGCGATCTTCAGGTCGGGTAGCATACCGCCTGGCGCCGCGGGCTGCGGCGGCCCGCTCGAACGATCTGCTGCGGCCAACGTCCCTGCAGTGCATCAAGCCCTGTGACCTCCGCCGGTGTGACGAGCGCCGTCAGGGAGCGTAACATGACGGCCGGTACTCCCCCTCGGGACCGAGTCGAGCGTCTCCCGGTCCTGGGCTTGTGAGACCGCGCGGCTCGGTGGCGCGGCCGGGGCCGTCCGTGAACCCACTGCCTTCACTATTGCGAGCCCACCCCCATGCCCATGCGGCGGTACTTCCGGCCTTTGCGGCGCACGCGCGCCCTGCCTCTGCCTGTCCGATGGGCCGGTGCGGCGCTGCTGGTGCTGGCTGCCTTTGGCCTTCGCTACCTGCTGCTCGGTCCAACTCCCGCCGTGCCCTACATGCTGTTCCTGCCGGCCGTCATCCTCGCGGCCGTGGTCTTTGGCCGGGGCAGCGGCGTGACTGCCACAGTCCTGGGCGCGCTGCTCGCCGTCTACTTTTTCGTCGAGCCCCTCTACAGCTTCGCCTTTGCGGATGCGGCGAGCGTCATCAGCGTCATGCTGTTCGCCGCCATCGGCTTCTTCATCGCCGCCCTGAGCGGAGCGCTGCACGACGCCTACATCGAAGCCGAGGACGCATACCATGCGGTCGAGACGGCGCGGCGAGAGGCCGAGGCTGCCCGTGCCCGGGCCGAGGCCGGCGAGCGCGAGAGGGACCTGCTTCTGGCAGAGCTCAAGCACCGTGTGAAGAACGACATGCAGCGCATCATGTCCACCATGCGGCTGCAAGCTGCCGGCGCCGCCCCGGACGTGGCTACCGCCTTATACGCGGCGGTGGACCGGGTGCGTATCGTCGCCGCCGTGCATGACCGGCTCGCCCGCCGCGACGGCCACCTGCTGGTGGGTATGCACGGCTTTCTCGACGACCTCGTGGCGGGCCTGCGCGCGAGCGTGCTTGGCCTGCAACCAGTCGGCCTATTCGTCGATGCCGAAGATCACATGCTGCCCGTCAGCCGAGCCGGAACAGTCGGGCTCGTCGCCAATGAACTCATCACCAATGCGCTCAAGCATGCCTTTCCCGAGGACCGCGTGGGCTCCATCACCATCGGCTTCCGCCGGGACGGGACGGACTTCCTGCTGCTGGTGGCCGATGATGGGATAGGGCTGCCCGAGATGCCTGCGGTGGAAGCCGAGCAGGAAAGCCGCCGGCATGGCGGCATGGGGCGCAAGCTGGTGCGCGCACTCGCCGCGCAGCTTGGTGGGCAGATCGAGACGAGGCCGCGCGAGCCGACCGGGACACAGCATGTTCTGCGGTTCCCCATGAACCAGCCCGGGGCCGCCGATCAAGGCGAGGTCTGAGGATGCTTGGGGCGGGGCGAGGGACACCGTCCCGGCTGCCACGCCAGGCCTTAAAGCGCCTAACACAACCGCCTAATTTGCCTCATGCAGATGAGAGCGGCGGCGAGCGTAGTGAAGGCGAGGTGGATGTCCTCGCGTCGTTCGTAGCGGATGGTGAGGCGCCGGAAGCGGGCCATCCAGGCCAGGGTCCGCTCCACCTTCCAGCGGTGCCGCCCGAGCCTGCGGCTGTCCTCGATGCCGCGCCGGGCGATGCGCGGGATGATGCCGCGGCTGCGGCACTCGGCCCGGCAGAAGCGGTGGTCGTAGCTCTTGTCGGCGTGCAGCTTGTCGGGGCGCCGACGCGGCCTGCCGCCGGGCCTGCGGCGACGCCGGACCGGCGGGATGGCGTCGAGGGTGGCGGCCAGCATCTTGCTGTCGTGGCGGTTTGCCGGGCTGAGCGTCAGGCCGAGCGGGGTGCCGTGGCCATCGACCACGACGTGCCGCTTGGTGCCTGCTTTCCCGCGGTCCGTCGGGTTCGGGCCGGTTGCCGCTCCCCCCTTTTCGCCGGGACAGACGCGCTGTCCAGCGAGGCCCTGCTCCAATCCAACCTGTCGGCGCCGTGCAGCCGCTCCAGCAGCAGGCGGTGCAGGCGAGCCCACACGCCGGCCGCCTGCCAGTCCCGCAGCCGGCGCCAGCAGGTCATGCCAGACCCGCAGCCCATCTCGGCGGGCAGGTCTTCCCACTGGATGCCGGTCTTGAGGACGAAGATGATGCCGGTCAGCGCTGCGCGGTCCGGCACCGGTGGCCGCCCACCCTTCGGGCGCGGCTTCGCGGGCGGCAGCAGCGGTGCAATGGCCGCCCAGAGGTCATCAGGTACAAGGGGCTTCGCCATACCCCACACAACGCGCCAAAGCGCGTTTTTTTAGATGCTCTTAGTCTTACTGTGTCACTTGCTTCTTGGCCGTATACGCTGTTTCTGCAGGCAGCAGGGGCAGCGCGGGAGGAGGTGGACAAGGCCGACGGTGAGGCGGCGGCGAATGCTGGCGATTGAGTGCGGCACGTGGCGCTCAGGCCGGACCGGCACCGCGCGGCTGGAAGCCTTTGGATAGCGCAGGTGTCTTGAGCCGCCGCGCGGTGAAGCGGGATTGAGGGGGGAAAAGGCAGCGCTCGGCCACGAGGAAGCCGTAGG
>NZ_JAJAQI010000096.1 GCF_020523605.1 Roseicella aerolata | reverse complement strand
TCGCGCATCACCCGAAAACCGCTTGCCTACCTGTCGCGCCGCGACAATCATCCAGCCGCCGCGACCACAGACTCTCATCCTGATTGTCGCGCTGCTCGCATCCAGATCGTCGCGCCACAACCAGGGCAGTCCCGAAGCCGGGCGCGGCGGCGAGGGCGAGACCGCCGACGGTCGAGAGCGCGAGGCCGGCCAGCACCATGCGTCGTTCGCCGAGCCGAGCGGCGAGCCAGCCTGCCGGCAGGGCGACGACGATGCCGGGCAGCATGTAGGCCCCGATCAGGGCACCAAGCCCGGCATAGCCGAGTGCGAGATCGGGGTCGGTGAGCAGGGCCGGGCCAAGGGCCCCGACGGACTGCATCTGGAGGGTGACCGCCACCCGCACGCCGAGAACGTAGCCGAGAACCACCCAACGATTGTCGGGTGCCTCGGGCAGTGGCTCGGCCTGTTGCGTCGTCATGCCGATCTTCCCCGGGGGTCCCCCCCCCATTCAAGCGCGCCCGCCGGCCACGCCGATAGCTGATCTGTCCCTGTTACATCAACGAGGACCGCCACAGCCTATGGCTCGAGCCGAACTGTCGCGATCCCCTTGGGAACACCGGCCAGAATCGGATCCCTGCCGCCCGTAACCAGTCCTCGATCGTGCGCACCGGGCAGGTCTCCCTCCCCTCGCCGGCGATGGTCGCCGGGGTGGCGGGCAGCGGCGCCAGGCCGACCTGCTGGCACCAAGCGTGGAAATACCGCCAGTCGCCGGCATAGGCGCGGCGGGTCTCGGCGGCGTCGGCCGGTCGAGGGGTACGGCCGCGGGGGCGGGCGCCGGAACTGCCGTCACGGCCCCCTGCCCTGCCCCACTGGCAGGCCGAGGCCTTCAAGCGATACGTCGAGGCCGAGCCGGATGGCGACCGCCTGCAGGGCTGCCACGTCGCCTTCCCGCCACTGCCGGCGGGCGAGCAGCCGGACCGCTTCAGCGGGTGGCAGGCCGACTGCGGCGCCGATCTGGGCCGGCGTGGCGATCCCCTGGTCCTCGAGATGGGTGTTGATGCAGTACCTGAGGCGAATAGCCTGCAGCCGCTCAACCTGGTTCTCTCGCTTCACGCTGCCCGGCATGCCCCCTGCCCTGCCACCCCCTTCTGGGCAACCAGGATAGCACTGCGGCCCGCCTAGAGCCCGTTCTGGCTTGCGATAACCGCGCTCCCCACAAGCCAGAGAATGGTGCCACAATTCGGAGAACCACTGCCGGGCAAACGCTTGGTAGTCACTCTGCTAATCTGGGCCACCTGCGTCCGCATCGCACCGTCATGTGGCGGCCGCTCTCAGCCGCCAGCAATCTCTGCAACAGAGCCCACACTGAACGGATGAGATCGACATGTGCCCTGGTGAGCTTTAGGTCTTATTGGCCAAAGGGCAGCCGCCCAATTCCGTTGGCCTGAAGGCGCGCTCCAAAGGAGTGGTCCCGGCTAGCTTGAAGTAGTCCCAAGGACCGGAGCTTTCAGCCGGCGCCTTCACCTCGAACAGGTAGCTGGGATGGATTTTGCGGCCATCCTCGCGGATGCGCCCCTGACCAAAGGCATCGTCATCAGTTGGCAGGCGCTTCATGGCTTCGACAACGGCGCGACCGGATGCCTTCGCGCGTTGAACCCCCATCTCCTGCACCAGCTTCAGGTAGTGCAGCACGCCGGAGTAGGCGCCGGCCTGCACGGAGGTGGGCACCATAGTGCCCATATGCGGCCGCACCTTGGCGGTGAAGGCTCGCGTCCGATCATTGAGATCCCAGTAGAAAGTATCGGAGAGCGCCAGCCCCTGCGCGTGCTGCAGCCCTATGGCATGGATGTCGTTGATGAAGGTAACCAGCGCAGCGAGCTTGGCTCCTCGGCGGGTGACACCGAACTCGGCGGCCTGCTTTACGCAACTGACCAGGTCGCTGCCGGAGTTCGCCAAGCCGATCACCTTGGCCCGGCTAGCCTGGGCCTGGAGCAGGAAGGACGAGAAGTCCGTCGTGCTGGGGAACGGATGGCGGACCGCGCCGAGCACCTGACCGCCAGCGGCCCGCACGAACTCTTCGGAGTCCCGCTGTGTTGAGTGACCGAAGGCATAGTCCGCCACGATGAAGAACCAAGTGTCCAAACCGCGCGCCACCATGGCGTCGCAGACAGAGTGGGACATCTGCCAGGTGTCAAAGGTCCAGTGGATGAGGTTCGGCGTGCAGGCCCGGCCGGTCAGGTCGGACAGACCGGCACCGGTATTCAGCTGGACCTTGTCTTTCTCCCTGGCGAGCGGAGCAACGGCCAGCGCCAGCGCGCTGTTGCCGAGGTCGATCACCGCGTCCACCCCCTGCACGTCGAACCATTGGCGGACTATGGAAAGACCGACATCCACTTTGTTCTGATGGTCTGCGGTCAGCACCTCAACGGTGATGCCGCGCTGCGCGGCACCGCTGTCGAGAATCGCCTGTCGAACACAGGGCTCAATTAGGGGGCCGCCGATGTCGCGGTAGGGACCGGACATATCGGTGAGAATGCCGAGCTTGATGGGGGCCTGGCCTTGGGCAGACGCGCGGCCCAGCGGCAGTGCGGCGGCGGTTACCCCCAGGATCCCACGCCGAGTGATTTTCATCTTTTCCTCCCTATGGCCGTTGGCTACTGCATTGTATGTTTTGTGAGTTCGTCTTCGGGGCGGCGGCCTTTCAGGGCCTCGGTGGGATGATTTCCTTCTCTTCGACAAAGAAGGTCTTGATGCTCCCGATGAAGGTTGCACCGTCGGCGAGGAGGCGCTTCATCTCCGGGGTGCCGTGAGCGCGCTCGAGCGCCGCCCGGTCGTCGAACCAGAGTTCGGCAATGCCGTCGATCGCCATCTCCGTCGTCGGGATGTCCGGTCGGGCTTGCTCACCGACGATATGAGATTGGACATAACGCCGAAGTTCCGGAATCCCATGAGCAAGAGGCGCGTGTACCTCGACCCAATGCTTCACGAATTCCTCGTGTGTCGACCAGGCCTTTCGCGTAAGCAAGGCAATCATTTTGAACATTTTGGCACTCCCAAATATTTATTTATAAGTCAGCGTACCAACAGAGCATCGATCTCGCGACGAAGGTCTTCTAGGTGCTTGCGCTCGTCTTCGGATACCGTTCTGCCTTCGTCCCGGTAGGCTCTGAGCTTCAACGTCAGCCGATCCAGCGTGCCGAAGGAGAACTGCCCTACAGGTGGACGATGCCGTTCCGGAGATTGCGCAGGGTCATCGCCTACCGTTGCGGTATTGCCGGGCACCTCCGCTTCCTTTGCAGCGCGGATGGCTTTAATGGTCACGCCGCCATTTCGCGCCATGCCGATGAGGCGATCCCGGACCGTCGTATTCTCGATGCGTGCCAGTTCGACGAGGGCATTCCGAGGGATATCGAGTTCTGACGTCAGAACTCCGTCGAGAACCAACTGGGGAAGTGTCAGGATCCGGAGCGTGGCGCTGATCTCGCCCTTCGACTTCCCCAGCACCTCGGCTGCCTGCACCTGGGTCCAGCCCTTCCCCTTGATCAGCCGATCAAGGCCCCTCGCCTCCTCCACAGCCGTCAGGTCTACCCGCTGGAGGTTCTCAATGAGGGCCGCCACCTCCGCATCACCGTCGTGCTCAATGGCAAGCACGGTCGGCCAGCCATTCAAGCGTGCGGCCCGCCAACGCCGTTCACCGGCGACGATGACGTAGTTGCCTCGCTGGTCAGGATCGCGCCGAAGCAGAATGGGCTGGAGCTGTCCCTGCTCGGCCATGGTGGCAGCCAGCGCCGCGATCTCCACTTCGGTGAACACCTTTCGCGGCTGGTCCGGGTCGGGCTGGATCCGATCGACAGGCGCTTCGAAGGTATGCCGGAAGCGGCTGTTCTTCGGCACCAGAGTGTCGCTGGCTTCCCCGATCAGCGCCATAGCGGCGCCCAGGACCGGGGAGGGCCGTTTTGCACGTGCGCCCATGTCAGGCGACCTCCTCGGCTGCCGGAGCCAATGACAGCCTGGGCAGTGACACCCCTTGGACGAGAGCCGCAGCGATGCGGCCATAGACTACGGTGGCAGGTGCTGTCGGAGAGGCTTCCAGCGCAATGCGCCCGTTGCGTGCGGCATGGCCGAAAACCGCGCTTGCAGGGACCGGCTCCAGTATCGGCGCCTTATCCTTCAGGGCCGCCGTGAGCTGTTCAAGTACCTCGCGGTCAACAGCCTTCCGAGGCCCGAACTGGGTCGGCAGAATCCCAGAAAGCCGGAGACCCGGATTGAGACGGCGTTGGACCTTAGTGATGGTCGCCAAAATCAGTCCGACGCCCATGGCATCGAAGGGCTCCGTCCTGACCGGGATCAGGACCTCATCAGCCGCGGCGAGGGCCATAACGGTCAGGGTGCCTAGGTTGGGTGGCGCGTCGAGGATGACATAGTCGTAGTCGGTCCGTACTGGGTCGAGCGCTTCCCGAAGAGCAACCTCGAAGCCAGGCTCCCGGCGGCCATCACTCTCAGCAAGATCAATATGGCTTGCCACGAGGTCGAAGGGTAGGGGACGCTCGCCGATGGGTTGGGAGGCCCGCAGGATGGCATCCTGCAAGGGGTGTTCCCGCAGGAGGACGTGCGCCATGGTCCTCCCTAGTCGGTAGACCTCGACCGTGTTGGCTCCCAGCAGGGCCACTGACGCGGTTGCCTGGGGATCCAAATCCAGCAGCAAGACCCTCTGGCCGGCGCGGAAGAGCCCGAAGGCTAAGTTCAGGGCCGAGGTGGTTTTGCCCACTCCCCCCTTCTGGTTGGCCAGTGCAAGGACATGGGCCTGCCTCGGCTTTCCAGCAGCCATGGCTTCGATCTCCGAGGCAACGTCGGCGGGGATCGGTTCATGCTCGTTTTCCCATCGCGAGATGCGGGGCTTGTCGTAGCTCCGGCCTAGGCGCTGGTTCAGGGCGTCTTTGAGTTCCGCTTGGCTCAGCCGCAGCCGGAGACGTGCGAGGCGTAAAACCTCTCCCTGCATACCGCGACTCCCTGGTTATGGTTCTGACGTCAGAACCCGATCATCGTGCCTTTGAGAGAATGATGCCGTCAACGTCAATATACTGAGTTGACGGTGACTCTGCCGACGGAGGCGGTTTGCGCTTGCCGGTCATGCGTTGTAACGGTTAGCCGATGGCAGCCGGTTGGTGACCACAAACTTCCTGGTCAGTTTAGCCGGGGAGGATTCTGCCGGTTTCAAAGAAACCGCTCGGAAAGACTGAACAGGCCTGGGGAGCGATATGCCCCTCGGCCTCGGCGAAGGTGCTGCACACCTTGGCAGCCACCGCCGACTTCCTCCGAGATCTGGTTGACGCAGAACCAGACTCCACGATGACGGAAAAGCTCAGCTACGACGACACGGGTGGCAAGCTGCTGGAGCTTGAAGGCGGAGGGCCACTGTTTCCGTGTCAGGAACAGGAGGACGTCACTGATGAGGAAGGGGTGGAAGCCGCCACTGCTGGTGGAGGTGCTCTACCTCGCCACGGCGCCTGCGAATCACCTCGCTCTGCAGATGATGGTGACGAAAAGGCTTCCTGTGGGTTGATAAGGCTGCGACGGCAAGGAAAACTGTGGAAAAGAGCGAGCTTGTCGGAGTGTGGACTCTAGCGAGCCCCGGGGATCATCGGATCGCGTGGATCCGCGGGGCGACCGGCGGGCGGCTCGGCTTCAGGATCACGCCCTCGTCAGTCGGCTCAACGCGGGCCGCTGGGTAGACCGCCGTCGCCAGCGAGAGCGAGCCCAAAAACCGCGGCTTGAAGTGGTACATTTCTTTGAAGTTGACGCCGAACTGGGACTTCAAGGCTTTCCATGTCACTAGCCGGTCGGCCGAGAGTGCATGCAGCCGGTATGCAAGCCACAGATAGATGTCGAGGGCAGGAGCATTGTTGTTCAGCGCCTTTATCGCTGCCTCCTCAAGCGGTACAGGATGCCGCTTGAGTTGCTCGTAGAACCCCTCCGAAAGCTTCGCCGTCTCGAGGTTCAGGCGCCCCTGCGAACCGTCACTCTCATCGATGAAAAGGGCCCTGTCGACAATGGACTGGTTGACTAGGCCAGACGCGCGTCCAGCCGTAGCGATGTGGAAGGTCAGCCTGCAGCGCGAGATCCGTTCGGCTTGGTCCCGAACGCTCCGGCCCGTGGTGCCGCCGACTGAGACACCGATACGGCCAAGCCAGTCGCGGAGAGACCGGCCCAATTCGACTTCACGGGAGCCGGTGCGGAGCGCCTCAGTCTGGAGGTAGAGCAGGATCAGCCGAGCGTGGCTGCCGAACGGGACGCCGACCCACTCGAAATCCTGGCCGTCCTCATCGACCGGGCGTCGCCCCGGCTCCACCATGAGTCGGATACGTTCCGCGGAGATGGACCAGGGCGCGTCGTCGGCAAGCCGTTTGTGGGGTAGAGCGCACTGGGCCCATCCGGAATAGGCGAAGCCGAGGGCATTGTCCTCGTCGGCGAGGTACTGCGCGGCGGCCTCTACGACGGACCGCTCGATGCCAGTCGCAAGCGCACCCTGCTTGCCTCTAGCCTCGAGGAGGTCGTGGACCGTCCCCATGGCCGCCCTCCGATTCGCCCAAACCACAGTCCGGAGACTGCCCTGTTTCATCCCCGGCGTCGCTGTGGAAAGCAGCGAGGAAGCTATTGGAAAAGGTATTAGGATTCTACTATTAGCTTCCACGCTACTTTCCACGGGATAAGTCGCCAACTCCTTGATTCCAGGTGGGGCGCCCTCGCTGCTTTCCACGCTTATCCTCGCTGGACTCCACACTCGGCCTGTGGGCGGCGGGGCAGGAGGCTCGCTGGTTTCCACACTTGGGCAACGCGAATCGGCGGCACTACTTTTTGCTTCAAGAGATGTCCCAGGCAGTATCAGGCCCGCGCCAGGCCGCGCTGGCCCACCCCGGACGGTGCTCCCTGTGGGTGGTGTGTTGATTGCCACTGAGAGCTGACCCGGTTTGGGGTTAAGTTGCCACTGAGAGTTGACCCATGTTCGGACGCTAGCCTCGGGCCTTTGGTCGGGGGCGGTGGGAGTGTTGGACATGGCG
>NZ_JAJAQI010000095.1 GCF_020523605.1 Roseicella aerolata | reverse complement strand
TCGCGCATCACCCGAAAACCGCTTGCCTACCTGTCGCGCCGCGACAATCATCCAGCCGCCGCGACCACAGACTCTCATCCTGATTGTCGCGCTGCTCGCATCCAGATCGTCGCGCCACAGCCGCTACAGCCGGCTGCTGGCCGGGGCGAGCTGGATCGCAGAGTACGGCGACCCGGACCGGCCGGAGGACTGGGCCTTCCTGCAGCACCTCTCGGCCTACCACACAGCCGAGCCGGGCCGGCCCTACCCACCCATCCTGCTGGCTACCACCCGCCGCGATGACCGGGTGCATCCCGGTCATGCCCGCAAGATGGCGGCGAAGCTGCAGGCCATGGGCTACCCGGTGCTGTTCTACGAGCCCGCTGCCGGCGGCCATGGCTACGGCAAGGACAATGCGGAGGTGGCCAGCTTCGCCGCCCTCGGCGCCGCCTTCCTGCGCCGCGCCATCGGCTGGGAGGTGGAGGCGACATGACCGACGCAGGGTTGGTGCAGCTGGCGACCTCATTGATACGACTGGCCGGGTCTGTGCCAGTGTCGACCCGGGACGTCGCGTCGGCCTGTGCCCAGTCCATGTGGGCGGCCGCGCATCTCGCATGGCTGCGCCGAGGCGCTTGCCGACACAGCCGAGGTCGACCTGGAGCAGACCCTTTCTCTGACCTCCCGCGTATCGCTGGAGATGATCTCCAACGGTACACTCATCCGCAGGTCCTGGCAAAATAACGTCCAGAGCGACGCGAGCTGCATCGCTGTCGTCTCTTCATCAGTGAAGGTTCTCAATATCGCGTTCATGCTGACGAACAGGTTCTGAGCGAAATCGAAATCCTCCCGCGTGACAGCCGAACGGATGCCACCCCATTCGCCTTCGTATATCGAGCGGCGGTCTGTTGCGTCGAGACCAGAGCACAAGGTAGCGAAGGCATTCAGGCTGAACTCCGGGGCGTCACACAGCGCGTTACTGGCATTTGTAATAACCCTGACGACGCTGGCGGCAGTCTCTGGATTCAGCTCGGCCCAGGCGCTTGGTGTCTGGATTGCCGTGGACGGCAGGCGCGAATAGGATTTTTCAGTCCGGATTTGACGTGGACGGCGCCCGCTGCCCGGCATTGCTGCGCTAGCGGGGGCTGAAGACGTCAGTTATGGTGCGGGAGGGTTGGTCCTCTGCGGACCAGCAGTCTCAATGTGGAACAGGCCAACGACAACGGCGCGGAGCTCGATGCCGCGATCGCGCCGTCCGACCAAAGCCGACGGATGCAACGGCGGGCGATGCGCGACAGGGAGGCAAGAAGGTCCCGCGATGACCAAGCGTGAGGTGCGGACCCTGCCCAACAGGCTGCTCGTCCCGTTGCCGCTTGCGTGCCGCCGGATGCTCGCACCCGGCGGGGCAAGCGATGGGTGCCCCGGGTCAGGCCCCCTCCTGCAGGATTAGAGCGGTCGCTGCGTGTCTGCCGCGGGACCGGTCGGCACGGCCGGCTGGACATCCGCCCGCCTTGCGTTGCTGCTGCATTCACGCTCAATTGGCCCGACGTGGAGTGTGCGGCACTGCGCGAGCGCCTGAGCGAGTTCCTGGTCCCGGCGCGCGTCGCGAAGGATGCGCACGCGCTCTGCAATGAAGGGTTCGGGCGTCCCAAAGGACTGCTCCCCCTGGCGCAGCGCCTGCAGCGCACCATCCACGTTGCCCCGGCGCTCAAGAAAGCGCGCTTGCTCGACATAGACGTGGGCGTAAGCCTGCGGGTGACGCACCGCCTCGGCGAGCAATCGGCCGCGCTCGGCCTCGTTGCCTTCCATCGCGGCGATACGTGACCGAGCGAAGCGCCACTGGACGGGCGTGCGCCGTTCCATGAGTGCGTCTCGGCCGCGGAGCGCATCACGGGCGCCGGCTGCGTCGTCTGCATCGATCGCCGCTTGGACGCGGCGCAGCACCTCCAGCGCCTGCATGGTCTCCACCACCTCTCGCCCCAGCGGCGCCCGCGCGAAAGAATTCGGCGAAGGGTCGCGATCCGGACCGTCCGCGTAGTGGGCGACCTCGTATTCTTGTAGGTCAGCACGCCGCACCTCGGGCTTGTCGTGGGTCGCTGACATGCCCGACAGCATGCCGCCTGCAGCCTGCTCCGCCACGGCGGCGACCAGCATCGTGCCGACGGTGAGGCCGAGGCGCGCGAGCTCGTTCCTCACCGGCACGGCGCTGGTCAGCAAATTGGCGGAGGCTATCACGCCCCCGCCGACACTCCCGCGCAGGTCGACCGCGCGGCCCTCCTGCTCGCGGTGGCGTGCTTCGAGCTGATTGAAGACACTCCCCGTGGCGCCTGTCTGGTAGCCGGCGCGGACCAGCAAGTCCAAGCCAAGCCGGTCGGCCTCGATCTCCTGCTGCCGCGAATAGCTGGCATCCCCGATCTCGGCCGCGATGGCAGTAAGCGCCTCCCCGGCCGACAACACAGCGATCATGCCGACGGCGGCGTTGCGGCGCGTGCCGGCGGCCGGGACAGCGCCCTGCCCCTGGCTTGCGCCGATTGCGATCCCGTAAACGGAGGCGTTGCGCGCCAGTGTGATCGAGCCTCGCCCGGCGCGCAGCGTGCCGTCGCGGTTGATGCCGTGTCCGAGCAGGTAGTGCGCCGCTTCATGTGCCAACACGAAGGCGATCTCGTCCTCAGACGCGGCTTTGGAGAGCAGGCCGATGTTGACGTGGATCTCGCCGTCGCGGGTCATCTCCGCGCCATAGCTGTCGTCGGCTCGTACCAGGACCCGCGGGCTGCGCTGGACCCCGATCGGCGGGTCGCGCAGGAGACGTTCCATGATGCGGTCCACCTCGCGCTGCAGCGGCGCCGAGACGACGATTGGCGCCTCGGTGGCGAGCGGCGGCGTGCCCGCAAGGCCCCGGCGCTGGCGTTGCGGGGTGCCCTGCGCGACATCCATGCGCGTCTGCAAGCCGGGCTGATCAATGATCCGCCCGGTCGGCAGCGGCGGCGCGCAGGCAGCGGCGCCGAGCAGGGCGAGCAGCGACGAGAAGCGGCGTAGCATGCTCAGCAGCCCCGCGCCGAAAGGCCCTGGCTGCCGCCCTGCGCCGTCTGCACGCGGCCCGGCAGCTGGCAATCCGTCACCTGCACGCGCTGGCGCACGTCGTTCCAGTTCAGCTGCAGCCGGCCCGCCCCCGGAACCTCGATCTCGACCCAGCTCGCCTCGCGCTTGGCCAGGATGCGCGCCTCGGCCGGAAGCTGCGCGGCTGGCATGGGACGCCAGCCAGTCTCGCCCGGTGCGCGCACGCGCACCTGCGCGCCGACATAGCCGGCGACGACCTCCTGCGCGGCCGCCGGGAGCGCGGCGAGCAGGAACAGCGCAAAAGCGATCCGCTTCATGGGATTCCTCCTAATTCAGTGGTGTTGCGCCTCGTCCAGCGGCCAGTGCTCGAGGACGGGGAAGATCACGGACAGCCCCACCAGGAGCACGAGCAACGGCGAGGCGGAAGGCAGGTCGATGGCGGCCAGCACGAGCAGCACCGCGACGAGGCCGCTGAACAGCCCCAGGCGGAACAGCGTGATGATGCCGTGCCGCCCGCAGGCCTTTTTCGACGCTTTGGCGGGGCCGGGCCGCGACGCGGCCCAGCGGAGGCTGGCCCAGGCCAGGCTCCAGAGCACTGCGAGGATGGGAACGGCGAGCAGCATGTCGAGCCGGGCCGCCAGCACGGCGAGTGCCAGCCCTGCAATCGTCAGCGCCGCGACCCAGAGCCGCAGCCCGACGCCGGCTGCGGACTGCAGTAGCGTCGCCTCCGCCTCGACGCCGCGGCCGAGCGCGATGACCATCGGGTGGCGCACCATGCCCTGCAGCCAGGCGCGGACACCGTGCCGGGCCCTGGGCGGCATGACGACCCAGCGGTCGAACACCAGCAGAAGCAGAAAGGAGGCGATGGCGAGGCCGAGCGTCTTCGCCCAGTCACGCAGCTTCCCGTTCTCGACCTTCAGCAGGTGGTTTTTGGAGTCGACGCGGCGCACCGCGCCCCCCATGTCCATCATGTTGACCAGCGCGGTGGCGTGCAGCATCACGCCGGGCACGATGCCATGCACGGGCGAGGTCAGGATGTCCGGCGACCCGATGCGCGCATCCCCGACGAGCACGATGCGGTCACGCAGGGCGGCAGCCAGCGCCGCCTCCTGCTCGGGCGTGCCCGGGGTCGAGAGTGGGCTGCCCGGCGACCAGGTCAGCACGCGCGGGACGAAACAGGGACGCTGCAGGCTGCCTTCCACCTTCCCCGCCCGGGCGCCGGCGAGGTCGATGACATCGAACCTCTTGCCCACCAGCTCCTCCGCCAGCATTCGGACCGCGATCATCAGGCGCTCCGCGGTGCCCGGCGCGCCGTAGTCCTGGCAGGTCGCGCTGGCGGCGATCGCGGGGTCGATGGCGCCGAGCGCCCAGACCGGGCGCAGCGCCCGCGGCAGCGCATGCTGCGCCTCCTCCGTCGCGCCATGCGCCAGCGCATCGCGCGCGACATCCGGCAGGCGCAGCCAGTCCTGCCCGCCCGGCGTGTCGCACCAGGCCGGCCGCTGCGCCACCGCCACGCGGCAGGACAGCGCCGCGAGAACGGTCGCCGGAAGCGGTGACAGCGTTGCCTGCGCATCCCGCTCACCAGGATGCGGTATGTGCAGCGCGAAGAGCGGGTAGGCGCGGTGATCCTTCTCGATGGGCCAGTCGTAGAAGGCTAGTGCCGTGGCGTCGCAGGCCAAGTTTTCGGCGAGCGTGGACCGGGCGCGCCGCTGCGCCCCGCCCTCCGGCAGATCGCCCCACTCGGCGCAGCCGGGGCGCGGCCGGCGCGTCACCTGCGCCAGGCCGCTGTCCACCAGCACCAGCGGCATCGCCGAAGGATCATGGCGGCGCCGGGCGACGAACTCGATCAGATCGCCCGCCGATCCATCGGCGTCGCGCACCGTGCCAAGCTCGACATCGAGCATCACCGCGGCCGCGCCAAGTCGCTCGAGACGTTCCAGCAGCCCGGCCCAGCGCCCCCAGTCGAGCGGCCAGTCGTCGCGGGGCGGCGCCACGGCGACGACGGCAATGTTGGCGTGATGCCGCGGCGCATAGAGCGCGGCGGCGATGCTGTCCTCAAAGCGCCGCGAAGCCTGCACCAGCGAGGCCTGGAAGCCGAACGGATCGAACACGATGATGGCCAGCAGCGCCGCCATCTTCAGCAGCTTGTGCCGCAGCAGGTGCCAGCGGCCGCGCGCACCGAGCGCCGCACCGCCGCTTGTCATGTTTTGGGCCATAGGCTGGGCAGTGTCCTCATGGGCAGGGACGCGCGGGCTGCGTCAATCGGCGGCGAGGGCGTGGGTGACAACCAGCGTCGCGAGTGGCTCGCCATCCGGCGCGACGCCGTGCGCCCGAATCAGCTGAAGCACCATGGCGGCCGGGCCGGCATTCTCCTGGCCAGCCTGCGCGGACCGCCGCGGCCAAGCCGAGTAACCCGCATCGCGCGCCAGGTTCTGCAACCAACCTGGTGTCCACACCTCCCCCCGCGCCCCGCACCTCGGCCTCGCCCCAGAACCGGTCGCGCCGCACCGACTAGACGTCTTGCGGCAGCCAGAGCGGGGCGCAGGCATCGCCCGTGCAGATGTGTGCATGTTTCTCTCGGAACTTCCGGCACATCGAACCGCGTAGGCGGCTATCGATACGCTAACATTCCCTTAGAGATACATCAACCTCAGGTAGACAAACCGGTCCTGGAGGACGCAGATCATCCGCGAGTGTCAGCGCGACCGCATCACGACGACAGCTCGGAGCAGCCATGTCGGGCGAGGAAGGCAGCCTTGAACTGCAGGCCATGGGTGCGGTCGTTGATCCAGGTCCCCGAGGCGCTGACGAACTCGCCGGCCGAGATCAGGGCGGCGTGGCCGACCACAGTGACGGGGTCGCGCTGGCCGCGCACCTTGACCCGCAGCACGCAGGAGCCGGTGTCAGGGCTGTGAAAGGTGACGCGCTCCACCAGCCCGGCCAGGGCCTCGGTCGCAGAGCCTGCAGCTGCGTTTGGACTACCTGTTGTCAACGGTGCGGCTCCGCCGCCCGTATACCATGGCAAGCGTGCCTGGTCCCGTGATCAGGATGTTGCTTCCGCTGCGGATTCCGGCCCGGAGATCCACTGAAGGTCGGTCACCCTACTGCGGCCGAATGATGCTTCAGCAAGGAGAGTGAGATCCATGACGCATGATGGATCGGGCAGAGACGAGCATCACGCCGCATATTTCCTCGACAAGGCAGAAGTGCGGCGCGAGTTCCGGGGTGCCAGCTGCAAAATCTGGATCGACCTCATTCATCTGCTCGCTCAGCGCTGGCCCGACGTGGCCTTGGCGCGGCGAATCACGTCGGAGACCGTCACGGTCTTGTCGGACCTGGCCAACTTGCGCTGCTTGCCGGACGGCCATCCTCTTGCAGCGAGGGTCGTGCTCGATCGACTGTATGCCGAGGTTACACGGGACGGCGAGACGCCAGGAAAGATGGTTGAACAAATCGTGGTTCGAAGCCTCGCCGGAAAGCCTCGATCTGGGCGGAGCACCGCCGAGATCACGGCCCTGATCGAGACCTTCCTGCAGTGTTACGCGACAGACTACGAGCGCGGCGAGCTGACCTGGGTCGACGAGCTCTACTCAATGGCGGTCGCCGGCGACGCCGCCACGAGCTGGACGGTTGAGGTGCCGGACGGGGCCTGGAGCAAGGAAGGTACGATCGTCCTGCGCATCCCCGTCGCCGCGCTCGAGGCAGCCTACCTGCGCAAGGGTGACCGGCTAATCCTTGAGCCGCGCCCGAACGGCCTCTGGCTCGGACGCGGGTCGAGAGCATAGAGCGGCCACGGGTCCACGCGTGCATCCGGATCCTGACGGGAGGTCGGAATGGCAGTTCCAGGAACCCAGTATCGCCAAGGCGACGTGCTGCTGGTTGCCGTGCACGCATTGCCGGCAGATGCTGAGCCGGTCGCCCTCATTGCCGAGCCCCTGGCCTTGGTGCCCACTGACCTGCGCCCCTGAACTGGATCCGGGTTTGATGGAAGAGTTGGCCTCCTGAGGGAGGTCGGGATGGCAGGGAAGCGTTTGAAGCCGGAACAGATCATTGGGGTGCTGCGGCAGGCCG
>NZ_JAJAQI010000094.1 GCF_020523605.1 Roseicella aerolata | reverse complement strand
CCTACGGCTTCCTCGTGGCCGAGCGCTGCCTTTTCCCCCCTCAATCCCGCTTCACCGCGCGGCGGCTCAAGACACCTGCGCTATCCAAAGGCTTCCAGCCGCGCGGTGCCGGTCCGGCCTGAGCGCCACGTGCCGCACTCAATCGCCAGCATTCGCCGCCGCCTCACCGTCGGCCTTGTCCACCTCCTCCCGCGCTGCCCCTGCTGCCTGCAGAAACAGCGTATACGGCCAAGAAGCAAGTGACACAGTAAGACTATTGAGAGGGCCCTCTTTGTCTTGACCCGACGGATTGCCGGTATGGCTTTATGGGGCCTCGCCCTGACGACCCGACGGTCAAGTCAATGAGGGCCCTCTCAATAAGGGTGTTGCCATTCCCCGGGCGGGACGGGCCGCAGGGCGGGCGCTGGGGGCCACTGGTCAGCTAGTCCGCCAGCTTGGGCGTCACCAGCCATTCCCGACCCTTGAGCATGCCCTGCCAGTAGACAAACGGCAGGACGCGCTCCTTCAGCAACCAGGCGAGACGGCTGGGCCTCGTGCCGTCAATCAGCCAGGCCGGGAAGCTCGGTAGCAGCTTGCCGCCGTAGCCGAACTCGGCGAGCAGGATGCGGCCGCGCTCGACGGTGAGCGGGCAGGACCCGTAGCCGTCGTAGATCGCGTCGGCGGCACCGATCGCCCCCATGTCCTTCAGCAGGTTGTGCGCGACCACCGGGGCCTGCTTGCGGGCCGCGGCGGCCGTCTTGGCATTCGGCGCGTTGCAGGCGTCGCCGAGTCCGTAGATGCCCTCGAGGCTCCTGTGCCGCAGGGTGCCCGGGTCGACGTCCACCCAGCCCGCCGCGTCGGCGAGCGGCGAGACGCGCACGAAGTCCGGCGCCGTCTGGGGTGGGACGACGTGGATCATGTCGAACCGCTCCTCGACCTCGGTCTTCGAGCCGTCGGGAGCCGTCCGCGTGAACCAGGCCGTACGGGCCGGTCCGTCGATCCGGGTGAGGCTGTGCTGGAAGTTCAGCCCGACGCCATACCGCTCCACGTAGCGCATCAGGGCGGGGACGTACTCCTCCACCGCGAACAGCACCCCACCGGCGTTGAAGAAGTCGATCTGGATGTCCTTGAGGCGGCCCTGGTCACGCCAGTTGTCGGCCGAGAGGTACATCGCCTTCTGCGGGGCGCCCGCGCACTTGATCGGCATCGGCGGCTGCGTGAACACCGCGCGCCCTTGCTTCAGGCCGCGCACGAGCTCCCAGGTGTAGGGCGCCAGGTCCCGGCGGTAGTTCGAGGTCACCCCGTTGCGCCCGAGCGTCTCGGCCAGGCCGTCGACGGCGTGCCAGTCGAGCTTGAGCCCCGGCGCTACGACCAGCCTGCGGTACTTGACCACCCGGCCCCCGTCCAGGATGACCGCATTGCTCTCGGGCTCGAAGGCCGCGACGGCCGCCTTGATCCAGCGGACGCCGCGCGGGATGAGGGAGGCCATGGCGCGTTCGGTCGTCTCGGGCCGGAACACCCCGGCACCCACCATGGTCCACCCGGGCTGGTAGTAGTGGATGTCGGCCGGGTCGATGATGGCGACGTCAAGGTCCGGCTTGCGCGCCTTCAGGCTGGAGGCGACCGCGATGCCCGCGGCGCCGCCGCCGACCACCACCACCTCGTGCCGGACCTCGCCGGTGTCGGTCGGCGCCCGGCCGCCGGTGGCGATGCGCCGCGCCACGCCCTTCATGTCGTGGCCAGCGGCCTCGGCCAGGCCCAGGATCTCTGCCACGGGGCGGCCGCGTGCCGCCTCGGACAGCGACCAGAGCGTCGCCGAGCGCGCGCCCGTCTGGCAAAACGCCAGGATGGGCTTCGGCAGGCCGTCCAGCAATTGGCCAAACGCCTTGGCGTCCTCGTCGCGGACTGTGCCGCAGGCAACCGGCAGATAGGCCGCCTCGAGCCCAGCCGTCCGGCAGGCGCGGTCTATCTCGGCGAAGTTCGGCTGGTCAGGGCCCTCGCCGTCCGGGCGGTTGCAGACGACGGTCCGGATTCCCTTGGCCGCGAGTTCCGCCACCTCACCGGGCGTGATCTGGGGCGCGACAGAGAAAGCTGGCGTCAGCGTACGGATGTCCATGGGTGTTCCTTCCAGGAAGAGCGGTCTTCGCCGCTCCGTGGTGGTGCGGTGGGCCCCACAGGGGCCGGTCCCTTTCAGAGCGCGGCGACGGGGACCTTGAGGCGGTGGCGGCCGATGTCCGCGGCGGGCCGCCAGCCAAACTGCCGCTATCCGGGTTGAGTGGCCTTGCGCAGGTCGGCCAGAGCGTCGCGGACGATCGACCACGCGGACTGGAGGAACAGCCCGGCGATCACGGCCGCCACGGCGAGGTCCGGCCAGGCCGTGCCGGTCCACCAGACGAGGCCCGCCGCGACCACCACGGCGAGGTTGCCGATGGCGTCGTTGCGGCTGAACAGCCAGACCGCGCGGACGTTGGCGTCGCCCGTCCGGTGCGGGATGAGCACCGCGGCGGCCGCCACGTTGGCCACCAGAGCGATGGCGCCGAAGAGGCCCATCAGCTCGGCCTCGGGCTGGTTCAGCACCAGCACCCGGTAGGCGGTCGTGGCGAGCACGCCCAGGCCGAGGGCGCCGAGGAACAGGCCCTGGATGAGAGCCGAGCGGGCGCGCCAGGCGAGGCTCCAGCCGATGGCGAGCAGGCCGAGGAAGGTGATCAGGCCGTCGCCGAGGAAGTCGAGGGCGTCCGCCTTCAGCGCCTGGCTGCCGGAGACGAAGCCGCCGACCATCTCCACGAGGCCGTAGCCAACGTTCAGGCCCACCACGATCCACAACGCGCGCCGGTAGCCCGGCGTGATGTGCGTCAGGTCCTTGGGCAGGTCATCATCGTCGCCTCTCATCCGATGCTCCCGAGCGAGGGGAAGAGCCGGAGCATCAAGATGGCGAAGTCGGTGAGGTGGCCGGTGATCATGGCCACCCCCATCGTCACCATGATGCTGCCCGCCACGACTTGGAGGACGCGCCCGAGGCGCCGCAGCGCACGGAACGGGCCGCGCAGGAAGGCGTCCGCGAAGGCGGCCACCAGGAGGAAGGGCACGCCGAGCCCGGCCGCGTAGGTGGCCAGGAGCGCGACGCCGAGGTGGCTGACGTCGCCGGTCGCGGTCATGGCCAGGATGGCGCCGAGCACCGGGCCGATGCAGGGCGTCCAGCCGAAGGCGAAGGCGAGCCCGAGCACGTAGGCGGAGAGCGGCGTGCCGCCGCTGAGCGTCGGCATGAAGCGGAGGTCGCGTTGCAGCGGCATCAGTCGCAGGACGCCCGCGGTCATGAGGCCGAACAGGATGACCACCACCCCGCCCACGATCCCGGCCTCGTAGCGGTAACGGAGCAGGGCCTGGCTGAGGGCCGAGGCCCCGGCGCCCATCGCCACGAACACGGTCGCGAAGCCGAGCACGAAGCAGAGGCCGAGGCCGACCGTCGCGAGGCGGCCGGGCGCCGCGCGCTCGGCGGCGACCGAGCGACCGGCGACGTAGGAGACGTAGCCGGGCACCAGCGGCAGCACGCAGGGCGACAGGAAGGAGACCATCCCCGCCAGGAAGGCGGTCAGGAGGCCGGACATCTGGAGGAGGGAGTTCACGACAGCCTCAGGATTGGGTCGCGGAGCTCGGCGCGCGTGCCGGTTCGCCCCTCCCGCCGACCACGAGCAACGCGACGCCGAGGAAGATGGCGGTGTCGGCGAGGTTGAAGGCGGGCCAGTGGTATCCGGCCGCGTGGAAGTCCAGGAAGTCCGTCACGGCGCCATGCCGCAGGCGATCGACGACGTTGCCCAGCGCGCCCCCCGCGATGAGCCCGACCGCGGCAGCCATCCCGGGGCGCCGGTCGCGCGTCATCCAGATGACCAGGCCCGCGACGATCGCCAGGGCGAGAGTGGACAGCAGCCAGGGCGTGGCGGGGTGGTCCGCCGACAGCAGGCCGAAGCTGACACCCCGGTTGTGCCACAGCACCAAGTTGAAGAACGGCGCGACCGGGATGATGCGGGGCGGGTCCATGAGCGCGGTCAGCACCCACCACTTCGTCGCCTGGTCCAGCGCAAGCGCCAGCAGTGCCGCGGCCGCACCCCAGGCCCATGCGAGCCGGAGGCTGGACGGCCGGTGCACGCCCACCGTGGTCGCTCGCTCAGCCATGCGCCGCCGCTCCCTGGAACCGGTATCCAAGCAGCCGCAGGGCGTTGATTGTCACCAGCACCGTGGCGCCGGTGTCGGCCAGGACGGCGGGCCAGAGGCCGGTGATGCCGACGACCGTCGTCACCAGGAAAACCGCCTTGAGGCCGAGGGAGATGGCGACGTTCTGGTGGATGTTGGCCAGCGTCGCGCGCGACAGCCCGACCAGGGCGGCGACGTCCACGACGCGGCTGTTCAGCAGCGCGGCATCGGCCGTCTCCAGGGCCACGTCGGTGCCGCCGCCCATGGCGATGCCGACCGAGGCGGCAGCGAGCGCCGGGGCGTCGTTGATGCCGTCGCCGACCATGGCCACGGGCGCCTTCTCCTTCAGGGCAGAGATTTCCTTCAATTTGTCCTCGGGCAGCAGGCCCGCCTGCACGTCGAGCCCGAGGACCGAGGCGATGGCCTTGCCGGTCCGCGGATTGTCGCCGGTCAGCATGACCGGCCGCACCCCAAGGTCGCGCAGCGCCCGGATGCCAGCGGCGGCATCCGCCCGCGGCTCGTCGCGGACGGCAATGACGCCGGTGGGCGCGCCATCCACGGAAACGACGACCACTGTCTTTCCTTGACCCTCCCACTCCTCGGCCGCGCGCTCCACCTCGGCTGAGAGCGGTGCTTGCTCGGCCGCGTAAGAGGGCGAACCGACGCTGACCCTCTTGCCGGTGACGACCGCCTCGACCGCCCTGCCGGGGATTGCCCGCGAATCCTTGGTCGGGCGCAACGGGATCCCGTCCGCCGCCGCCCGCTCCAGGATGGCGCGGCCGAGCGGGTGGCTGGACCCGTTCTCCACCGCGGCGGCGAGGCCGAGCAGGGTGCGCTCGGAGCCGGACAGGGCGAGGACGTCCGTCACGCGCGGGCGCCCCTCGGTCAGGGTGCCGGTCTTGTCGAAGGCGACAGTGCGGACGCGGCCGATGGTCTCCAGGGCGCCGCCGCCCTTCACCAGCAAGCCGCGCCTGGTCCCGGCCGCCAGGCCCGAGGCGATGGCCGCGGGCGTGGAGAGGACGAGGGCGCAGGGGCAGGCCACCAGCAGCAACGCCAGGCCGCGGTAGACCCAGGTGCCCCAGTCCGCGCCGAGCAGCAGCGGCGGCGCCACGGCGACCAGCGCCGCGGCGGCGACTGCGGCGGGCGTGTAGACGGCGGAAAAGCGCTCGATGAAGCGGGCGGTCGGCGCCTTGGCCTCCTGCGCCTCCTCCACCAGGCGGATGATGCGGGCGAGGGTGTTGTCCGCGGCGGGCTTCGTCACCCGGACCTGGAGTGCCCCCGAGGCATTGACGCTGCCCGCGAAGACCTGGGCGCCCTCGGCCTTTGGAACGGGGACGGACTCGCCGGTCACCGGGCTCTCGTCCACCTCGGACTCGCCCTCGACCACCTCGCCGTCGGCCGACACCCGGTCGCCCGGGCGGACCAGCACGAGGTCGCCGACCTTCAGACTGGCGGCGGGCACCTCCCGCGCCGTCTCGCCCTCGACGAGCAGGGCGGTCCTAGGCACCAGGGCGCCCAGCGCCTCGATGCCCGCGCGGGCGCGCCCGGCCGCGACGCCCTCGAGCAGCTCGCCGATGGTGAACAGGAACACCACAACCGCCGCCTCGGAGGTCGCGCCGATGGCCATGGCGCCGACGGTGGCGACCGACATCAGCATCTCGATGCTGAAGGGCGAACCGGCGCGCGCCGCGGCGATGGCCTTGCGGCCGAAGAACCAGAGGCCGAGCAGGGCGGCGGGCAGGTAGGCCCAGTGGTCCAGGGAGGGAACAGCGAGCGAGGCGGCGAACCCGGCCGCCGTCAGCCCGCCGAGGACGGCCGCCAGCCGGGCCTTGGCGCCCTTCCACCAGGGCTGGCGGGCAGGAGCGCGGGTCTCGGTCTCATCGGCCGCGTCTGGCTCACCGGCGACCACCCTTGGCGCCTCGGCGAGGGCTATGCCGTAGCCGAGTTTGCGGACCTGGTCCTCGATGGCCGTCCGGGGCGTGGCGGCTTCGTCCAGCCGGAGGGCCAGAATCTGGGTGCCGTAGTTGACCCGGATGTCCTCGGCGCCGTCCACCCGGCCAACGGCGGTCTCGATCTTCGCGGCGCAGCTCGGGCAGTCCATGCCCTCGACCCAGTATCTCAGGGCCGCCGTGGGCCTCGTGCCCGCCTCCGTCAGTTCGTTATCTGCCATGCCGCCTCTCCGTCGCCGGGAACAACCCCCAGGTTTCCCCGGGTTGCGCCGGGGACGTGCGGCTCCCTATATGGACCCTGTAGTCGCTACAGGGTCAAGGGCATGGCATCGGAGAACGCGCTCAACATCGGCGCCCTGGCGAAGGCGACCGGCACCACCGTGGAAGCGATCCGCTGGTACGAGCGGGTCGGGGTGCTCCCGGCACCCGCCCGCACCCCGGGCAACTATCGGTCCTACGGGGAGGCGCACCTGGAGCGTCTGAGCTTCATCCGGCGCGCCCGCGACCTGGGATTCACGCTGGACCAAGTGCGCGAGCTGCTCCGGCTTGCCGATGACCGGGGGCGGTCCTGCGAGGCGGTGGACCGGGTGGCCCGCGAGCATCTGGAGGAGGTCGAGCGCAAGATCGCCGACCTTGAGGCCCTCCGCCGCGAGCTCCAGGATGTCATCGGGCAGTGCTGCCTCGGCACGGTCGCCGAGTGCCGGATCTTGTCGGCCCTCTCGCCGAAGGACGGCGCCCCTCGAAGCTAGAGCGGATCGCGGACGGGCGTGAACGCCCGGGAGCGTGAATCGGCTCTACAAACAATGACCTACAGCGGATTGGCGTTCAGAACTGAACGCAATCCGCTGTAGGCGCCCATCGCTCCGGCGATGCCTCACCCTCCCGCCGCGCGGCGAGGCGGGCCACCGTGGTCGTGTCCGTGCTCGTCGTAAGCGTAAGCCTGTCGTGGCCTTGCGGTGACCATGGCGCGTGGTGGATGTCGTGTGGATGCCCGACGACGTGACACCGCCTGCAGCACTCGCAAACCGCTCATACGACGGTCGTAAG
>NZ_JAJAQI010000093.1 GCF_020523605.1 Roseicella aerolata | reverse complement strand
GGCCTGCCGCAGCACCCCAATGATCTGTTCCGGCTTCAAACGCTTCCCTGCCATCCCGACCTCCCTCAGGAGGCCAACTCTTCCATCAAACCCGGATCCAGTTCAGGGGCGCAGGTCACCGGCCGGTCACGCAGGCCTTCCAGCCCTTCGGCATTGTAGCGGACCCCGTTGAACGCAGTACGTTCAACCTCGCAGCGCCTGGCGCTCCATGCCCGCCAAGCGCGCCGCCTCGGCCCGGCTCTTACCCTCCAACGCACTGGCGATCGCCAGCATCCGGGTGGACATCCTCGGATTCCGCTCCCGCCGCGCCAACGCCCGCAGCCGGGCCGGACTGGCCAGGTCAGTCCGGATCGCCAGTGCCGCTCCCACCATCCCCTCCGTCCTTCTCGGACCAGCAGGGAATCACACCAGCCAACCCCCTGGCGTCACAGGTGAGTTAGTCTCTCTGCTCGGCGGTATCAGAGTTGGATGCCGCGACGCAGGCGCATGGGCTGGCTGCCTCCAGCGGTGTGGTCGGCCATACCGGGATCGCCGGCCTGACGCTCGGCGGCGGCATGGGCCGGCTGATGCGCAAATACGGCCTGACCTCAGACACGCTGCTCTCAGCGGAGGTCGTGCTCGCCGATGGGCGCGTCGTGGCCGCCAGTGAGACGGAAAATCCAGACCTGTTCTGGGCCTTGCGCGGCGGCGGCGGGAATTTCGGAATCGTCACCCGCTTCGAGTACCGGCTCTTCCCAGTCGGGCCAATGATTCTCGGCGGGCTTATCCTGCATGAGTTCGCGCGGGCCACCGAGGCGCTTCGTTTCTACCGTGACTTCTGCCTGGCCGCGCCGGATGAGGTCAGCGTGGACGCCGCCCTGATGGCCATGCCCGGGGGAAGCCTGATGCTCGGCTTCGCGCCCTGCCATATCGGCCCGCTCGATCAGGCGGAACGCGAGTTGCAGCCGCTCCGCAGCTTTGGGCCGCCAGCCCAGGACATGGTCGGGCCGATGCCCTATGTCGCGCTGCAGACCAGTCTTGACGACCTCTTCGCGCGCGGGCGCCGTTTCTACTGGAAGTCGCACTTCCTGCGGGAAATGCCAGATGCCGCTATCGACACCATGGTCGCGCAATTTGCCAGGGTGCCCGGGCCGCCGAGTGTCATCGTCCTGCAGCAGGCGGGTGGCGAGACGGCCCGCCGCGGCGTAGGGGAGACAGCCTACGGCAACCGCGACGCAAACTGGAATTTCATTCCTTGCGCAATCTCGGAAGACCTGGCGGAGGACGCGCGCAATATCGCTTGGGTGCGCGGCGTGTTCGAGGCTCTGCGGCCCTACGTCACGGGCGGGGTCTATGTGAACGACCTGGGCGACGAGGGGGAGGAGCGGATACGGGCGGCCTATGGTGGCAACTACGATAGGTTGGCGCGGGTGAAGGCAAAGTACGACCCGTCCAACCTGTTCCGCCTCAACCAGAACATCCGTCCGGCTACCTGAGCCGTTCATCCAGCAAGTTATGCAGCTTTGGGCAGGAGCGCGATGTCCGGCTGCGACAGGGGGGTGACGGCTGCTCAGGTTGTCGGCGGTGACATAGACCCGCTCGGCCTCGTGCGGCAGCCAGCGCTCGACTTTCTCCAGGACGTCAACCCGATGGCAGTCCCGAGCTCGGGTAGGGCCGGGTGAGGCCTCCCCGGCCCGGCCTGCAGGTGGCGGCCGCCTTGCCACCGTCCCGCACCGGCATCGCCACCGTCCTCCGCCCGGGCCAGGTGGCCCCGGGTTCAACTGGCGAGCGGTGGCCGATGCAGAGCCCAGGGCCGCGCCGCCTCGAAAGCTGCGCTCGCCTGGAGCACGCCAAGATCGTCAAAGCGCCGGCCGACGATCTGCAACCCGACGGGTAGCCCCGCCGGGGTGAAGCCACAGGGCACGCTCGCCGCCGGGCTGCCCGACCAGTTGAATGGGTAGGAGAACTCCGCCCACATCAACCAGTCCCACTCATCCTGCGGCCAGTGCTCCGGCTGGAGTCGGTCCGCCGGGAAGGCCGCGACGCTCACCGCCGGCGAGAGCAGGAAGTCGTAATCCTGCATGAACTCATGGATCGCCTGGATGTAGGCGAAGCGACGCTCGCGCATCTGCATGAACTCCGCCACGGTCCAGCGCGCCGCCGACTTGATCATGGCGACGAAGCCGGGATCCATCCGGCTCTCGAACTCCGGCAGGTAGCGCAGCCGCGCAGTGAAGGTGGCGGGCCAGAAGAAGCGTACCAGCTCGGGCCCGAGTGGACCCCAGGCGGGCGTCACCTCCTCGACATGCGCGCCCATCTCCTCGAAAGCAGTAACCGCCTTGGCGACGGCTTCGGCAACATCGGGATCGACCCGCGCATGGCCGAGGTCGCGGGTGAAGCCGATGCGCTTGCCCTTCATGCTCGCTGACTTGAGCTGGCCGGCATAGTCCTGCGGCGGCGTCTCCAGCGAGGTGAAATCCCAGGAATGCGGCCCGGCGATCGCCTGCAGCATCAGGGAGGCATCCTCCACGCTGCGGGTCAGCGGCCCAACATGCGTGGCGAGGTCGTTGTTCGAAACCGGCCAGCTCGGCACGCGGCCATAGGTCGGCTTCAGGCCGTAGACGCCGGAGAAATGTGCCGGCATGCGGATGGAGCCCGCGCCGTCGCCGCCTTGGTGCAATGGCCCGTAGCCGCAGGCCGCCGCCACGCCAGCTCCGGAGGAGGAGGCGCCGGCATTCAGTCCCTTGCCCCAGGGGTTGTGGGTGATCCCCGAGACCGGCGCCTGGCTGACGCCCTTCCAACCCCATTCGGCCGCCGAGGTGGTCTTGCCCAGCATCATGCCGCCGGCGTCCAGCAGCCGGGTCACGACAGGCGCGTCGACATCGGGGATCGTGCCCTGCATCACCGCAGTCGCGTAGTCGGTCTGCACGCCTTTCGTCGGCTGCAGATCCTTGATGGTGACGGGAATGCCTTCCAGCAGGCGCGGCACGTCGCCTCGCATGAAGACAGCCTCGGACTGCCTGGCTGCCTCCAGCGCGTGGTTCGGTGTTACGCGCATCATTGCGTTCACCTGGGGGTCGATGCGCTCGATCCGCGTAAGCACGGCCTTGGCGACCTCGACCGGTGAGAGCTGGCGCGCACGGTACAGGGCGCCGAGCTCCGCAACACCAAGCCAGCCGATCTCATCGGTGTCCATCGTACGTAGCCCCCCTCATTGCCGCACGCGACCGGGTCAGTTTCGGCCGCCACCGCGAGCTGTCAACGGAAGGGGGCCACCCGGAGCTGTCTCAGATGGCGAGATCCTTGGTGTTGTAGTCGCGGATCACCCGGTCGAACGTCTCAGGCGTCAACCGGAACTGATCCTCGAGCCCGATGAACGGCTGGTACCTGAATACCGGCTCATCTGGAAAAGCCTGCTGCCGCGCATCGATGGCGACCTGGATCACCGCGGAGCGGTCGAAGATGCGCTGCTCGTCGTAAACGGCATTGGTCTCCGCGATCGACAGCGCCGCCTTCTGGCCCAGCACGGACTTGCGCCGGTGAAAGCCGAAGGTCAGCGAGATACGGAGGTCGGGCGAGCTGTTGGCGAAGGAGCCGTGCACCATCTGACGGTTGACCATGGTCACGTCGCCCGCCTCGCAGACCAGCGGCACCGCACCCGGCAACTGCTCGCTGCCGCCATTGGCCTCCACCATGGCCTTGATGTCAGCCTTGCCCAGCTTGTGGGAGCCCGGGATCACCCAGAGGCAGTTGGCCGGCGTCGTCGGGTAGAGCTGCACCTGGTAGTTGAAGCCATGGATCCCCTCATCCCAATCGGGCGAGTTCCAGTGCGTCACGCCGTCCTGGTGCCAGGCAACGGAGCCGCCGAGGCCAGGCTGCTTGACGAAGATTGCGTCATTGAACGGCACGAAATCGGGGCCGTTGATCGACTGCGCCGCGGCCAGCAGCTTGGGGTGCCCATAGAGGCGCAGGCCCGAGGGCATCGCCTGGCACATGGCATACATCAGGAACACCACGTGCTCCGGCGCGCCCGCGTCCGGCTTCGGCTGGCTCATCTGCGCCGGATGACGTCCCCCCAGTAGCTGCGTGCCTCCCCAGGGATCCGCCAGGGGCTTCGTGTAGCGGTAGGGGAAGCGCGCGTAGTCGAGGCCGAGCGCGGGACGCCCTTGGGCGTCAACCTTCGCGTCGGGCCCGACCGGGGCGCGCGAGAGCATGTTCTGCGCGTCGGCACGCAGCGCCTCGACCTCAGCCGCGTCGATCACGCCCTCGAAGATGTAGTAGCCATGGCGCCAGTAGGCGGTCTGGATATCGGGATGCAGCGCCCCATCATCGGTGAGACGCAGCGGCCCGCGGTTGCCGATCTCGGCCGCCAGCTGCTCGCCCGCGGCCTGGTAGGCAGCCATCCCGGCGGCATGCTCGGCGCGGGAGAGCCCTTGCGGAGCCGCCACCGGCTCGACCAGTTCGTTCATGGTACGTCTCGCTCCCTCAGTCCTGGCATCATTGTCGAACGGCCCGCCTACGCACAAGCGGCCTTCGGTCGGCACCAAGTGTCGAGAGCCTATGGACGGCTTCGCTCGGCCGATCTGACCCAGCCGTGATCCAACTCCGCGCGCTGCTCGGCCCACTCCAACGCGAAGGGCTCCGAAAGCTGCGGCAGCCCCAGTCCCTCGGGCTGCCGCCTGTCAAGGATCGCCTCGAGATGTCCGGCGCGAGCAGCTTCAGCGGCAGCAGGGTGCCCAGGTAGCCGCGCTCGATCCGCTCCGCCTCCGTGAGCCGTTCGGCAGGACATCGTTTTCGGAGAAGCAGGTGAAGGGCACGACGCATCGGCTCTCGACGCCGACGGCAAGTGGCGCCGCCCAGGTTGCGCGCATGTCCTGATCGGACGACACTCGTGGTCAGCGCCCCAATCGCCGGAGGAAACGACACCATGCGCCCCAACCGCCTGTGCCAGAAGCTGAATACCGGGGAACCGACGATCGGCACGCACATCCTGTCCAGCTGGCCCACGCTCGTGGAACTGATCGGCGACGCAGAGAACTATGACTACGTCGAGTTCACTGCCGAGTACGCGCCGTTCACCATGCATGATCTCGACAATCTCGGCCGTGCGTTCGAGCTGAAGAATCTCGCCGGCATGATTAAGGTTGAGCAGAAGCAGTACGCGCATCAGGCGATGCGAGCGATTGGATCGGGCTTCCAGAGCGTGCTTTTCGCCGATATCCGAACGGTGGCCGACGCCGAGTTGTGCGTCGCCGCGGTGCGAGCCGAAACCCCCGGCACCGGCGGGCGGCTGGGCGTCGGCATGCGGCGCGATGTCGGCACCGTACTGGAGGGCGGCTCGCCGGCCTATGTCGACGCGCTGAATGAGGTGGTGATCGCCATCATGGTCGAGAAGCGCGAGTGTGTGGAGGACTTGGAGGCGATCCTGTCGGTCCCGGGCATCGACATGGTGCAGTTCGGGTCGTCCGACTACTCGATGAGCCTGGGGCTGACCGGGCAGCGATCGCACCCGGACGTGGTGAAGGCGGAGCGCAGGACGATCGAGACAGCGCTGAGAATGGGCAAGCACCCGCGCGTGGAACTGGCGGACATCTCGAGCGCGAAGCCTTACCTGGAGATGGGGGTGAAGCACTTCTGCATCGGGTGGGATGTGCGGATCCTGTACAATTGGTGGCGCACGAACGGGGCCGGTATGCGGGCAATGCTGATGGGCGAAGCGCCGGTGGCCCAGGCGCCACAGCCAGCGAAGACCGGAACCTATTGAGGCGCCAGATCGAGGTATGGGACGCGCCATTCCCACCGCTGTTCACTCCATTCGCGCGCCCGACGCCCGGACCAGTGGCGCGAAGCGCGCCTCGTTCTCGCGCCGGAACTCGGCGAGGCCGGCGGGTGGTGTCCACTACACCGTGGCACCGGCCTCTTCGAAGCGGCGGCGCACCTCGGTACCCTGCACCGCCTCGCGCCCGAGCTCGGCGATGCGTTCGACGATCGCGGTCGGGATGCCGGCAGGGCCCAGCACCCCGCCCCACGAGTTCATCTCGTAGCCCGGCAGGAACTCTGCCATCCCGGCACGTCCGGCGCCTGCGGGCTGCGCCCCGCGCCAGTCACGGCGAGCGGCCGCACCTGCCCCTCGCGGGAGAGGCGCAGCGCCTCTGGGATATTGCCGAAGACCATGTCGACGCGGCCGCCCAGGAGGTCGTTGTAGGCCTGCGCGCCCCCGCGGTAGGGTACGTGCAGGATGTTCACCTGGCCCATGTGCATGAACGGCACCGTCAACTTGTTGCCGTCGGGCCGAGCGACCCGGCATGCCGAGGGCGATGCAAGCACGGAGTTTAGGCTGCCGCAGCAATCCCGCTGATGTTGGCCCATGCCTCGAACGCACGCGCCCTCGCGGCTCGATGCTCCCTGGCGGTGACGTGGTCGCGGCGGAGATGGAAGAGGTTGGCGATCTGGTCGTGGGCAGAGAGAAAGCGCTGTGCCTGCCGCGGCGAATTGAAGCGCTTCATCTGCCGCTCTCGTCGTCGTGTCGGCTGGTGCGAGTTCTCGGCCCGGTTGTTCAGGCCCTTGTGCCGGCGGTGCTCGACCCCGGACATCACCTCCCGCTTGGCCGCTCCGTAGTTTGGCAGCTTGTCGGTGATCATGACCCGCGGCGCCCGGCACTGCCGCTTCAGCAGCTTGCGCAGCAGGCGCTTGGCGGCCCGCTTGTCGCGTCGGCTCTGCAGCAGCACGTCGAGCACCATCCCGGTCTGGTCCACGGCACGCCAGAGCCAGTGCTGTACCCCGGCGATCTTGATGGCCACCTCGTCAAGGTGCCACTTGTTCTTGGCCTGCGGCAGCCGTTGCCTGATCCGGTTGGCGAACTCCTGGCCGAACTTGAGCGCCCACTGCCGGACGCTCTCATGGCTGACCACAATGCCGCGCACCGCCAGCATCTCCTCGACCATGCGGGGGCTGAGCGGGAAGCGGAAGTACAACCACACCGCATGGCTGATCACCTCGGCCGGGAAGCGGTAGCCGGCATAGAGCGACTTGGCGGCTGACGAGCTCATTCCAGCCTCCTACCGGACCGGGATCAGCCCGCCAAGCCGCGCTCAACCTGACGGTGCTCGATGGCGACCAGCACGCTCCGCCGCAGCGCCCCGGCGAAGCCGAGCAGCAGCAGGGTACGGTCGCGGGTGCCGGCGAGGCTGGCCGATGCGCAAGCGTATGCGGCGTTCCAGCGTAGACTGCGCGAACTTGCCGCTCCGTAAGCGGCAGCCGATCCACGCCTTGCGGTGATCACGGTGGGTGGTCGATGTCTCGGGCATGACTGACGACACGACGACGCCAGCACCACTCGCAAGCCGCTCATACGACGGTCATAAGAGCGGCTCCGGAGCGGCCTCTGATCCTGCAGTCGAAGTCCGGGTGCGCGCGATCCGGCGATGGACCTGGTCCACCGAGGAGCGGCTGCGGATCGTGCGGTTGGGTTTGGGTTTGCCCCGCCTCGATGGACATCAACGAAGCTTTCGCGCGAGGTGTCCGCGATGCCCAGACCCCATCCTGCCTACGCACCGGAGTTCCGGCGCCAGATGGTCGAGTTGGTCCGTGCCGGACGCGACCCGGCCGACCTTGCCCGCGAGTTCGAACCTTC
>NZ_JAJAQI010000092.1 GCF_020523605.1 Roseicella aerolata | reverse complement strand
GCCGCCATCGGCCGATACATCGACGGCTTCTACAATCCTGTCCGCCGCCATTCCGCCCTCGACTTCACAAGCCCTGCGCAGTTCGAGAAGATGGCCGCTACCTGACCTAATGCCTCTCCCCTAAAGCGGGGCAAGTCCACCTTGGGTATCGCTGGGCTGCGGCCGGCTGGCGCAGCCAATCCGTCCCGCCTGATTGTTTCCGTCCCGCCTGGCACATCGCCCGACATGGCGGCACGCCTGCTCGCCGATGGCCTGTCATACCGGCGCGGCCACCTGCTGGTGGTGGAGAACCGCACCGGCGCGGATGGCACGATCGGTGCGGCGGCCTTCGCCCAGGCCCGCCCCGGCGAAGCGCTGTTCTTTGGCATGGCCGACCTGCTGACCGTGGCGCCCTTGGCGGAGGACCGGCTCCCCTACGATCCGGCCGGCGACTTCGTGCCGATCTCCAGCACGGCCACGGACTTCTTCGTGCTCTCGGTTCCAGCCATCCTGCCGGTTGGCTCCCTTGCCGAGTTCGTGGCCTATGCCCGGGCCCGGCGAGGCGAGTTGCACTGGGCCGGCCCGGCGCGCACTTCCGCTTACCCGGCCTTTCGCGTTTTCCTGGATCGAGCCGGGCTTGAGATGACCTTTGTCGCCTACCGCGGCGGCCCACAGGCGCTGCTCGACCTCGCAGAGGGGCGCCTTCAGGCGGTGCTCTCGACCCTCACCGCCGCCCTCGGAGCCGCGCGTGGAGGCCGGATACGCATGCTGACCACCCCGGCACGCACACGGACGGCGACAATACCTGACGTACCAACCACGGCGGAGGCCGGCTTTCCCGATTTCTGGGTTGAGGGCCTCCTTGGTCTGTTCGGCTGGCGGCATGCCGGCTGTGGTGCGCGATGAGCTGTCAGCCCAGGCGCGCGAGCTATTCTGAGCCGGCCATCGCCGCGCGCCTTGGGGCGGCTGGCATGTTGGCGCGCGGCCCCACTGCCGCGGCCTTCGCGGCCGAGATTGCCGAGCACCGCACACGCTGGGCCGCATTGGCCCGCGAGTTCGGGGGCGGACCGCCACAGGGCTGAACCAACAGCCGATGCATGGCCATCGGGATAACAACACCACCCAGGATCGCCTCACCGACGAGCAGGATTGCGATCACGACCAGCGCTGGACGGCGCGTCACACTGCCCTTCGGGGTACATGCGAAAAGGAACACGGCCGTCGCGGCACCCGCAGCGATGCCAACCAGCAGTTCCGTCCAATCTGACACAGCCATTCTCAGGAGCCGCCAAAGGCCAGATCCGGGCTGAAGCGGAGCGCAGCGTGCAGTCCCGTGGGCTGGAAGTGCAACTCTACCGCGGCACCAGGCCCGAGATCACGTGCCAGGGCCCGCTCGAGCAGGCGCGTGCCGAAGCCACGCCGCTGTGGCGGGCTGGTGATCGGCGGACCACCCGTCTCGGTCCAGCAGGCCAGCACCTCACCGTCTGTCCCGCGCGACCAGCAGAACGTCACCCGCCCGGCGGCATGCGACAGCGCCCCGTACTTGACAGCGTTCGTCGCCAACTCGTGCAAGGCCAGTACAACAGCCAGCGCCTGCCGCGGTGCCAGCGCGATGCCTTTCGGCCCCGCGACCGTGATCCGAGCCTTGTCGCCGCAGATCCATGGGTTCAGCGCCGCGTGCACGACGGCAGCCAGATCCGCTCCGGCCCAGGACTGTGCCCGCAGCAGGTCATGCGCCGTCGCCAGTGCCTGGAGGCGCTGGCCGAAGTCGTGCGTGAAGCGCGCGGTGTCGCCGCCAGCGCTCCTCAAGGTCTGGGCGGCCAGGGACTGCACGGTGGCCAAGGTGTTCTTTACGCGGTGGTTCAGCTCCTCCACCAGCAGCGCCTGCCGCTGGTGAGCCTCGGCGAGAGCGCGTGCGGCATCGTCCACCTCCCGCAGACCTGCCGTGGGCAGCGGCTCTCCAGACCCGCCGCCCTGTCCAAGCGCCTGCAGGCCATGCAGCGAGGCGACGACACGGCGGACCAGCAACAGCGCGAGCGCCAGGCCTACGGCCGTGAACAGGGCACCGGCACCGAGGGTGCGCAGCAGAGCGGTGAAGAGCGGGGCACGGAACGTCTGTTCCGGCACGCTGACCAGGACGGCGTAGCCGGTTGCCGGGCTCCGGGCATAGGCGGTGACGGCCGGAACGCCCTCGGGCATCGCTTGGCCTTCAATAATCCCACTCTCAGCCGTGGCCAGGGCCGCCACCAAGCCGGGGGGAGCTGGATGGCCCGCCAGCTCAGCATCGTGCCGTGTGCGGGCGACGAAATGTCCGCGGCGGTCCAGCACGGCGCCCTCCCAGCCCGGCATGCCCCCCTGCCCGGCCAGGATGCGCGCGAGGCGGTCGCGCCGGAGCGAGAGGCGGAGCGCGTAGGCAGGTGTGGCGGAGCCATTTCGGGAGATCACCGGCACCGCGACACTGGCCACCAGCCCCCCTGTCGCTGGCCCCCAGTGCAGGTTGGAGATCGCGGGTCCGGCAATGGCGAGGGCGCGCAACGCCGTCGGTGACGCCTGGACGGCCGGGCGGCGCTCCCCTGGTGCCCAGGCGGTGCTCAGGATGTCTCGACCATCCGGCGCGGTGAGGGTGATGAGCTCGCCACCGAGCTGGCCGGAGGCGGCCCGAGCCTCGGCCTCGAAGGCGCCCAGCTCGCCGCGGGCCAAGGCAGAGGAGGCGGCCAGGACCTGCAACGCGACTTCAGCGCGGTCGAACTCGCGATCCACAACCCGCGCCAGAGCAACGGCTTGGTCGCGCAACTGTCCCTCCGCCCGGTCACGGTTGCCCCGGTAGTCCTCCCAGACAACCAGGGCGGCAAGGGCGAGGAGTGCGAAAGCGAGCAGGGCAACCAGGAGCAGGAGGTCGCCCCGCAGCGTCGGGGTCCATGGCGATCTCCCCTTTCCGCGCTCCTTGCGAGGTGCCGCTGCCTGCAAGGCAGGGCGGCCCATCGCGGTGAGGATCATGCGCCGCGACGCTGCATTGAGGACTGAAGACAAGCAATCACCACAGGCTCAGGCTGCGGCCCCGAGCTCGATGACGAGTTGCACGCGCGGGCGCCGGAAGGCCGGCACGACCCCGCGCACCCACACGGTCGCAGACGCCCCGGCATCCATGAAGTCCGAGACCTCCTGCGCCTCGTCTGGCGGCAGGCGGCCGAGCAGCTGTCCATCTCGGGTACGGATCTCGAGGCGGCTTGGCCTCGGGCTGCGGGAGACAGTGCCGGAGGTCAGCGATTGACCGTCGCGCCAGAGATCAAGGCGGGTACCGGCCCGCAGCCAGGGCGCGAGGGAGGGGTCGCGCTCCAGCCCGCCGGCTCCAAGCAGGTAGGTATCGATCATCTCCGTCGACCTCCTGCCAGTCAGCCCAGCGGCTTGGCTGTGGAGCACCCGATGTTGGGGGGTGCTGCGCTTTGATGTCGGCCAGCGACCGTCGGCCCAGGAGCTGGTGATGTTGTTCGAGAGCCCTTCAGCGCAGAGATGGGTGGGAGCGAGTTCGGCCGCCGCGGCGGCCGACGCTGCGTCAATGTTCATTGGAAAGGGACGTGTCCTCAAATATCGTTTTGGGGCGGCGCTGAGTTACTCATTGGCCTGCCTCGCTCCCACGTGAGTGGGGTATCCGAGCCATCATTCAGTTTGAAAGACACAGAGTCGTGATTTGAGAAACTGTAATGCCCCGAGAATGTGGTGCGGTATTGAGACGATCTGCCCTGTCGCTGCGGCCAT
The DNA here is from genome assembly GCF_020523605.1 of Roseicella aerolata. Lineage (GTDB taxonomy): Bacteria > Pseudomonadota > Alphaproteobacteria > Acetobacterales > Acetobacteraceae > Paracraurococcus > Paracraurococcus aerolatus. The sequence continues at coordinate 4,250 of NZ_JAJAQI010000092.1, read as the reverse complement.
CGTGTTGCGCAATATGGGCCCGCAGTACCTTTTCGCTCGGCCCCGAGCTGACCCGGAGCACCAGTTGATGGTTGTCCCTGATGAGCGTTCTGCACCATCCGGTTCTCCCGGACAGCGCGGCTCGCCGGACCACCTATGTGCCGAGGCGGTCGCGGCCGTGCATCTGACCGCCCTACGGCGGCAGTTCGAGCTCATCAGGGAGTTCTACGGCGACGCGCCGCCACACCGCTCGCGGGAGGCCTTCTGGGTCGCGCTCGAGGTCGCTGCCGCCCACCTGCGCGGCGAGCAGATCGCGCTCCGGGACCTGGCCGGCCGTGCCAAGGGGCTCCTGAGTGCGCCGACGCTGTCGCGGGTTGTGGCCGAACTGGAGGAGAGAGGGCTGCTCATCAGCGAGACCCCGCCAGGGCAGGCCCGCCTCAAGGTGCTGCACCCCACCAGGCGTGCCCTCGAGATCCTGACCGCCCGCGCGCGGGACGCCTTCGGCGAGTTCGCCGGGATCGTGACTGCGGCCGAGCGCCGGTTGACCAATGCAACCGAGCCTGCCCGAAGAGGGGGCTCCGCGGACTAACACACCTCACCGCCGGGCAGACCCATGGACTGCGCGCTGTCCGTTTCGGCGTTGGCTGGCCCGGAGATCCGGAGGGTCAACCGCCGGCAGCGCCGCGTCGCGACTTGGCAATCGCCTCGCCCACAGCCTCCGCGACCTCATCCTGTGTGTACGGCTTCGTTAGCCAGCCGAGGGGCAAGGCCGCTTTGTCACCGCGGGCCCGCGTGGTTGCATCCGAATGTGCCGTGGCGAACAGGCAGGGGATGCCAAGCCGACGACGGATCTCGGCCGCCGCATCGATCCCATCGCGCGGCCCAACCAGCCGAATATCCATCAATACGATGTCCGGCGCCTCGGCCGTGGCCATCTCAATTGCTTCTTCCGCGCTCGCCGCAATTCCCACAACTGTGAATCCCGCAGAGGACAGCGCGTCCTCGGTGTCGAGGGCGACGAAGTACTCGTCTTCGACGATCAGGACGCGACCATGGGACGGTGATGCGCCCGTGCCCGCCCGCCCGTCCTCTTGAGAGCGCAGCGCGCGTCTTTGGCCAGGACGCGGCATCCCTGGCTGGAACAGGCCCGGACCCGACGGGGCACGCTCAAGCGTATTCCTCATCCCTGAATGTTCCCCGTTGCCACCCTGCCGCGATCCTGGAAGCGAATGACACAGCGCGCTCCCCCGGAGGGGCTCCGCTCGACCGTGAAGGAGCCGCCTATCTGGCGGGCCAAGCCGCGCACCAAGCCGAGACCCGAGGCGCGTTTACCGGCTCCGGCCGCAAAGTCGAAGCCCGGCCCCTCATCCTCAACAGCCAACTCAATTACCGAGATCGCAGCTGACAGGTTCAGATGGATCCGCCCGGGCGTTCCGTCCGCTCGGACGCCATATTTCAGCGCATTCGCCAGCAATTCGTTGAGGATCAGCGCCAGCGGAGCGGCCGCGTCGTTCGGGATTTCAAGAGGCTCGGCCATGACGGAGAGGCGCTCGGCAGCTCCGGCCCCCGCCATGATCATGCCTCCGATCCGTATGACGAACTCGTCGCCGCGCACGCCTCTGAAGTTGTTGCCGAGATAGAGCATCTGGTGCACGGCGCCGACGGCGGCTAGGCGCCGCGATGCGTCCTGCAGGACCGAAGCCGCTTCGGGCACAATGGACTCGCGACGCGCGGCGGAGAGCATGCCTGCGAGCATGTGAATGTTGTTTTTGACCCGGTGATGCAACTCCCGCAGCAGAATGTCGCGATCCCGCAGTGCCTCCTCGAGCAAGGCCTGAATGCGGCGTCGCTTGCGGTTCTCCTCGTTCAGGTCGTGCACCTTCTGCGCAAGCGCGGAGAAGCGCTCGTCGCCACTGTCCGACAGGCGCAGGAGCACACGGGCCGACGACCCGTCTCGCGCAGCCTCCAGCAGGCCACCATGGCTCCGAAAGCGGCTCACCTGGCCATCCGCGCCCAGCAGTTCGACCACACCAAGGAGCGAGCTGCGCGTACCGGAGCAGCGGCGGAGATAGGCTCGAAGACCAGCCGCGGCCTCGGTTCCGGGGCTGAGCGCGATCAGGTCGCGGGCAGCACCAGCGGCGCCGGGGCCCAGGCGGGCGAGCGCCGCGCGATTGGCAAAGGTAATGCGACCATCCGTGCCGACCACGAGGGCTGGCTCGGAAAGCGCTTGCAGAACGCTCTCGGCGCTCCCGTTACCCGGCATCGTCTCTGCGGAAGTACTCACGGATGCCTGGCTCTGTGTGTTCGCTAGGACGAAGGTGGACGACGACCCGGCACTCGGCGTGACCCTGCGCAATGGTGCGGTCGAGAGTGACCCCGGCATAGCCCAGGTTTTCGGCCGCGATCGAGCCGAACACATTCGAGGTCATCATGCAAAGCGAGGGTCTCCCCAGCACGAACTCGCCAAAGGGGCAGGCTCGGTTCCCGAGCACAATGCGATCTTCGGCCTCCTCAACCACGAAGAAATCACCCTGAATGCGGCGTTTGAGGTCCACCAGCACCGCCGCAACCTGCTCGCGCGAGAGGCGGTCAACAGCGAGGGCACGCCGGTACTCATTATTAATGTGCTCGCCCATAGCGGCACCGACGACGCTGATGTAGCCGGATGCCTCGTCAAGGCCGACGACATCCTGAAGCGTACCGGCTAACTCCCGCAGGAGCCGCCGGAGGAACACATCTCGCTCAAGGTGAATGTCCTCGGGCGCGGTCATCGGCGGGTCGGCTTCGACCATGGAACGTCTCCGGAGGGCGGCGCGAACTTCTGCCCTCAGACTTCCATTACGTCCAGCAAAGTGCGCCTTCAAGTTAGGAAATCATGCTTAAGGCAGGCAGGTGAACCGCGCCGAGTTCCTTGTAAACTACATCGAGTGAGTGTCGCAGGCGGCAGACAAGGAGGGCACACTGGCAAGCCCTGTAGCCCGAACTTCTCGGTGGTCGCCCCCCTTGCTCAGTTCGCCCGCCGCACATGTATCGCATCGTCGCCAGGTGCTTGTGGCGGGTGTGCTCCATAATCTCCTCTTATCCGGCCAGTTTGGACAGAGGTCGCGTGCTGCCGATTCAACGGTGCAGACCTCCGTTTTGGACTGAAACACCCCGACAATGCCCCGTCCTCGCCTGAAGGTGGCTCCTGGCGGGCCTGCCCGGCTCGGCTCCCGCCATATGACGAGCGGCTTCGACACCGCCCCGGCTCGTGAGGAGCGGGAGCAGCCGCACCTATATCGCCGAGCCCGCGCCGGCAGGGCGTCGCGCCGCCAGCAGACCATAGATCGCCACCGCCATGGCCGCCGCGGCCAGGAACGCAGCCGCTACTGCGAGCGCCGATGCCGCGCTGCCTGTCGTGTCGGCGACCCAGCCGGCAACCGGCGGCAGGGCCGCCATGCCGGCATAGAAGAGCGTCCAGTAGACCCCCATGCCGAAGGACCGGCTCTCCGGCGCGAGCGCACGGGCTGGAAGGGTCATGATCACCGTCGCAGAGATGCTCCCGATCATCCCCGCAGCGACGAGCGCCGCCGACTGCGGACCTGCTTCCATGGCGAGCGCGAGGACCACCAACGCCATGACGCCGAGGCAAACAACGGTGACCAACAGCGGACGGCCCGTCCGCTCGGCAACCGCACCACCGAGCGGCGCCAGGGGAATACTGGCCCAGCCGATCAGGCTCGCCAGCGCGCCGGCAGCCTCGGGGGAGGCCCCGCGCCCCGCCAGCAGTGCCGGGGCGAAGCCGAGCAGGATGACGTAGCCGACGTTCACGAAGGCCCAAGCTGCGCCAGACGCCAGCACTGCGCCCCACCCGCGTGTGCCCCCGCCCCTGACACGGGACCGGGCCGTCCTGCAGCCAGGATGAAGGGGGTCGCGACGAGAACGAAGGCGCAGCCAGCGGCCGCGGCCAACATGGCGACACGCCAGGACATGGCGGTGACGGCGAGAGCAGGCAGGGTCAGCAGCGTGAGCGCGATGCCGAACGGATAGGCCGCGAGGAAGCCACCCATGGCCGGCGCCAGCGCTGGACCCGCGAAGCGGGCCATGACCATGGCCGACAGCACGACGCTGAGCAGCGCTGCTCCCGCACCGGATACGAGGCGCGCCACCAGGTGCTGCGCGGCGATCAGGGTGAGAACGCGCGGCGATCTGGATGAGAAACGCCTGCATGGCGCCGTCGGGAGGGCGTAGCCCGACCGGCGGGGCCATGCAGGCGAGCGCCCACCCGTTCT
>NZ_JAJAQI010000091.1 GCF_020523605.1 Roseicella aerolata | reverse complement strand
ACCACCGTGGTATCGCTCGTCATGGCGTATCGCTCCTTCGGGAGGTCCTGGCAGGCTCGTCACCCGCCTCGATACGCCGCCTCTCTCAGCCCGCCATCACCCAGTTTCGGCCATAGCTCGAGGCGGCGCTGCCGCGTGCTGACCGCAGCCGCGGCGGGCGGCCGCCCTGGGACGCGGTGCTGATGTTTCGCGTGCTCGTGCTGCAGGCGCTCTACACGCTGTCGGACGACCAGACCGAGTACCAGCTGCGCGACCGGCTCAGCTTCATGCGCTTCGTCGGCCTGGCCCTGCAGGACGCCGTGCCGGATGCCAAGACGATCTGGCTCTACCGCGAGCAGCTGACGCGCGCGGGCGCCTTGGCGACGCTGTTCGCGCGGTTCGATGCCATGCTCGCCGAGCGGGGCTTCCTGGCCATGGGCGGGCAGATCGTCGACGCGACTATCGTCGAGGCCCGCCGCCCGCGGCTGACCAAGGAGGAGAAGGCCACGCTGCGCGGCGGCGGCACGCCTGGAGGCTGGTCAAAGGCGCGCACGCGCCAGATCGACCGCGACGGGCGCTGGACGCTCAAGCGCGGCCGCAAAGCCAAGCCGCCTGAGGGATCGCCGCGCCAGGCCACGGCCGAGATCGCGGTGCCGATGTTCGGCTACAAGAACCACTTGGGCGTCGATCGCCAGCACGGGTTCATCCGCCGCTTCGTGGTCACCGACGCGGCGCGGCACGACGGCGCCCAACTCGGCGCCGTGCTGGACCCGGGCAACACCGGCAGCGGTGTCTGGGCAGACACCGCTTATCGCAGCAAGGCCAACCTCGAACTGCTGGACCGGCGCGGCCTGCGGCCCGAGTTCCAGCGGGCCAAGCCGCGCGGGCGGCCGATGCCCGCGCATATCGCCCGCGGCAATGCAACGAGGGCGCGCGTGCGCAGCCGGGTCGAGCATGTCTTCGCCGCCGAGAAGCGCGGCATGCGCCTCGTCATCCGCTGCATCGGCCTGGTGCGCGCCACCGCGCGGATCACGCTGGCCAACCTCGCCTACAACATGCGTCGCTTGGTCTGGATCGAGGGGCGAGGTGTGCCCGCCTGACCGATTTCGGACCCCAAGACGGCTCGCAGCCCATGCCGCGGCGCCCCGGAGAGGCGCGAAAGCAGCAGATCCGCCTGCTCCATCACCCTCAACAGACCTCAGCAGCCAACAATCACCGGGTTATTCGAGGTGTCCTGGCGGTGGCGTATCGCCGGCTGGCTCTCGGATATTCCTTTCACACCTTGCACAGCAGTTTCGCCCCCTGGGCCAGCGGCTGGCCTTATTGGCGTCCCCGCCAGCGGCGCATGCCGTCGCCGCCCGGTCCGTCGCGCCGGGCCTTGCCGTGCCGATGCTGGCCGGTGGCGGGTGTTGATCGGAGAGCCAGGCTGCCGGCTCCCGGCAGGGGCATATTGCAGCCGATCGCCCCGACGGATGGACAAGGGCCATGACTTCGCGCTTCGCTAGCCGCAAGCGCGCTGGCACGGGCCGGCGGGACATGGAAGGGAGGGATGGGTGCACGCTTGGACGGCCCTGGCCACGAGTCGCGTCTTTGTCCGGACCACCCGGGTCATGGCATGACGACCGCTGCTGCGCTCGGCAGCCTGTTCCGTGCGCGCTCCGTCGCGCTGGTCGGCGCCACGGACCGCTCCATCTGGTCACAGGCCGCTTTCGCCAATTTCGAACGTATCGGCTTCACCGGCCGCATCCACCCGGTCAGCCGCAAGGGCGGCCTGGTGCACGGACTGCCCGCCGCCACCTCCTGCGCCGCGATCGGGGAGCCGGTGGATGCCGCGCTGCTGATGGTGCCGGAAGGCGCGATCGCCCAGGCCTTCGCCGACATGAATGCCGCCGGCGTCCGCAATGCCGTCGTGCTGACCTCCGGCTTCGCCGAGATAGGCGCCGAAGGGGCGGCGAAGCAGGAAGCCCTGCTGGCGGCGGCGCGGGCTGAGGGTGTCACGCTGCTCGGGCCCAACTGCCTCGGCTTCATCAACTATGCCGACCAGGTGCCGATCTGGACCACCCAGCCGCCCATGCCGGTGATCCGGGGCGGCGCCATCGGCATCGTCTCGCAGAGCGGCGCGACGGCAGGCTTCATCGCCGCCTTCGCGCATCGGCAGGGGATCGGCCTGTCCTACCAGGTCTCCACCGGCAACGAAGCCGATGTGAATGTCGCTCGGGTGGTCGATTTCCTGGTGGACGACCCGGCCACCAAGGTGATCGGCCTGTTCCTGGAGACGGTGCATGACGCGCCATTGCTCGCCGAGGCCGCGCGACGGGCGCTGGCGGCGGGCAAGCCGATCGTCGCCATCAAGATCGGCGCCAGCGAGACCGCGGCCCGCGCGGCGGAGGCGCATACCGGCTCGCTCGTCGGCGACGACCGGGTCTTCGACGCGGTCTGCCGCCAGGTCGGCATCATCCGCGTCTCCTCCATCGAGGACCTCGTCTTCACCGCCGCGCTGCTCGCCCAGCTGGGCCATGTCCGGGACCGGCGGCTCGGTCTTGTCTCAATCTCCGGCGGCGTCTGCGAAATGGCGGCCGACCATGCCGAGGCGGCGGGCGTCATGGTGCCGCGGCTGGCGGAGCCGACGAAGGAGGCGCTACGGGAGGTCCTGCCCGCCTTCGGCACGCCGAACAATCCGCTGGACGTGACCGGCGGGGCGATGCTCGATGCCTCGCTCTTCGCCCGCAGCCTGCCGGCCTTCGGCGCCGACCCCGCGATCGGCCTCATCGCCTGCTTCATGGACCTGCCGGACACACCGGAGGACATCGCGGGCTATCGCGGCGAGATCGTGCGGCAGATCGGCGCCGGCTTCCGGGCCTCGGGCAAGCCCTGCGTCATGCTCAGCGTCATGACCCGGCCGGTGATGGAGCCGGGCAGGGCGCTGCTGGCGGAGACGGGCATCACCTATCTCGGCAGCGGCGTGCAGCACGGGCTTGCTGCCATCGGCCGCGCCTTCGCCTGGGCCGAGCGGCAGGAACGAGGGCTGCCCGCCATGCCGGCCGCACCGGCGCCGGCGCGCGAGCGGCCGGGGAGCGAGCATGCGACGCTGGACTATCTCGGCCGTCGCGGCGTGCCGGTGGTGCCCCTGACCCTGGCGCGCAGCGCCGCGGAGGCGGTGGCGGCGGCCGGGGCCCTGGGCGGGCCAGCGGTGCTGAAGATCGCCTCGCCCGACATTGCCCATAAATCCGATATCGGCGGCGTGCTGCTGAACCTGGCTGGCCCGGCGGCGGTTGGGGAGGGCTTCCAGCACATCATGGCGCGCGTGCGCGCGGCCAGGCCCGAGGCCGCGATCGAGGGGGTGCTGGTCGCGCCCATGCGCGCCGGCGGTGGTGTCGAGCTTTTCGTCGGCGTCCTGCGCGATCCGCTCTGGGGCCCCGCCATCGCGGTCGGCCTCGGCGGCATCTGGGTGGAACTGCTGCGCGACACCGCCATCCGCCTGCTGCCGGTCACGCCCGCCGAGGTGCTGGAGATGTTTTCGGAATTGCGCGGCGCGAAGCTGCTGGACGGTTACCGCGGCACCCCCGGCATCGACCGGCAGGCGACCGCGGACGCCATCGCGCGCATCGGCGATGCGGCGTTGGCGCTCGGCCCGGGCCTCGCCTCGCTGGAGGTGAACCCGCTGCGCGCGACCGCCGAGGGCGCCGAGGCGCTGGATGCCCTCGCCATCTGGACCGAGGAGGGCTGAATGGAGGCCGACCGCATTCCCGTCATCATCGGCGCGGGCGAGGTCACGGAACGCCCGGCCGACCCGCTGCAGGCACAGGAACCGGCCGCGCTGATGGCCGAGGCGCTGCGCCGCGCCGCTGTGGATGCCGGCGCGCCGGACCTGCTCCCGGCGCTCGACAGCCTCGACATCGTCAACTCCGTCTCCTGGCCCTATGGCGACCTGCCGGCGGCGCTGGTGGGGTTCCTCGGCATGCGGCCGCGCCGGCTGGTCTATGGTCCGGTCGGCGGCGAGAGCCCGGTGCGGCACCTGCACGAGGCGGCGAACCGTATCGCCCGGGGTGAGAGCGCAGTCGCCGCCGTGGTCGGCGCCGAGGCGACGCATGCGGTGGCGCAGGCGCAGAAGCAGGGCATCACCCTGCCCTGGACCATGCCCGACCCGAACTGGACCCGCACCCGCGGGCGGGACTTCCTGCACCCGCTCTCGGTCCGCCTCGGCGTCGCCGACCCCGTCTCGGTCTATCCCTTCTACGAGAATGCGGTGGAGGCCTTCCTCGGCCAGACGCCGGCGGAAGGGCAGGCGGAATCGGCGGCGCTGTGGTCCGCCTTCTCCGGCGTCGCGGCGCGCAATCCCTCCGCCTGGCTGAAGCGGGAATACACGCCGGAGGAAATCGCCACGCCCGGCCCGAGTAACCGCCCGATCGCCTATCCCTATACCAAGCTGCAGGTCGCCAATCCCATGGTGAACCAGGGCGGCGCCATCCTGCTGACCAGCCTCGCCCGGGCCCGGGCCGCCGGCGTGCCGGAGGAGCGGACGGTGCATCTCTGGGCCGGCGCCGCGGCAGTGGAGCCGCGCGATTACCTGCACCGCGACCACTACCATGAGAGCCACGCGCAGAACGCCGTGCTCGACGCCTGCCGGAAGATCGCGGAGACGGAGGGCGCCAGCTTCGAGACCTGCGAGCTCTATTCCTGCTTCCCCTGCGTGCCGAAGATGGCGGCGCGGCGGCTCGGCCTGCCCCGCGGCATGGCCCCGACCACCACGGGTGGCCTGACCTTCTTCGGCGCGCCGCTCAACAACTACATGACGCATGCCGCGGCGGCGATGGTGCGGGCGCTGCGGGCCAAGCCCGGTAGCGCCGCGCTGCTCTATGGCCAGGGCGAGTTCGTGACGAAGCACCATGCGGTGGTGCTGGCCAGCCGCCCGCCGAAGCAGGTCCGCCTGCCGCAGGACTACGACGTCCAGGCGGAGGCCGACAGCCGCCGCGGCCCGGTGCCGTCCTTCGCGGAGGAGGCCGAGGGCGAGGCAACGATCGAGACTTTCACCGTGCTGCATGACCGTGACGGAGCGCCGCATCATGGCGTGGTGATCCTGCGCCTCGCCGATGGCCGGCGCGCGCTGGGGCGGGTGCTGGGGACCGAGGCGGACACGATCGCGCTGCTGAAGCGCCCGGACCGCACGCCGATCGGCACGCAGGGTGTGCTGCGCCGCGCCGCGGACGGGCTGCAGGACTGGAGTCCGGCGTGAACCGCTGAGGCTTCACGCCGGCCTTCCATGACCGCAAGCGGATTCAGCGGCCGAGAGCGACGCAGATCGGCTGCGCAACGCGGCGTGACGGCCGATTCCCGCCGATCCAGCATCGGGAAGAGACAAGGCAGCGGCGGCCCGGGCACCAGGGCCGCGCAGGGGGAAGGACAAGGAATGACCATCCAGCGCAGGCAGTTGATCGCGGCGACCACCGCCGCAACCCTGATCGGCGGCGGGCGGGCGCGCGCCCAGGCACAGCAGCCCATCCGCCTCGGCGTGCTCGGCGATTTCTCGGGGCCGTACCGCCACCTCTCCGGTCCCACCAATGTCGCCTGCGTGCGCCAGGCCGTGCAGGATTCCGGCCTGATCGAGCGCGGCATCCCAGTGGAGGTGATCCAGGCCGACCACCAGCAGAAGGCGGATACCGGCACCGCCATCGTCCGGGAATGGTTCGACCGCGGCGGGGTGGATGTGGTGCTGGAGGTCAACAACTCCTCCATCGCCCTCGCGGTGAACAGCATCGTGCGGGAGAAGGACAAGATCCATCTCAACACCGGTGCCGCGACGACGGAGCTGACGGCGCATAATTGCAGCCCGAACACCGTCCACTGGACCTATGACACCTACATGCTGGCGCGCTCCTCCGGCGTCGCCACGGTGAAGGCCGGCGGCAACAGCTTCTTCTTCATCACCGCCGATTTCGCCTTCGGCTACCAGATGGAGCGGGACCTGACCCGCTTCATCGAAGCCGAGGGCGGCAAGGTGGCGGGCAAGGTGCGCTATCCTTTCCCGGCGACCACCGACTTCTCCTCCTTCCTTCTCCAGGCGGCATCGAGCCGGGCCAAGGTGGTCGCCTTCCTCAATGCCGGGGCGGATTTCATCAACTGCGTGAAGCAGGCGAATGAATTCGGCCTGACGAAGCGAGGCCAGAAGCTGCTCGGCATCATCGGCTTCATTAACGACGTACACACGCTCGGCCTCGAGACCGCGCAGGGGCTGATGCTGACCGAGTGCTTCTACTGGGACCTGAACGACCGGACGCGGGCCTTCACCCGCCGTGTCCTTCCGAAGACGCCCGACAACTACCCCAACCAGTGCCAGGCCGGCGCCTACTCCGCGGCCTTCCATTACCTCAAGGCCGTGGGCCAGGTCGGTGCCGAGCGCGCCAAGGCGTCGGGCCGGGAGATGGTGGAACTGATGAAGCGCATGCCGACCGATGACGACGTCTTCGGTGCCGGCCGCATCCGCGAGGATGGCCGCAAGCTGCACGACGTGCACCTGTTCGAGGTGAAGAGTCCGGCGGAGTCGCGTGGTCCCTGGGACTACTTCAAGCTGGCCCGCACCACCCCCGCCGAGGAGGCCTTCCGGCCCCTGTCGGAGGGCGGCTGCCCGCTGGTCAAGGCCTGACGGACCGGTCATGCTGCACTGAAGACGGGCAGGGAGGAAGAAGATGGCCGATGCGAAGACCGACGCGGTCCTGGTGTCCGTGGCGGAGCCGCATATCGCGCTCGTCACCATCAACCGGCCGGAGGCGCGCAACGCCGTCAATGGCGCGGTGGCGCAGGGGCTGGAAGCGGCGGTCCAGCGCATCGAGCAGGATCCGGAGATCTGGGCCGCCGTGCTCACCGGCGCGGGGCCGCATGCCTTCTGCGCAGGCGCCGATCTGAAGGAGGTCTCGGCCGGCAACAGCAAGAGCCTCTCGACCGAGAAAGGCGGCTTCGGCGGCTTCGTGCGCGCGCAGCGGACGAAGCTCTGGATCGCCGCGGCGCAGGGCCATGCGCTGGCGGGTGGGCTGGAATTGCTGCTGGCCTGCGATCTGGCGGTGGCGGCGGAGACGGCCAATCTCGGCCTGCCGGAAGTGAAGCGCAGCCTGGTCGCCGGCGCGGGCGGCGTCTTCCGCCTGCCGCGCGCCCTGCCCAGGGCAATCGCCTTGCAGATGATCGCCACCGGCGAGCCGATCCCCGCGACCCGCGCCGCGCAATTCGGCCTGGTAAATGCGGCGGTCCCGGCGGATCAGGTGGTGCCGACGGCGCTCGACCTCGCGCGGCGGGCCTGCGCCAATGCGCCGATCGCGGTGCGGGAGAGCCTGGCCGTTGCGCGCAAGGCGGCGGATCTGACGGAGGAGGAACTCTGGGCGATCAGCGCCAAGGCGAGCGCTTTCATCCGTACTACGGAGGATTTCCAGGAAGGCCCAAGGGCTTTCGTCGAGAAGCGTGCGCCGCGCTGGGTCGGGCGCTGACTCGCGGGTTCCAAGGGCCTTTCGGACCTTGGCGGAGGGGGGCGGGGGAGGCAGCGCCTCCCCCGATGTCTGTGAGGAGGGCAGGAATGGCAGGCAAACTGGACGGCAAGGTCGCGCTGGTCTCGGGTTCGGGGCGCGGCATCGGGCGGCAGATCGCGCTGAAACTGGCGAGCGAAGGCGCTCGGGTCGTGGTCAACGATCTCGATGACGGCCCGGCCAATGAGACGCTGGCCGAGATCAGGGCGCTTGGCGCCGAGGGCATCGCCTGCAATGGCGACGTGACGAAGGAGGGCTTCGCGGAACGCTTCGTCGCCGCCGGCACCGATACCTGGGGTGGGCTCGACATCATCGTCAACAATGCCGGCTATACCTGGGACAACGTCATCCAGAAGATGACGGACGAGCAGTGGTACGCCATCCTCGACGTCCACCTGACCGCGCCCTTCCGTATCATGCGTGCCGCTTCCCGCTTCATCCGGGAGGCAGCGCGGCGCGAGGCGGAGGAGGGCCGTGAGGTCTTCCGCAAGGTGGTGAACATCTCCTCCACCTCGGGCGTCTACGGCAATGCCGGCCAGGCCAACTACTCCACCGCCAAGGCGGGCATCCAGGGGAGAGCTATGGCCGAAACTGGGTGATGGCGGGCTGAGAGAGGCGGCGTATCGAGGCGGGTGACGAGCCTGCCAGGACCTCCCGAAGGAGCGATACGCCATGACGAGCGATACCACGGTGGT
>NZ_JAJAQI010000090.1 GCF_020523605.1 Roseicella aerolata | reverse complement strand
ACCACCGTGGTATCGCTCGTCATGGCGTATCGCTCCTTCGGGAGGTCCTGGCAGGCTCGTCACCCGCCTCGATACGCCGCCTCTCTCAGCCCGCCATCACCCAGTTTCGGCCATAGCTCCCGAGCCAAGGGCCGCGCGCAGCTCCTCTCCGCGTTCGAACTCGTCGGCTTCCGGCAGGCGCCCGAGTTCCAGCGCCGTTGACCAAAAGCTGTCGAGTAGCTCCTGGTGGCGCGAATATGCCGACGCCGAACCTGTCCTTGCTTCAGCAGGCGGTAGCACCAGCTCGAAGCGATCGTCGGTCGCCTGGGCGGCACAACGCTGCCGCCGCGCGAGGAAGCTCTGCTCCTCCTCGTCGGAGCGGAAAACGAAGACGAGCCCGGCGCCGACTGTCACGGGCTCGCGGCCGAGGACCTGTTCCACGTAGGCCCGAAGCGCCGTCTGGCTGAAGTACTTCTGGAAGGTGCGGCGGGTTGTTATGACGCCGTCAGCGTAATCGGCGCCGTCGCCCTTGCCCGTGGGCATGACCGCCACAGACAGCACGCGTTCCGCCAACCCGTAAGCCGTGCGAAGCGCCTCCGAACGCTCCGCGGGATCTTCGATCACGTTGAGCACGAAGCCGAGGTTGACGACCTCAGCTGGCTCCCGAGGACATCCAGGCGCGTAGTGTGGGTCCCACCCCGTTGCGCGCACTCCAGCCGCGCAGAGCGCAAGAACATCGTCCCCACGCCCGCAGCCGTAGTCCAGCACTGTTCGCGAGCCGTCGAGGTAACCCCACTGCGCGAGGGCACGCATCGGAGTGGAGAGGCGGCTCCGAGATAGGGCTGTACGGTGTCGGGCAATGCTCAGGGCGTCGGAGCCATGGTCAGCGGCGGTACCGTCCGGGCTCACCACAACCTGATGGTTCTCGACCTTCAGACCTAGCGATGCGAGCGCGCGGCTCCAACCGAGCCGTTGCCCAATGGTGTGGAGAGGCTGTTCGAAGGCGCCGTAGTCCACGAGTGCCCTCGTGAGGCTCGCGAAACGGGCGCGTTCCGGGTGTTGCGCCGGCAGCAGCAGCTCCTTGCGGTGCAGGATCGGGGGATTATCGCGGTTCGAAAAGTCGACGCATGAGACGCGTCCTGCCTCAAGATCAACGAGCCAGGACGCGCCTAGGGCAGGGAAGGGCTCCGCGAAGAACCCTGGATAATCGAGAAGGCCAATCTGGGGGCGCCTCAGCGCGATCCTCACCACGCTGAAGCGGCCGTCCGCATCGCGCGCGAGCGCTGCTGCGGCTATGACTAGGTCGCGAACCGCCGCGGACTGCTCTTCTAAGAGCGATACGTGCATGTAGACGGTGTCCGCAACGCGCTTGCCGCCGTCGAGCAAGCGTGTCGCAGCAGAGTAACAGGCACGGGTATCGGTCGCAGCCCTATTCTGCACGGCACTTGCGCTCACATTCTTCTCCCGTTGCGGCGGGACCGTGGGCGGTCTGCTTAGGCTGCCTCCAATGTAGGCGCGCGTACAGCCCCGCGACCCGCGCAGCCGCCTCCTCCTCCACATCGGATACCAGCGTGGCACGGGCGGGCTCAAAGCGTACGACCGCCCGCGCATCGTCACCGGATAGCCCCATCGCGAGCACCGCGTGTAAGGGCGACGGCGTGCCGTTCGAACACCCCGCGTCGGTCACCATGGCGAGACAAGGCAGCAGGGAGCCCACCAGTCCGTGGGCGTTGATGCCGGCGAACAGGACAGAGGGGTTGCCGGGGTCGCTTACCGGCACCCTGGGATGATGTTGCAGAGGCTCGCGCCGTTGCCGAGTAGCTTGGTGCCTGCCCCTTAACGCCACGCAACCACGCGGCGTGCAGCCGCTTCACCACGCTTCTTTGCCAATGCCTCGCCTGTTTTCAGTACCGCAAGATTTGCCCCCGAGCCAAGAATACGGCGAACGGCTGCCTCCTTGGCGTTGGTACCAAAGCAGACGAGCAGTCCCATCTCAGATAGGAAGTCGTCGTCTTCGCCCTCGAAATCGTCAGGGCGTTGTGAGATGAGCGTCACTGCGCCGCCCTTTGACCGCCCCTGCCGAATAAGGTTCGACAGGCCGGGTAGCCGTGCACCGAGGATCTTATGCGCCTCATCGATGACGCAGAGAACGCGAAGCGCACGGTTACCCAGTTCGTCAGTCGGAGCATCGGCCTGGGCGTTGAGGTGGCGGTCCAGCGCGTCCGTCAGCAGCGTCACTATGCTTACTCGGAAGAGGTCGGGCACATCTGCGCGAAGCGTGATTACCCATGATCTCTTGAAGAACTCCGTCGGTGAGAGCGTGGGATCGAAGAGCGGAAGGCGGCACAAGTCAACAAGGGCATTAACTGCCCCGTCTTCACGTGCGTTCTGGGCAGCATAGACTTGCTGCAAGGCGTCGCGAACGTCCTTCAAGCGGCATGGAGTGTGGCTGCGAAGCGCCTGCTCCAAGGCGTCCCCGAGCCTACGCTTCTGGTTATCGCCAAAGCGTGTCTCCTTGAGATTGGAGAGGCTGTCGCGCAAGCGTTGCGCTGCCTTGACGATTTCATTTGGGGACCGGTCGACGAGTGCGAAAACATCAAGCGGTATCGGTGTATCGGGTGGCGTGAGCACCGTCGCGTCAAAGGCCTCGTGTAGCCGATTCCGAGAGTCAGACATATCGCCTTTGAAGTCGAACGCGATGATCGGCACGCGGCTGCGCTCGCGGATGTTCCGCAGCATAAAGGTGGCAGTGCGAGTCTTTCCGCTGCCCACACCACCCATGAACGCGGCGTGTGGACTACCACCGGGGGCATTCAATGCCCACGAAATCAAGTCGCCGCTAACCGCATCCTGCGCCACTTCACCAAGCGGAATGTCCAACGCTGCAACAGCACCGCCGTCGAAACCCGAAGCTCCTGTACCTAGGCCATTTGCTTCATTGCTTCCTTTAGGCAGAGCGGTTTCTGCAAGTAGCCGCCAGACTTCATCGCTATCGCCATTGGCCTCTTCCAACAGGCTCGCGAGCATCGCGGCCCCCCGTGCCCAATGAGCGCGCACCCAACCTTGGAGTTCAGGGACATCCTTAGGTGCACGCCCTGCGTGTTGGGCCAGCAAAGAAACCCAGACAGCGGCATCCGTGCCGGTACCAAAAAGGTTCTGGCCACGGATTACCATGCCGGCATCGCCGGCTGCAACCGGAGGCGTCTCCGGCACCGACAGCGAGCGCGCGATTGCAAGTCGCGCCGGTATGTTGTGGTTGCCGAAGCCGAGGATGTCCTTCAGCTGCCGCAAGCGGCTATCGGCTTCTTCTGTGCTGCGGAACTGCGCCGGAGCAATCTGGTCCGGCTGGAGAGGCGCGGGTTCGGCCAACGACATGATCAAACTTCCTGCCCGACGAAGTATCCCGGCACCAACGAAGACAATCCGAAGCCGCCGTCCGAACGGTGCTCAATGCGGTATGCCTTCGCCACGCGTTTGCGGATCGCTGCCAGGTACGAGCCAACAACCTCCGTGTCGGTTGATATCAGAATCACCTGTCCGGGCCGCTGAGCGATAAAGCGAAGCACGTTGAGCCGATGCTCCTCATCGAGCCTTCCAAGCGGCGTGTCGATCACCAATGGGAATGTCCGCTGCGACACGAACGCCACCGAAGCAAAAAGCGCCTGCGTGAATACCTGCTTTTCCCCAGCAGAAAGGTCGAGTTCCCGAAGATTCTGTCGGGCCTCGCCAAGCAGCTTAACTTCCCCCTGCTGCGTAATTTCCACTTGCCGGAACTGATCCTTCTTGTGCGCCATCTCGCCGATGGCGCGCGTCATCTCGTCGGCAACTTCTCGTGTTTGGAGCGGAAGCGCCTCCGAAATCACGCTTTCAAGCATATCAGCAACGTCTACCGCACGCCGTGCGAGACGAGCCGGCCGTTGTGACTGATCAAGTTGTTCTGATTGTCGCTTCAGGTCAGCCCGCTTCTGGCCCAGTTCGGGTGTACGGGAAGAGATGAAGGCGCGCTTCTCCCCGCCCTCACGACTGAGGCCCGACACCAAACTATTCAAATGGGCAATCCGATTGCGCTTCTCGTCGAGTTGTGGCGCTGTGACCTGGCGGTTCTCCATGGCTGCATTGATCGCGCGCAACTCGGCCGCAGCGTGCGTCATTTCTTGGAGCAGGTTGGCAACGGCTTCCGAATTTGCTGTGCGCGCGCGTTCAAGGCGTTCGCGAACGGCCTCGCGGAGGCGCCCAGTGACGTGGCCATGATGAAAGGCGTCGGCGGCGTCATTCGGAGGAGGTTGCCACAGCCGCTCAAGGCCGCGCCGCACGGCTTGCTTCACACCATCGTCCTGCACCGGCAGAAGCGGCGGCGCGACTGCCGCCAGCTCCTCAGCGATGGATGCCAATACGCCTTCCGCTCGCTCCTTCGTTTCCGCTACCGCGGCGAGCCACTGTTCGCGTCGCCGCTCGGCTTCTAGGCGTCGCTCCACGCGCTCCCGCAAACTGTCGCCAGCCATCGCGAACGGAAGATCGGATTCGGCGAGCTCAAATAGGCGCTCGCTGGCTCGGCGCCGGCGCGTCTCTTCGACGCTGCGTCGCGTTTGCAGTTCTTGCAAGTCAGCCTGTGTACCCGGACCGTAACCAGCCAGCTCAAGCGTAAGTGCCTCGCGCTCCGCCTCCGCATCGGCGAGCTGTGGAGCAATCTCCTCGAGTCGCGCAGCAGCGTCGCTTATTTCCTTTTCCAGCGTGTCGCACTCCTGCTGGAGCTGGAGGATGCGTTCGCCAGTTACACCCCTTGCCACCTGGCTGCGGCGTGCATTGGCGTAATTTCGTAGGGCCTCGGAAAGCCGGCGCAGCCAGACGAGCCCCAACAGCCCCTCGATCCCGTCTCGCACCTGTTGGCCCATGTCGCGTTCGGCGTATGCTGACGCAGCTTCGCCATCGAATAGGAAGAATGCGGCGAGATTGGAGGGCAGGAACTCCCGAGCAATCCAATCTCGATACCAGCCATCAAAGTCCGCTTCGGAACGCGGTGGCTCCACGGGCTTCCGTTCGATGCCCTTGAGGATTCGGATGTCCTCCGCGTTGTTACGAAGCTCGCCTTTGTCGTTGAAGTGCCACGTTCGGGTTATCGTAATCGGCGTACCTGCGTCGTCTTCGAAGCCAAGTTCGATACGACAATCATAGAGGCCGTTGCGCAGCGCCTTTCGGTTTAGCGCCCGTCCCATGAACTCGCGAAAGTTCATGGCCCTGCGGTCTTCATCAGCTGCCGCGCCGGCGCGGAGGATCAGGCGAATACCGTCTCGCCCGTAAAGGCCAAGCGCCAAGGCCTCGAACAATGTCGTCTTGCCAAAGCCGTTCTTCCCGCCAATCAGGACGACGTTCTTGCCTTGCGCCGGGGCGGGGATGTCAACGCGTGCAGTTTCGTATGCCTTGAAGTTGCGGAGGCTGACGCTTCGCAGATGCATCAGCCCTACTCCTCCGCCTGGCCCGAGGATTCCTCGGCGGGCGTATCGAGGATGTCATCGAATGCCTGCCACAGTCCCGCACGCTTGGCCATCGAGTCCTTCTCGATCACCTCTTCGACCAGCTGTCGAAGGTCAGCAATCGGAAGGCCCATTCGGCGACAATGCCTGCGCAAAAGCGTCTGTCCCTCCTTCGAGGCGAACAGCGTGACGTACTCTCTTGCCAATTTTCCCCCCGTACCGGACTAGCTGCCCGGACCAGCTTCCGCTTCCCACGCAGCTGCCTGCGCCGCATCTTCCGCCCAGATGCGCCTGACGCGCGCGACCTCATCATCGCTTATCACTGTTTGGCCGGTGCAAGTCTGTAACTCGAGAACGCGCTCAAGAATCTCCCGCCGCGTCTCGAAGGTAAACGGCCCGGGCACGAAGACGCCCTCCTTCGTCACCAGGAAGCGCCCGTCGCGGCGGCGCGCCATACGTCGGTTCGGGTCATTGCGGATCGACGCAAGCCAATCGCGGAAGCCGATGAGAGGAGCGAACTCTGCGAAGCCAGCTTCAACGAACCCAGTGAGGCTACGATCCTTCTCGACCACTGTGCACGTCCAGCAGCCGAAGCGTGAAGACGTGGTGCCGCATGATGGTGCATCATCCTGTGAAGTGACCACGGGGCATTCGCCGCCGCCGGCATCTCGGTACAGCTGAATCAGCGCCCGATGCGTGCCGCCCCAGGGCGGCGATACCGTGCCGAGAAATTCCCACACATCGTCCGTGGTGAGTTCGACGATAGGGCGGAACACCTTGCAACCCTTTAGGTCATTGTGGTCATTGAGACGCGTGCCGTTATCGTATCGGGCCACGCTCCCAGCGCGAGTTGCGCTCTCGTCGCGGCGCACCCCGAGAAGTAGGATCACTTCGCCAGAGGCCGCCGCCTGTTGCCGGATATAGCGACTAGTCGGCTGGATTTTCATTCGGTCCGTGCACCACCGAAAGGACCTGTTGGGCGATGGGTACCCTCTACCGATCAAATTAACCCAAAAAGTTGCATCGGGATCAGGGCGTGTCGTGACAACGGAAATCGGAAGGCGCCATGCCCGTGCGGCCGCCTCCATCTCCGCCTGGACTGTCGCGATATGCGCCACCACGAGCGGGCTCTCGACGAGAGTGTCATTCGACACAATGTGCACCGGGCGGCGTCGATCAGCCGGGGCAAGCGATAGAAGCATCTCAAAGACGAGGTGAGCCACAAGGGTGCTGTCCTTGCCGCCCGAGAATCCGACAATCCACGGAAAACTGTGATCTTCCAAGTATTCATTGCGAAGTTCAGCGCGAATGCTAGAGATCACGCGATCCAAATCAGGGTCAAGAGCATCGGGCGGGGCGAACGAATCGAGCATGCCGCTATAATGCGCGAGGCCAGCACTGAGCCGCAAGAGATGAGCATGCCCTGAACCTGGGCGACCGGAAGCACGGAGGGCCGCGGTGGCGATGGAAAGTCCGGCGTCCGCCGTGGTGTCAGGCTTGGGTGGCGTCGGCTCGGCATCGGGCAAGTCCTCCGCGGGAGGGAGCCCGGCCGACTCCACCACGCTCTGGACCGGGGAAAGCGCGCGTCCCGCCGCTGGCGACACCGGGTGGGACCGGCTCAAAAGGCATCAAGGCAACGAAGCGCACGGTGTTGATTGCATTCGGATCTTGCACTGGATGAGGAACGCGCTGGCCCACGTCCCCCCTCCGTCAGGCAAGTTGTCCGGCGCTCGAGATGAACTGTCATTTTCAAAGGGCCGGGACGCAGGGACGAGTTGGCCTGCTCGAGGGAGCGCCGTGCCGCGGTTCTGAAGAAGCTCGAGCCGCTGCATGCGCTCGCCTTGCGGCAGCTGACGAAGGAGGAGGGGATCGCCGAGACGACGCTGCACAGCTCGCGCCGGGATGCCCGCTGCAAGGGGCGGCTCCTGCCCACAGCGGCACCTGGCACGCAAAGAGAAGGCGCTCGCCGAGGCGGCGGCGCTGCTGGCGCCACAAAAAAAGCCGCGGCGATCTGGGGGGGGGGGCGGCGAGGACGCATGACCGGCATACCAGATTGCCAGCACGCCATGGCGCTGATCGAGAGCGCACGGCGGCCGGCGCGCGTCGCGCCAAGGCCTGCGCTGAAATCCGGTGCGACGAGCATACCTGTCCGCGTTGGCGAACGGGGGGACGGCACGCCAGAGGACCGCGGCCCAACGGCGCCCCGGCCGGCTCCGAGCCAACAAGCTGGCGGAGGCGGAGCGCCAGGGCAGATGCCTGCAACAACCAGGCGCTCGGGAGCCTACCGCCCAGCCAGATCGGGACCCACCTGGCCGATGGGGGGCGCTATCTCGCCTCGGAGGCCGGCTTCTACCGCATCCTGCGCGTCGCAGGGCAATAGCACCACCGTGGCAGAGCCAAGCCGCCGGAGCGTCGCCCACCGCCGACCAGCCACCGCGCAAAGCGCGGTGGCTGGTCGGCATCGGACAACTCCTTTGACAATCACCGTTATCAACGGCGAGGTTAGAAGCTAAGACGCGCAGGATTCTAGCGTCGCAATGAGAAGCGCCTGAAAGGGGGAAGCGTGACTGAGGCTAGTCAGCAATCGAGCGATCTGGACGACTTCGCGTATTTGCGACGTGAGCTAGCGCGTCGCACAAAGGAGCCTTTAGGCCAGTTCGCGTTCCTAATGTATTTTCTAGTAGGGACGACGATATTCGGCGCACTCGGCACGTGGGTCGAGGTGGGAAAGATTATTGCCTCGGATCCTTCATCAAATCTAGACACTCTGACGACGTCCGTTCTGACATTCTTCCCTGCCCTTATTGGCTCCACTGCTCTACAACTCGTATTGATATCATTCAGGAATAGAGACTTAATTTTGTTGTCGTTTGCGATTCTGATGATGGCATTGCTGTTCGTGCTCGCGATCTTCTTGTCGATCCTAGCAGGCTGCTGAAAAGCGCGCAGGATCGGCGGGTGCGGTAGGCTCCGGCGGACCTTCCATGCGCCCGCTGCCGCGTGGCGGCTGCCAGAAACACGTTTCCGGCGCCAGCGGCGCTCCCTT
>NZ_JAJAQI010000089.1 GCF_020523605.1 Roseicella aerolata | reverse complement strand
GCCGCCATCGGCCGATACATCGACGGCTTCTACAATCCTGTCCGCCGCCATTCCGCCCTCGACTTCACAAGCCCTGCGC
This sequence comes from Roseicella aerolata, assembly GCF_020523605.1. Taxonomy (GTDB): domain Bacteria; phylum Pseudomonadota; class Alphaproteobacteria; order Acetobacterales; family Acetobacteraceae; genus Paracraurococcus; species Paracraurococcus aerolatus. The sequence goes on along the minus strand of NZ_JAJAQI010000089.1, from coordinate 8,572 downwards.
AGTTCGAGAAGATGGCCGCTACCTGACCTAATGCCTCTCCCCTAAAGCGGGGCAAGTCCAGAGCCTCCAGCCGCTGGATCTGGGCCATCTGCTCCCGCACCTCCTCGGCCGCCCGCTGCGCCTCGCGCTGCTCGGTGATGTCGCGAGTCACCTTGGCAAAGCCGACCAACGCGCCCCCCTCGTCGCGGACAGTGTCGATCACCACGCTCGCCCAGAAGCGGCTACCGTCCTTGCGGACACGCCAGCCCTCGGCCCCGAAGCGGCCCGCCGTCTTGGCCGCCTCCAGGGCCCGCTCCGGCACCCCGGCGGCGCGGTCTTCCTCGGTGTGGAAACGGGAGAAGTGCTGGCCGACAATCTCCTCCGCCTCGTAGCCCTTGATGCGCCGGGCCCCCGTGTTCCACTCAACGACGACACCTTCAGGGCTGAGCATGAAGATGGCGTAGTCGGTGACCCCCTGCACGAGCAGCCGGAAGCGCCGCTCGCTTTCGCGCAACGCCTGCTCCGCCTCGTGCCGCTTGCTCATGTCACGCGTGATCTTGGCGAAGCCGATGAGGCGCCCGGCATCGTCGCGGACGGCATCGAGCACGGCCAAGGCCCAGAACCGGCTGCCATCCTTCCGCACGCGCCAGCCCTCATTCTCGGCGCGCCCTTCCCGGCGAGCGGCTTCGAGGATTGCTTCCGGGCGGCCGAGATGGCGGTCCTCCTCGGTGAAGAACATCGAGAACGGCCGTCCAATAACCTCGCCGGAGGTGTAACCCTTGAGGTGCTGGGCTCCCATGTTCCAGCTGCTGACCCGCCCCTCGGGGTCGAGCAGGAAAATGGCGTAGTCGATCACCGCATCCACAAGGAGGCGGTAGGTCTGATCGTTTATGCCCGGTTCAGAGCCGGCCATTCCCTTCGTCATGCCTTGGCCTACCGCGACAGGACGCCTCTCGGCCGGCCGCAATCCATGGTGATGATGATGCGCGGCCGCCATGGCCGGACGGGAGGTCTGACCGGCAGCGCCACGACACAGACCGAAAACGGTTTCGGCGGACCGGTTCAGTATGGGTGAGCGTTTTTCCGGCACTGTGGCTTCCGGCCGGGCAACGGAGGCCGAGCGCGGTGGACCAGGAACATGCTTCGCCTACCTGTGAGGCTGAGGTGCGAGGAAAGCCGTCGAGCGATCAAGTTCCTGTTTTGTTCTTTCCGGGCTGCCCGATCGGTCTATCTTGGTAGGGCCATGCGCCAGCCAACGCCTGCCAGGATGCCGCCTCCAGCCCGCCCCGCCTCGGAATGGCCCAGCGGATCGGCGGTGTTCGTCTGCATGCCGACGGGTGGCCGGAGGGAGGCGGGGCGCGTTGTCCCGGAGGGCGAGCAGTGGCGGGTCTGGCTGCGGCGCGGCAACGGCTACCGGGACCGGGGCACCGCGCCCCAGCGGTCGGCCGCGGTGATGGCCCTGCTCGATGCCGCGACCCGGCCCGCACGCGGCGCAAGGCCGGCCGCGTCGATGCGGCTGAAATCGCTCCCAAGCCTGTCCCAGGCGGGCCGGCCCCGGAGGTCTGGGACGCGCGGCTGAGGAAAGGGCCGAGCCAAAGGCCGGGGCAAGAGACCCGCAGGGGCTTTCCGCGGGTGACCTGCTCCGCTCTGCTTCCGGCGGGCGGGTTGGTGACGCCTCCGCAAGCAACGCGCTACCCTGACCGCCCGCCTCGCCCTGGATGCTGCCGCCCTCCATGCACCGCCCCCTGCGCTCGCATCAGCGCATCCTCGCCGGCATCGTGGCGGCCATCGCCGCCGGACAGACCAACCTGGCGGATATCCTGGCCGCGGTGACCCCGGGCGGCGGCAAATCGCTGCTGCCGGTGATCGCGGCGGCGCGCCTGATCGAAGCCGGCGTGGTGGACCGGATCTGCTGGGTCGTGCCCCGCGACAGCCTGCGCCTGCAGGCCGAGGAGGCCTTTGCCGACCCGGCCTGGCGAGCCGCGCTCGGCCATGCCGTCGCGGTGCGGGCGGCCGAGAACGCGCCGGATCTCTGCCGCGGCCTGCAGGGCTATGTCACGACCTACCAGGGCATCGCCGCCCAGCCCGACCTGCACCTCGCCGAACACCGGCGCCATCGCTACCTCCTGGTCATCGACGAGGTGCACCACCTCCCCTCCCTGGCCGAGGTCGATCCGCTGGCACCGGATGACGAGGCCTCCTGGTCGCGGGCCATCCTGCCGCTGCTGGAGACCGCCCGCATCCGGCTGCTGCTGTCCGGCACCCTGGAGCGGGCGGATGGCCGGGCAATCCTCTGGCTGCCCTACCGGCCCGGGCAGGCCAGCAAGACCCGCGAGGTGGCGCTCGAGGCGCCGGGCTGGGCGGTGGTGGGCTACAGCCGCGCCCAGGCCCTGGCGGAGAAGGCCGTGCTGCCGGTCGACTTCGGGGCGCTGGATGGCGAGGCGGAATGGCTGGATGAGGAGCGCCGCCGGCTCGGGCCGCACCGCCTCTCCGGCAGACCCGAGGTCGCCAGGGCGGCCCTGTTCACGGCGCTGCGCACCGGCTTTGCCCGCGACCTGCTGCGGCGGGCCTTCGATGCAACCCGCGACCTGCGAGCCACGCGGCGGGTGCGCCTCGGCCTCGGGCCGGGCGAGACTGCCATGGGGCTCGGCAAGCTCCTGGTGGTGGCCCCCGATCAGGAGAATGCCCGGAAGTATCTCGGCTGGCTGCGGGGATGGGTGCCGCGTGCCCAGGCCGGGCACACGGTCCGCATCGCGACCTCGGACGAGCGGGACGCGCACGAGACCCTGGCCGCCTTTCGCCTGCGGCCGGAGCCGTCGATCCTGGTCACCTGTGCGATGGCCTATGAGGGGCTGGACGCGCCCTCGGTCGCGGTCTGCGCCGCCCTGACCCATATCCGCTCGCGCGCCTGGCTGGAGCAGATGATCGCCCGCGCCACCCGGGTGGATCCGGCGGCCGGGCCCTACCAGGACCAGTCTGCCCTGGTACTGCATCCGGACGACCTCCTGTTCCGCCGCTTTCGGGAGCGGATCGAGCGCGAGCAGGGCACGCTGGCCCGCGACCGCAAGCCGCGCCGGCAAGGCGAGCTGCCGATCGAGGACGGCCGCGAGCGCGCCGACCCCATCGTGCCGCTCGCCTCCAATGCCACCGCTCTCCGCTGGGAGCGCCTCGCCCCCGGCCCGGACCTCGCGGCGGCGCGGCCGGAGCAGGTGCTGACCCGCCAGCCCGACCTGCTCGATCTGCCCTCGCGGCGCGAGCGCGAGCTCCGGCTGCGGGTGGGCCAGATGGTGGCCGCCCAGGTGGTCGAGGACGAGGGCCTGCTCCGCATCCCCCGCCGCGCTGGCGCGCACCATGCCTACTCGGCCGCCCTCAAGCGGGTGATGCAGAAGAGCCGCGCCGTGATGTCGCTGGCCGAGTTGGAGGCGACGGTGGCCTGGCTCGAGCGCAACCGCATCGCCGACCACCTGCACCTGCTGGAAGGCGATGCCAGATACGCCTGGACCGCGCGGCAGCGCCGGCTCGACCTCAACACCGGCCGGCCGCCGAGGGAGCGGGCACCCAAACGAGCCGCCACCGCCCCGAGCCCCTGACCCGGCTCGCGGCGCTGGTTATGGGTGGGAGCGGCTGGCAGCGGCGGCGCGCTCGGTGGTGCCCTGCCCTGCCCCGGCACGATCGGTGATGCGTCCACTGGCTTTGCTGCCCAGGCAAAGCCTGTGCTCTCCATGCAACGCCCACCGGCTTCGTAATCGCGAGGAGAACAGAGGGGGAATGCCTCCGGAGCCGCAGCAGGGGCGCGGAATCGTACAAGATGTCCGCGGGTTCCCCACAAGGGCTTCCACAAGTCTGGGGAAAACTGTCGCCTTGACTGGGGGCGACAGCGCGCTCGCATAGGGACGCCGCCGTCTGAGGACCGCATGCCGCCCATCGCCCAAATCAGCCTTCCGGCCCCTCTTGAACCCGACACGGCTACGCAAGCCCAGCCCGCCCAGCTCCCGCTTGGCGCGGCCAAGGGCGTCCGCGTCATCCTCGAAGGGAGTGACTTCGCCGCGGTCGAGGCGGCGGCGGTCGAGATGAAGGTGCGGTTCGGCGCACGCTTTGCGGTGACGGGGCGGCGGTTGAGCCCTGACCGGCAGGCGCTCCGGATCTCAGCGGGCCTGATCGCCAATGTGGACACCGCCATGGATGCCGAGGGCATCCGGCAATGGGCACTGCCGGATGCCACGGGCACGGCCTCTGCGAAGAAAGGTCGGAACGAGGGCGGCTGATGCACGAGCCGAGCTCGGCGATCAGCCCCAGCTCGTGCCGGAGGCGACGGCGCAGGTCGTCCGGCGCGCCCTCGGGCCAGCGCTCGCGGATCGCGGCCGCAACCCGCAAGACCAGCGTCTCCTGCGGCGTCCGGCCCGGCTCGAGGATCTCGTCCGGGTACTCGTGGCGCAGCTGATCCAGCACGAAGCCCGAGGCCGCCTCGAGCACGCGGAGCGTGTTGGCCAGGGCCTGGGGATGCGCCTCGAACAGCCGGACCATCTCGGCCGGCGGCTTGAGGCAGCGCTCCGCGTTCGGCTCGGCGGCATAGCCCAGCGCGTCGACCGTGGTGCCGAGGCGGATGGCAGTGAGGACGTCAGCCAGGGGGCGCCGGCCCGGGTCGTGGCAGCGGACATCGTTGGTGGCGAGGAGCTCAGCCCCAGCCGCGTCGGCGGCCCTGGCCAGCGTGTCGAGGCGGTGGCGACCATGGCCCCGGGCGGTGCAGGTGGCAGCGACCAGGAGAGGCAGCGCGAGCCGGCCGCGCAGCGCCGCGGCGTCGGCCCGGAGCCGCGCCCCGAGGTCCTCGGCCCGCCCCGGCACCGCGGCGAGCACCCAGCCCGGGGCATGCTCGAGCATCTGCTCGCGGGTGATGTGGCACCCTCCCTTGGAGGCGTCCGTGCGCCCGAGCGACAGCAAACGGGTCAGCCGCCCGTAGGCGGCGCGATCCGTGGGCCAGGCCAGGTACTCGGCGCCGTCACGCAGCACCAGCCGCGCGCCCACCACCAGACAGATCCCGACCTCCCTCGCCGCGACATGCGCGCGCATCACCCCGGCCAGGGAGTTGGTATCGGCAATGCCGATCCCGGCCTGCCTGAGGGCCGCGGCCGTGGTGACCAGCTCGGCCGGGTGCGAGGCGCCGTCGAGGAGGGAGAAGTTCGTCCTGGCCGCGACCTCGGCGTAGGCGGCCACCGCTCAGCCGGCGCTGTGCGGCCGGGCCGGGCGGCGCTTCATCACCACGAAGCCGGCGCGCGCGAGGTGTCCCGCCAGATGCTCGGCGGCGATGCCGGCGGCGAAGTCCCAGCCCGCGACGGCGCCGCGCCGTGGCCGGCCGCGCTCGTTATGGCGCAGCGCGTAGGCGAGGGCCTCGGCCACCTCCTCCGGCGCCGCGGGGGCGAGGTCGGCCAGGGCGGCGCGGGCGGGCTCGGCGTCGGGCATGGCGGGCGAATCCTCGCAGCAGAGTTCACGAAATGTTCTATGCGGCCGCGGGTTCGAAGTCGAGACGGAAGTGTTCTGATCTCCACGCTATGGAAGGTCACACGCTCGACCAATCCGGCCAGGGCCTCGGCGAGGCTTGCGCAGAGGGCTGGCCGGCGCCCTCCCGCTCGATGCTATGTTGCGTCGATGGAGCCCGCAGCGTCTGCCCTGTCCTCTCCGCCCCGGCTGCCCTGGGATCTGCACCCGGCGCTGACCGAGGACCGCCTGCGGGTCTGCGCCCGCATGCTCGCCAACGCCCGCCGCGACGCCCTGGCGATGGCCAGCTATGAGCTTGGCGACGACCCCTGGTCCATCGGCTGCCGCGCCTTTGCCTTCGGCCGCCACCGCCTGCAACGGGCCGCGGCCTCCGGCGAGTATCCTTGGCTCGAGGTGCTCGACGACAGCGCCCACTTCGTCTTCGTCATCGGCACGGATGGCAATGGCGTGCCGGTGCGCTTCTATCGCGGCGCGGCCGAGGAGCCGACGGAGCGCACCCTCCGCCGGCAGGAGGTGGAGATGCAGCAGCTCTCCCTGGCCTTGGGCGAGGTGGCGGCCGAGAGCCTGGCCTTTCGCTTCGCGGTCGAGACCGGCGAGGGCGGCCGGGTGGAGCGGGTCGTCTTTCTGGCGCTGCGGGGCGAGGACCGCGTCGAGTGCTTCTGGCCGGTGCCGCTCGAGATGCCTGCGGCAGCGGCGACCGGCTCGGCCGTGCAGTTGCGCCTGATCGCGGATGACGGCTACGCCGGGCCTGCCACCACGATCGCCCGAGGAGCGCTGCTGCCTGCCGCCCTGCCGCGCCGCAGAGCTGTCGCAGCCCCGCCGCGACCTCAGGCCACCTTGCTCTGATCATGACGGCACTGGGTGTGCCGGCCCGCTTGCTCGAGGGCGCCGCACCCGCCTCAGGGCGCGGCTGGTCCGATAGCATGAAGACGAACGCCAGCAGGTGGGCATCGGGACCGCGGCAGGACACCGAGACCACCGTTATCCAGCCAAATAGCTTTGGCGGCGGCTCCCGGCCGGTTGTCGAGCCAGTGGTGTCCGATGTCCCGCCAGCGGACCTCCGGATCGAGACAACCTAGCGGCAGCCGAGGGGCACGCTCCACGTCTCGCGCTTTCCTGTCGTCCCGCCCGGTGATGCTGGGTACGAAGGCTAGGGGCCGTAAAGGCGCGCCGTCGCAAACTACTTAGGGCGCGAGGAGAAATAACTGCTCCGGACCGCCCATTCTCGACAGGGTACAAACTTCTCGGTTGGCAGCCGCGGCAGACGCTCACTGCTGAACGCCGAAGCCGTTTCGAGAGCCAAAGCTGAAGCAGTTATTTCGCCTCGAATCCATTATGGCAGTCGGCGGATAGGCGGGCCCGTTTGCCATGAGCACGCTTGGTGACTTCCACTTGCACACACAGCCAAGCCGCTGGTGTCGGTTCAAGAGGGAAGCGTGTTGCGGGGTCCCGGGAACCCTTGATGATCGTCCTCTGCAGCGAAGGATCAAGGGTGCGACGGGCGGGTGAGGATGAAAATGCACACCGACGCCATGCAGACCCCGACCACGGCCGAGATCAACGGATCGTAAAGGATCAGCGTAACCAGCACCCAGCTCGCCACCATGGCCAGCACCGCGGCCCGCTTCGCGCGGGGCCCAATCGCCCCATGCTGCTCCCAGTCCCGCAGCGTCCGTCCGAAGCGGGGGTCGGAGAGGAGCCGCTCCCGCAGCGCCGGCGAAGCACGTCCGAAGCACCAGGCTGCGGTCAGCAGGAAGACCGTCGTCGGCATCAACGGTAATACGGCGCCAATCGCTGCGAGCGTCAGGCTCAGGTAGCCGGCGCCCAGCAGAAGGGTGCGGTGCGGTTGCCGTGACCGATGCTCATCACTGCCCTGGCGTGGATGCATCCCCGATGCCTTACCGTGGCGACGCCCGAGGCACACCGGGGCGCTACCCGTGGAACACTTGACCAGATGGTGTCCCACTGTCCTCCCATGCGCCTCTTTTGGCGTCATCCGGGTCTGGGACCGGTGGTGCGCGACCTTTGAACTGGACACAGGCATCCCGGGAGATCCGCTGGAGGGGATGCCTGGGTTGGCTCCCCTCTTGTCGCAGCCTAACGCGATCTGCCGCCATCAGGGCCACCAGCACGGAAACACCGATCGAGCGATGCCTCTCCATAACCGCCTCCGGTCTCAATGTACCGACGTGACAGGAAGGGTTGGTGCCCATGCCTCGAACACGGCATCAGCGGGATGACGACCGACCTCCGGTGCGCGGCGCGGGAACACGAGGCCGGCGCCGATGAGGAGCTCTCCGAGCCCCTCCAGCGGGCCGATGGCGAACTCGGCACCCAGGGTGGAGAGCATGCCGGCCCGCAGGACCTCCTCGGCCCGTCCAACCTCGCCGGCCTGCGCGAGGGCCGCAGCGTGGAGCAGGCGCCGCTCGTCGCGGGACAGGTAGGGACATTGGGCGCAGCGGATATCGACCTGCCATCGGGCAGTCCGCGCAATGACCTGCATCAGGTAGTCCACAGAATTCGCCGCGTCCGGCACGCCTGCCCTGGTCATGTGTTCGCGCAACTGAACCAAGGGATCGCTCCCCTGCCGCATGCCAGCCACCCAGCAGCGGAGCGCATCGAGAAAGACACTTTCGGCCGCCCCAAGGGCCGCGGTCGCGGTGGGATACTCGTGGAGGTGCAGTGTGAGCGGGAGGACCTGGCCCATGAAGCAGCTCCTGATACGGAGCTCCTCATTAGCGCCAATTGAGAATGCCTCGCAAGTGCATTTCAGGCTGGAGGCAGGCCACCTGCTTCCATCGTCATCAGTGCCGAACCGTAGAGATAGAACGGCCCGACCAGCAGGCGCCGGCCGCAGCACAGCACCGCCCGGTGCAGCCGCGGCCTATGCGAACAGCGTCGCGCATCACAACACCCCATCCCGAACCAGCACCGAGACGAGACCGACAGCAACCTCGACTTACTTTTGTGCGATCAGCCGTTAGACCTTTATTGCCCTGACTGTGCATAGCCGCAGTGTTGGAAGTAGGCGGCGCACTCGCTCGGACTGAAGCGGTCGAGGAGACTGCCGATGGTATCCCAGAGGGTGCCGACGGTCCTG
>NZ_JAJAQI010000088.1 GCF_020523605.1 Roseicella aerolata | reverse complement strand
ACCACCGTGGTATCGCTCGTCATGGCGTATCGCTCCTTCGGGAGGTCCTGGCAGGCTCGTCACCCGCCTCGATACGCCGCCTCTCTCAGCCCGCCATCACCCAGTTTCGGCCATAGCTCGCGCGCGGCTCCGGCCGTGCGATGAGGTCCTCCTGACCGATCCGCCGCCGCGCCATGCCGACCTCCGCCGTCTGCACGAAAATCGAATCAGCCTCGGCGCAGCGCGTCCAAACACATCCGCGCACAGGTCTCATTAGGCAGATTGAGCGGTTCCGGCTGACCTCCGATAAGACCGGGTTATCGGAAGTGAGCGCCGCTTGCCACAAAGCTTGCCGCAATCGCCGCAAGCTGCTGGAATCCCGACATGTCCAGCCCGCCCGCCCACGCCCTCCCGGCGCCGCTCCCCACCGCAGCCGAGGCCGCCCGCTACGCCGCCGAGAGCCTCTCGGCGGCGACCCGGCGGGCCTACCGGGCGGACTGGGCCGACTTCGCCGCCTGGTGCCGCCAGCACGGCCACCCGGCGCTGCCAGCGGCACCGGAGGCGATCGCCGCCTACCTCGCCGCCCTGGCCACGACCCACGGCCGCAGCGCGCTCCGCCGCCGCCTCGCCGCCATCGGCGGGGCGCATGCCCTGGCCGGCCACCCCTGGAACCCCGGCCACCCGGCGATCCGCCACACCCTGCGCGGCATCCTGCGCCGGCACGGCACCCCGGCCCGGCAGGCGGCGGCGCTGACCACCGCCGAGATCCGCCGCCTGCTCGCCGGCTGCGACCGCGGCCTCGCCGGCACCCGCGACCGCGCCCTGCTGCTGCTCGGCTTCGCCGGGGCGCTGCGGCGGAGCGAGCTGGTCGCGATCGAGCGCGAGCACGTCACCGTCACGCCCGAGGGCCTGCGCCTGCTGCTGCCGCGCAGCAAGGGCGATGCCGCGGGGGAGGGGGCCACGATCGGCATCGCCCGCGGCCGCCGCCCCGAGACCTGCCCGGTGCGCGCGCTCGAGGCCTGGCTGCAGATGAGCGACTGCCGCTTCGGCCCGGTCTTCCGCAAGGTCGACCGCTGGGGCACGGTCGAGAGCCGGGCGCTCACCCCGGAGGCGGTCGGGCACATCCTCAAGCGCCGCGCCGCGGCGGCCGGCCTCACGGTCGGGGCGCTGGAGCGGCTCTCGGCGCACGGGCTGCGGGCGGGCTTCGTGACCGAGGCCTACCAGGCCGGGGCGCGGGATGAGCAGATCATGGCGCATACCCGCCACCGCGACCTGAAGACCATGCGCGGCTATGTCCGCCGGGCGAAACTGCTGACCGAGAGCCCGGTCCGGCTGCTCGGCCTGTGAGCCGCGCGGTGGCCAGCGCGGCGAGGGCAGGGGAGGGGAGTGGCTGCGCCGAGGACGCCGGCGTCATGGCCCTGCCGCATCCCGACTGGCTGTACCACCACCTGCGGGTGAGCGGCGGTCCCGCTGATGTCGCGGCCTTCCGGGCGGCGGCGGCCGGGCCCGGGGTGATCCCCTGGACGGACAGCCTCGGCAGCGCCGCCGAGGACTGGTTCCACCGCCTGGCCGCGCCGGCGGCGCCGCAGCGGCGCCGCCTCAGCCTGGAGGGCTGCCGCATCCTGGCCGGCCAGCTGCGCGACGCCGCCGAGGCGCGCCAGCGCCTGCTGGCCGAGCGGGCCGCCACGAGCCGGGCCTGCGCCTTCTGCCTGCACAGCCTGCTGCCGGTGCCGCCCTCGCTGCTGCGGCTCGGGCCGGAGGCGCCGGAGAGCCGCGCCTGGCTCTGGGAGAGCTGGGGCACCACGCAGGCGCCCCGTGGCGTGGTCGAGCTGCCGGTGCCCGGCCGGGGCAGGCCACGCCAGCCGGATCCCGGGCTGTTCTGGGTGGGCTTCTGGGCGGCGGACTGGACCCCCTGGCGCGCCCTCCTGGCGCTGCGCGCCCGCTGGCCCGGCCTGCGGCTCGAGATGACGCCGCGCTACGATGACCCCTGAGACGGAGGAGGCCGCGGCGCTGGCCGGGGCGCCCCGCGCCGCGGTCGGCAACAGCGGCGCGCCGCTGTTGCGGCTCGAGGCCTGGGAGGGCCCGCTCGACCTGCTGCTCGAGCTGGCCCGGGCGCAGCGGGTCAACCTGGCGCGGCTCTCGGTCACCGACCTCGCCACCCAGTTCGCCGCCGTGCTGGACGCCGCCATCGCCCGCCGGGCGGTGCCGCTGTCGCGGCTGGCGGACTGGCTGGTCATGGCCGCCTGGCTGCTGGCGCTGCGCGCCCGGCTGCTGCTGCCGGCCGGCCCGGCCGAGAGCGCCGCGGCCGAGCGGGAGGCCGCCGACCTGCGCCGGCGGCTGGCCGACCGGGCGGCGGCCCGGCGGCTCGCGGACTGGCTGGAGCGGCGCCCGCAGCTGGGGCGCGAGGTCTTCGCCCGTGGCCTGGCCGAGCCGGAAGCGACAGCCGAGCCGGCGGCCGACGTCACCGAGCTGCTGCGGGCCTGCCTCAGGCTGCTCGAGGTGCCGGTGCGGGAGCGGGTCTGGCGGCCGCGCCCGCCCCTGCTCTGGCGGGCGCCGGAGGCGCTGGCGCGGCTCCGCGCCCTGCTGCCCGGTCTGCCTGCGGGCGCCGCGCTGGAGCAGCTGCTGCCGCCCATGCCGGCAGGGGCGGGGGCCGCCCTGTGGCGGCGCAGTGCCCTCGCCAGCACCCTGCTCGCCGGCCTCGAGCTCAGCCGCGACGGCGCCGTCACGCTGGAGCAGGAAAGTCCTTTTGGTGAAGTCATTCTGGATCCGGTCTCTGCCGACCGGCGACCGTGACCCCAGCATGGCCATGCACGAACAGCGCCTGTTCCCAGGCCGCGTTCAGCGATAGCTTCTGGGAAACACGGGAGGGCGACGGCCCATGCAGCTCAGCGCCACGGAACAGGCCATGCTGGACGGCGCCGAGGGGCCGGCGGTGCAGCGGGCGCTGGCTTACCAGGTGAAGGTCGGCCGGTTCTTCGGTGCGGCACGCATGGTGCCAATCACCAACGCGCACATGATGGGCGACATCGAGGTTCTCGGGGATGCCGGCCTCGCCTTCCTGCAGGACATGCAGCGTGCCGGCGCCCTCGCCCGCATCCCTATCACCACTAATGCCCGTTGCATCGACTTCGCCTGGGCCGACCGCCTCGGTCAGGATCCGAGCGAGTGTGCCAAGGAGCGAGAGGTGATCGCGGCCCTGCAGGGCATGGCGGTGATGACCACCGATACTTGCATCAACTACCAGACGCTGTACCAGCCGCATCTCGGGGAGCGGGTGGCCTGGGGTGATACCGGCACCTGCATTTACGCCAACAGCATTTTCGGGGCTCGCACGAATTTCGAGAGCGGCCCGGCCGCGCTGGCCGCCGCCATCACCGGCCGCACGCCGGAATACGGCTTCCACCTGGACGAGCACCGCCGCGGCAGCTTCATCGTGGACATCGCTGGCGCAACGCTCGCCGACCTCGCCGATTGGGGCGCACTCGGCAAGATCGTCGGTGAGGGACACCAGAGCTACTACACCGTGCCGGTCTTCACCGGCTTCCGCCGGACGCCGCTGGCCGACGAGCTGAAGCAACTCGGCGCCGCGCTCGCTTCCTACGGTTCCATGGGCATGTTCCACTTCGTCGGCTTAACGCCGGAGGCGCCGACACTCGAGGCCGCCTTTGGCGGCAGCGTGCCCAGAGATGTGGAGCGGCTCGTGGTCGACGATGCCGCTATCGAACTGGTCTACGCCGGCTACGACCTGGGCGAGGGCGATGCCCGGCTGGTGGTGTTCAGCGGCCCGCAGCTCTCCTTGTTCGAACTGCGTGACCTCGGCCGGCTATTCGAGGGACGGCGGGTGGCGCCCGGCACCGCCGTGTTCGTGACTTCCTCCAACGGGGTACTCAGTGCCGCCCGCAAGCTCGGCTATCTCGCGCCACTCGAGGCTGCCGGGGTCTGCGTGCTGGAGGGTGTCTGCTTCTACATCCTGCAGAACCTGAGCCAGATGCGAGAGCGGGAGGGGTGGAAGAACATGATCAGCAACAGCGCCAAGATCGTGAACATCATCGGCGCCCACCGCTTCCGCACCATCCTGCGCCGGACCGCGGACTGCGTAGAGATCGCCTGCACGGGACGCTTGGCATGACGGCTCTCCTCCGGCTGACCCGGGGCTTCGGCTCGGTGGTGGAGGGAGAGGCGATCGTCTCCGACGAGGGCTTCTCGCCACGCTACGACCTCGACCGCTGGAGTGGGGTGATCACCAAGCCTGGCCACCGGCTGGAAGGCCTGTCGATCAAGGACCGGATCTGCTTCTTCCCCACCGCGAAGGGCGGCATCGCCGCTGGCTGGGCCTTCTACGATATTCAGGCCAAGGGCATTGCGCCGCGTGCCTTCTGCTTCGGCGTGACCAACCCCGTGATGGTGCAGGGCGCGGTGCTGGCCGGGATCCCGATAACGGAAGGCTGGGCGCCCGACCCGCGCACGGTGCTGCGTACCGGTGACTGGGTACGGGTCGATCCTGGCCGGCTGGTCGTCGAACTGCTGCGCCGGGCGGTATGATCCCCCGCCGCTGGCTGTTGGCGGGGCTGAGCACCCTGTCCAGGGCAGCCCTGGCGCAGCCGGCCTGGCAACCGGAACGGCCCATCCGGCTGGTGGTGCCCTTTCCAGCTGGTGGGCCCACTGACCTCGTGGCGCGGCCGCTGGCCCAGCGCCTGTCGGATGTGTTGGGCCAGCCGGTGGTGGTCGACAATCGTGGCGGCGCCGGCGGCAATCTGGGTGCCGAGCAAGTGGTCCGCGCCGCGCCGGACGGCCACACCCTGTTGTTGTCCAATGTCGGCGTGCTGGCGGTGAACCAGTCACTCTACCGCAGCCTGCCTTTCGATCCGGAGCGGGACTTCACCCCCATCGCGCTGGTCGCGGGCGCGCCGGTAGCGCTGGTGGTCAATGCCGCGGTACCCGTGCGGACCGTCGTGGAGTTCGTCGCCTGGACCCAGGTCCAAGCTGCCCCTGTGCCGTATGGCACGGCTGGGCCGGGTACGCCGGGGCACCTGGCGGGCGAGGTGTTCCGCACCCTGACGGGCGCGAAGCTGCAGCACCTGCCTTATCGCGGCAGCGCGCCCGCGCTGCAGGATCTGGTGGCAGGCCATGTCCCCGCGATGTTCGACCCGGTACAGTCTCCGCTGGGCCAGATCGCGGCGGGACGGCTGCGGGCTCTGGCGGTCTCGGCTCCGGTGCGCAGCCCGGCCTTGCCGGCAACACCAACCATGCGGGAGGCCGGCGTTGCGAACCATGAGATGGTTGCCTGGTGGGCCGTGGTCGGACCTGCTGGGCTCCCGCGACCGGTGATCGCGCGGCTTGCCGACGAGATCAGACGTATCTCCGACAATGCGAGCTGGCGGGATGGGCTAGCGCAGCTAGGCATCTCACCGCTGTTCATGAGCTCCGGCGAGTTGGCAACCTTTCGGCGCGCGGAGACCACGAAGTGGGGGGCCGCCGTGCGCGCCTCGGGGGCGACAGCCGAGTAGGTCCAGTTGGGAGGCAGCGTGTTGCATGGGTCGGCGGATCGGGCGCGCTGAGCCCTACCCGTGTTGCGGGTTACGCGATGCGCACGTACTCCGGTCATCCGAGGTCCAGCATACGGTTTAGCACGTTGGCTGTGGATCGGCTCCCAAGCGGGGCCCCGTCCCAACCTTCGCTTATATGGCGTGGCCTGGGCGGATGATCGATGCCGGGTCTGCCACCCGCCCGCGACCGCGGTATGGTTCGACCACAAGAATGGCGCGTCGCCCCTCCGGGGTGCAGTGCAGCCGACCCCTGGGAGACTCCTCGCATGACCATCCACCGCCGAGCCCTTGTCCTTGCTGCTGGCCTCGCACCGTCGCTCGGCCGTGCGCAGGCGACGCAGGCTTGGCGGCCTAATCGGCCCATCCGGTTGATTGTCCCCTTCGCCCCCGGCGGCTCGAATGACATCGTCGGACGGATCATCGCGGACACGGCGAGCCAAGCGCTGGGCCAACCGGTCGTTGTCGAGAACCGCGCCGGCGCCGGCGGCGTGATCGGCGCCGAATATGCCGCGCGCGCGGCGCCGGATGGGTACACGGTGCTCATCAACAGCTCGCATTCGACGATACCCGCGATCGTCGCGCGCGTGCCCTACCAGACGGTCGACGACTTCGTCGGCGTGGCGGTGGCTGGCTTCTCGCCGTATGTGCTCGTCGTCAATCCACGGCTGCCGGTGCAGACGGCGCCGGAGCTGGTGACGTTGCTGAGGGCCAATCCGGGTCGCTACAACCTGGCCACGGCCGGCAAGGGCAGCGGCGTGCACCTCGGCGGGGAGTTGTTCCGAACCACGTCCAAGGTGGAGGTCGAGGTGGTGCATTACCGCGGCGGCGGTCCGAGCGTCGCCGCGCTGGTCGCCGGGGAGGCGCAGGGTGGCACCCCGACCATGGCCTCCTCGATCGGGCAGATCCGCGACGGAGGGCTGCGCGCGCTTGCGGTACTCGCGGAGCAGCGCACCCCGGCGCTGCCCAACGTGCCGAGCGCATCCGAGGCCAGCTTGCCAGGACTGATCCACGAGGAGTTTTTCCCCATCCTTGCCCCTGGCGGCACATCGGCGCCCGTGCTGGCTACGCTGGGCGCCGCCTTCCGGGCCGCGATCCAGCAGAGTGCAGAGAAGCTCATTCAGGTGGCCGGTGTCGCGCCGCGGGCAGGATTCGAGGCCCCTGAGCAGGTGATGGCCTTGGTGCGCGAGAGCGTCGAGCGCTACACAGCCATTCTGCGCGCGGCAGGCGTGCAGCCCGAGTAGCGGCGCCCCGCGCGCCGACGCTTCGGGCGCCGCGCTGCATCAGGGAGATCACGGCACGCTGGGCTCGAGGTTCGAGGGCAGGAACTCCGCGACGTGCGCAATAGGGTATCTGGCGATGCGCTTGATGACGTCGCGCAGATAGGTCCCTGCGTCGAGCCCGTTGAGGCGGGCAGGCCGCCATCCAGGTGGCCCTTAACGACGCTTCGGCGGCCCGCCCATGTTGGCGAAGATCTGCCGGTCCTTGTTCTCCTGCATCAGCATGGAGAAGCTTGGGATCTTCTCGAAGCCGAGGCCCTGGGGAACGCCCGTGTCGGGATCGGGCTGGACCTTGGCATAGCTCTCGCCAGAAATCTTCTCGCACTTGCCCGCGGGCTTCTTGACCTCAAGGTTTACCACCGTCGCTTTGAAGACCATCCGAACGATGGCCTCCTTGGGCGCGGACGGTTTGGTGAGGCTCGGCGCGCCAGCCATCACCTGCCAGCCATTCTTCACGGCCCAGGCGGTCAGCTCATCCTTGTCCATCAGACAGATCTTCCATGCGTTTGGCCCGTCCTATGGGCCGGGCGGGGCGGTCACACCAGAACCATATCGTCCCGGCGCTTCCACCGGTCGGCATCCGAGGCGGTTGGCATAAGGCTGGCGCTCCAAGCTTGAGCCGATCGGCAGCGCCAGCGCGCCGGGTGGTGGAGTGCCGGCTATCCCAACCTCCCGGGTTGCCCGCGCCCGGACCTCGATGACCTACCTGACCCGCTGGCGAAGCCGATAGCGTCCCATGTTTAGGGCAGCGGTCTTTCCGAATGTAGGAATTCCGCAGCCGCGCTGACCACTGCGCCTATGTTGCGGTGCAACCTTACGCCTGCCCGGGCGCTGTCCTGCTGCGGCGCAGCAAGTGGAATGTGCGGAATGTCAGCTTGCTGATGTCATGCGCCATATGAGCCGAAGGACGAGGTGCATGCTCCGTCCGGCGCCGTATTCAAAGTACGTAGTCGCTGGCCTCGCACCGCAGCAGGACAAGGACATCACAATGAATCTCCGAACCCTCATGCTGGCCGGCCCGGCCAAGGCCAATGAACTGTTCGCCCGGCTTTCCGAGACCTCGGACGGCGCGGTGAAGACCCGGGAGAAGCTGTTTGCCGAACTCAAGGCTGAGCTCGAGCTGCACACGAGCCTCGAGGAGGAGCACCTCTTCCCGGTTCTCAGGCGCAACGCTGAGACCAGGGGACTGGTCGCCGACGCCATCAGAGACAACAAGGAGCTGCGCGCGAAGCTAACCGAGCTCGACGCCCTGCCAAAGAACGACGAGACCTTCCCGGAGCGGCTCAGGGAGCTGCAGAAGACTTTCCGGCAGCACGCGCGGGACGACAAGCGCGAGCTACTGCCGGCGGTGCAGCGGGCGCTCAGCGAGGAGCAGGTGCAGGGCGTCGCCGAGAGGATGGAAGCCGGTCTCGCCGAGGCCGAGCAGGCTAAGCAGGACGAGGTGGACGAGCGGCGGGCCAAGGCCCGGCGGGAGCGCGAGGAAGCCGAGTTCCTGGCTCGGCAGGCCGAGCTGCGGGTCGAGCAGGCTGAGGCTGCCAAGCAGGAGCGGACAGTCGTCGAAGCCCGCACCCGCGAAACAGCCGAGCGGCTCACCGATGCAGCGCGGAAGCCGGTGGAGGCGGCCGCCGAGGTGGCACAGCAAGCTACCCGCCTCGTGGCGGGGGCTGCCAAAGCCAGCGGCAACATGGACCAGCGCTCTCCGGCGCAGGCTTCGGCACCGACGTTCGCCGACATGTTCCTGTGGCCCTGGATGGGGGCCATGCAGAGCCTGCAGCAGGCAGGCGGCTCTGTTGCTGTTGATTGCCACTGAGAGCTGACCCGGGATTGCCATGAGGATTTGACCCGGGTTGTGGCTGGAAGTTCGGGGTTTTCGGCTTCTGTCAGGTGGGTTGTGGCCTCCTTTCGTGCTTGGC
>NZ_JAJAQI010000087.1 GCF_020523605.1 Roseicella aerolata | reverse complement strand
ACCGAGGACGGTGTCGACGCCGAAGCCGGCAATGATGGTATCGTCGCCCCCACCGCCGAGCACGAAGTTGCTGCCGGGCACCTCGCCGGGTCGGTAGCCCGCCGGGAGCGGTCCGTCGCAGGTGTCGCCGAATAGCAGGTCACCGCCCGCGTCGCCGAACACGGCATCGTCGCCGAACCCGCCCTGCGCGGTGTCACCGCCGCCGCCCCCCAATACGGTGTCATTCTCCGCCAGACCGTCGAGCTGGTCTGCGCCATCAAGGCCGATCAGGAGGTCGCGCTCCGGCGTGCCTGACAGCTCGTCCCAGCCGGGCCTGCCGATCACCGTCGCCATTGCGGTCGCCTCCCGCCAGATTGTTTGTATTTGTCATTATATTCATTTTACCGCACCGGCCGGACACCGCGTCGCACGGGTCCGCGAGGGCAATGTGGTCGGTCACCAGTGGGGATGTCGCTGCGAGGTCTCCTGCGACGTGAGCGATCCGCTGGCGACATCGGCGCCGCTGGGTGCGGAGTGGATGGGGACGCTGGAGCAGGCACCACAAGGGACGGGCTTCCTCCGAGCCATCCGTTCAGTGCCGCCTCCAGTGTCAGGGCAGCTTGAACTCCCCCGTGCTGCGATGGATTGGCTGCCCAGGACATTGGCAGTGATGCCCAACCCTGCCCCGACTGGACTCTTGTGACGCTGCTCCAAGGAGAAGACAGACTGGACTCTTGTGATTCTCAGTCTCCTGACCGCCCTGACCCAGAAGCCACTCAGCGGTTCGTGCCACATCAAAAGGCGCTGCCCACACCGCCCGGGGCTGTAGATCATGGTCCCTGCAGATGCCGCCGCACACTACATGCCCAGGGCGGCCCGCCGCCAATCCTCCTAGGCGCCGTGCGGTGGCATGCTGGACTCTTGTGACTCACGCAGTCCCGAGTCGCGGTGGGCGCGGGGCTAAGGAACGTCGTGGCATTCCGTAGTCGCCCACTGCCGCTCGGCTGATCTCTTGTGACGACAACCCTGGACTCCTGCGATCGACATCGCAAACCATCAATGGGTTAGCAGGTTACCCCCTGGACTGTTGTGAGCATACTAATAGAGATAACAAATATCTTTCCTAGTAGTCTCCGATCACAGGAGTCCAAGTGGACGTGACATGGGCTTTTCCGGCAGCGTGCTGGTCAGTGCGGAATCGGATGGCTCTGGAGGAGTGGCGTTGTGGCCGCGGTGCACAAGCTCATTGAGGAGCTGGGCCGACAGGGGGCTCTGAAGGCAGCCGAGACAGATGCCGACCGTCGCGCTGTCGAAGCCGCAATCGCGTATATGAGCGACGAGGAAGCTGGCATCGGCTTCCTTTATAGTGGCTGGTGCCAAGCTGCGCTTCCCCACAAGCGGTTGGCCGACGATGCAGTCTGGAAGGTACAAACCGAGCGCGTCACGCTTGTCGTTGAGCCAGGTCGTCGAAACCTTGCCGGCGACGACACTGCATTCTGCGGAGTCCCGTTCGGATCCAGGGCGCGGCTAATCCTGCTCTACCTGCAGTCGGAAGCTCTGCGCACCAACTCCCGAGATATCGAACTCGGCCGCTCCCTGCACGCTTGGCTCGGGCGTCTAGGGATCCCAATCGGAGGCAAGAGCTTTAAGGACGTCCGTGAGCAAGCTGATCGCCTCTCCCGTTGCCGGCTCACTTTCCATGTGCAGCAGGGAGGTCGCGCCGGCCTGATGAACCAAAACATCGTCGACGCAGCCATGTTCGTAGACGACGACAGCGCCCAGGGCAGCTTATTCGTCGAGACAGCGCGACTTTCAGAAACCTTTTTTGAGCAACTGAGAAAGCACCCCGTTCCGCTTGAGGAAGCAGCGATCCGGGCCATCAGCAACAACAGCCAAGCACTCGACATTTACTGCTGGCTGGCATACCGGCTCCATGTTCTACCCCAGGCGCGGACTGTCAGCTGGCCAGCGCTTTATGCTCAGTTCGGTAGTTCCTACAAAAAATTGGCGCATTTCAAGATGCGATTCGTTGATTCACTGAAAGTCGCAACGGCGGTTTACCGAGAAGCTGAGGTTGAGCTCGAGAGCAAGGGACTTGTACTGAAGCCCTCGCGCCCACCGATCGCACCAAAACTCATTTCTGCCGTCGGCAGTCCAACCACAAGAGTCCAGCCGGTCGGTGGCTGAAACTGGGGGCGCTGTCCCGACTCGCAAGAGTCCAGCTTTTACCCACCGCGCCTGCTTGTGCCGTTCGGCTACGACACTTCAAGCCTCGGCCCCCAATTCGCGCAACTCGTCGTCGATACGCGCGAGACGCTCAAGCAGCCGGGTTTTCTCTTCAAGTAGCACACGCCGAGGGTCATCCAGAACTGGCCGCCTGCCTCTCTTCCAGGTGAGAACAGCACTACGGCTCGTTCGCGGGGAGACCAACCCATCTTTCTCGGCTTCAAGCAGCAATCCCTCATCGTCGAGCCGAACAATCTCGTAAGCTGCTGAGTACGCAAGTGGCAGGCGGTCCTGGGGCACCTTGCCTTCATCCACGAACCGCGCGACCGCGCACATTCGGCTCGCAGTCGCGGGCGAGAATGGCATTGCGCAACGTCCATCCACAATCCGGAAAAGCGCCGCGTAGACCGCGGAATGCTCCTCGCGGAGGCGTAACAGCCGCCGGCCGACTTTGACGGCCTCGTCGCGCATGTTGCCAAAGTGACGGCTAACGTCACGGACGACGCTCGTGATGCGGGTGAAGGCCTCTTCAGGAAGTTCGATCTGAGCACTGCGCAGGCTGGATCGGACTGCATCCTCGATCTCAGCGGCGGTTCGGGCAGCGCTCTCAAACCCCTCAGCCCTGTCATCAGCAACGGGGGTGGCAACCGGTGCAGGCACATTGTCTTTCACGGTGAAAGACGCCGGCTGCCGACGGGAGCCAAGAGCAATGGTCTCACGGGCTTTCAGCATGACAGGCACCCTCGCGTGAACTTCCAGACGCCATCCATCTCGGCCAAACCGGCAGCATCTCCGAGTTCTGCGACAGCCGAGCCGACATCGAAGGCCCGCCAAACCTCATCGCGCATCGTTATTTCGACCGGGCAGAGTGGTCCGTACTCCGCGAGTTCCGCCCTGGCCTCCCGGAGGCTGGTCCGGTTCTTGACAATTTTGTTGAGAAGCCAAATTGATTTGAGGCCGCTCTTTCGGAACTGCCCCATGAAGTCGATGACCTTGCTGTAGCTTGGTCGCTCGGGTGGTGTCGGAATGATGATCAGGTCCATTCGGGGCGCCAGCGACGCCAGCACTGCCTGCAAGTTCGGGTCAATGCCAGGTGGCATGTCAAAGACCGCCAAGTCGTAATCCCGCTCAGTCTGGTCGAGAACTGCTTCCCATTCGTCCAGGGGTGCCGGACCGACATCGACTTGCGCCATGTCAGCCATGGATGGATGCAGCGCTCGCGCCTCGAACCAAGTTGTCAGGCTCTTCTGCCCATCGAAGTCGACGCCAATCACCCTGAAGCCGTCTTGTGCGGCGGAGACGAGGAGGTTCGAAGCGACGGTCGTCTTGCCCATTCCCCCTTTGCTCGCAAACAGCATCACGCGCCTGCAGGCGCGTGCTTCCCCTTTCTGCATCTGAGCTCCCCCAGCTGTACGATGCCGCAGGAGAGTAGCGACCTGCGGAACGACTAGAAAGCGGGAAATAGCTGCG
The DNA here is from genome assembly GCF_020523605.1 of Roseicella aerolata. Taxonomy (GTDB): domain Bacteria; phylum Pseudomonadota; class Alphaproteobacteria; order Acetobacterales; family Acetobacteraceae; genus Paracraurococcus; species Paracraurococcus aerolatus. Next base: position 5,091 of record NZ_JAJAQI010000087.1, on the reverse strand, counting down.
CAAACCGCAGCAGGCAAACTTTCACGGTGAAAGAGGACACGCTCCAGGGCGGCAGCACCAGGCTTTAAACCACTCGCGCCGGCACAGAATTAGCCGTCGAGTTGCAGCCCGGCGGCGCGCACCACGCCGCGCCAGCGGGCGATCTCCGATGCCTGAAAGCTGGCCAGCTCAGCCGCGCTCTTCCAGGCCGGCTCGAAGCCTGCGCTCGCCAAGCGCTGGCGCGCGCCGGGCGCCGCCATGATGCCGCGCACGGCGTTCTCGACCCGCGCCCGCAGGTCAGCCGGCATGGCCGGTGGCGCGTAGATGGCGATCCAGGAGGTCACTGCGAAGCCGGCGAGGCCGGCCTCCTGCATCGTCGGCACCTCCGGCAACTGGTCGGTGCGGTAGGGGCTGGTGACAGCCAAGGCGCGCAGGGTTCCGCCGCGCACCGCGCCGGCGACGGTCGGCAGGTTCTCGAAAGCCACCTGCACGTCGCCGCGCTGCAGCAGCACCAGGGAGTTGCCGGTGGCCCCGAAGGGGATGCCCGTCAGCTCGGTGCCGGTGCTCTGGCGGAACAGCTCTGCCGTCAGCTGGTTAGAGGCGCCGACACTGGTGAAGCCGTAGTTCAGCGCGCCCGGCCTGGCGCGCGCAAGGGCGATGAACTCCGCCACGCTGCGCGCCGGCAGCTCCGGCGGCACGACCATGACGTTGACGAATTCGGCCACCAGCCCGATGGGCGTGAAGTCGGCCACCGGATCGAAGGACCAGTTCGCCATGACGGCCGGCGGCAGGCCGTGGCTACCGAGGCCGCCGACCAACAACGTCGCGCCGTCCGGCGCCGCGCGCTTCAGCGCCTCCAGCCCCAGCACGGCATTGGCGCCGGGCCGGTTCTCGACCACCGCGGTCGTGCCGAGGCCATCGCGCAGCCCTTCTGCCAGGATGCGCGCGACCAGATCGGTGACGCGGCCTGCCGCGAAGGGCACCAGGATGCGGGCATGGCGCGGCGGCCAGGCCTCCTGCGCCCGGAGGTCACGCGGAGTGGCGGCCAGTGGCAGGGCGGCGGCGGTCAGCAGGGTGCGGCGGCGCATCGGGCCCTCCTTAGAGGAACATGGTCAGGTTCTTCGCCAGCAGCACGGACTGGTCGAGCAGCACCTCCCGCCGCAGCAGCCGCCAGCCCTTCGCCCCGCGCAGCAGCGTGTCGCGGCGGCGGCCGATCAGCAGGTCGGTCTCGTCCTCTAGCCGGTTGCGGTGCAGGACGAAGCGGCAGCCGGCCAGCACGCGGTCCTCGTCTGCCTCCAGCACGCGTATGCCGGCGAGGATGCGGGTGATGCGGGAGGCTGGCTCCTCCGCCCAGTGGATCCCCGTCTCTATCTGCCGCACCCGCTGCTCGAGTGTCGCGTAGCCTTCGTCCACCCACATCAGGTCGCGGCCGGGCTGCGTGCGCTCCTCGGCCGGCAGGCGGTCCGGCGCCAGATTGCGAGCGATCGGCATCGCCACGCGCACATCGGGGTGCAGCAGGCCCAGCCAGTCGCGGAAGCGACGGGCATCCAGCAGGTCGGCCTCGGCCAGCAGCCAGTCCTCGATCTCAGCCCGCAGCAGCAGCGCGGAGAGCGCCGCCTCACTCGGCGGCATGCGGCACCCGCGCGGCCCAGGGTTCGCCACGCAGGAAGTCGGCCCAGCGGCTGTGGAAGATGCGGGCGTTCTCCTCGGTCAGCTCGCCGCATTCCACTGCATCTCGCAGGCCGGGCGCCGGGCGGGCATGGCCCATGCCCATCTGGTAGTTGTAGGGCCGCCGGCGCGCTATCGGGCCCAGGCTGGCCGCGGTGGCGTAGGACCAGTTCTCCATATCGTCGCTCTCGGTCATCCCGCCGGGGCCGGAATAGCGCAGGAAGTAGACGCGGGCCGCGTCGTTGACCGCCTGCGGCGCCGCCGCATCCTCCAGGCACCAGCGCCAGAGCTCGGTGACGGTGGGCGAGACGGGGTGGGCGACCACGATGGTGCGCGGCTGGCGGCCGTGGAAGCTCATGTTCGGGAAGATGGTGCCCACCGACATTGCCACGCGCGGCCGGCCGGCGAAGTGCGCCAGCCGGGCCTCATGCGCCACGCGGTACCAGTCGTTCACCTCCGGGTACAGGGCCCAGGCGTCGTTGTAGGGCTCGGGTTCGGTGGTCGGCAGTTCCCCCAGCACGCCATGGCCGCGGCCGGGGAAGCCGATGGCGAGCCGCGGTCTGAAGGCGGCCCGCCGCCCCTTGCCGCCGGCCGGCCCGATGCCGACCAGGTCCACCGAGCGGTGGCTGATGTCGTGGTACATATCGCCGATGAAGTTTTCCGGCGCGAATTTCCAGTTGCAGTTCACCCGCCACTTCTGCACGCCCGCCACCACACGCGAGCCGCCGGGCGACCCGTCGCGCCCGTCCAGCGCGTAGTCGAGGTAGAGGCGCATGTCGCCGAGATAGTCGAGGAAGTCGGGGGCGTTCTCGTCCCAACTCGCCCAGATTGTGCCCTTGTAGATCTCGAGCCGCGGGGCACGGCTGAGGCCCCAGTCCTCACGCCTCAGTTCGCCGCGATAGGCCTTGTCGAAATGCGGCACGCCGATCAGGGCGCCGGGGACGCCGGCCAGCCTGCCATCGTTGCTGAAGGACCAGCCATGGTAGGGGCAGGTGAAAACCTTTGCCTTACCGTGGTCGTGCCGGCAGACCTTCATGCCGCGATGGGTGCAGGAGTTCAGCAGCGCATGCACCTGCCCGTCGCGGTCGCGGGCGACAATGACGCTTTCAGTGCCCATGCGGGAGGTGAAGAAATCCTCCGGCTCCGGAATCTGGCTCTCATGGCCGAGGAACAGCCACACGCGGGTGAAGAGCCGCTCCTGCTCCGCCTGGAAGACGCCGGGATCGGTAAAAGCGGCGCGGTCCACCGTGCCTGCCGCGAGGTCCACGAGGCCGGAATAGTCCAGCGCGTCGGCCATGCCCGTCTCCATCCTGCGCCGCGATGCTGCCAGGAAAGCGCCGTGCCGAGCAATTCGCGACGGACGTATCGCAGATCATGCCGCCGGCGGCAGGATCGCCCAGCGGGCAGGGCAGGGCAGGGAATGATCTGCTAGGAAAGGGTCCAGCCGCCCCCGCGGATGATCGCAGCGTCGGTTGCCGCCGGCACGTTCCAGTCCAGCGTGTCGTTGAGGTGCCGGAGGCGACTGCCAACGACGTCGCGGATCGGCTTTGCTTCCTGTCGTGACGCCAGCCCCTCCTCCATGACCTCGTCCAGGGCCGGCAGGATCCGTTCGGCCAAGCTCCGCAGGCGATCGAGGGCGCGGCGAACCGCCGTCCGCGATCGACCACCGACGGCATGGCCGGCCAGCCGCTCCCAGTCCTCGCGGCGAGCGCTGTTCCAGGTCTCGTCGGGGCCGATCCGCATGGCGAGGTCGTGGCTCACTTCCCCGATGATGGCCACGCAGACCACATCGTAGAACGGCGCCAGCCGGAGAAGGGGCCTAGCCGGTAGGCCGGGCACCGCGGTGGGGCGGGTCTCGTAGCGCGCCGCCCAGTTCTTCCAATGGGCATCGCTGTTGCCGAGTAGCCAGTTGACGAAAGCGGCGCGCAGGATGGCGTCGCGTGCATCCACCGCCGGCGAGCAGGCCGCGGCGAAGACCCCGAACAGCTCGGCGAAGCCCGCCGTCAGGCCCGCATTCTCGGCATCGGCCTGATACTTCAGCGTGCGGTCCAGTCCGTGCACCTGGGCCGCATCCTCCTGGTGCAGGCGCCGGATGACGCCACCCGGCTCCCGCCTGCGGTCGTAGCGGGTCACCACCAGCACGGGCACGCCGGCGATGATCTCGCGTCTGGCCTCCACTGTCTCGAGCCCGAGGCGGCGGAAGACCTGCAGGCAGAGGAACTCGTTGGCGACGATGCCGCGCGAGCGGCCGTCGGCCCTCTCGACCTTCAGGATGTGGGTCGTGGGCGCGCCCTGTCGTGGTCTCAGGTAGCGGTCCCTGTCGATCGCCAGGGCGAACTTCGCCTGTACGCCGGCGAGGCTGAAGCGCAGCGCCTGGCTCGGCGCCCGGCCAGCCGCCACGGCGCGCACCGTGTTGGCGAGCTCGGCCTCGGACATCGGCTCATAGTCCCGGTCCAGGATACCGGGGATCTTGGCAGGAGGGGAGCCGGCCGGCAGCACGGACACGGCGCCCGGCGCCTCAGCGCCGATCACGCCCAGCAGGCCGAACACGTCGCCGGTGTCGAGACGGTGTTGTGCAGCGATCGCTCCTCTGGGCTCGCCTTCAGGGAGAAGGTTGTCGAAGAAGGCCCGCAAGGCGCGGTCATCGTAGGGCTCCTCCCGCGGAGGGAGGCGAACCGAAACCGGCGGTGCCGTAGGGCTACGGTAGGCGAAGGTCACCGACAGCCCCGAGCCTCGGCGCAATTCACCGACCGGAGCGGGGTCGCCTTCCAGCCACACATCGAGGACATGAGGCAGGCGGGCGCCGCTCATGGCGCCTTGTGGGCGCCGCTGGGGAAGGCCACAAGCTCGATCCCGAGGTCGGCCAGCACCTGCAGCACCAAGTCGAGCCGCACGCCGCGGTCGCCACGCTCCAGGCCCGCCAGTAGTCCGCGGCTCACGCCGATGCGCGCTGCCATCTCCGCCTGGTTCAGCCCGCGTCCGACGCGTTCGGCGCGGACGAGCGCACCCAGATTGGTAGCGTGCTGGACCCGTAGGGGCGCCTGGGTCGAGACCTCCGCCCTGGCGAGCGGCCTGCCGCCGCGGTTCTGTGAATGGCTCTCTGACATAGGTTGTGCCTCGGAGGCGGAGCATAATCCTTCTTGAGGCGGCCATCCACCAGTTTAGCTCTGACTTCGGACCCTAACCCATGGTGCGGCACCTAGTCGGCATTTGCGCCCTAAAATCGGAGCATAACTCCGCAGTGCGCTGCTCCTGTTCGATCTGCGCCTGAGTGCCAGACCACGAATATAGCAGCAGGACATTGTCGAACCGAGGCTCTCGCGGTGTACCTGCTCATCCCCCGGTGACGATGGGCCTGCCGCTTGGCGCTGGGGAAGTGCTTGACGTGTGCCGTGAGCTTTTGATTCAAGCTCGGGATGGACCGGCTTCCCGACCTGTCTTCGC
>NZ_JAJAQI010000086.1 GCF_020523605.1 Roseicella aerolata | reverse complement strand
CTTTACGCCGCCGTTCGCTCTGTCGTCGGCACCGCCGCGCGGCGCGGCATCGGCGCCTTTCAGGCTATCCAAACCACCCTACAGGGCGAGTCCGTCCTCGCCCCGGGTTGAGCAGGTACCTCGTCAGCCGTGAAATAGGCTAAAGATGGCGGTGTTCTGCGGGTTTCCGGTGCTGGGGAAGTATCTGCTTTTGCTGGTTTGGCCTGGAAGAAGAGGCAGAACCTTGCAAACGGGGCTGTGTGTTGCGGGCCCGGACGTGCACCAGCTTGGCGGCAATCATCCTGCTCAATCCAGTTTCAGGTCGAGGCGCTGGATTACTTCCCGCAGCACCGTTACGCCCTCCTGCAGTCTGGCCTGGAAGGCTTCCGGTGGCTCCGGGGTGGGCGGCACGCCCTGAGAGAGCAGCCAGTCGCGCATTGCCGGCTCCGTGATGATCCGGGTGATCTCGGCATTCAGACGGGCGATGATGGGCTGCGGCGTGCCGGCCGGGACAAAGAAGCCAAGGCCTTCTTGCAGCCAGATGCCCGGCAGGCCGGCTTCAGCCAGCGTCGGGACCTCGGGTAGCGTGTCGAAGCGTGCCTCTCCTGCCACCGCCAGCGGCCGCACGCTGCCTGCCTGTACATGCGTCTGGGCCAGTGACCAGGAGGCGAACATGGCGTCCAGTCGCCCGGCCAGCAGTTCCGGCACTGCCTGACCGCCGCCGCGGAAAGGAATGTGCGTCATGGCGACACCGGCCTTGGCGTTGATCTGCTCCAGCGCGAGGTGGAAGGAACTGCCGACGCCGATGCTGGCGAAGTTCACCCGTCCAGGATTGGCACGGGCATGGGCGAGGAGTTCCTGGACGGAGGTCACGGGCAGGGAGGGACGGGTGATCAGCAGTACGGTCAGCGCGCCCACCGGGGCGACCGGTGCCAGATCTCGTTGCGGGTCGAAGTCCAACGCGCGGCGCGCCGCCGCAGCGATGACCAGGCCAGAGGTGGCGCAGAAGAGCAGGCTATGCCCGTCCGGCGGTGCCTTGGCGATGTAGGAGGCGGCGATGTTGCCGCCGGCGCCACCGCGGTTCTCCGTCACGACGGGGCGGCCGAGGCTTGCCGCCAGCCGCTCGCCGACGCGCCGGGCGATCGCATCCGTGCTGGCGCCTGGCGGAAAGCAGACGGTGACGGTCACCGGGCGAGAGGGATAGTCGGCGGCAGTCTCGGCTCGGGCCACCGGTGTCAGCAGTAGCGCGGCGGCCAGCCAGGCGCCGCAGAAACGCCAGCGCGCTCCGCCTCCATCGCGTCCCGGCCGCATGCGTTTCCTCCCTCGGTGCTTGGCGGGCAGCCTAGGGTCGGTCCCCTGTCCCCGACAAGTCGGTCGCCCGCCTTGTCGGGCTGCACATGGCCAGACATAGTCCGGGACCAGGGAGCAAGGAAAATAAGCCATGCCTACCGGCTTGACGGAGCGCATCTGCGACCTGGTCGCGCATCCCCTCGCGCTCACCGCCGCGGACCGGGAGGAGGTGCTTCTCGCCTTTGCCGATACCCTGGCATGCGCCCACGCCGGCTGGCAGGAGCCGGTGGCGCGGGCCGTGGCGGATGCTTGGCGCGGCGGCAGCGTGCCACTGCTGGATGGCGGCATGGCTCCGACCGCCGAGCATGCCGCGCTCATTACCGCAACGGCCGGCCATGCCCTTGATTACGACGATGTCCATTTGGACAGCACGACACATCCCTCTGTCGTGCTGGTGCCAGCGCTGCTGGCGGAGCAGGTAGCGAGCGGCCGTCGGCCATCCCGCCTAGCGCCAGCTTTCGCTATCGGCATCGCAGTCAATGCAGCGCTCGGCCGCGCCTTGGGCTTTGCGCATTATCGCCGTGGCTGGCACGCGACCTCCACTATTGGGCCGCTCGCCGGGGCAGCGGCGCTGGCACATCTCATGGGCCTCGACCGCGCGGCGACGCGGCACGCCCTGGCATTTTCCGCGGCGCAGGCGGGCGGGCTGCAGCGGAATTTCGGCGCCATGGCCAAACCTGCCCAGGCTGGCTTCGCTGCCGCCGCTGCGGTCCGGGCCGCGACCCTGGCCGCCGCTGGCCTGACAGCCGATGGCGACATCTTTGCCTCGGGCGGCTTCCTCGACCTCTATGGCGGCGATCCCGGCGCGACCAAGCGCGGGGCAACGGTGGCGTTGGATGCGCGGCCGGGCAGCATCGCACGCAAGCTCTACCCCTGCTGCTACGCGACCCACCGGCTGATCGCCGCTGCGCTGGACGCCCGGGCGCAGTGGGGCGGCCCGCCGCCGGCGGAGGCGGCCCTCACCCTAATACGTCCCGACCGGCGGCATGCAGCCACTGCGCAAGGCTCTGCCGCGCACGGGGCTGGAGGCAAAGTTCTCCGCCGAATACGCCGTTGTCGTCGCACTCTGGCAGGGCAGTGTGGGCCTCGCCGATTTCGAGGACGCAGCGGTGGCCCGGCCCTGGGCCGCGGCCGGTATGACGCGGGTCACGGTCGTCGAGGAGCAAGTGCTGGAGGACGGCAGCCAGGGCCTGGAGCATGGCCAAGCGCGGCTGGAGGTCCGACACGGCAGCCAGGTGGTCGAAGGCCGCGCTGCCGCCATCCCCGGCTCGCCGGCACGGCCGGCCACACAGGCGGAGATGGAGGCGAAGATCGCCGATTGTCTGGTTCGCCATGCGGCGGCCGGCGGTCAGGTGCCCGCGCCGGACGCCTTCCTGGCAGGGCTCGGCCGCCTGCTGGCGCCGGCGGTTGCGGCGGCAGCCTGAGGGAGAGGAACGACATGGCAGTGCTGGCAACCGGCGAGCAGGCGCGGCGCAGCCGCCGCTCCATCGTCTCCAACGGCGTCTCCGCCCATCTCACTACCTTTATCGGCAGCAATCGCTACCTGGCCGATGGCGATGCGCAGCAATTGCCACGGCCGGAGGAGGTCTATCCAATGGCCTTCCTTGTGGAGCAGCCGCCCGGCTCCGTAGTGCAGGCGCACTTCCATGAATCGAACCAGTTCCAGATCGTCGTCGCTGGAAGCGGCGTGCTGGGCAGGCACATGCTGCGCCCCATCGCGGTGCACTACAGTAATGCCTACTCTTCCTACGGTCCGATCGCGGCAGGGGAGGAGGGGTTGCAGTACCTGACGCTCCGCAACGGCTATGACCGCGGCGCGCGCTATCTCCCGGCAGCACGGGAGGCGCTGAAGGGCGTGCGCCGCCGCTACCGCGAGGCGGTGGCCGAGCCAGTGCTGGCAGGCGGCCCCGTGCCAGAGGCGGCGATAGCGGAGGCACTACTGCCCGAGGCTCCGGATGGCCTCGGCGCTTGGCGCCATCGGCTGCCGCCCGACGCAATGCTGCGGGGGCCCGACCCGGCGACGGGCGACGGGCAGTTCTGGGTAGTCACCGCCGGGGCGATACACACCCCGGACGGCGCATGCCTCCCCGCGCTCTCCTGCGGCTTCGTGGGACCGGAGGAGACGCCCTTTGTGGTAATGGCGGGCAAGGCGGGGCTGGAGGTGGTGGTGGTACAGTATCCGCGCGGCCGGGATCATCTGCCCCCATCCATTTGAGGCGGGCTCAGTCGAGCCGTACATTCCCGGCCTGCGCGACGGAGCGCCATTTCCGGACCTCATCCTGGATGAAGCGCGCGAAGGCATCGGGTGGTAGCGATGCCGGCGCGCCGCCGAGTTCCTCGATACGCGCGACGATGGCTGGGCTTCGCACAATAGCGAGCGTCTCCTCGGACAGCCGCGCCACGATCGGCGCTGGGGCATTGGCCGGGGCGATCAGCCCGGCCCAGCCGAAAGCCTCGAAGCCCGGCAGGTTGGCAGCCTCCGCAACTGTCGGCACCTCCGGCACCTGCGGCATCCGCGCCGGCGAGGTAACGCCGAGCGCACACACGCGGCCGGCGCGGATATGCGGCAGCGCTGCGGCCAAGCTGTCAAACATCAGCTTCACATTGCCTGCGATGAGATCCGCCATAGCCGGGGCGGAGCCCCGATAGGGGATGTGCGTCAGCCGGATGCCGGCGGCCTGGGCGAAGGCCTCCGCCGCCAGGTGCAGGCTGCTGCCGGGTCCGCCGGAGGCGTAGTCGATGCCGCCCGGGGCAGCCTTCGCCCGCGTCACCAGCGCGGCGAGATCGGGAATGTCGAGGCTGGGATGCGCGACCGCGATCAGCGGCGTGGTAAAGACCAGCGCGATCGGGACGAAATCCTTCACTACGTCATAGGGGAGCTGGCTAATCACCGCCGGATTGATGGCAAGTGGGCCGGAGGAAGCCAGGCCCAGCGTGTAGCCGTCCGGCACGGCGCGGGCGATCGTCTCCATGCCCGGGATAGAGGCGCCGCCGCCACGATTGTCGATGACGATGGATTGGCCGAGGCGCTCAGACAACCGCTCGGCCAGCAGCCGCGCCATGATGTCCGTCGCCTGACCGGGCGGGAAGGGCACGACGACGCGGATTGCGCGCGCGGGCCAGGCCTGCTGTGCGAGGGCAGGCAGCGGTAGGGCGGTGGAGGCAAGCGCGGCGAGCGTCGCGCGGCGGGAGAGGCTGGCCATGCGCAGATCCTGCGGCGAAACGGACGGGCTGCAAACCGGGCATGGCACCTCGCCGGATCCCATGGGGCGGGCGCTAGGCGCCGTCGCGCTCCCCGAGCGCACCGGCCTCACGCAGCGCCGCAATCTCCGCCGGGGCAAAGCCGAAGCTCGCCAGCACCTCCGCCGAATGCTCGCCCAGCAGCGGAGGGGGCGAAGTCACCTTGCGCCTCTCCCCGTTGAACTGGATGGGCTGCGCCAAGGTCTTCAGCAGGCCGAGCGTGGGATGCTCGTAGCCCAGCACGATCCCGCGCGCCGCCGTATGCGGATGCGCCAGAAGATCGGCGAGCGTATTAATGGCGGCACAGGGTATGCCGGTGTGACCGCAGAACTCGACCCATTCGTCAGTCGTGCGGGTGCGGACGATCTCCTGCACTAGCGTTACCGTCTCGGCGAAGTGCCGCACCCGGTCGGCATTGGTGCGGAAGCGCGGATCCTCCGCCAGTTCCGGCCGGCCGATTCCGGCGGTGAAGCGTCGCCAGAGATTGTCGCTGGCGATGCCGATCAGCACCGGACGATCCGCGGCCTCAAAGGCCTGGTAGGGGCAGAGAGATTCATGACCGGAGCCGGATTTCTCCGGCAGCATACCCTTTTCCCAGTAAATCTGCAGGGAGTAGCTGAGCAGCGCCGCCGCGGTCTCGAACAGCGAGACCTCCAGCCGGCAGCCCTTGCCAGTCCGCCCTCGCTCGAGCAATGCGGCGAGGATGCCGGAAAAGGCGTGCATCCCCGTGCTTTGGTCGATCGGTGAGAAGGGGCTGCGGATCGGCCCGCCCCCGCGCTCTCCGGTCATGGCCATGATACCACTGAAGGCTTGCAGGATGACGTCATAGCCAAGGCCTTTAGCGAGCGGCCCGGTGCGGCCGAAGCCGGAGATGCTGCAATGGATCAGCCGCGGATTAGTGGCGCAGAGCTGCTCCGCGCCGATGCCAAGACGTTCGGCGACGCCGGTGGCGTAGCTCTCAATCACCACATCGGCCTCGGCCGCCATCCGCCGTGCCGCTTGCTGCCCGGTCTCAGTCTTCAGGTCCAGCGCCAGGCTGCGCTTGTTCCGATTGGCACTGAGGAAGACCGCGCCAGCACGAACACCGGGCCCCTCACGGAAGGGAGGCCAGCCGCGGGTATCGTCGCCAGTCCCGGGCGGCTCGATTTTCACCACATCGGCGCCGAGATCCCCCAACCACTGACCGCAGAGCGGGCCAGCCAGGACTTTGGAGAAGTCGAGGACCCGAATGCCTTGCAGCGGTTTCATGGGCCGCGTCTCCCCAGCAGGATCTCGTTAGCCGCGCACGCGTCCGGCGATGGCCGGCATGGTAATACTAAGCCAGGTGACGACAGCGGACAGCAACACCCTCGCGGACCGTGTCCTGTTCGCACCAGAGACTATAACCCGAACCTTACCTTCCAGGGCACTTACCCGGGGTGAACCAATCCCGTTATTTTCCAAAGAGGTCTGGAATGAGTCCTGCTGCCCGGATTTGCCACGGCCCATTGGGTGTTCCTGTCCCCGCCGCATAAGGCGGCGATAGGGAAAGGGCTGGGGCGGCCGCCCGAAGATCGGCGTGTGAGCACGGCGTCACCAACGGTTCAGCAGGCGTCGGCAATGGAGTTGCGAGGCTGGTGGGTGCGCGGCTGAAGGTGTCTATCTTGGTGGTCTACCGGTCGGGCCCGCCCCGGCTTGCGCCACGAGCCAGGGACGCTGGCCTGTCGATGCACTCTCGAGATCCGGAATAACTTTCCCGTTTACAACCACCGTAGGCCACCGCTAGCTGGTCCTGCATTACGGGTTCCGATTCGGGCCTCCGCCTCACCGGGGCGTCCGGTCCCCACTGGATTTCAGCACTGGCCCTGCTGCGGCCAGCGAGGCGCGCAGCTTGACCATTCTGACCAGACCAGGAGATGTCGGCGCTCCCATCGGTGGCGCCGAGTGGGGGGCTGACTTCGCCGCCACCTACCAGGAAAAGCGCCGCCAGAAGCAGGAACGCCGTCAGCGTCGCCGGGCGCGCCGACGGGAGCCGTCGGCGGCGGCGCTGGCTGCGAGCGAGGCCGAGCTTGCCATGGCACAGGCGCGCATCGAGGCCCGCCACGCCGAGGCGCGGCAAAGGCCGGGCTTCACTCTCAGCCTTTGGCAGTTCATCACCTTCCTCGCCCGGAGCGGTGACCCCGATGCCAAGCAGCTCTGGCGTGCTGGCTCGGAACCGGTCCTGGTCGAACAGCGTCGGGCACGGCACGCCCAGTTGCAGGCTGACGTGCGGAGCCGTCTGAGCCTGGGCTATCGCTGGCCCGGCGGCGCGGTGGCCGGCAACCCAGCCTACCCTCGGGCAGCATTCAGCTATGCCGGACTGGTTTCAGAAGAGCATCCCCTGCTCAGGCTGTTCGTCGCCAGCACGCCGCGTGCCACCCGGCTGCGGACCGGCGACACCAAGGCCAGGGTGGACCAGGTCGGCCAGAAGCTGCTGGCCCTCGACAGCGCCTATGTCACGACCGTGCGGGCCATGCGGCGCGTCCTGCGGGTCGAGCTGGATCACGCCTTTGCCGGCGGCTTCGCCGCACTCGCGGCGGCGGTGGCAGCCTGTGGCGTCCCCCTGCCGAACCTCGCGGTCGGCTATCTCGACCCGGCGGGACGGCTGCTCAACCCGCACCTGATCTGGCTGCTCGAGCACCCCGTGGCATTCACCGACAAGGGCGGACGGGAGCCCAGGCGGTTGTGGCAGGCCGTGCTGGATGGCCTGACGGCGGGGCTGCTGCCGATCGGCGCCGACCCCGGCGGCCGCAGCAACGCGCTCCACATGAAGAACCCGCTCTCGCCGCTCTGGGACCATGGGATCCTGGCTGAGGCGCCCTACACGCTGATGCCGGACACCCGCGACGGCGCGGCCGGCCTGGAGGCGCTGGCCCCGGCGCTCGACCTCCACGGCGCACGGGCGCGGCTGGAGGGGGCCAGGCACGAGGAGAGCGCAACGCTGGTCGCGGACCATCCCGATCCGGCCGTGGCCGGGCAGTCGAACGTGCTGTTCCGGCGCCTGAGCGCCTTGGCCCGCCACCGCGTCGTTTGGCTCCGTGACCAGGAGAACGGCACGGAGGACGGGTTGTGCCAGGAACTGATTGCCGAGGCGCTGCGGCTGCTCCCCGATGGCAGGACGGGCGAGTGGCGTGTCGCTGCGACGGCGAGAAGCGTGGCAGGCTGGACCTGGCGCAACTACCGGCCACGGGCTTTGCGTGCTCCCTGCCTTACGGACCAGGAGCGTCGCACTCGCCAGGCCGCGGGTCAGGCCAAGGCCGCAGCCAGCCGGCGGGATGCGACGCTGGCTGTCCTCGTCGCTGTCGCTCGCAGCCTTGCCGACCAGGGCCGCCGTCCCACGCAGGCTGCCGTGGCCGCTGCGGCTGATCGGAGCGAAGGAACTGTCCGCTCTCACTGGCGCGCCGTCGTCGCGGCGGTGCACGCGTCCGGCCGGGAACCCGCAGTTCAGGTACCATAGATAAAAAGGTAGCCGCCGCTGGGCTACGCTGCCGGCTTGGCCTTCGTGGAACGTCGGTGTTCAAGCTCCTCGGGCGGGCGCGCCAGTTGGCGCGCCAACTGTTTCTACTTTTAACGATTTCATATCGGACAAGTACCGAATCACCCAAGTGAAGTAAATGGGCTTTTGGGCCTGAAAATTTTCAGGCCCAAGGTCAAGACAGTAGGGCTTCTCACCGGTTTTCTTGGCGTGCTTCGGTCATGGGTATCCGGGGGGCCTGGCAGCCAAGACGTTCCGAGCCGGCACGGTGATTCGGCAGGCGGTGCACTCTCGTCGCACCATAGAACACAGATTATGCCGGGAAATATGGTCCACTTCCGACCGGGAGCGATGCGCGAAGCGATGCGGCATCGATGAGATAGGAAAACCGAAACCGGATCGGGCTACCAGGAGCAAGCAGTACTGTCATGACTTGCGCCTGACTTTCCCAAGCCTGGAGGCATCATGGTGTGCTCCCGGATTGGCGCAGCGGCGCCGCCACAGGAGCTTTGACACTGGGTGCCACTTACGCGATCGCCAGCGCGGTCGGCAGCGGTGCAGCTGGCCGAGCGGGAGACCTGCAGCGCCGGCCGGGTACCTGCTCAACCCGGGGCGAGGACGGACTCGCCCTGTAGGGTGGTTTGGATAGCCTGAAAGGCGCCGATGCCGCGCCGCGCGGCGGTGCCGACGACAGAGCGAACGGCGGCGTAAAG
>NZ_JAJAQI010000085.1 GCF_020523605.1 Roseicella aerolata | reverse complement strand
CACCCGCAGCGGATGGTCGGCCCGGACCCGTTGTTCCAAATCCACGTAGCTGAACAGCGACCCAACCACCGCATCACTGCCACGCATCCTCACCCCGCTCGCTGCCGGGGGTAGGGAATCACGCAGGCGGCATCACCACAATGAATTTCAGCAGCCTGCTAAGTCCCAAATACCCTGCCGGCGTACTTCTCTTCGGAGGTTTGTGTTCGCTCTGTTCCATGTGGCTGTGGTGGATCACCAACGCCGATGACCAAACTTACAAGCGTCCAACACGTCCAGACGCCGCGACAGGCGGATCAACTGACCGAGGCTTATCTGGCAGCCTCCAGAATTTCAAGGCCTGAGGAGGCTGCATGATCACGTTCCCTTTCGAGACCGAAGCTCTCCGGGTCGAACAGCCGCTCGGCACGTTCTTTGTGGCAGTTCTGCCGGCCAATCTTCTCCTTCAAATCGCGATTAGCGATGTCATGCGCGCGACACTTAACCCTGATGGAATTGGTTACACGCTGACCGGGACACAGCGTTTGATTCAAGATGCGAGGCTTCGTCAGATCGCGGAATATATAGGTCGAGCAGATGCCGCGTTTCCCAACACAATCATTTTGGCGGCAAATTATAACAGCGACACCGGCCTAGATCAGGAGGAAGCCTTTCGTTCCGAAGCTGAGGAAAGCGCCGATGGGCCGGACGGCGGCGTCCCGCTATATGATTTGAGCGATCTCTGGGAGATCATAGAGGGGCAAAACGGAAGCTTTCGACTCCGCATTCCGACAGAGAAAAAGCTTGCCGCCATTATTGATGGACAGCATCGCCTGTTCGCTTTTGCGAAAGCTGACCCAAGAAGACTCAACTGCGATCTCGTGTGTTCTATCTTCTTGGATTTGCCGCGACCCTACCAGGCGCAGCTCTTTGCGACAATCAATTCTACTCAAAAAGCGGTTGATAAAAGTCTCACTTACGAGCTGTTTGGATACAACATCGCAGATGAGGCTGAACCTTACTGGACGCCGGATAAGCTTGCAGTATTCCTCACGAGGAAACTCGGGACCGATCCGGATTCGGTTCTCTTTTCGCGGATCATCGTCGCGCCGAAACGCGATAAGCTACTAGAAGGGATCGGCTCCCAGGCCTTATGGAAGATATCCACGGCTGTTGTGGTAAATGGAATTGTGCGTTTGATCTCGTCCAATCCAAAGCGGGACGCGAACATAATGCGTGCGCCGGAGATGCGCCCGCGCACCGTCCTGCGCGACGGCCCTCGCGACCGTTCGCCGTTAAGGGCGTACTACATCGAGGGTAACGATGTTATCATTTACACGTTAGTAAAAAACTATCTTCGGGCTTGCGAAAATCTGTTCTGGTCGCGTGCAGGTTTACAGTCGTACATTCAGAAAACGGTTGGTGTGCAGGCACTTTTCGATGTGTTGAAGGGCCTCGTGCCGAAGGCTCTTGAGCGGAAAGATATTAGTGTTGCCTTCTTCGAAGGCGTTCTCAGGCCTGCTGGTGAAATCGATTTTGCGGCGCAGGAATTCCGCGTGCCAGCTGGCGCAGGACGTTTGTACATTCGGAAGGCCATTGAGGCGAGGTTGAGTGTGCCTGCCTAGGTCTTGGATCTCGGCCACGTAGGTCAAAGAGGCGGCCCCCAGGCGCGGCATATCTCACCATCTCTGCGGCCGGTCCAATGTCAGCACGCATCCGCGGCCGTACTGCGCCTCCAGCATCTGCCGCGCCTTGCCGCTGTCATCGGCCTGGATGGTGACCCGCTGGGTCAACCCATTGGGCAGACGCACGACCGCGACGAACTCTTCCATACCGTTGTCCCTCCGCCGCTGATCAGAAGGCCGGCCATTGCTGACCGGCCTCATGCGCGAGTTCGACCTGATCGTCAGGGCGCCTTCGTCCCGGCGGTCCGGCGCTTGAACGCTTTGCTGCGCTCCTGCGCCGCCGTCGCCAGCTGCGCATCCAGTTCTCCGGCCTGCACCGCCGCGATCAGCGCGTCGATCACGCCGGGCAGCCCATCCAGCGTGCCCGCCTCCACGCTGGTGCTGCCGGTCTTGTCCAGCGGCAGGGGCTTGGCACCGTAGCGCACCATGAAATGGACGGTACCCGCGCCATCCAGGAACCAGTCCCGCCGCACATGCACGGACTGCATAATCCGCACCCGCTCCCCGGCGTCGTTGGTCCGATAGACTGGGCGGGTCGCCTCGAACGCCTTCCCTTCCACGTGCGCTGCCAGCAACGCCTTCTGCTGCTCCAGGTGGGCGATCACCTTGGCACGCGCGCGTCCCTTGGCATCGGCGGCGACGGTGGTGGGCGCAGCTTTGCCCAACTTGAGGGTCTTGAGCACGGACATCCGGGGCTCCTGTTCTGCTTCCGTGCCGATCGCTCTACAGCCATCGTCTGAGAGGCCAACCGAAAAGGCGGCGTCAGCGCCATCTTTCGCGCGCCGAGGGTCGTCCGCTTCGGCAAGCGTGCCACCACCGGCAACGCCAGACCCCAGGAACGCCCTACTGGGCTCGCACAGGGGGCGAGCACATGCAGTACAAGGCATGAATGCTGGGCTCGGGCGGATCCCCTCCATGACGCTCGCAGGGGCAGAGAGGGGCATGCGCCACGCGGGCGCTGCAAGGGTCGTACAGGGGAAGCACCCTTGCCGGGGCACGCCGAGTGCGACACGGGCAGCGAGTACCCTCTACGGCCCTTGTAGAACGTTCATCGTGGCAACAAGCATCACGGCTGGCGCCAGGGACACGGCGGCGTCAACGATCGGTTGTCCTGCCGGACGACGATGCTAGAGCCGAAGCCACCGGTGCGGCATGCACCCTGGGGCACACGGAGTGCGCGGTGATTGCCAACATTGCAGACGTCCGCGACGACAAGGGCAGGTGGCGTCGAGTGTGGGGCGTGGTCGAGCCCACCGCGGCCGACTGCGACGGCGGCGACTGCGCCCCGTGGGACACCGAGGTAGGCTGCTCCGGCTTCGGGCCGGCGCCGCTGCCGAAGGTGCTGGCCTGGGCCGGCAAGTTCACCGGCCACGTCACCCTATATCTCTACGACCGTGAGCCCTTCGAAGGCGACGCGGAGGACGAATGACCGCGGGGCCTGGTCGTCACCTCGCTCCGGCGCCCGATCCCGCCATTCGGAACGGAGGAAGCATGGGACACGTCGTCCTGCTCGGGGACTCGGTGTTCGACAACGGCGCGTATGTCGCGCCCCGCGAGCCGGACGTGGTCCAGCAGCTGCGCGACGCATTGCCAGGGGGCTGGCGCGCGAGCCTCGCGGCCGTGGACGGCGCCGTCACGGGCAGCGTGCCCGGGCAACTCGGGCGGCTGCCGCCGGACGCCACGCACCTGGTCGTCAGCGTCGGAGGAAATGACGCGCTGCAGCGTCAGGATGTCCTCGAGCGGAGGGTGCGGTCCGTGGCCGAGGCGCTGGTCGAGCTGGGCGACGTGCGGGACGCTTTCGCGCGCGACTACCGGGTCATGCTCGACGCGGTGCTGGGCCGCGGCCTGCCCACGGCGGTCTGCACGATCTACGACCCGCGCTTTCCTGACCCGATGCTGCAGCGGGTGGCGGTCGCGGCGCTCGCCATGTTCAACGACGTGATCACCAGGGAGGCGTTCCGGCGCAGGCTGCCGCTCGTCGACCTGCGCCTGGTCTGCAGCGATGATGAGCACTACGCCAATCCGATCGAGCCGAGCGCCCGTGGAGGCGCGAGGATCGCCGCGGGCATCGCGGAGCTCGTCACCGGCCACGACTTTGCCCGGCGCCGCGCGGAGGTCTTCGCCCGCGACTGAGCGGGTCGGCCGCGGCGTCCCGCCGCTGTGGCTCACTTCGGCGGCGGGTCGTCCAGTTCCATCTGTGTCTCGCGCTCGGCTGCGAGGGCCAGGGCCGCAAAGGCGTCCAGCTTGTCAGGCGGCAGGGCGAAGCCCCCCAGCTCAACCCTGCCCGCCTTAACCAGCGCGACGACGTCCGCCCTGGCTTGGGCGTCGCGCCGGAACAGCAGAACGGCGGCGAGGCCCGACCCAGTCGCGATCGCCATCCCATCCACGTGGATCGCGGTGGCGACGACCCGCTCGGCTAGGTCCATCGGCACGCGGACGGCGTCGGGAGTGACGGCGCGGACCTCCTCACCCGTCGCGCGGTGGCGGAACACGTGCGCCCCGATGCGGTCGAAGCCCCGGATCACCGTAGGCAGCTCCTCGGCTCGGAGGAACAGGAAGGTCGTGTCCTGCGTCACGCGCGGACGGGCATGGTGGGTGAGCGCGCAATCCCCGATCAGCACGCCGCCGCCGCCCGCCTCGACCCAGGCCCGAACCGCCGCAGCAACCTGGGGCACCATAATGTAGCCGGGCAGCGTTTCGGTGCCGCCATTCACGATGGCGTTTTCCGGGATGCGGGGGGAGCCATTTCGCATTGGCAGTCCCGAGCGGGGCGAGGCCGCTTTGCTCTACACCCTCGCGCCGAGAGGCCAACCGATTTCCATGCCGCCGCGACGCGTGGTGCCTGCCGTGCTCGATAACCCAGAAGATCGGATACGGCATCCCAAAGCCGCACCCCGTGGTGCTCCGTCTAGTCGAACGAGTCCTGATCCAGCGTCAGCCCCTAATTAGGAAATCGTCCTTGGACTTGCCCTCAGCCTGCGCAACCTGGAGCCACTTCGGCATCCTACCGCGCCCGCTCCAAAGCTCGCCATCCGGCCCCTTGTATTTTGGCGCCACGCCCGAGCCCTCCGGCTTCCTCGCCGCCTTTCCCCGTCCACGCCTGGCGGGCTGACCAGGTTCATCGAAGAGCTCACGGATCGAGATACCGAGGTCAGCAGCCCGACGCTCCATCTCCTCCTTCAGAGCCCGCTTTTCGCCTTCCGATTTGTCGCGGATCTTAGCTTCCGCGGCAGTGGCAATCTGGCGAAGCTCCCCAACGCTCAGGCTGTCAAGTCCGCCAAGGATCTGCTGCAGTGAGACAGCGTCATCCGCTTCAGCTTCGGTCTCACGAGTCCTCGGCTTGGGCGCAGCTTTGGCAGTAGGCATCGGGCTTCCATCCTCTATGCTGGCGTGCCCCATATTACGCTTTCCGCTCAAGCTGAAGCGCATTTTTCCGTGCGCACGTTGCGCTTAGTCGAAGATATCCACGCCAGACATTTAGCTTAGAGAACCTGATCCGATCAGCAGGTAGCTGCTGTGGCAAGCTATTCGGAAGCGGCGGAGGCAGCCTGCCAATGCAGCCTTGCTATCTCCTTGCAGCCTTGTGGGTGCCGACATTCTCGTGCCAGACAACAGGCACTCCGTCCCACTCGGCAATCTGTTTGCCCGGCCATTTTCTCCGGACATAAACATGATATTGGCCTTCCTCCGCCGCGACATAGCCCGACTTGCCGTCGTTCAGCCTGAGGTGCTGAGCAAGCTGTTCGGCCTGCTCCCGCATGTAGTCGTCCGGCCCGCTCATCCCCAACCTCCGAGAGTTGCAACGGTATATGCCGGACTGCAGGGAAGAGTTTCGCAGTAGGTCCTCACCCGCCACCCCCTCTGGCCATCGAACGCAGTGGAAGCATCCTGCGGCGCTTTCCCTGCAGTGCGGCTTCAGCCCAGTTCAATCTCCTCGTCGATCTCGTGCCGCAACCCGACCGCCTCGATGGTGAGCGTCACCCGCGCGCGCAGCTTTTCGTTGCCGCGCAGCCTTCCGTCCCGCATCGCCTCGCGGACTGCGCTCTCAATCTCCCGCTGGGAGGTCACTCCGACCACCTTGAGGAACTTGCGAACCGACATGTTAAAGCGGTCTTCGTCCATGGTGCTCTCCTCCATTTGCGGCAAGTCAGATGCGACGGGAGCATGTGCGACGGCTGGCTGCGGCATGCCGCCTGGCGCGTTCCGTCAATGCAGGCAGCATTTCTTAAACTTCTTACCGCTACCGCAGGGGCATGGGTCGTTGCGACCCACTGCGCGGAGCGGGTTCATCAGCGGCTGCGGCGCGTCCCAGAGCTCGGAAGTGCTGCCACGGACGGCGCGCCCCGCCTTCTCGCGCTTGTGCTCTTCGGAGAAGGTATGCCACTTCGACAGCTGCGCGATAGCATCGTCGAGCGGGGCGATGTGCTGATCCTCAAAAAGAGCGAGCACGTCCTCGCTCGTTTGGGCCGACCGCAGATCTTCAAGGAACAGGTTGTAGTCAGTCACCGTCGGGTCGATGAAGCCGCGCTCGAATGCGGATGCGACGAGCGGTTTGAGGTCCTCCAGCCCTAGCAAGGCAATGGCCTTCTGCCATCCGTACCAGGCGAACGACATCTCTTGCGGCTGCATCTCGGAGTGTAGGTCCCGAAGGTATGCAGCCGTGGCCTCCCTCGGCACCACCCCCGTAGCAGTCAGATAGGTCAGCGCGTCGAATGCGTCGGCGCGGACGATCTCGTCGACGTCCTCGTCTTCGATCAGCGCCTGCAATCCATTCAGGTCCCTGTCAAAGGTCCCGATCAGAATGCCGGGCAGGGTCGAGGAGATGCCATCGCCAAGGGCGTCTTCGAGTGCCTCCGCATCTCCGGCCAGCCGGCAGATCGCAGGGAGGGCGCGCTGCTCCCGCGCCTGACCCACGAGATGAAGGACGAAGAACACCGCGCCTGTCGCAGCCTCTGACCGGTCCCGGCCGTCCGCATAGGCCTCGAGTAAGGCAAGCAGCGGCGGCGCAGACTCCTGCCAAGTGTCGAGCGCTCGCCGCATCGCGTCTCGAGGCAACTCGTCCCCGGCGTGTGCGAGTTCCTGCAGGATGTCGTTGGAGGCGGTCGTCGTCATGCCCTCATCCTAGCGCCCGGCACTTCCTTCATCACGTGCCCTCGCAGGTCGAACGCTCGAGCAGGGCTACCGAGGGCGAGACGATGGGGGTACACGCTTTCAGCAGAAGACTAAGGAAATTACTCACTAAAACGTAACGGGAATTTTTCCGTACGCAGTTCGGATATTTCTGCTCGCTAAATCGCACCCGCACCAGTGGGTCGCTGTCTCATTTCCCTCTTTACCGGCACGCTTGCATACCCCAGGCCAATGAGGTTGCGGCACTTCTTCGTTCCCCTGGCGGGCTTGTCGATGTCGACGTCCTGCCGCCAGCTGCCATACCGGACGGCCAGAACAGGAAATTGCCCAGGCGCCCTGACAAGGATCGCCGCGGCGTGCGGCACGACGTGGTTCTCGCCGTCCTTCCAGTGCCCAATGTAGACCTGCACGCCCAACTCCTTGAGCTCGGGGCTGTCGCGCAGCTCCTCGTACTTCGCCCATATCCGGCGATAGAAGTCGTCCTGCATGCCGCCCGGCACCTCGCTCGGGACGCTGCGCTTGAAGAACCGCGCTTCGCTGAGGAATGAGATCCGGTAGTCGGCGCCCCTGGACCGACTCCCATGCGCGGTAGCGAACACGTTGACTACGTGCCGGGCGCGCTGCTTCTTCCCGTTCGCGCTAGGCGCGCCGTTGTCGAAGTAGTCGAAGCGCAGGTAGTCGAAGGGGCACTCGGCGGGGGCGGAGGCGGTCGTGGGCGGACTGGCGGCCGGCTCGGCGGGGTGGGCATCCTCCGCCCCGTGCAGCGGGATTACGCTACGATCCCCGTCTGGGTTGCCCTCGGAGAGGCGCAGCGCCCCTTCTCGGAGCACGAGCTGAGCGCTCCGCGAAGCCGTGCTCGCGTGGTTATCTCGGTGGGCGGAGCCCACCAGACGAATGGCGGAAGCCGAATTCCCAGAGGACGCGCGGTGCATAGCACCGGCGGTCAGGTCGAAAGACCTGTCCGTGCGACCATTATTCCGCTCTTCTTTAACTAATGGATGCACGGCAGCGCCGCCTACGCACTGTGCGGGGTCAAGCCCCAGGACAAAAAAGTCGCAGAGATCTGCGGATTTCTGAGCCTGTGTAGAAGCCGCGCACACACGCGCACCCTGTGTCTCCGTCAGAGAGCCCCCTACTGCACCGTGCAAAGGGTGGGGTTTGCACGGGTCCTCATAATGCGACAGTGCGCCCTGGTGGCAGTCCACTGCGTTTGCGGTGTCGCGCTCCTCCAGCAACCGCGCTGACTTCTCCAGCCTCGCCAGTGGATCGTCGAAGTAAGAGACGCCCGTGCCAGCGAGTTCGGGCTGATGTGCATGGCGGAGTAGCTTTTCCATGCGCGCGTGCTCGACGAGCGTGGCCAGGTGCAAGATCGGATCCAGGCACGACGCTTGGTCTTCGATGTCTGAGTGGGTGTGATTGAACATAGTGACCTCTAAAAAGATGTGGCCCGCCAGCGGCTGGAACGCTGGCGGGCCGTGGTTGCTTGGCGAGGTCACAATGCCAAGGAAACTGTGATGCGTGGTGCTTGACGCCGTCGACCTCGCGCAGGGGCAAATTTCCAGCCCGCCCTGCAAAGCTATTTATGCGCCAGCGCTCGCGCACGTCATTATTCGTTCCGGACGCCGCAAAGCCCGCGGCGAGCTCAAGGAACCTCTGATACGGAGTTCAGCCGTTGCTGCTTCATAACCCCCGATGGATCATTCTCGATCATTGTCTCTGCACGAGGCCGGTGCAGTGAGTTCGGTAATTAATGACGTCAGCGCATGTGCGACGCTATCGATAAAGCACGCCGCACGCCAGACGGAGCGTGCAGCCCAACGATATATCGGAGCTGGCACATGACCTTGACAGACACAGACACAATTCACCCGAAGCTGATGGGCATCATAGCTTCAGCCGAAGCGCACGTGCGAGATGCGCGCGATGAGCTATGGCCGAAACTGGGTGATGGCGGGCTGAGAGAGGCGGCGTATCGAGGCGGGTGACGAGCCTGCCAGGACCTCCCGAAGGAGCGATACGCCATGACGAGCGATACCACGGTGGT
>NZ_JAJAQI010000084.1 GCF_020523605.1 Roseicella aerolata | reverse complement strand
CGGGTTCGGTCGGCGGCGCTCACCTCGACGACAATGCCTGTGCGCATGGCCCAGACTCGCATGCCGGGCCGGGCGCCGGAATCCCTACCAGGACTCTTCCGTCAGGCGCGATCCACTAGCCAGTGGGTTTACTGTTCTCATGAAATGCTGACGCATTTCACCGAAAGACGCTGGTCGCAGGCCAGGACTTCCTGCTGCCCGGTTGTCATGATTGCACGCTGAATCAGCGGCATTTCTACGTCAAATATGCCGCTTTGGAGATTCATGGGCATATTGCGATTCTGGCCCATAACTTAGATTTGCCGGCTGAAAGATTGATGTGTGGATATTTTATTTGTTTTATTGCATTAATTTAGGATGGGTGCGCACAGAATGCTTCTACAATGGCAGGTGAATGGGCTGGCCCTCACCTGCCAAGCATCCAAGAAGCAACAAAAGGCCGCGGATTCAGCGTACACCAGGGGCCCGATGATCTGCCGTCCATCCAGTGCCGCGGCAGATCGGGGCTGACTGAAAGTGGCCGTCACTGAGACATCCCGCCGTGCAAAGGCACGCCGTCTGCGATCAGATAGCTGGCAAGGTCTTTTCCTTGCAAATTAATTCAACTTTTCTTGATGAGACGAGGGGGCTGGGATAGAGGAGCGGCATGCTGCTTGTCATACCCATTCCTGACAGTCGCAACAGCCTCAAGGATGCGGACCATCGTCTGCCTGGAATTAAGCCTGGTGGCATGAGGGCATCAGGCCGGCCAAAAACCTTTAAGTTGACACATCATCAAACCAGAAAGCATTTTGGTTGTGGTTTGGTGGCGCCGCGCATGGTGTCCGTACTGTCATTCGGTCGGCGGCCGATGGGCACCGGCAATCACCTCCCCAGCCCCGTCAGGCCCAGTTCCGTTCGGATGTCCGCTACATGATGAACGTTTACCATCCGTCCGAAGCACTGGCGACGCAGCCGCTCGGGCAGGAGCCTCCGCCCTTCCATTGGCTTCCGGCGATGCTTCGCTTCCTGCGGCGGCGCTGGATGACGATCGTCGGCTCAGCCGCCGCGGTGTCCGGACTGGCTATGCTGTACCTGCTGGTGGCGACGCAACTCTACATTGCCACCACATCGCTGCTGATCGATATCCGGCGCACCAATCCTTTTCGCCAGCAGCCCATCATTGCCGACTCTCAGTACGAGAATGTCTGGGTTGAGAGCCAGGTCACGATGCTGCGCTCGGGCGGCCTGGCACGACAGGTCGTCCGGCGGTTGGATCTGCTGAATGACCCCAGCTTCAACGGCATCGGTCGCGGCATCATTGGTACGATCATCCATGTGGCCGGAGGGCTGATGGGCCGGACCGGCAGCGACGGCGAGGCTGACACGCAGCGGCGCGAGATCATTGCCGCCGAGAAGCTGCAGAAGCTGATCACGATCCGCCGCATAGGCATGACCGCAGTCGTCGAGGTCTCGGTGCGGACACCAGACCCGGTGCTGTCGGCAAGGCTGTCCAATGCGGTGGCCGAGGGCTATCTGCAGGACCAGCTTGCCATCGTGTCTGCGCTTTCCAGCCAGGCAAGCAATTGGCTGCGGGCCCGCACGGCCGAACTGCGGAGCGAAGCAGTTGCGGCTGACCGTGCCGTGCAGGACTACAAGGCGCGCGCCAATATCCTGGAAACCGACAAGGGCCAGTTCGCCGAACAGCAACTCGGAGAGCTCAGCACCCAGCTCAGCGCGGCACGGGCGCGAGTCGCCGACGCGCAGTCGAAATTCGATCGCATCCGCTCGCTCAACACCGATCGGCTGGCTGATGCGACGATGCCCGAGGCGCTGGAGAACACGGTCATTGTCGGGCTGCGCAAACAATACCTGGATGCTCGCCGGCGCGAGTCCGAGTGGTCGGGCCGCTTCGGCGCCAACCACGCCGCCGCCGTCAATGCACGCAATGAAATGGCCGAGCTGCAGCGCTCCATTCAGAACGAGCTGAACCGCATCTCGGATACCTATCGCGGCGAGCTGGAAGTGGCGAAGGCGACCGAGGCGCAGATCGGCCGCCAGCTCTCCGAGCTGGCGGCGGCCTATGCCGCCGCCAACAGCGACCGGATCATGCTGCGGTCGCTGCAGAGCTCGGCCGACAGCTACCGGACGATCTACGAGAATTTCCTGCAGCGCCATACCCAGGCCGTGCAGGACCAGTCCTTCCCGATCCCCGAGGCCCGCATCGTCACGGCGGCGCAGCCGCCGCTCAAGCACAGCCATCCGCAGACAATCCTGGTCCTGGCGGTCGGGATGGTGCTCGGTTTCGTCGTCGGTATCGGCCTCGCTGTGATGCGGGAACTGCTGGACCGCGGCCTGCGCACGCCGGCCCAGGTCAAGCTGGCAACCGGGCACGATTGTCTTGCCTTGGTGCCATGGCTGCCCGGACGGCTGCGCGTCACCAGCGGCGGCAGCGAGGCCGAGCCTGCCGTCCGGCAACTCGCTACCCAGCCGAGTGCACTGCGTCAGGTCGCCGACCAGCCTGACTCGCCCTTCGCCGAAGCGCTGCGCGGCATCGCCCTGCGCACCACCTGGCGCCGTCGCACCCATGGCGGCCTGGTGATCGGTTGTGTTGCCTCCCAGCCTGGCGACGGTGCCACCACCATCGCGGCCAACCTGGCGCAGGCCTTCGCCGAGAGTGGCCATAGCACCCTGCTGGTCGATCTCGATCTCCGGCAACCGAATCTCACGCGCGCTCTGGCACCGCAGAATGCCGGTGGCGCGGCCGAGGTCGCGGAAGGGGCGATGCAACTCGACCAGGTGGTCTGGCGGGATACGCAGACCGGCCTGCACTTCCTGCCGGCCGCCGCCGGCAGATCGGCGGCGCGCCCGGCCCGGGTATTGGCTCCGGGACGTGCCGATCGCTTGGTGGCGGCGTTGCGCGCCGGCTACGACAGGGTCGTAATTGATCTGCCCCCCTCGGGTACCAATGCCGATGCTGGGGCCTTGGCCGAACTGCTCGACGGCCTCGTGCTGGTGACCAGCTGGGGTGGCCTGGAGGGCGAGGCCCTTGCCGAGCTGATCGATGGCCTTGGCCATGACAAGCTGCTCGGGGTTGTGCTCAACCGGGTCCAGACACGTCGGCTCAAGAGCTATGGCGTGTTCAGCCATGGCTCCGCGCGCCACCTGGGAGCGCAGGCAAGGGCGTGACAGGGACCGGCAGGCTGCCGCTCAACGCGCCTCGCTCCGGCCTCCCCGGAACACGCGCTCGGTGACGTTGTTGCGCCAGAGCTCGGCGGGGCGGAGATAGCCCAGCACCACGTCGGTGGAGCGGTGTCGGGTCTGGCGCATGAGGTCGGCGAGGCCGGCACCGGCCTCGGCGGCGGCGGTGGCGAGGCCGGCGCGCAGCGAGTGGCCGGAGTAGCGTGCCGGCTCCGGCAGGCCGGCGTCGTGGGCGGCCTGCCTGACCAGCCGCCAGACGGCCTTGTCAGAGAGGCCGGCACCGGTCGGCCTGCCTGCTTTGGTCACGGCGCAGAACAGCGGCCGCTCCGCATCCGAGGTGCCGCCGGTCAGATCTCCGGCCCGGCGGCGGTGCGCCAACCAGGTCACAAGCGCGGCCGCGGCGCAGAAGCCCGGCTCGTCCGGGTTGGCCCAGACCGCCACCTCCTGGCCGGCACCGCGGGGATCGGTCTTGGAGCGGCGCACCAGCACGCGGAGCCCGCGCCCCGGCACCGCTTCGACATCGCCCAGGGCGAGGCCCGCAAGCTCGGAGCGGCGCAGGGCCGCACCGAAGCCAAGCAGCAGCATGGCCCTGTCCCGGGCGCCAATGGCGGTATCGGCCGGGGGGCGGGCCGCCAGCATGAGGCGGAGCGTGTCCGGCCCGGCGGCAGCGGCGCGCTTCCGCGGGCGGGTGCCCTTCGTGCGGGCGATACCCTCGAGCACCAGGACGAGGCGCGGGTGTCGCGGGTCGAGGGCGATGCCGGCCAGCCTGTGCGCCGCCTGGATGGCGGCGAGGTGGACCCGGAGCGAGGCTACCGTGAGGCCCTCATCGGCGCGGCGGACGGCGTACATGGCGATGGTCTCAGGGTCGCCGGCCAGCGGTTCGCGGCCGAGGCCCCGGCACCAGCTCTCATAGGCCCGCCAGGCAGAGCGGTAGGCGCGGCGGGTCCCCTCCCCCCTGGCCCTGGTGGCATAGACCGCAGCGCGCGCCGCCAGGGCCTGCAATTCCTCGGCCTGATCGGCAGCACCGGGCACCAGCAGGGGACCGAACAGGCTGGTTTCCAGGATCAGGTCGGTGTCGTCGGGGGCGCTGTCCATGGCGGGGGCCTGCCTGGCATAAACTTTGTCCGAAAATGTCAATTAGCGGACATAATAAAGCGCAGCCAATATGTGCCACGCCGACCCGGCCAGGGGTGCCTGACAAAAGCGACCAAGTGACGAAACAAAATGCCTGCTACGATTTCATATGGGTTTGTAAGCCGTTGCGGTAATTAAAGTATGGGCTGGTGTGCAGCGATTCGCCCGACCCTCCCCTCAAGCGCCAGGATATGTCGGAGGAGCATGATCCCTGGCGGCCAGCTTGGGAGGATGACCCGACGCCGGAAGCGCCTGCGCCACCCTGGCTGACCCCGTCCAGGGCCCGGCGCCTCACGAGCCGAGGACCCAATTGGCAGGCCCTGATCGGTCCCCTTGCTGCCGCAGAGGATGCACTCTCCCGCCTGGATGCCAGCGTCGAGGCTGCATCCGAGCCGGTTCGCGAAGGGCTTGTCGCGCGACTGGCTTTTGCCGAGGCTGCAGGGTGGTTGGCCGCTGCGGCCGGCCGCGCCTGGATCCATCCCCGTGACCTGGCCCTGGCCGAGGCTGGTCTGCTCGGTGGCTTCGCGGCGGCTGCCCTGGCGGGGCGCGGCACGGCCGCCCTGCCCGCCACCGCCGGGCTATTCGGCGGGACCGGCCGGGCGAACCGCCTGTTGCAGGCCGAGGCAGACCACCTGCCCGATGGGACAACATTACTGCAAGGGCTGGCGCTCGCCCGCGCCCTGCGGCGCCTAGCGACCCTGGCCAGTTGGGATCCGCTTGCCTCGCTTGAGGCAGCGACCACCATGCTGCAGGCTCTGGAGGGAGAAACCGCCACACCGCTGCAACTGCGGCCTGCGCCCTTCGCCACTTGGCGTCGAGAGATACTGGTGGCACCCCGCTCTGGTGGGGAGCCGACCTTGCTGGCTGCGGCGGGGGCGGCGGCGAATTGGATGGCATCCGAGATCCTGGACGGGTGTGATCCCAATCCCGCACAAGCCCTGCTGTTCGCGGCGGCTGTGGTGCGGCGGCGGAAGCGCTTGCGGGCCATTCCTCTGCCCTTCTGGGCGATGCCGCCTGGTGGCCGACCCGCTGTGCTGCCCTTCGGTGATCCTGCTGTTTGGTTCGCGGCCTTCCTCGGGCGCGTCGCCGCGGCCGCAACCGAGGGCGCCGCGGAACTCCGGCGATTGCGTGATGCGGAAGTGACGGTCGCGCGCCTGACGACCAGTGGCCGGCAGGATCTGTTGCCATTCGCTGCCGCGGCGGCATTGCGGGCCCCGGCGGTGACGGCGCGTGGCCTCGCAAGCCAGCTCGGCATGACGCCCCAGGGAGCGCTCTTGCTGCTCAAGCGGCTGCAGGCGGCTGGTATCCTGCGCGAGGTCACGGGCCGGCGGAGCTTTCGTGCCTATGCCATCAACTGATACTCCGCCCACGAAGTCCTGGCTTGGTTAAGGCAGGAAATGCGTGGGGCAGGCGCGCAGCCTTGGCCTGCCATCCCGCCGCGCGGTGGACGGCATAATGAGCATGCCGGTGTCGCAGGATTGCTGGCAGCCCACGGGACACGACGTGGCGACGCCGCCCGGAGCCCTCTATGATCTGGCGCCGATCATCGGGATATGTCTCCAGAAAACGCGGTAGCGTTCCTATCTGGGACCATGGTCGGGTTCCGACAGTTCTGTTTGCTTTTCTTTGAGAGTCATCGCTTGCAACTCAGCCCTGAAGACATCGCCGCGGCGGAAGCCTGTGGTGTCACCTTCCAGCCTGCGACGCCCGCGCAGGTCCAACGCCTCGCCATGCAGCGGAAGGTCTTCTATGCGGCCGGGCAGCCGATCCTGGCTACGCGTGGGGACGGCTTCTACGAGACCGCCGGTACATTGCAGCAGCTGATCGAGGAGGGGGTGCAGCAGCAGCGTGATCTTGCTGCCTGGCAGCAATCCGAGGCATCGTCGGCGACCGGTGCCATGGAGCCTGATCCCCAGCTGCAAGCCGAAGCCGAAGCCAAGGCAGGGGAGGACGTCAGGGCGGAGGTCACGGTAGCGGTGGATCATGAGGCGCCGCCCAGGCCGACACGCCGCAGACGTCAGCGCCCTGCGATGAGCACTGATCCCCGGCCGGCGCCACCAGCCTTTGTCGCTCCGCTCACCAAGCCCCAGACTGTTGCCGAGAGTGCCGAGGCTGAAAAGCCGGTTGGCCGCGCCACGATGCGGTCACCGCAACCCGGGCAGCGCTGGCTGGTCGCGGGGGCCGTGCGCCGTGGCCGCGCGGCACAGCATTGGAGCAACCGTCAGCGTTGAGATGAAGGTAGAGGCTTCCCGCAAGCCCCAAAAGTCTACCAAAAAGGTACTTATCAGGTAGCTGGTAGCTATCCTTTTTCCCCTTCCAGCTCTCGCGCCAGGGCCGCGATGGCCCGGGCAAAGGTTTCTCCCAATACCCAGCCCTGCGCGTCGGCAATTGCGTAGAAGGTTTCGGCGTCCTGCGCCCTCACCTTGAGATTCAATTGCTGGTTCCGCCCGGTCCTATAGCGGCGTTGTTCGCGCCTCATGGGCCGCGCAGTCGCGGGGAGTTCGGGCTGGCCTATTTCCGCGGGCCGATCCTGCACCAGGGGATCGCGGCTCCGGAAACCGGCTTGCTCGGCGACGGCCTTCACCTGTTCGGCACGGGCTGGCGGTTTCGGCTTGAAGTCGCTGACATCCGGCCCCTCCTCGAACAGCCCCGCACGTTTGCCGCTCATGCCACGGCCTCCCTCGCCTGCGCCTGGCGCAGCAAGGCCACGACTTCCGCGGCGAAGGCCCGGGCGTTCCGGATCGCTCCCTCCAGTCCGCTGACCTGGGAGGCATTCAGATTGTCGACCGTGCCGCCGAAGCTGAAGACGGCGCGGTAGGCCTCGCGCTCATGCATCTGCGTTTCGAGTGCAGGGACGCCATGCGTCTCGAACTCGCCCCGGATGTGCTGGAGCGTGCGTGGCCGGATGGCAGCGCTGGTGCGGGTGAACAGCACCGCATGCGGGATCCGGCGGGCAAAGGCCTTTTCCTGCTGGCGGATCAGCCGGATTGCCTTGGCTGCCTCGGCGGCATCGAGTTGGCTGCCCTGAGAGGGGATGAGAACCAGGTCAGCGCGGCTGATGGCATAGGCGACGGTCATGCTGGCCGTCCCTTCGAGATCGACGATCACGAAGGGCACGCGCGCAGCAGCCGCTTCAATCTCATCGATGACTGTGTCCTCGGTGACGTCGGCGACAACCTCGAGGCTCTCCGGCTTGCCCGGGCGCCTGGCCCAGGCCGTGACGGGGCGGTTCGGGTCGGCATCAATGAGGACGACGGCAGCACCCTTGCGGGCCAATTCCGAAGCCAGGATGACAGCGGAGGTCGACTTGCCGGCGCCGCCCTTCGGGCTGGCGAAGACGATGGTCGGCATAGGAAGGCCCTTGGGATCAATCCGATTCTGCCACTTATAGTACCAGAAAGTCAACAGATAGCTACCAGATAGCTACCAGATAGCTACCAGATAGCTTAATTGCGGCACCCACTTTCGTCCAGCTACCCGGCTCTTCAGCCAAGATCTGCCAAATGGCTGCCTCGGGCGTGACATCAGGCCAGTCCTGGCTGCCGCAATTGATGTGACATCCTTTTCGGCCGGCTCAGACTGGCATGGCGGCACGATGGGGAAACCCTGGTGGAGCCTGAGGCAGAACCCCAATCGCGGCCAGGGAGTGCATGGCTCTCAGGGATCCATGAAAAAAACGCATGGCCGATCGCGATGCGATTGCTCTTTGCTTGAGCCGCTACCGGCACTAGATTGTGCGCCGCAGCAAGGCGGTACGCCGCCTACTGTCTTTCTTGGACGTTTCCTCCCTAAACTCGGCGGCGCCTTCCGGTGCCGCCTTTTTTTTGGCTTGGTGGCAGCCCAGGCGGGTGGTGAGGCGGCCGGGATTTTCCGGTGCTGGCTGGAGTACCGCCGTACCGAGTGGAGAGCATATCGAGGGCCAAAAAGCCCCTTTTCGTGGCGTGATGGTGGACGACACCGGCTGTGCCGGGCTGACATTCCTTCCCTTGTGCATCCTGGTTAGTCCCGATCCGGCGCTACCCGGGATCAGCCGCTTCCGAAAACCGGTTGGTCGAGCCCCTGGCCCGGCTTGGGCCGCCTGATTGCGCAACGAACAGCCGGCGGCGTTTTTCTGCGAAAAAGAGTGTTGACGGGGGGGCTTTGGGGCGTCATAAGCCGCCCCCCGCAGCGAGGTGGTCCACCTCCTCCCGCCCCGGCCGAGACGCTCCGGCGTCCCTGGTAATGGAGGGCAGGAAAGACCATATTGTTGTGGGTAAGGCTTCATGCTTTCAGCGTGAGGCCGCTGTCCTGCAGCGATGTAGGGTGTTCCAGTATCGGCTTGGCGCTGTGCGATGGCATGGCGAGCCGGCTACAGGGGCATGGGTCTTTGACAATCGTATCGGTCTTTTGGAAGCAAGCGCACGCCGTGGTCGTGTCCTGCTCGTCCGATCCTGTGATCAGGGTCTGGCTGCAGGCACAGTGACCGGATGGCGAGCGCTGCATCGAGAGTGGTGAGCGGAGCCTGATCGAAAAGGCATCTGCGTGATCGGGCTTCGGCTTGGTTGCGCTGATGAACCTGAGAGTTTGATCCTGGCTCAGAGCGAACGCTGGCGGCATGCTTAACACATGCAAGTCGCGCGGCCGGCAACGGCAGCGGCGGACGGGTGAGTAACGCGTAGGAATGT
>NZ_JAJAQI010000083.1 GCF_020523605.1 Roseicella aerolata | reverse complement strand
GCCAAGCACGAAAGGAGGCCACAACCCACCTGACAGAAGCCGAAAACCCCGAACTTCCAGCCACAACCCGGGTCAAATCCTCATGGCAATCCCGGGTCAGCTCTCAGTGGCAATCAACACCCAGGGACAAGGCCGGGCTCAAAGCTGGCCTGACCTCCTACATGCGAGGGCTGCAACGCCGACCCGCCAAGGTCCGCGCCTTCTTCCAAGCCACCACCGTCCGCTACGCAGCGTAGGCTGCGAGAGTTACGTATTTGATGGCCTGCTTAGTAGGTGGGCACCGAAGGATCGCCCAGCGGCACTACCAGCATCCGTTCGAAGCCGACCGCGGCGATGTACCAGATGACGGCCTCGAACGTGACGGCACTCCACCGGCCGCGGGAGAACGCACCGTCGTAGCGGCACCAGACCAGCGTCACGACATAGGCGAACGCATTCAGGCGGCGGTGGCATGTAGGATCATTCGTTAGGACAAGGCGCATCCCCAAGTCCAGTAGGCTGGTCCGCTACGCCAGTTCCCAGATCATGTTCAGGTCGGACGGCCATACCGAGACCGGCCTCGACGCCTCCTCTGCGTGGCCCCGATCCTATTCGGTCAGAGGTGGAACCGTCGGTATTGTGGCAGCTCCGCCATCATGCCGCCTGTGGCGGCACCGCCAGCACGTCGCAGTCGAGGGTCCGGAGCGCCTCCTCGGCGACGCTGCCGAGCACCAGCCGCCCGATCGCTCCGTAACCCCGGGTTCCGATCACCACGAGATCGGGTGACAGCCGATCCACCGCGCGCCGGAGAGCTTCTGCCGGCGCGCCCTCTTCCAGCGCGATGGGCGGCAGTTGCGATTCAAGGCCGAGGTCGAGCCCCCTCAGGTATCTACCGAGTTCTGCGCGCGTCTGCGTGGCCGTCGCCGCCACATGCTCCGCGATCGCCTCCGCAGAGAGATCCGCCAGCATCATGCTGCCCCGGCCCGGCTGCTGGAAGGCATGGAACACGGTCAACTCGCCGCGCCCGGCGAAGCCGAGCCGGATCGCCGCGCACAGCGCCTGCGCAGAGGGCTCCGACATGTCCATGGCGACCAGCACGCGCCGATAGAGCCGCTCGGCGGGGCGGTTCACCATCAGCACCGGCCAGCGCCCCCGACGCATCACGCGTTCAATCGTCGTGCCGATGAACATGTCGAGCAGCAGGCGCTTGCGGTGCTCGCCCAGCACGATGAGGTCCACCGCCTCCTCAGCCGCGACGCGGATGATCATGTCGAAGGCATCGCCGGCCTCGACCCGCATGCGAGGCTTCAGGCCCTGCATCTCAGGCATGGCGCGGGCCTGCTCGGAGAGGAGCATTGTGACCTCGCGCCGCTCGCTCGCAACAAGCCCCTCGGGCTGGTCGTCGTCCACCGCCGAGAGCAGCACCAGCTTCCCCTCGGCCTCCCGAGCCAGCGCGGCCGCGCGGCGCATTGCACGGTCCGAGCGGGAGGACAGGTCGGTCGCGCAGAGCAACCGCATCGTCGCCTCCTTGGTTAACATTCTGTCATGCATGTAGTAGAGGCAGGCACCGATGGGCAAGGCCGCGGCCGGTGCCCGATGTAGGGGGGAGGGATCGACGGCATGGACCGCCTGCCCGGGCTGATCCGGGTGCTACTCGAGAACCTGCGCGACCTCGCCCCACTGCTCCTGGTGGTCGGTTTCTTCTACGCCGTCGTGCTGCGCGCGCCGCCGCCGGAGATCGGCACGAAGCTGGCTGGGGCCGTGCTGGTGGTGCTCGGCCTCACCTTCTTCGTGCGCGGCCTTTCCATGAGCCTGTTCCCCCTGGGGGAAGGTCTGGCCGACACCTTCGCGCGTCGTGGCAATCTGATTTTGCTCCTCAGCTTCGCCTTTGCGATCGGCTTCGGTAGCACCGTCGCGGAGCCGGCCCTGCTCGCAGTCGCCATGCAGGCCGGCACGGCGGCAGCGGAGGCGGGCCTCGTCGAAGGCGGGGAGGAGGCCGCGACCCGGACCGCGCTCGCGCTCCGCTACGCCGCCTCTGCCGCGGTCGGGGTCGCGGTGGTGCTCGGGTGCCTCCGCATCATCCTGGGCTGGCCCGCTTGGTGGTTCCTGCTGGGGGGCTACGGCCTCGCCGCGACCCTCGCCCTGCTGCGCGACACGCCTCTCCTGGGTGTGGCCTTCGACGCCGGGGCGGCGGCGACCTCGGCCATCAACATCCCGCTCATCGCGGCACTCGGCATCGGCCTCGCCTCGGTGATCCACGGCCGGCGGCCGCTCGCCGACGGCTTCGGCGTGGTGGCGCTGGCGAGCCTGATGCCGATGCTCGTCGTGCTGCTCGGCGCGCTGGTGATGGGCTGATGCCCGCCTTCGCGCACGACCTGTTGCATGCCCTGCTGGCCACGCTGCTGGACGCCGCCCCCGTGGCGCTGGTGGTCGGCGTGTTCCAGGCCTTCGTGCTATGCCGCCGCCCGCCGCAGCTGCCGAGGGTGTTGATCGGTGTGGCCTATGTGGTGCTCGGCCTGGCGCTGTTCCGCCTCGGGCTGGAATGGTCGCTCCTGCCGATCGGGGCCGACCTGTCGGAGCGGCTGACGGCGCCCAGCCTTGCCGCCTCTCCCGATGGCGAGGTGGTGTGGCACCGCTTCCTTTGGCTCTACCTCTTCGCTGCCTCGCTCGGATTCGCGACTACGATGGTCGAGCCGGCGCTGACCGCGATCGCGGACCGCGTCGGCACGCTCACCGGCGGCACGCTCCGGCCGCTGGCGCTGCGCCTCGCCGTCGCGGCCGGGGTGTCCCTCGGCCTGCTGCTGGGGACGCTCCGGATCGTCGCCGGCCTGCCGCTGCCCTGGGCCGTGGCCGGGCTGGTCGGCCTCATCGCCGCCCTGGTCGCGATCGCCCCGCGTCAGGTCGTGCCGCTCGCCTTCGACTGCGGGGGCTTCGCGACCTCCGTGGTCACCGTGCCGATGGTCGCCGCCTTCGCCGTCGGCGTCGCCACCGTCATCCCGGGACGTGATCCCTTGACCGATGGCTTTGGCGTCATCCTATTCGCCCTGCTGTCCCCGGTCGCCAGCGTGCTCGCCTATGCGGCGGCGCTGGAGCGGGGGCCGCGGGACCGTGGCCCGGGAGGAACCGATGCGGTTCAAGCTACTACTCGTTCTGGTTGAGGATGACCGGCTCGATGCCGTGTTGAAGGCGGCGCGCGAGGCCGGGGCGACCGGGGCGACCACCCTCCCCAGCGCGCGCGGCGAGGGTCTCAAGCCGAAAAAGACCTTCTTCGGCCTGGACCTGGCCAGCCAGCGCGACATCGTGCTGCTGGTGGTGGAGGAGCACCTGGCGCGCGGCATCCTGGAGGCGATCGCCACCGCCGGCCGCTTCGATGCCGAGCCCGGCTCCGGCATCGCCTTCCAGATCGCGATCGAGGACGCAGTAGGGCTCGAGGCGCAGATCCGCTTCCTGGCAAAGCGGGTGGAGGACAAGCTGTGAGCGGCACGCAGTACCACCTGCCGGTGCGCGAGGCGATGACCCCCGAGGCCATCGTCATGGACGGCCTGACCACCGTGAGCGACGCGCTGATCATCATGCGCGACCGCAACATCAGCTCGCTGGTCGTGGAGCGGCGCAACGAGCGGGATGAGTACGGCCTCGTCCTGGTGGCCGACATCGCGCGCGAGGTGGTGAACAGCAACCGCGTCCCGTCGCGCACCCACCTCTACGAGGTGATGGTGAAGCCTGCGCCGCGCCTGGATGCGGAGATGGATGTGAAGTACGCGATCCGCCTGATGCACCGCCTCGGCCTGACGCATGCGCTGGTGGTGGAGGGACGGCGCCTGATCGGCATCGTCACTCTCCGCGACTTGGTGGTGCGCTACATCGACGGACCGGCCGCACCCGGGTGATCTGCACGCCGCGGTGGGGCGCAGGCGTCAGCCGCGACCTGCCTCGACGGGATCCGCCCCGGCGACGCGGCCGAGCAGCAGCCCCCAGAGCACCGTGGAGGCAACCACCGACAGCAACACCATGTCCCGGACCTCTGCCGGCAGGAGGCCGCCCGTGACGGCAAGTGCCGCGATCACCAGCGAGACTTCGCCCGCTTGGCCAGCGCCAGCGGCCAGCAGCCGCGCCCGCTGCCCCGCGCACCCAACCGCGCGAGCAGCTGCCCAGGCGAGGGTCGGCCGGGCAACCAGAACCAGGATCAGCACCACGACGACCTGAACCCCGCCGCCATGCAGCGAGCCGGGATCAAACAGCGCCGCGACCGGCACGATGAACAGCGCCACGAAGACGCCACGCAGCGACGCAGTCCAGCGGACCGCCCCCCAGCCCGCGGCCGAGGCGGCAAAAGCCAGCCCACCAACGAAGGCGCCGAGGGTCGGTGGCATGCCGACCAGCATGGCGCCGGCCAGCATGATCCCGAGCGCCACGAGGGGCGGCAGGAGAGCGACGAGTTCTGGCGAACCGAGACGCGTCGTGCCCACCAGCAGGCCGGGCAGGACCCACCTACCGAGGGTGACGGCACCCCCGGCCATGGCGGCGCCGCCGAGCACCGACAACAGCATCGCACGGCCGGAACCGGCAGCCCCGCCTTCCGCCTCCGGCGCCGCGGCCCAGAGGCCGGTCATGGCGACCACCACTATCAAGCCACTGGCCACCAGCCAGCCGGCGAGTACGCCGCCGGTCAGAAGTCCGGAGAGGCCGACCGACGCCAGCATACGCGGTGCGAGGATGACGCCCGGCGCCGCCACGGCGAGGCCGAGAGCCAGCCCCGCGGCATCATCCCATCCGGCGAGCCGGCCGAAACTCCAGCCCAGGGCACTGAGCCCGATCGTCTGGCCGACCGCGCCGGCCACCGCCAGTCCACGCAGCCGGCCGATCGCGACCGGCGCCTCGCCAAGCCCGCACCAGAACAGAACGAGCGCTGCGCCGATGAGGATCGCCTCCGCGGCGAGCACGGCGTCGAGCACCGGGCCCGGGGTATGTGGTCCGACCAGGAGGCCAGCGAGGACGTAGCCGACCAGGGGAGGCAATCGGGCCACCCGGGCCGCAGCGCCGAGCAGCGCGGCGAGGCCGAGCCCGAGCAGCAACGGACCGATGGCAGGCGACATCTCCACCATGATCCCCTTCTACAAGGGAATGACCATCGGGCAAACCGAGTTACGCTCCAAGGTTATTCGGCCCGGAACCGGTCGCGCAGGAAGTGCTTCTCGACTTCCAGCAGCACGAAACTGGCCGCTCCGATGGCCAGGATCAGGGTGCCGTCCGCAAGTGTCAGCGGGCTTGACCCGAAGATGGCGTTCATCACAGGCAGGTAGGTGAAGGCCAGCTGCCCGAGGATGACAACGGCCAGCGCGATCAGCACCGGTGTCGTGCCCTTAGCGCCGGTGTAGGTGAAGGACGTCATGTGCAGGTAGCGCACGCTGAAGAGGTAGAAAATCTCCAGCACCACCAGCATGTTCACCACCATGGTGCGCGCGGTTTCCAGATCCCGCCCGTGGCCGAGCGCCCAGAAGAAGACGCCGAGCGAAATGCCGGCAAAGAATAGCGAAACGACGATGATGCGCCACAGGATGAAGGGAGTCAGCAGCCCCGCATCGGGCCGGCGCGGTTGGCGGCGCATGACGCCCGGTTCGGACGGCTCGAAGGCCAGCGCCAGGCCGAGGGTGCCGGCCAGGATCAGGTTCACCCACAGGATCTGCACCGGCGACATCGGCATGGCGAAGTTGAAGAAGATCGCCATGATCACCGTTAGCGCCTCGCCGCCATTGGTGGGAAGTGTCCAGCCGACGACCTTGCGGATGTTGTCATGCACCGTGCGCCCTTCGTGCACGGCGGCGACGATGGAGGCGAAGTTGTCATCCATCAGCACCATTTCGGAGGCCTCCTTCGCTGCCTCAGTGCCCTTGATGCCCATCGCGATGCCGACATCGGCCCGCTTGAGCGATGGAGCATCGTTCACCCCGTCGCCCGTCATGGCGACGACGCGCCCCTCGGCCTGCAAGGCTTCCACGATGCGCAGCTTGTGCTCGGGGCTCGTGCGCGCAAACACCACCGTCTCGCGCACGGCGGCGGCGAAGCCGTCGAGTGGCAGCCGGTCGAGATCCTGCCCCGTCAGCACCGCCGCATCCTCGCCGAGGCCGAGCTGGCGTGCGATGGTCTGGGCGGTGGCCGCGTGGTCGCCCGTGATCATGCGCACGGCGATGCCGGCGGAACGACACTTGGCGATGGCACGGATCGCCTCATCGCGCGGCGGATCGATGAAGCCGATGATGCCGAGGAAGACCAGGCCCCGCTCGACATCGGCGAAATCCACGCCCTGCGCGTCACCGGGCATGGGGCGCATGGCAAAGCCCAGCACGCGCTCGCCCTCGCCGGCGGCCTCGGCGATGCGCTCCGACCAGTAGCCAGCATCGAGGGGTGCGCTGCCGCCCCTGGCTTCCTGGCGGTCGCACATGGCGAGAATTGCCTCCGGCGCACCCTTCACCAGCACAACCTTTTCGGCCATCGGCATGTGGTGCAGCGTTGCCATGAAGCGGTGCGCGGCATCGAAGGGGATCTCGTCCAGGCGCGGCCATTCGGCGCGCGTCTCACCGGAGTCGAACGCCGCCTTCATGGCCAGCGTGACCAGCGCCCCTTCCATTGGGTCGCCTTCGACGTGCCAGGCCGTGTCATCGCGGTGCAGCCTTGCGTCGTTGCACAGCAGCCCGGCCCGGATCAGCGAAAGCGTGGTGGCATGGCCCTCCGATCCGCCATCCGCGAAGAGACGATGCTCGGCCGGGTCATAGCCGGCGCCCTGAACCAGTAGCGTCTCCTCCGAGGTAACGACCCGCCGTGCCGTCATCTCGTTGCGCGTTAGCGTGCCCGTCTTGTCGGAACAGATGACCGAGACCGCGCCCAGCGTCTCCACCGCCGGCAGCCGTCGGATCACGGCGTTGCGCGCGGCCATGCGCTGGACGCCGATGGCCAGCGTGATGGTGATGACGGCCGGCAATCCCTCGGGCACGAGGCTGACCGCCAGCGCGACGACGGCGATCAGCGCATCGTCCCAGGCGAAGTCGCGCAGGCCGACGGCAAAGGCGAACAGGGCCGCCGCACCCACGAAGGCGAACCAGGTGAAGCGCCGGCCGAAGCGGTTGATCTGGCGCAGCAGTGGCGTCGTCAGCTCCTCGACGCTGCCGAGCAACTCGCTGATCCGGCCGATCTCGGTCCCGAGGCCCGTGGCGACGACCACCCCGGTGCCTTGCCCCGTCGCAACCAGCGTCCCCGAGAAGGCCATGCCGTGCTGGTCGCCTAGCGCGGCGGCGTCGGCCGAGGGCTCGGCGCGCTTGGTCGAGGCGACGGATTCGCCGGTCAGGATCGCCTCGTCGATCCGCAGGCTGCGGGCCCGCAGGAGGCGGAGGTCTGCGGGCACGCGGTCGCCGGCCTCGATCAGCACGATATCGCCAGGCACGAGTTCCGCCATCGGCACGCTGATGCGCTGGCCATCCCGCAGGACATGCGCCTTGGGGGCGATCAGGTCGCGGATCGCCGCAAGGGCATTTTCCGCCTTACCCTCCTGGAGGAAGCCCACGATTGCATTGACCAGCACGACGGCGAGGATCACGCCACTGTCAACCAGGTGCCCGAGCATGGCGGCCGCGAGAGCCCCGACCAACATGAAGTAGATTAGGGCGTTGTTGAACTGTGCCAGGAAACGCAGGAAGGGGTGGCGCCGCGTGCCAGTCGGCAGCGCGTTGGGGCCGTGTTGCAGAAGCCGCCGCTTCGCCTCCTCGCTGGTCAGCCCCTGCGGGGAGGAGGCCAGTTCGGCCATGACGTCGGCAACATCGCGCGCATGCGTCGCGGCGCAACTCCTGCGTGTTCCAGTTGCGGCTTCAGTCAAGGCGAGTGTCCTGATAAGGCCTGCGGCCAGGGCGCGCGTGGATGCGCGGGCACTATAGGTTTGCTCGGTTCACGGCGACAGGGCGCAGGACTGATCAACACGCGACCGTCAGACCACCCTCACAAGACGCCCCTTGCTCGCAACAGCCCCGGCCATTGGCGACGGTTCGAATTCGGGTGCACTTCCTCGGCGAGGCGCAGCGCCCCAGAGACTTTCGTTCCCCGGTTCCCACCGCTGCTGCGGTGCGGGGAGCCCTCGCAGAAGATGCCTTCGCGGATGGTTCTTTGTGGGATCCGGGGTGATGGTCCGCATGTCATGTCACCAGTGCCGCGACGAGGGCGCCCAGGAGGGCTTTGCCGCGGCGCCGGGCGTTGTGCACAAACTTAAAGAAGCCGAGGTATAGTGGCAGCTTCTCCTGTGAGATGCCCCGGTGCGGGCGGAGCCAGGAGCGCAGCAAGGACCACGTCCCCTCCATCGTGTTGACGTGGATCTCGCAGAAGCCGTCGCCGTCCTCGTCGCGCGCGTACTCGCCACGTGCATGGCAGACCGCCTCGTGCCGATAACCCCAGGCTGGCAGGCGGGCATAGATGTCGTACTCGTCGGTGTGGATGCGGGCACCCTTGGCGACCGCTGCCTCGATGATCGGCTGGATCGTCTTCTGCTGCACATTGGCCAGCATGCGCATGACGACCTGACCACCACGCTGGATCAGGCCGAGGATCGGCGGCTTGTCCTTCTCCAGCGTGCCGCGGCCCGGCGCTCCCGCCAGTCTGCGGCAGCGCCCAAGCCGCCCCTTTTGGCCACCGCCGCGGGTTGGCCCTTGTGCCCGGCCACGACGTAGACCTCATCGATCTCCACCCCGCCGCCCAGCTGCACGGGAGCAGCCTTGGCGACCAGGCCGCGGCGCAGTTGCTCGGTCATGGCCTGCACGTCAGATCCATTGAGGCCCAGCTCCTGGGCGATCTGCCGATTGGAGAGGTTCAGCCCCATGAAGTACAGGCACAGCACCCACACCCGTAGCGGCTGGTGATGCCCGGCCAGCACCGTGCCGGTGAGGTCGTCGAAGCGCCCCGCGCAACCCTTGCAGCGGTAACGCTGCCGGTGAACCTGCCTGTCGTCACACCCGTCCCGGACCACACTGGTCCCACCACAAGCGGGACAGCGCACCCCTTCCGGCCAGCGATGCTGGCGCACCAGGGCGAAGCACTTGGCGTCGTCGATCAGCGCCGAAAGGTTGACCAGATCCGGTGCGGTCATGATGCCAGCGGCTCCTTGGGCCGGTCGGTTCCCCCCGGCCCCGCCCACCATCACAGAGGCTGTTCCGTCCCGCTACCCAGGCCTGGGTCCATCACCCCGGATCCCATCAAGAGCCTTAGTCGATAATTTTAAAGGCCGCGTTGTTTTAGATGTTGAGTGGAATGCTAAGGATGGAAATCTTGACCGCGATCTAGCGTCTTACCGATCCTGGTACGAAGCGGGCGTAATTTCGGCCGGGGTCATCATTAGGCCCGCCGGCAGCATCCGTGCGGAGATTTACGGTAAGGACCTGAGCCGGGTCAGGCCGGTGCCGCCTCGGCCATCTCGTTCTGTGGCCAGCCCAGGAAGTAGGTGCCGTTGGGGATG
>NZ_JAJAQI010000082.1 GCF_020523605.1 Roseicella aerolata | reverse complement strand
GCCGCCATCGGCCGATACATCGACGGCTTCTACAATCCTGTCCGCCGCCATTCCGCCCTCGACTTCACAAGCCCTGCGCAGTTCGAGAAGATGGCCGCTACC
This sequence comes from Roseicella aerolata, assembly GCF_020523605.1. Lineage (GTDB taxonomy): Bacteria > Pseudomonadota > Alphaproteobacteria > Acetobacterales > Acetobacteraceae > Paracraurococcus > Paracraurococcus aerolatus. Next base: position 9,430 of record NZ_JAJAQI010000082.1, on the reverse strand, counting down.
TGACCTAATGCCTCTCCCCTAAAGCGGGGCAAGTCCAGTGGCCCCTGGCTCCGAACGCGAAGAGCCCCATGACCTCGTATTGAGGCCATGGGGCTCTGGGCGCCCTCCGCTGGGGAGGGCTGGATGAGGGGCGGCTATTCCGTCGTGCTGCTGTGGCGCATCCGGCTGTGGCGGCGCTGTTCGAGCACCGCCGCCTGGAAGGCCCGGAAGCGCGGCATGTGGCTGAACCGCAGCAGGTAGCCGCTGCGGGTCAGCTCGATATGGCAGTCCGCGCAGATCAGCCAGCCATGCTCCGGTCGGTTCAGGCCGCGATGGAAGAAGTGGTCGAACTCGGCGCCGGCCACCGGCCGGCCCGCCTCGGTGAGGACGGGCGCGTTGTCGCAGCAGGGGCATCGTCCACCGAAGGGCTCGGCCGCCACCGCGCGGGTGATGGCCGCCTGGCTCAGCGCCGAGAAGTTCCGCCTGGCGCCGAGCAGCAGGTCCTGCGCCGAGAGCTGCAGGAACATCAGGTCGGCGGCATGCCGGTCAAGGACATCGAGGATGTCGAGCCGGCGATGCAGCCGCTGGAACTGCTGGTCGAGATGCGCCCGCAGCGGGTCTTGGCCCGCGGCGGGTGCCTCGTCCGGCCGCTGCATGGCGGTGCGGACGACGGTGTTGCACCAGAGGTGGAACGGCGGCGAGAGGTAGCGGGCATAGGTCAGCGCGAGCTGCCAATGTGCCCAGGTGCCTCCCTGGTGGCCGCGGACGGTGGCGACGAGGCCATCGGTGTCGAGGTGGCAAATGCCGGCGAGGCCGGCATTTGGCGCGAACAGGTCGTCGGCGTCGGACGCGTGGGTGCCTGCATGGGTGCGGAAGCGCCCGGTCTCCTCGAGGGCGAGCCAGTCGGAGGGGCGCCGGTTGGGCGGCCGGTTTGCCGCCTGCCACATGTCGGTCAGGTTCAGCATGGCGCCGCGGAAGCGGATGGGGCTGCCCTGGTAGCTGAGGGTGGTGGTCATGGGATCTCCAGCACTGGGTTCGGCCTTGCTCAAGGGGCCGCGACGGTCGGCTTGGGAGCTGCCGAGACCAGCGGGAGGGGGCGGAGAAGGGTGAGGAGACGGCACACGGAGGTTCAGGCCGACCGCTGCCTCGGCCGGCCCCGGAGGGCCCGCTGCGGGTCGGCCGGGCTGAACCCAGGCTGGTGTGGGGCGGGCGTGGGCAGACGGCCCACGCCGACGCCGCGTCGTGACGCAGCGGACCGGCGCCCCCTCCCCGGCTGATCCGGGGCGGCGCCGGTTGAACCCTGTCGTCGACCATCTCCGTGCCACCGCTGGCAGGGAATGGTTCGCAGAAACGGCCGGCTCAGTGCCGGATGCGCGGTGCCGGGCATGGGCGGCGTCGGGATGACGCGGCTCATGTCCGCCCAGGTGGAGATGACAGGGGTGGCGAGAGGCAGCGGCCCCTCCCCTGCCGGAGCAGGAGCGGCGCGGGAATGGCCAGCAGACCCATTGCCAATGCCAGATCCAACGCTTGGCTGGCTCAGGCAGCCTCGTCCGCAAGGATGAACGGGTTGCGTTCGGGGAGCGAGGGTGTCGCGGAGCCGGGCGGGGTCGTGGCCTCTCGAGCACCATATATGGGGCTGCGAGCATGTACTTTCAAGTTTGCAATGAAACGCGATGTGCCGCTCGTCGGATGCGGCAGCGGCGCCACGTGCTCCGGACGTTTACACATGCGGACGGCACCGTTGAAATGCTGTCCGCGGCTGCCTGAACCGCCTATCCTCCGCGACACAGATGAATGGCCCCCCCTCACCTGCCTCTGCCCGGCTGCCTTGGGATATCCACCCGGCGCTGACCGAGGACCGGCTGCGGATTTGCGCGCGGATGCTGGTCAATGCCCGCCGCGATGCCCTGGCCATGGCCTCCTACGAACTGGGCGATGATCCCTGGTCGGTTGGCTGCCGCGCCTTTGCCTTTGGCCGCAACCGCCTGGCCCGAGCGGCCTCCTCAGGCTCGTTCAACTGGCTGGGCGTGCTCGACGAGTCCAACCACTTCGTCTTCCTCATCGAGGATGTCCCGGTCCGCTTCTACCGCGGCCTGGCCGACGAGCCCTCAGTGCGCACGCTGCGCCGGCACGAGGAGGAAGCCAGTCAGCTTTCGCTTGCCATCGGTGAGGAAGAGGCCGAGGGACTGGTCTTCCGCATCGCGGTCGAGACCGGCGAAGCCGGGCGAGTGGAGCGGGTGGTGTTCCTGGCGCTGCGGGGCGACGAAGGCGACGCCGAATGCTTCTGGCCGATCCCCCTGGAGATGCCGGCGGAGGAGCGCCCTGAAGGCTCGGTGCAGCTCCGCCTTCTACCCGATGATGGATATGAGGATCCGGGTAGAAAGGGCACCGCCATTGGAACCCGCGACACCGGAAGACGGATGCCCGCGCCGCGCGCTGGACGAGGCGGCGGCTCCCTCCCCGGGAACTGATCAGGCGGCTCGGTACTGGAAGGGCCGCCTGAACCTGCAGGGTCTGGCTTTACGGCTGCGGACAAGGATGGGTGGCAAGTGGCAGGCCGCCCACCTTGAGGGATCAGGGTGGGCGGCGCCGGGAGATGTTCGTAGTGGGCCGCTATACGACCGCGGCAAGACTGCTTGCTTGCAAGCAAGCAAGCAGTCTTACCTACAACACGGCCCGCCTTTCCGCTTTAATGCATACTGGCGGCATTCTGTTGACATGAATCCTGAGGCAAGACACTCATCGCCGACGGCAGAGTGAGGCTGTGCATGCTTGCAAGCTGGCATTCAAGCTAGGAGGATAGCGTGCATGCAGGTAATTGTGCTGGCTAGTCAGAAAGGTGGGGCGGGTAAGACGACCCTCTCGCGTCACTTAGCCGTGGAGGCCGAAAGGGTAGGGGAGGGGCCTGTAGCGCTCATCGATGCCGACCCGCAGGGCGGCCTCGCCAGGTGGTGGAACCGGCGAGCGGCCGAGACGCCGATTTTCGTTTCATCCACCCTTGAGGCTCTGCCGGAGAACATCGAGCGCCTCCGCAAGGCCGGGTTCCGCCACGTATTTCTCGACACCCCGCCCCAGGCGACCGCCCTCATCCGCGACGTCGTCCGCCTCGCCGACCTCGTCGTCATCCCGGCTCGGCCAAGTCCCGACGATCTCGATGCGCTCGGCGCAACGATCGACATCGTGGAGGGCGAGGGAAAGCCACTTGTCTTTGTCATCAACTCCGCCACGAGGAAGGCGCGACTTACCGGACAGGCGGCCATCGTGCTGAGCCAGCATGGGACCGTCGCACCCGCCATCATCCACCGCTCTGACACCATCCCGGCCTCCGGTATTGCCGGTCAGACAGTGGTGGAGGTGGACCCAAAAAGCTCACCCGCGCAGGAGATCGCGGAGCTCTGGACCTACCTGTCGAGCCGTCTATCGCGCGGCGGCAGAGGGACTCTTTCGAAGCCAGCCAAGGCTGCAAGAGCCAAGACGGCCCGGCCAGCATAGCTATTTCATGACCAGCAAGCATGACAGCAAGCATGCTTTTTAGCGAGCTAACCATGTCCAAGCGCAAGCCTGACCTCACAAGCCTCGACATCCCACGCGCCCTTAAGGGCTCAGCGACTCCCTTAATGCCGAACTCACCGATGGCGGATACCCCACCGCCACGGCCGCCCGCAGCAGTAGTGTCCGCCGCGGACAGCGCTGGGGAGGGCAGCACCCTTTCGGCCGCGCAGGGCGAGCACCCGCTTCCGGAAGTTGCTAGAGCGGCCGCTGGCACCGCCTCAGAGACGCGCCCGGAAGAGGCGCCGGCAACCAGGCAGACAGCCCCGCTGCGCAGCCCTGCTGCGCACGGCGATCCTGAACTGCGGGGCGAGTTCGACGAAGCTCCTTTGGAGGTAGAACCCAGGACTACCGTGAGCGTGCGGCTTACGCTTAATCTGCAGGACCGGCTCCGCGCGGCCGCGTTTCACACACGGCGGAAGCAACAGAGCATTGTCGAGGTGGCGGTGGACGAGTGGCTCCGGAAGAGGGGCTACTGACAACGGGGCAGGGGAGAGTGTGCCCTCCTTACCTTTGGCATCGTCGTCGGGGAGCCGGGGAGGACACATGGTCAAGGTCGTTTTGTAAGAAGCGGCCCCTGCTGCTAGACAACGGATTCGCATTCGCATTGACCTGCCCCTGATTGGGGACCCACGGGCATAAGAGACTTGGCCCATGTTCTGGCCCGGCCGCGCCTAAAGTGGGGAAACGAGTGAGATCTACCGGGTAGCCAGGAGCCTAGGCGTGACCGGAGGGCGAGAAGGATTCAGGACTACGCCTTCCTCTGTGATCTCGACCTTGGCGGCAGGGTAGACGGCGGTCGCCAGCGCGAGCGTTCCTGGGAATTTGTTCTTGAAGTGGTAGAGCTTTGAGAATCCGGTTCCGAATTGGGCCTTCAACGCTCCCCAGGGGACCAACCGGTTCCCCTTAAGCGCATGCAGCCGGTAGGCGAGCCAGAGGTAGACGTCGAGTGCAGGAGCGTTATTCGACAACGCCTTGATAGCAGCCTCCTCGAGCGGAACGGGGTGCTTCCTGAGCTGTTCGAAGAACCCTTCCGATAGCTTGGCCGTCTCCAGTGAGAGCCGGCCTTGGGTCGCGCCGTCGTCTGCCTCAATGAACAAGGCCCTATCCACAATGGTCTGCTGCACTAGGCCAGAGCTACGGCCACCGATGGAGATGTCGAAGGGTCAGCTTACAGCGGCTGATGCGTTCGGCTTGGTCTCGGACACTCTTGCCGGTCATACCACCAGCAGGAATGCCGACGCGGGCCAGCCATCCCCGCATAGAGTTGCCCAACTCGACGTCCCGCCTGCCGGTTCGGAGGGCCTCGGTTTGGAGGTAGAGCAGGATGAGGCGGGCGTGGCTTCCAAAAGGTACGCCTACAAATTCGAAGCTCTGGCTGCCGTCCGAGGCTACGATTTGGCGGCGTCCCGGCTCCACCATAAGCTTTACCCGCTCCGAAACGATGCCCCAGGGGGCGTCGTCCTTGAGCCGTTTGTGAGGGAGGGCGCACTGGGCCCATCCGCTATAGGCAAATCCGAGGCCTGAGTCCTCGTCGGACAGGTAGGCTGACGCTGCCTCGACGACAGCGCGCTCAATGCCCGCAGCGATAGCGCCTCTGCGGCCTTTTGCCTCAATCAGGTCGTGTACCGTTCCCATCGTCCTCAGACTTTGCCCTAGGTCTCGCGAAGTGTCGCCGGGGAAAGGAGTGAGCGAACTAGTGGAAGATATTAGAGATTCTATTATTAGAATGCTCACCGCTTTCCTCGGGATAAGCGCCGCGACTCGTTGATTTTTCGTCGAGCCGCTCACTCGTTTCCCCGACCCGCTCACTCCTTTCCCCGGAGGCTCTGTGGGCTCACCCGATTCCTCAACAGGCTCCGGCACCCAAGCTGCCAGTCCGCCCGGTCGATGGCGCAACTGCGCCGCGTGCTTTCGGCGCGGGCCTGATGGGGTAGTCCCGCGCCCGTTCGGCGGTGTCCGCGAGGCTATGGGGGGCCGGCAGGGCGCGCCGGAGCGCGGCGCCCAGCGGGGCAGGGGGGTCATGCAGAACCCTGGCGGGTGCGTCCGATAAACCTCCATTATCGGCCGCAAACTAGGAGGCCCCACAAAGCTCATTGCGAACGGCTCCTGAGATCCAAGCCGTCGCGGGGAATAAGATCACCCGCGATAAGTCTCCCTTACCGCGTGTGAGGAGAGGCTTGCCGCAATGGCGGAGAACCGCCAGAATCCAGCCGGCAGGGCAGGGGCTTCATTCCTTGACCAAGTCTGACCAGGCGCGCTACTGGAACGGCAAGACCAACCTTGGTCAGGAAGCCGCGCATGTCCCAGGTCAATCTGTACGAGGCCAAGACCCAGCTCTCCCGCCTGGTCGACCGCGCCGCCGCCGGAGAGGAGATCGTCATCGCCAAGGGCGGCCGCCCGCTGGCCCGCCTGGTGCCGCTGGCCGTGCGGACCCGGCCGCGCGAGCTCGGCTTCCTCGGCGACGAGGTCTGGGTCGGGCCCGACTTCGACGCGCCGCTTCCCGACGACCTGGCGCGCGCCTTCGATGGCAAGGCGCCGTGAGGCTCCTGCTCGACACCCAGATCCTCATCTGGGCCGTCACTGACACCGCACGCCTGCCCGCGGCCGTCGCGGCCGCTGTTGCGGCGCCGGGCAACGAAGCCCTGGTCAGTGCGGCCTCCGTCTGGGAGATCGCCATCAAGGCGGCGCTCGGACGGCTGCGCTTCCCGCTCGAGCGGATCGACGCGATCCTCGAGCGGGCCGGGATGGAGCACCTGCCGATCCGGGCCGCCCACGGCGTCGCCGCCGGTGCCCTGCCGCGGCACCACGGCGACCCCTTCGACCGCATGCTCGTGGCGCAGGCGCAGGTCGAGGATCTCACCCTGGTCAGCACCGACGCCGCCCTGTCCGCCTATGACGTCCGCCTGTTGGGCGCCGAGGCGGCGCGATGAGCGAGGCGCCCTTGCCGGTGGCGGTCCGTGCAGCGGCCACCGCCACGACGCCCACCACGGTGGCGACGGAGGCGCTGGCCGCCGCCCGCGCCTATGCCCGGCAAGCGCTGGCGCCCGAGACGCTGCGCGCCTACGCCTGCGACTGGGCCCATTTCACCGCCTGGTGCCAGGCCGCCGGCTGCGCCCCGCTGCCGGCCGAGCCTGCGGCCGTCGCCGCCTATCTCGCCGCCCAGGCGCCGCTCTACAGCCGCTCCGCCCTCGAGCGCCGGCTCGCCGCCATCGGCCATGCCCATCGCCTGCGGGCGCTCCCCTGGTCCGCCGGCCATCCCGTCCTCCGCACCACGCTGCGCGGCATTTTCCGGACCCATGGCAGCCGCAGGCGCCAGGCGGCCGCCCTGACCTCGGCCGAGCTGAAGAAGCTCGTCGCCGCCTGTGGTGGCGACCTCGCCGGCCTGCGCGACCGGGCGCTGCTGCTGCTGGGGTTTGCCGGGGCGCTGCGGCGGTCCGAGCTCGTCGCCGTGGAACGCGAGCACCTGCGCTTCACCGAGGCCGGGCTGCGGCTGTTGATCCCCACCTCCAAGTCCGACCAGGAGGGCCGGGGGGTCGAGCTCGGCATCACCCGCGGCAAGCGCCCCGAGACCTGTCCGGTGCGCGCGCTCGAGGCCTGGCTCGCGGGGTCCGACTGCCGCTACGGCCCGGTGTTCCGCAAGATCGACCGCTGGGGAACGATCGAGCACCGCGCGCTCGGCGGCGATGCCGTGCGCGACATCCTGCGCAAGCGCGCCCTCGCCGCCCGCATCACGGTCGAGGGCGGCGAGCGGCTGTCGCCGCACGGGCTGCGCGCCGGCTTCGTTACCGAGGCCTACATGGCCGGCGCCCGCGACGAGCAGGTGATGGACCACACCCGTCACCGCGACCTCAAGACCATGCGCGGCTACGTCCGCCGTGCGAAGCTGGTGACGGAGAGCGCCACCAGGCTGCTCGACCTGTGACCGCGGCGCCGGCGGCCGCGGCGCGGGAAAGGGAGGGGACGGCCGAGCTCCCGGCGCCGGCCGACACCGACTGGCTCTACCACCACCTGCGGGTGACGGGGACGCCGGAGACGGTGGCCGCGTTCCGGGCGGCGGCCGCCGGCGCGGGCTTGATCCCCTGGACGCACGACGCGGGCGCCGCGGCCGAGCGCTGGTTCCACCTGCTGCTCGCCCCACCGCCGCCGGCCGGCCGCACGATCAGCCTGGAGGGCGCGCGGATCCTCGCCGGTCAGCTGCGCGATGCGGTCGAGGCTCGGGGCCAGCTGGTGGCCGAGCGGGCGCCGGAGAGCCGCGCCTGCCCGCTCGACCTGCACCGGCTGCTGCCGGTGCCCGACCGTCTGCTGCGGCTCGGGCCGGACCACCGGGAGAGCCATGCCTGGCTCTGGGAGCACTGGGGCACGACGGAGGCGCTGCGGGGCGTGGTGGAGCTGCCGATCGGCGGGCGGGGCGGGGCGCGCCGGCGCGACTCCGGTCTCTACTGGGCCGGGTTCTGGTCGGCCGACTGGACCCCCTGGCCGGCGCTGCTGGCGCTGCGCGCCCGCTGGCCCCGGCTGCGCCTCGACCTCCGGCCGCTCTACGATGGACCCTGACGGCGGTACCTCCCTCCTCGACGGGCCGCAGCGCCCGGAGGTGAGAGACTCCGGCGCGCCGAAAGTACGGCTCGGCGCCTATGAGGGGCCGCTCGACCTGCTGCTGGAGCTCGCCCGGGCGCAGCGGGTCGACCTCGCCGCCATCTCGGTCGTGGCTCTCGCCGAGGCTTTTGGCACGGCAGTGGAGCGCGCCATCGCAGGGCGGCAGGTGCCGCTGTCGCAGATGGCGGACTGGCTGGTGATGGCTGCCTGGCTGCTCCTGCTGCGCTCGCGTCTGTTGCTGCCGGCCGGCTCCGAGGCGGACCGGGCGGCGCAGGCGGAGGCGGCGGCGCTGCGGCGGCGGCTGGCCGACCGCGCGGCGGTGCGGGCGATGGCGAGCTGGCTGGAGGAAAGGCCGCAACTGGGCCGGGAGGTCTACGGGCGGGGTGCGCGGGAGGCGGAGCCGCAGCCGGTGCCGCTGGCCGACATCACCGAGCTGCTGCGCGCCTGCCTCCGGCTGATCGCCCTGCCAATGCGCCAGCGCGTCTACCGGCCGAACCCGCCGCCACTCTGGCGCGTGCCGGACGCGCTAGCGAGGATCCGCGATCTGCTGGCAGTACTGCCAGGAGAGGGCGCGCCGCTTGCGCACTTCGTGCCGCACAGCGGCGAGCGGGCACGAACGCTCCTGCAACGGCGGGCGGCCCTCGCCAGCACGCTGCTGGCGGCACTCGAGCTCGGACGGGATGGTGCGTTGACCCTGCAACAGAACGATATCTTCGGTGAGATCAGCATCAGCGCGCAGACGCAAAGCCAGGGTTGGACGCGCTGATGTAGCGCCGGTGCATGCATTCAATCTGATGGTCCAGGCTCAGCAGGTCGAGGTCGATCAGCTGATGCACCTCCCCGCAAGTGCGCCAGCGACGGCGCCGACGAATGGCGCTCCCCAGGGCCTTGCGCGGGGGCGCAGGTTCAGGCAGCGAGAGCTACGCCGCTGCCACGTCAACGGAGCCCCCGGTTCACTGACGATAGCTGCGCATTCTCGTCTTCCTTGACGACCGACCGCTCCGGAGTATTGCCGAACTGGATCAGCGATGCTGTAAAGTCGTGGGCGTCGTTGGCCAGCGTCATCTCGATGCTCTCTTCGCCGAACCAGACGGACGGGCCGCGCGCGACGCCGGCGCGCATGTCGATCGGCGGGTCGGGCGTAGCTATCTGCGCGCCGATAGGTTTTGGACTTGCCCCGCTTTAGGGGAGAGGCATTAGGTCAGGTAGCGGCCATCTTCTCGAACTGCGCAGGGCTTGTGAAGTCGAGGGCGGAATGGCGGCGGACAGGATTGTAGAAGCCGTCGATGTATCGGCCGATGGCGGC
>NZ_JAJAQI010000081.1 GCF_020523605.1 Roseicella aerolata | reverse complement strand
GCCAAGCACGAAAGGAGGCCACAACCCACCTGACAGAAGCCGAAAACCCCGAACTTCCAGCCACAACCCGGGTCAAATCCTCATGGCAATCCCGGGTCAGCTCTCAGTGGCAATCAACACACACCGCAAAGCCAGCGTTCGTCGGGTCCGTCTCAGCCCGTGGTTCCAGCATCCGCACCAGGATGCCGATGCACTCGGCCCGGCATTCGGGATGCCGCGCGGCGATTTCCTTGATCCCAGACAAGGCTGTGGAGACCACCGGTTCCGGGTTCGACCGATCCGCCAGGAATGCGGCAAGAGGCGAAATCGCCGCCCGCCCGATCATGCCGAACACCGCCGGAAGTTCTTCGGCCGCCGCCTCGTCATCCTCGGCGGCTCTGAGGAGCGCCAGCAACGGCAAGACCGCCTCTTCGGCACGCAACTGCCCCAAAGCACGCCAGGCGTGCATGGGCGCCCACACCTCATTGCTGCCCGAGTCCGCCTGGTTCAACCCAGCGTCACAGGCCATGCGGATCAAGTCACTGATGTGCTCGTGCTGAAGTCCGAACCGCGCACAGTAATCAGGCCACTCGGACGGATTGTAGCTGCGGGCCTCGCCAATGCTCAGTAGCCGCTGAACCGGGGCTGCGTAACCCATACCGAGTTCGTCTTCTGGAGATCCGTTCATTGCGAGCCAAACGTCACCGATGCGGCCGATATGGTGAGGCACTGCGACCAGCCCAACAGCAGGGGCCTCGCCTGCTTTGGCAGCCGCGCGGCTGATCGCGTTGCAGATTATGCCCCAGGCGACGTGAGCAATCGCGTCCGATGACAGTGTCGACCGGAGAACGCAAGTTCCAGACAGGCACCAAAGGCCCCGCTGCCACGGCAGGTCGAAGGCGCCTGGAGTGCACGGCGAAGACCACCACACTAATCCTCGGCCGGCAGCCCACATCCTCGGCAGCACTCTGCGGGTTACGTTCTGTCGCCATGGCGCACCAAGCAGTGCGATGTCTTTCCTAGGCTTGAGCGAGCGCAAGGCAGTTCTACTGCAGCGGGTTTATGCGGCACGCATGCCGTCGACCGAAGCAGCGCGCCTGCGCGCCGAAGCCCAGACCTGCCGCGAGGCCGCGGCGCGAATGAGCCTGAGTACTGACCGTGAACGCCTGACCCGCATGGCGGAGCGCCTGGAAGCCACGGCCCACGCACTCGAGACCATGCTCGTGCACGCTGAACCTGCGGACACTGAGTAGCGAGAAGCACAAAAGGGAAGGGCGATTCTGTCCGGCATGGCTGCGAAGTTTTCGCCCCATGCCGCGTCGCTTGGCCGAGTGAGTGTGTGCGGCGCTGGTGGTCCCCTCTCCGTCCCCAGGACCCGGGCGACGTGGCGGCCGCTGCGTGGACGCAGGCGGAACTTGCGTCTGCGGGTCCGCGCGGAGCAGCCCATGGCGTTCGTGCCATCGCCACCACCGTCATCCGCCCTCGGGCGAGAGTCGGGCCCCCACTCCATGAGGATCTCGTCCGTGAGCGGGTTGTACCCGACGGGCCGGAAACCCGCCTTTTCGTAAAGTCGGCGGGCGCCGGTGTTGTCCGCGACGACGAGAAGACGAACCGCGCGGAGCGCCGGGACGCATCGCAAGCGCCGCAAGATGGCCGTGAGGACAAGCCTGCCCAATCCTTGCCCCTGGTGGTCGCGGCCGATGGCCAAGGTCCCCACCCACCAGCATCCCCCGATCCGTGTGTCGGGATGCAGGACGATGAACCCGGCCGCTTCGTCCTCGACCTCGATGAGGAGCAGGGAGTGGGCCGGGCCCCGCCGCACCCCGGCGAGGATCTGGGGCAGAGGGTCGAGGAACTTGGCGGCCTGGATCGGATCGAGCCGGACGGCCTCGATCTCACTGAGGTTGGTTCGGGGAAGCCGGCGGAAGCGAAGCCAAGGCCGGTGCCCCTCGCGGGGTGGCATGGTGAGCCTTCACGGTGAACAAGGAGAGCCCTTCGGGGGGCGAGCGACGGCGGCCGCCTGCGGCCTCGCCCCTTGCTCAGATGCAGGCCCGGTGTCCCACCGGGCCGTGTTCCTCACCGAAACTCATGCGGCAACTCTGCCTCCTGGGTTCAGGATGCCACAGCCCCGTTCATCACGGAAGAAAATCGGCGCGTCTGGTCCCGCTTGGGCTCCCATGGGGGCTCCGCGTCCGGCGGGCCACCGGCCCGGAGCGCCTCATCAGCCCGATACGGCGATCATGGACGGGTCGGGGGCGGTGCACGACAGCAACACCTGTGGCCGTCCGAACAAGCGGGATGTGGGGAGGGGAACCTTGCCCGCGCCGCGGCATTTCGATGGTGCGGTGCAGCACTCCGCTTGCGCGCTGGCGCCGTCAGGAGTATCAGCGCAAGCAGCAGCAACCCAGCGTTGCCGGGTTGTCTGCTTTTCTTGGACGTTTCCTCCCTAAACTCGGCGGCGCCTCGCGGTGCCGCCCTTTTTTTGCCTGCGCGGGAGGCACGCGGCACAGCCGGTTGTGTCATGTTTCAGCAGGACCGGCAACATACGTAATTCTACGGCATGATGGCCGCCCGCTCGTTTTCAGGTTGTGCGGGATCTCTCCCTGGCGCCCGTGGGGAGTGCGGCTGCCGGCCGGGGGCGCTCAGGGCTCGACCCATGGGATGATAATGCCGCCGGCAGGGGCACGCGATGCGGGCTAGGCACGGGTCGGTCCAACTGCGGCGGTGTCACATACCGATATGAGCGGTGATGCGGTCCCGCTGCCACAAAACAGGATGCGAAGGCATTTGCTCCTGGCGAGGCCGTCCCCAAAAAGCCTCGCTCACCAGGGCCGCCCGGCTTCCCCCTGAACCGGGCGGCCCACATCCCCGTACAGGTCGGGCTCGGGCAGAACTGAGGCCAAGTGCGAGTGGGCGAGGGCCGGACCTGCCCCGAGGCGACCAGCCGCCTTCAAGCGCTGTTGTTGTGAGGCTGCGATGGCCGAGCAGAAGAAGGCGGGCGAAGCTGTGCCTTCACCCGCCTCCCCCGTGCCACGGACAGCCGCGTAGCCGGGATCGCTGCCCACGGCGGGTCCTACGGCAGCACGGCCATTCTGAACTATCAACAAACAAGCGGGGGAGCCAATGCTGCCTGTTCTGTTGCTCACGGTTGGCTGGCCAACTGCCTGCGCGAGGGTTGGCGACGCGCTGAGGCCCTGCATATCGAGATGGGTGTTGATGCAATAGCACAGGCCGATGGCGGCCAGCCGCTCAGCCCCCGCCATGCCTTCTGTCCTGCTGCCCCAGGGCTTGGCGCCCCCACCGGCCGGCCTCGCTGGTGCAAATAGCCCATTGCAGCAGCGAGACTGCACTCCGCTCCCGCTCGAACCGGCATGGTGGCAGGGGCGTTCGGCCGCCTGACCGGAAAGGGACGTCCCTTCGGTCAGATCTCCCAAACGAGAGTTCGGGCCGTCCCCTTCCCTGCATCCCGGGGGCGGCCCGCTTTTTAACATCCCCGGCGATCAAACATCCCGGTGGTTCGCAGCCCGTCCTCCAAGGCGCGCACCGGACAGGCTCCCAGCCGATCGAGAGGAGCCGCCTCAGGGACGGTTCATGCTCCCCTGCTCTTGCCGGCCGCGGGATCGAGGCCTTCGAGCGGCACCTCCAGCCCGAGCCGGCTGGCGACGGCCTGCAGGGCTTCCACGTCGCCCTCCCGCCACTGCCGACGGGAAAGCAGCCGCACGGCATCGGGGGCGGGCAGGCCGGTGGCGGCGGCGATCTGCGCCGGCGTGGCGATCCCTTGGTCCTCGAGATGGGTGTTGATGCAGTACCGCAGGCGGATGGCGATCAGCCGATCCGCCTGGTGGTCCTTACGGGTGGTCCCCGGCATGCCTCCTGCCCTGTCGCGCACTGTCTGGCGGTGATCAGGATAGCACGGCGGTGACCGTCCCAGCTTGTGAGAACCGCGCTTACCTGTAGTGGAGACTGGACCACCCGGGACCAATTTCCCTGACCGAGCCGCCGTTGGTTCGCCTTCAAGTGCAGCGCGTTGGTATTCCGGGCAGCCCTGCATGCAGATGCTGCCAGCATGTCCGACCTGCTTCCCATTCCCCTGCCCACGCCACCCTGGTGTTGTGATGCGGCACCTTTAGTCCAACTGGTAAGGAAACAGGTGAGGCATGCCAACCTGATCGGCTAACCTTCCCTTCGGCTACCCTGAGACGGCGAACAGCCGAGGCGCAACCGGCGGGTGTGACGGGTGTAGCACAAGCCCCTCGTCATCCACCTCAACCTTCGCCTCGGGATAGGCCACTACAGCCGGCGCCAGCGCCTTCCTGAACTCGCGCACGAAGTCGCGTCGACGCGCATAGCTCCCGCCGAACTGGTCCGACAGCGCGGCCCAGCGCAGCGGCGTGGGGTGCTCTAGCGTGTGCAGTCGGTACGCCAGCCAAATGTAGATGTCGAGCGACAAGGAGCGGTCGGCCAGCTCCCGCAGCGCGGCTTCGCGCAATGGTACAGGGTGCTTCCGCAGCGCCTGATAGAACACCTCATCCAGCACCACCCGATCCTCCCACAGCGAGGACTGGCGGCTGTCTGCCGACCTTTCATGGAAGCGGAAGCCCGACTGGACGAAGCCGCCCTTGGTGAACCCGGAGCGGTTGTCGCCTTCCCACTCGAACCGCAGATTGCAGGCGGAGATCCGCGCCGCTTGCTCGCGTAGTTTCTGGCCGGTCCTGCCGCCCCAGGGCAGCCCCATGCGCTGCATCCAGTCGTGCATGCTGCGCCCGAGCTCCACCTCGCGCGAGCCGGTGCGGATCGCCCGGGTCTGCAGGTACAGCAGGATCATGCGCGCACTAGCGCCGTAAGGGACGCCGACATAGACTGGCTCGCCGTCTGGACCCAACACTTGGCCCGGCGTCACTAACAGGGTCACTCGATGCCCGCGCTTCGTCCAAGCCTCATGGGCGGCCAGCGCCTTGTGGGGCAGCGCGGTCAGGCAAAAGCCGCTGTAGCTGATGCCGATCTTGCCCGTCTCATCGGCAAGGACCTCGGCAGCAATGTCCACCAGCGGCCGGCGTTCCGGCTCGACCATCGCCCGAGCGCGTGCCTTTCCGTGGACCAGAACGAGGTGTCGCACCCCGTTATCGGCATCGTCTGCCATAGCCGCCCCCATCAGCGTCGAAACCATTGCCGGCCTATTAAAGGCGGGTCAATTGGGGATTAACTCGCGCCCCCTAGTTGGAAGGCTAGTTGGACTTACTAGTTGAAGTGCGCGAGATAATCCCCGGGGATAACTGCTATTTACGCGAGTTCATCCCCAACGAGCGCGAGTTCATCCCCGGGGATAACTGCCTCTGCCTGTGGGCAAGGGGGGCGCGAGTTCATCCCCAGTTCCGAGAGACTCGGGCCTCCTGCTGAAGGCGATAGTGGCCGTGGAGCGGTTTGGGTGCGAGTTAAGCCCTATTCGGCGGGGTATGGTCCTGTCCCGAAGGGCGATGGGGGCGGTGGATGAGAAGGGGAGGCGCGAGTTAATCCCCAACATGAATGCCGCTATCTAGTTAGCCAGTTAGCTGGATAACAACCTAACAAATGGATTTTCTTGACGGGTCATTTGTCCGGTCGGTAGGCATTGTCCTGCGCAGACAGGGGAAAAGCATGCGCGTCTTTGTGGCAGCGAGCCGGAAGGGTGGTTCCGGAAAGACTGTGACCAGCCGCCACTTGGCGGTGGCGGCCACACGGGCAGGGGTGGCCCGAGTGGCTCTGGTGGACCTCGATCCCATGCAGGGACTTTCGCGTTGGTGGAAGCGCCGGCCCGAGGACGGGATCGAGCTTATCGACTTGTCGCCGGCCGACATGCCGCGCGACACGCCTCCGCAGCGGATCGCCGCGGCACAGGCGGCGGCTGAACGGCTGGCCGGGGCGATCCCATCTCTCGCAGAGCAGGGGTTCGGGCTGACCATAGTGGATACACCGCCGGCGGCCGACCGCATCGTCCAGCTTGCCGTTGAGGCGGCCGATCTGGTGGTGGTGCCCGTCCGTCCGTCGCCTGATGACCTCGATGCGGTCGGGGAGACGGCGGACCTCGTGACCGCCGCCGGCCGGCCGATGGTGTTCGTGGTCAATTCGGCGACCAAGCGGGCACGGCTGACCTCGGATGCGGCCATCGCGCTGTCGCAGCACGGCACCGTGGCGCCGGCGGTTCTCCACCGTTCCGATACCTATGCAGCGAGCGCGCTGGATGGCCTGACGGTGCAGGAGGCGGATCCTCGAGGTACCCCGGCCCAGGAAGTGGCGTTGCTCTGGCAGTACGTGAGCAAGCGCGTGGGTCTGTTAACCCGCGATCTAGCTAACCAGCTAACAGAAAAGCCGACTCTCAGGGTGGTTGGCGGCCGAAGCAGGGGAGCAGTTAGATGAGCAAGCAACCTACGCGCCTGGCGAATTTCCATATAACCCGGGACCAAACTGAGCGGCCAATTGCAGAGCTGGCTGCTTCGCCCACTGCGGCACAAGGTGATGTGACGGCTGCTTCCCGGGCGCAGCAACTCGTTGCGGCGTCCGATGCCCTACCGGTTCCCCAGCCAGTCCTTGCAGCGGTTGAACAGCCGATTCCCGCGTCATCTGCGCCGCTGGCTGCATTGCCAGCTAGCTCGGGCCTCGGTGCACTACCTACCCAGTCGCCTGTTGCCCCAGCCGTCTCGCCAGCGAGCCCGGTGGTTCTAGCACCAGTTCCTCTGCCAGCTAGTGAGCCTCGGAAACAGGTAGGTGCTCGGATACGCGTTTCGGTAGCCGAGCGGCTTCGCGCCTATCAGTTCTATAGCCGCGAGGAACAGCAGGACGTTGTGGAGCGAGCCCTGGACGAATTCCTGCGGGGAAAGGGCTTCTAGAGCGAGCCGCAAGCAAGTTCACACCGCAGCCGCGCGATCTCGGCGGCCTGATCGGCCGGGCTCGGCCCACGCGGCGCGCCGGCGCCGCCTGCTCTCTTGGAGGCGCCGGCGCGCCGCTCCCCGCCGTCCCGCGCCCGGCAGCCCAGCGCAGCCAGCTCCGCACCAGCGGATCCGGCAGGCCCAGTTCGGCAGCCACCTGCGACACCGAGCGGCCGCCCTGCACTGCGGCCACCGCCTCCAGCTTGAACGCGTCCGGAAACATCCGGCGTCGCTTCTCACCCTCTGCCATCGACACCTCTCAGGCCGTTCAGCCTACCTGGAGTGTCCGCAGAAGTGGGGCAGGTCCAATGCAGCAGGAACAGTAGGCCACCGCTTGACGGCCCGCACCGGCTCTGACGACCAGAAGGCTGCTATATGCCGGCTTGTGTTACCGCGCTGCCGCTCAAACAGTCGCCCCGACCTCGCGTTCGGCCGAGCGGAGAGGAGATCGGAGCCTCTCCCTTTCAAGGAGGTAGCAGTCAGGATTGGGTACGCACACGAAGTAGGCCGCTCGGGCAGCCGGGCGGCCTTTTCGTTGTCTGAGCCACACAGCGCTAGCACGCCACTGGTGCCGTGCTGCTGCGCGACTACTCAGGGGTCTTCGTCAGCGGCGCTGGTGCGGCGAGACGTAAGTCACCTGAATGTCCTCGCCCCCGCCGAGCAGCCAGGCCTCGCGGCCGGGAGGACTCGCTGGAGCCGGGCCATAGGTCCAGGAGGGGCTGCCGCCGCTGTTGCTGGCGAAGGTAACGCTCCGACCGAGTTGCTCATGGCGGGCACCACCGCCAGCGCCTTCGCTGCTGTAGGTGATGGTTCTGTCGTCGCCGCCACCGCTGATGCTGGCGTTGCCGCCGCCGAGCACCTGCGCCTGCGCGCTACCGGCAACACCGATTGCGAGTAGCGAAGTGAAGATGGCCTTTCTGCCGAGAATGGTGTTGCGGGCCATGATAGGCCTCCACCGGCTGCGGGAAGGGCGCCCTATCCTCCAAAGATCCTTCCCACTCGATCTATATAGGACACAGCAGAGTAGGTTGCGATTGAATAACGCTAGCGACTTCGCAATGTAATCTTCGATGAAGCGGCAGCGGCCTAACAGCTCGGATAAGCGCGTCCTTTGCGATGCGGCAGAACAGTCTGCCCCCACGTAACCGCGTTCCGCACCAGGACCTCTTCACCCCTACTACATCAGGCTCTCTGCAGCGTGAGCATGGACCCGTGCTCCTTGGGTGCTCAATGCGGCTGCCGGGGTAGTGGAGGATCAATGGCCATGCCCATGTGCCGCCGGACCGCCGCCGCTCTGTGCTGCTGCCTCGCTGCGGGGGCGGCCCAGGCCCAGGAGCGGACCACCCGCTTCGACCTCACGCACTGCTATGTGGCTGAGGAGCACGTGATCGAGGCTGTCGTGTCCGATCACCAAGTGCTCGCCTACCGGGTGAAAGTCTATCTGATGCGTGGCACGACCCGCGCGGCCGAACCCGGCGGGCCACTCGACGGCGCCGCCACTCGGTGCGTTGGGACGTTCGCATACCTGGGCAACGCGCCTCCAAAAGGCGACGGTTACTGCGAGTTGGCTGTGTCCGCAGAGGACCGGCTACTATTTCAGTGGAGCGCTGCGGCGGGCAGTGGCAGTGCTGCCATCCTGGGCGGCACGGGCCGCTACAGAGGCGCCTCGGGCGAGACCTCCTTCTGGGCGCTGCCGCCCATCCCATCACTTGAGCCCGGCGTGACCCGCGCCTGCATTCGCAGCACGGGGGAGTTCAAGCTGCCCTGACGCTGGGGACGGCACTGGACGGATGGCTCGGAGGCAGCCCGTCCCTTGTGGCGCCTGCTCCAGCGTCTCCATCCACTCCGCACCCAGCGGCGCCGATGTCGCCAGCGGATCGCTCGCGTCGCAGGAGACCTCGCAGCGACATCCTCACCGGTGACCGACCACATTGCCCTCGCGGACCCGTGCGACGCTGTGTCCGGTCGGTGCGGTAAAATGAATATAATGACAAATGCAAACAATCTGGCGGGAGGCGACCGCAATGGCGACGGTGATCGGCAGGCCCGGCCCGGACGAGCTGTCCGGCACGCCGGAGCGCGACCTCCTGATCGGCCTTGATGGCGCAGACCAGCTCGACGGTCTGGCGGAGAATGACACCGTATTGGGGGCGGCGGCGGTGACACCGCGCAGGGCGGGTTCGGCGACGATGCCGTGTTCGGCGACGCGGGCGGTGACCTGCTATTCGGCGACACCCGCGACGGACCGCTCCCGGCGGGCTACCGACCCGGCGAGGTGCCCGGCAGCAACTTCGTGCTCGGCGGTGGGGGCGACGATACCATCATTGCCGGCTTCGGCGTCGACACCGTCCTCGGTAGCGAGGGCGACGACAGCATTGATGGCGCCGGGTCCTTCATTCGCCGGGGACCTGGGGACCCGAGCCCCGGGGGCGCCGCGTTCGCCTACAGCCTCGACTTGGCTGATCTGCTGCTCGGCGGGGGCGGGGCCGACACCCTCGACGGCGCGGGTGGCTCCGACACCGTGCTCGGGGGCGCGGGCGACGATGTCGTGATCGGCGGCCCTGGCGGCGATGTCCTGGGCGGCGGTCCGGGCGCCGACCGCTTCGTCTTCCAGCCGTCCGCCGCCCCAGTCGGCCGACCCGACCTCGGCGCGGGCGCGGGCGACCGTGACCTCGTGCTCGACTTCGAGCCCGGCCACGATCGCCTCGACGTCTCCCTTCTGGCGCTCGACGTCTCACGGCCGGCGCTGTTCCTCGGCACCGAGCCGTTCATGGACAGGCCCGGTGTGCTGCAGGTGCGCTACGAAGTGTTGGCGGAGGAGGGGCGCACCCTCGTCCAGATTACCCCCGCCGCCGCAGAGGCGGGTGGCGCGACGGTCTTCACCGGCGAAATCGAGCTGCTGGGCGTGCACCACCTGAGTGCGGCAGACTTCATCCTCGGTCCCCCTGAGGAGCCCCAGCCGCCGCCTCCTGCCGGGCTGGCGGTAGACCTCGCCGCCATTGCCGCCGGCGTTGGCGGCTTCAGGATTCTCGGCGAGGC
>NZ_JAJAQI010000080.1 GCF_020523605.1 Roseicella aerolata | reverse complement strand
GGGTTCCCGGATGGGACGACGGACGGGGTCCCCAGCTCAGAAGCGGGCTCGGCCACCCAAGGCGTGCACGGGCTCCCGTCCATCGTCAGCCTCGCCGGCTCACCGCCGGCTGCCAACTGAGAGATACAAGGCGTGCACGGGCTCCCGTCCATCGTCAGCCTCGCCGGCTCACCGCCGGCTGCCAACTGAGAGATACAAGGCGCTCCGACGCCTGGCATGGGCGGGGCCCGGCGGCGCCCGGCCGGGCCTGACCTGCCTTGGGCTGGCCCGCCGGCCGCGAAGGCAGCGACGCGACATGCCGAGTGCTCGTGGTGCCGCCGTCTGCCATATGCGTCCCCTGCCCTGCGCATCAGGGCAGGCCGAGCGCCCGCAGGAACAGCAGCGCCGCCGACAGCCAGGCGGCATGCCGCATTCCCCTACTCGACCGGCGCCGGCGGATCCTGGGAAGGCGTGCCGCGCGGCACCGGCACGGGCGGGACCCAGGGCCGCGCGCCCCGTGCGGCGCGATCGCTCAGCACGCGCACCCCCTGCGGGTCCAGCCAGACGGCATGCGCGCCGTTCCGCCACACCGCGAACCGGTCGATCACCTGCGCGCCGCAGCGTCCGCGCACCGGCTCGGCCGAGACGACCAGGGCGGCACCGGCACAGGCCTCGGCCGGTGGTGCACCACGCAGCAGCACCGCTGCCGGCCCGCCGTCGAGCGGCCGGTAGGTGCAGGCACCGGGGGCGCAGCGGATCGCCTCCTCTGCGAGCGCGCCCTCCCGCGGCAGCGCCGCGGCCTCGGCGGCGCCGAACAGCCTGAGCCAGCTCTCGCGCGTCAGGCCGGAGGCGCCTGAGACGCGCTGGATCGCCAACCCCTCACCGGCCCGCAGCCCGATCAGCCGGGCATCGGCCGAGACCAGGATGTCGGGCGGGCGCTGCCAGGCGCCGCTGGCGAGGCCGGCCAGGATGAGCGGCACACCCAGCATGCGCCAGGCCGTGCCCCAAAGGCAGAGCCACAGCATCCCGAAGGCGCAGAGGCCGAGGCCCCAGGCCGGAATCGGCGGCGCCAGCAGGGCCGCGCCGGGCCAGCCGGCCACCCAGCGGGCGACGGCCAGGATCGCCTCCACCCCCCAGCCCATCGGTGCCAGCGCCAGCCCCTCGAGGCCGAAAGGCATCAGCGCCACCGCCGCCATGCCGGCCGGCATGACCAGCAGCGAGGTGACCGGCACGGCGAGTGCATTGGCCGCGACACCATAGAGCTGCAAGCGGCCGAAATGATGCAGCCCGACCGGCGTGGTCGCAAGGCCGGCCAGAACGGAGGTGGCGATGATGCCGAAAGCCGCCAGCGCCAGCCGCCGGCGCCAGCGCGCGGCACCGGGTCCGGCCTTCGGCAGGCGCGGCCGCAGCCACTCCCAGCCCGCGATCAGGGCCAGGACGGCGGCGAAGCTCATCTGGAAGCTGGGGCCGAGGATGGCGGCCGGCTGCGCCAGCAGCACCGCCGCCGCGGCCAGCGCCCAGGCCCGCAGGCTGAGCGCCCGCCGCCCGGTCAGCAGGGCCAATGTCGCCAGCGCCGCCATGGCGAAGCTGCGCTGCATCGGCACCTGCGAGCCGGTCAGCACGAGGTAGAGCCCGCCGACCGCGAGCGCCCCCACCGCCGCGATCGCCTTGCCGGGCAGCCGCAGCGCCAGGAAGGGCACCAGCGCCAGCCACAGCCGGAGCAGCCCGAAGCTGAGGCCCATGACGATGGTGATGTGCAGCCCGGAGACGCTGAGCAGATGCGCGAGCCCGCTGTCCCGCATGGCGACGAGGTCCGCCGCCGGGATGGCGCTCTGCCCGCCGGTCAGCAGCGCGGCGGCGACCGCGCCGGCGGGGCCGGGCACCGCGGCGACAACACGGGCCTCGATTTCCGCCCGCAGCCCGGCGAGTGCCGGGCCGCCCGTCTCGCCTGGCGTCACCTCTGCCCGGCCGAGCGCGAAGCCGCTGCCGGCGAGGCCGGAGAACCAGGCGGCGCGCTGGAAGTCCCAGGCGCCGGGATAGGCCGGCCCGACTGGCGGGCGGACCAGGGCACGGATCCGGACGAGGTCGCCGGGCCGCGGCCGGGCCGGATCCTCGGCGCGCAGCCGGACCCGCAGATGGCGTTCCAGTGGCGCGCCACCGTCCAGCCTTGGCGCGTCAAGCGTCAGCCGTTGTCCCTCCGGCAGCAATTCCACGGCGACGACACGGGCCGTGATGATGGTGGCACCGCGCGGCAGGTCCGGCATCGGCGGCTGGTAGCCGGCATGCCAGAGCGCGGCGGCGAAGCCGAGCGCGGCAGCGCCGAGCAGGCCGCACAGCCATCCCAGCACCGGCCGCCGCGCCGCGACCCAGAAGGCCAATGCCAGCAGCGGCGGTGCGAGCCAGAGCGCCGCCCGCGGCGGTTCCTGCCCCAGCCCGAAATAGGCCAGCACGCCGGCGCCCAGCGCGACCGCCAGCCAGGGCGCAAGCCGCGCCCGCTCCGCCGCAAGCAGCGCGAGCCCGCCTGCGACGGCCGGCAAGGGCCGGCCGCGCCATGCCGCGCTGGGACTGGACAGCGTGATTGACACCCGAGTCGCATACAGGGAGCGACTCGGGCACCTCAACCAGAAAGCGATGGTCGGGAGTCAAGAACAGCCTTTGCTTGACAAAACGTGATCGATACAAAGCAGCTCTAACGACTCGCGGGAAGTGGGACGATTTCCCGAAAGCCGGGTTCTGCATTAGGGATGCACCCCCACACGGCGCCGCGGCGCGGCGCAGCCTGGAAGCACCACCATGTCCGTCCGTACCCGCTTCGCGCCCTCTCCCACCGGCTACCTGCATATCGGCGGGGCGCGCACTGCGCTCTTCAACTACCTCTTCGCCCGCCGCCATGGCGGCCAGTACCTGCTGCGCATCGAGGACACCGACCGGCAGCGCAGCACGCAGGAGGCGGTGCAGCAGATCCTCGACAGCCTGGAATGGCTCGGCCTCAGCCCCGATGAGCCGCCGGTCTTCCAGAGCCAGCGGGAGGCGCGCCACGCCGAGGTCGCGCGGGAGCTGCTGGCCAGGGGTTGCGCCTATCTGGCCTATGACACGCCGGAGGAGCTGGCGGCGATGCGCGCGGAGGCGGAGGCGGCGAAGCGTCCCTTCAAGTATGACGGCAGCCGCTGGATGACGATGGATCCGAAGGACGCGCCGAGCGTGGCACCGGCCATCCGCATCAAGGCGCCCAGGGCGGACCAGGCCGGCGGCGACACGGTGGTGCAGGACCTGGTGCAGGGCGAAGTGCGTGTCGCCAACACCGAGCTCGACGACATGATCATCCTGCGCTCGGATGGCTCGCCGACCTACCTGCATGCGGTGGTGGTGGACGACCACGACATGGGCATCACCCATGTCATCCGCGGCGACGACCACCTCACCAACACCTTCCGCCAGTGCATGGTCTATGACGCCATGGGCTGGCACCGCCCGCGCTTCGCCCATATTCCGCTGATCCATGGCGCGGACGGCGCCAAGCTGTCCAAGCGCCACGGCGCGGTCGGCGCGCTGGAGTTCCGCGAGCAGGGCTTCCTGCCGGAGGCCGTCTGCAACTACCTCATGCGGCTCGGCTGGGGTCATGGCGATGAGGAGGTGATCCCGCGCGACCGCGCCATCCAGCTCTTCGACCTCGACGGCGTCGGCCGCGCGGCCTCCCGCATGGACTATGCCAAGCTGCTGCACCTGAACGGCGTCTATCTCCGCGGCGCGGAGGACGAGCGGCTGACCAGGGAGGTGCTGGCGCGGCTGGCGAAGCACGGCGTTGCCTTCGGCACGCTGGGCGCGGAGCGGGTGCGCGCGCTGATGCCGGAGCTGAAGGAGCGGGCGAAGACGCTGGAGGACCTGGCCTCCTCCGCCGCCTTCGCCGCGGTCGAGGGGCCGCCGCCCATGGACCCCAAGGCCGCCGCGCTGCTGACGCCGGAGGCGAAGGCGCGCCTCGCCGACCTTGCGCAGTTTCTCAACGACGCTCCCTGGGAGCGGAAGGACCTGGAGGCCTGGCTGCGCGACTATGCCGATGTGAAGGGCGTGAAGCTCGGCCAGGTGGCGCAGCCGCTGCGCATCGCGCTGTCCGGCAGCACGCAGAGCCCGCCGATCGATGCGGTGCTCTGGGCGCTCGGCCGGACCGAGGCGATGGATCGCATCCTGGCGGCGGCCGGGGAATAGGGCCTCTCTCGCTCCGCCGCCGACGGCGGAGGGTCAGGATGGGGCCGGCCGCCATCGGCCGGCCTGGCCACCCCACGCCCGGGCAGCGCTGCTATGTCCAGAGCCGCTCCCGCTGCAGGTTGGTGTAGAGGCCCGCGACGAACTCGCCATAGCCGTTGAACAGCCGGGTCGGGATCCGCTCGCCGGTGCCGAGCACGCGCTCCGTCGCCTGGCTCCAGCGGGGATGCGCGACCTCCGGGTTTACATTGGCCCAGAAGCCATATTCCGAGGGTTGTATCGCCTCCCAGAAGCTCTTCGGCCGCTCCGCCACCAGGCTGATCCGCACCAGCGACTTGCCGGCCTTGAAGCCGTATTTCCAGGGCTGGTGGAAGCGGATCGGCCCGCCATTCTGCGGCGGCAGCGGCTTGCCATAGGCCCCGACCACCAGGAAGGAGAGATCGTTCATGCCTTCCTCGATGGTGCAGCCCTCGACATAGGGCCAGGGATACCAGGATTGCCGCAGGCCCGGCATGACGCCCGGCAGCGCCGCCGTCTCGAAGCGCAGGTATTTCGCCTCCGTCCTCGGTCCTACCTGCTCGAGCAGGGCGGCGAGCGGGAAGCCGGTCCAGGGCACCACCATGGACCAGGCCTCGACGCAGCGGAGCCGATAGACCCGCTCCTCGATCGGCATCGTCCTCAGCAGGTCCTCAATGCCGAATTCGCGCGGGCGGTCCACCAACCCCTCCACCCGCAGGGTCCAGGGGCGCTGCGGCAGGCGCTGGGCGGCACGGTGGATGCCTTTGTCGGTTCCGAACTCGTAGTAGTTGTTGTAGGTGGTCGCCTCCCGCTCGGCGGTGATGTCGCGCTCCCCCCGATAACGCAGGTTGCGCGTGGCGGCCGGGATTTCCTGGGCGGCGGCGGGCAGCGCGATGCCAGTGCCGGCAAGAGCCGCCAGCGCGGCGCGGCGGCCGAAGGCCAGGGGCTCGGGGGTGACGTCGCGCTCGGGGATCTCCCAGCCGCGCGGAATTTGGATCAGCATCGCAGACCTCCGTGGCGCAGGATCCAGAAGGGATCGGTTCCGGCCGCCGTCAAGCAGGACGGCGCGGCTGCCCTGCCCTTTCGCCCCTGCAGGCCCCGCTGTGACGCAAGGCGATCACCTCACGCGTTAGCGCACTTTATGATTGTATTCTAAACGCACCACACTATCATGTGACTAACACAAACAGTTGTATGCATTGGAGTTCGCATGCGCATCGCCATTGCCTCTGACACCGCCCCGACCACCGAGCTGGAGGCCGCGCTGGGCGGGCATGGCGTGCTCTGCGACGCGGCGGAGAGCATCGCCGAGTTGCCCTCCATCGTCGCGCTGAGCGGCCCCTATGATCTGGTCCTGCTGCGCATCGGTCAGCCCTTGCGCACCCTGCTGCCGGCGCTGCGCGACCTGCGCCGCCGCGGCATGACCCTGCCGGTTATCGTCGTCTGCGCCGGCCATGCCGCGGCGGAAGAGGAAGAGGCGGTGTTGCATGCCGGCGCCGATGACGTGCTGTTCCAGCCGCTTCGCCTCTCCGTCCTGCATGCCCGCATGCAGGCCGCCGCCCGCCGCGCCCGCGGCTATACCTGCGCCGAGCTGGTCTGCGGCAATGTCACCCTGGACCAGGAGCAGCATGCGGTCATGGTGGACGGCATGCGGGTGAACCTCACGGCGCGCGAGTTCGATTTCCTCGAGACCCTCATGCTCCACAAGGGCGTGCTGCTGACCAAGGAGCGCTTCATGACCCGGCTCTATGCCGATTCGGAGGCGCCGGATTCGAAGATCGTCGACGTCTTCGTCTGCAAGCTGCGGCGCAAACTGGCCGCTGCCGGCGCGGCGGAGATCATCCGGACGGTCTGGGGCCGCGGCTATGTGGTGTTCGAGCCGACCCAGTCGGCCATCGAGGAGGCGCGCAAGGCCCGCCAGCCGGAAGCCGAGCCGGCCCCGCGCGGCTGGGTCCGCCGCGCCCCGCGTTTCATGCAGGCGAATGCCTGATCCTTGCCGTAAGGCATGCCTCGTAGCCTCCCGCATGAATGCCGGGACATTCCTGCGGCCTCGGCCGCCGATGGCGGCCGCACGTCAGGACTGAGGCTGGCCGCTGTCGCATTCCGACGCAGCTGCGGCGCCTGACCTGCGCCAGCTGGGGTGGCCGCCATCCCCACCTGCACGCCTCCGGCGCGGGCTGCGCGCGACAGATGAGCCGCACGCAATGCTGCCCCGCAGGCATGCTGGCGCATATCCACGGCCTCCGCCGATGTCGGCTGCAGGTCGGCGCCCCTGCGGGCTGGCACGACCCGCCGGACCCGCGCCGAGCGACCACCATGGCATGCCGCTTGCGTTGAGCCGGACCGCTCCCGCCTTTCGCGGGCGCCGGGATCGGGACCATGCGCGCCTTCGTCTTCGCCTGCGGCCTGCTGCTGCTTCTGCTGCCCGTCGCCGCCCCGGCCCAGGCGCCGGAGCCTGCCGAGCTCTGCCGTGCCGCCATCGCGCGCGCCGAGCGGGAGCAGGGCATTCCGCCGCGCCTGCTGGCGGCCATCGGGCGGGTGGAGAGCGGCCGGCGCGACCCGGCCACCGGCACCATCGCCCCCTGGCCCTGGGCGATCAATGCCGAGGGGCGCGGCAGTTTCTTCCCCGACAAGGCGGCAGCGATTGCCGCCGTCCGCGCGCTGCAGGCGCAGGGCGTGCGCTCCATCGATGTCGGCTGCCTGCAGGTGAACCTGCGGCACCACCCGGCGGCCTTCGCCAGCCTGGAGGAGGCC
The DNA here is from genome assembly GCF_020523605.1 of Roseicella aerolata. Lineage (GTDB taxonomy): Bacteria > Pseudomonadota > Alphaproteobacteria > Acetobacterales > Acetobacteraceae > Paracraurococcus > Paracraurococcus aerolatus. The sequence continues at coordinate 3,654 of NZ_JAJAQI010000080.1, read as the reverse complement.
TTCGACCCCCTGGCGAATGCCCGCTATGCCGCGCGCTTCCTGTCGGCCCTGCAGGCGGCGGGCCGCGGCGACTGGATGCAGGCCGCGGCGCATTACCATTCCCAGACTCCGCACCTTGCGGAGGCCTATCGCGCGCGCGTCTCCGCCGCCTGGCTCGCCGAACAGGGCCGGCCGGCCCCGGCGCTGGCGGCTCTTGCCCCCTCCCCGCCGGTGCCGGTGATCGCTCCGGGCGGCGGCGCCATGCTCGGCAACGGCGCGGACCGGGCATCCATGATGCCCAGCGTGAATGGCAGCGGGCGGGGGCTCGACGCGTACCGCGCCGCCCCCATCCCGCGTATCGGCGCCGCCGCGCCGGTCCTCGCCGCGGCTCAGCGCATCGGCCAGGAATACATCAGGCCGCCCTCCGTCCAGAGCCGGTTCAGCCCGCGCTCCAGCCCGATTGCCGTCTTCGGGCCGAGATGACGCTCGAACAGCTCCCCGTAATTCCCGACGGCGCGGATGGCGTTGCTGGCCCAGGCCGGGTCGAGCTTCAGCGCCTGGCCAAGCAGCGGATCGGCGCCGAGCAGCCGCCGGATGTCGGGGTTCTGGCTGGTGCGGCGGAGCTCCTCGGCATTCGCGCTGGTGACGCCCAGCTCCTCCGCCTGGATCAGGGCGCTCACGGTCCAGCGGATGACATCGAACCATTCCTGGTCGTCGCGCCGCACCACCGGCCCGTAGGGCTCCTTCGAGAAGCGCTGCGGCAGGATGACGAAGTCGCCCGGCCGGGTGAACTGGCTGCGCAGCGCGGCGAGCTGCGTCGCATCCGTCCCGATCGCGTCGCACCGCCCGGCCTGCAGCGCCTGGGCATTGTCCTGCATCCGCTCCTGCAGCAGGGGCGTGAAGCGCAGGCCGTTCGCGCGGAACCAGTCCGCCGTCACCAGTTCGTTCGTCGTGCCGGGCGAGAGGCAGATGGTCATGCCATCCATGCCCTTCGGTTCCGTCACGCCGGCATCCCTGCGGACCATGAAGCCATGGCCGTCATAGAGGTTCACCGTGACCATGCGCAGACCGAGCGTGGTGTCGCGCGTCATGGTCAGGGTGGTCTGGCGGATCAGCACATCGATCTCGCCGGATTGCAGCGCGGTGAAGCGCTGCACGGCGGTCAGCGGCACGAAGCGCACCTTGCCCGGGTCGCCGAACAGGGCGGCGGCGACGGCACGGCAGAGATCGGCATCCATGCCGCGCCAGACGCCCTGGCTGTCTGGCAGGGAGAAGCCGGCGACGCCGACATTGACGCCGCAGTTCAGCGTGCCGCGCGCCTTCACCGTATCCAGTGTCTGGCCCGCCTGCGCCGCCCCGGTTCCGAGGCCCATGGCCAGCAGGCCGGCACCAAGCCAGCGCAGGAAGGACATGAGCGGACCCTCAGCGGATCGGGGACCAGGGGACGGGCTTCAGGACCATGGTGGTCTGCGCCTTCAGCGCGCCGAGCGAGCCGGTCGCCTTCTGGAACTCGGCCCAGCCGGGATCGGCCATCATGGCCGCGCGACGGCGGTCGCGATCCCCCAGCGAAGAATAGGCCCAGGCGAAGACGGCCTGGTTGATCGGGCCACATTCGGTGACGGCGAAGAAGAGCAGCTGGCCGAGCAGCCGGTCCTGCACCGGCTTGCCGATGTCCCTGTAGGCCTCGATCCAGGCATTCATCCTGCCCGGCTCGAAGTCGTAGGTGCGGTGGTCGACGAACATCTGCCCGCCTTCGATCTTGCGTTCGAAGGGCTGGCCGACCTTCTGGATGGGGGAGAAGGGCACGGTCTTCAACAGCTTGGCTTCCTGGGCCGCGAGGGCACCGGTCTCGCGGCTGGCCTGCAGGAAGCGCTGCCATTCGGGATCCGCGTCGCGCCGCGCCAGGCCCGCCTCGCGCGCATCGATATCGTCGAAGCCACGCAGGAAGAGCACGCGGTTGATCTGGCCGAACTCGACCGTGAACATCCCCATCAGCGGCGTGAGGGTGCGGGAGGAGGCGGGGCCGCCGATCTCCGCATAGCATTTCAACCAGGCCGGCAACTTGCCGGGATGCGCGGTGTAGATCCGCTGCTCGATGAACATGGCGCTCGCTCCCTCCTCGCGCCCCGGCGCGGGGCGACGGGTCGGGAGTGGCGCATGGCCGCGCCGGGTGGTCAATCCGGGGTGGTGGGGAAAAGCGGCGGGTTGGTGAGCCGGGTGGGACTCGAACCCACGGCCACGAGATTAAAAGTCACGTGCCACTCAGTCCCGCTTGGTTCCGCTTGGCTCCGTTGCTCTCCGCGCCTACCCGATTATGTCAGCGATAACAGCTAGTTAGATGCATTGCCCATCACCGCACGCCCTCGTGAGTTTCCGCTTGCCTACGCACCTCGTGTCCGGTCAATGTCCGGTCAGGAATGCCGTGTGATTGCGTCCGGTCAGGGGTCCAGAGGCGATGAAGGTGGTGCGGGAAGGCCCGGTGAAGATCACCAAGGCGATCATCGAAAGCGCGTCGCGCCGCCGGGTGCCAGACCAGCGGCTCATGATTGGTGACCTGCTGTGTCGGGGCTTGGCGCTGGTGGTGAACCCCACCGGCATGACCTGGCGCTTCGACTACAAGCCACGCGGGACAGATCCTGCCACCGGCAAGCGGTTCCCAACCCAATCCGTCACCATCGGCACCCCGGACAGCCACTCTGTTGATGAAGCCCGCCGCGCTGCCGGCGACATGAAGGGCCAAGCGAAAACCGGAACGGACATCGCGGGCGAGAGGAGGGCAAGGATCGCAGCGAGTGCCGAAAAGCGTTCCCGCACCCTCGACCGGCTGGCTGAGGAATACGCCAAGGCCCTCCCGAAGCGGCCGAAGCTGCGCGGCCCAGGTAAGCTGTCAGCTGCTCATGTCGCCGCCGAGCTGGCGCACGTAAAGGCCGCGATCACCGACATGAAGGCCGGCGGCAAAGCCGTGGCGGATGTCGGTGCTGCCGATCTGCGCACGCTGTTGCGGGTGAATGCGGAACAGCCCGGCGCCGCCCGCCATAGGTTCGGCGCCCTCTCCCGCTTTCTCGACTGGTGCCGGGATGAGGGGCTGATCGCCGTGAACCCCTGCGGTCTGATTGGTAAGGACCGGCGACCCAAGGCCGTGCCGGCCAGGCAAGACTACATGAAGCTCGAATCCCTGGCCCAGTTGTGGAAGGTGGCCGGAGAGGCCGAAAAGTTCCAAACCGTTCACCGGGACTACCTGCGCTTTCTGATAGCCATGCCCTGCCGCCGCACCGAAGCGGCTAAGCTCGACTGGGCTGACATCGACTTTGACGGCGCCGAGTGGCTCCAGCGCGGCTCTGTCACCAAGAACGGCGATCTGCACCGGCTGCATCTGCACCCGCTCGCCCTCGACATTCTCCGCGCGCGCCATGAGGCAGCAGGAAGACCCAAAGCGGGGCTTGTCTTCCCTGCCCCGCGATCCGGCAAGGCCCTTACAACCTTCTCCACGATAAAGGCGGTGCTGGCGGCCAAGGCGGAAAACGAGGGCTGGCGGATCCATGACTTCCGCCGGTCCTGAACCGCACCGGCTTTTCCGGAGGCACTATCTCTTGAGAGGATAGAGCCATGACGAAGAAGACGGCGGCGAGCTACTCGCCGGAGGTGCGGGAGCGGGCAGTCCGGCTGGTGCTGGAC
>NZ_JAJAQI010000079.1 GCF_020523605.1 Roseicella aerolata | reverse complement strand
CCTACGGCTTCCTCGTGGCCGAGCGCTGCCTTTTCCCCCCTCAATCCCGCTTCACCGCGCGGCGGCTCAAGACACCTGCGCTATCCAAAGGCTTCCAGCCGCGCGGTGCCGGTCCGGCCTGAGCGCCACGTGCCGCACTCAATCGCCAGCATTCGCCGCCGCCTCACCGTCGGCCTTGTCCACCTCCTCCCGCGCTGCCCCTGCTGCCTGCAGAAACAGCGTATACGGCCAAGAAGCAAGTGACACAGTAAGACTAGAGCAAGCTCCGTCCAGGTAGACCCACCTGGGCGGAGGAATGTGCTCGCCTGAACAAAGACCTGGAGCGGCAGGAGTGAGCCATTGCGAATGGAAGCCGCTCCAGGCAAGGGCAGCCTCCAGGGGCCGGGGCGGCGGTCCGATTCGGCCCGCCCGGCCTGCCTGACCCACGCCTCGTCCCGGGGGCCACAGCTGCGGCATTGCGGCAACATCGACCGCTCCCGGTGCTTTCCCCCGTCCCCCGCGGTCGCTAGGGTGCGGCCAACCGCATGACCCGTCTCGACCGCTACATCTTCCGGCAGCTGGCCGTCGCGCTCCTCGCCGTGACCATCGGGCTCGCGGCGCTGGTCTGGCTCACCCAGTCCCTGCGGTTCATCGAGCTGGTCCTCGACCGCGGCCTCTCCTTCCTCGTCTTCATCGAGCTCACCGGCCTGCTGCTGCCGAGCTTCTTCGCCGTCATCCTGCCCATCACCACCTTCGTGGTGACCTTGTTCGTCTATGTGAGGCTCTCGGCGGACCGTGAGCTGGTCGTCATGCGCGCCGCCGGCCTCTCCCATTGGCGGCTGGCCCGGCCGGCGCTCCTCCTCGCCCTGATCTCGGTCGGCATCTGCTACGTCCTCGCCCTCTGGCTGGTGCCCGCCAGCCAGGCCGCGTTCCGCGCCTGGCAGTTCGAGATCCGCAACCAGCTCGCCGCCATCCTGGTGCAGGAGGGGGTCTTCTCCTCGGTCGGCGACGACCTGACCGTCTATGCCCGCTACCGCGACCGGGATGGCACGCTGCGCGGCATCCTGCTGCACGATGCGCGGGAGCGGGGGGCGCCCGTCACCATCCTGGCCGAGGCCGGGCGGATCACCCCCGGCCCGAACGGGCCGCGCGTCACGCTCGAGAACGGCGAGCGCCAGCAGATCGAGCGCGTGCCGCCGCCGGCCCATGCGCCGCCCGGCACCCCACCCACCACCCGGCTGACCGTGCTCTCCTTCAGCGAGAACAGCGTGGACCTGGCCCGCACCTCCCGCGGCACGGGCGAGGGCGGGGACCGCTACCGCAACGCGCAGGAGCGGACGATCGACGAACTGCTGCACCCGGACCCGGCGGACCGCGTGCCGGAGCGGGACCTCCGCCGCTTCAAGGCGGAGGCGCATCAGCGCCTGGCCACGCCGCTCAACGCCCTCGGCTTCGGGCTGGTCGCGCTGGCCACCGCCCTCAGCGGCCAGTTCCGCCGGCATGGCGGCGGCCTCCGGCTGTTCACCGGCATCGCCGTGGTGATCGTGCTGCTGGCGCTCGGCCTGATGACCGGCAACCTGGCGGCGCGGCAGAACGCCATGATCCCGTTGATCTGGGTGAATGCCCTGGCCCCGGGCCTGCTGGCCGCCTGGGTGATCTCGGGCATGCCCGGCTGGCCGCGCCGGCGCATCCGGCCGGCCCAGCAGGGGCAGGCATCGGGGCCGGCATGACCTTCGCCACCACGCTGACGCTCTATGTCGCGCGCCGCTTCCTGGGCGCGACCTTCGCCATGCTGACGGGGCTGACCCTGCTGGTGGCGCTGTTCGACTTCATCGAATTGCTCCGGCGCGCCGCGACGCGCGCGGATGCCGGCTTCGCCCTGGTCGCCACCATCGCCGGGCTGCGCCTGCCCTTCGTCGCGCTGCAGATCCTGCCCTTCGCCATCCTGCTGGGCGGCATCCTGGCCTTCTGGCGCCTCACCCGCTCCTCGGAACTCGTCGTGGCGCGCGCCGCCGGCATCTCCGTCTGGGGCTTCCTTGCGGGGCCGCTCGCGGTCGCCCTGCTCTTCGGCATCCTCGGCACCACCACGGTCTCGCCGCTCTCCTCCGTCATGCTCGCGCGGGCGGAGCGGCTGGACTACGCCTATCTGCGGGCCAGCGCCGGCATCACCGCCATCGCCGGCGGGCGGCTCTGGCTGCGCCAGGCGGATCGCGCGCTGGACCGGCAGGGGGTCGCGATCCTCTCCGGCCGGCCCGTCGCGGGGCGCGCGGCGGACCGGCCCGGCAGCTTCGAGATGACCGATGTCAGCCTCTGGCGCCTCTCCGAGGCCGACCGCCCGCTGGCGCGGATCGAGGCGCCGCGCGCCCGGCTGCTGCCCGGCCGCTGGGTGCTGGAGGATGCCGTCACCTTCAGCGCCGACCGCAGCGCCGGGCCGCGCGAGACGCTCTCCTTCCCCACCGACCTGACGCCCGACCGCATCCAGAACAGCTTCGCCTCGCCCGACACGCTCTCCTTCTGGGCGCTGCCGGGCTTCATCGCGGTGCTGGAGCAGGCGGGCTTCTCCGCCGTGCGGCACGAGCTGCATTTCCAGAGCCTTCTGGCCCTGCCGGTGCTGGCCGTCGCCATGGCGCTGCTGGCGGCCGGCTTCTCCATGCGCCCCTCCCGCCGCGGCGGCGTGGCGCAGATGATCGGCGCCGGCGTCACCGCCGGCTTCGCCCTCTTCGTCATCGACCGCATCACCGGCGAGTTCGGCGAGGCCGGCACCCTGCCGGTCGCGCTGGCCGCCTGGGCACCGACCGTCGCGGGCCTGCTGCTGGCCCTCGCGCTGCTCCTGCACCTGGAGGATGGATGAGCCCTGCGCCTGACCAGGAATCCGCGGGGCATGGCGCCCGCCTGCGCGGCGCGCTAGCCGCGCTGCTCCTCGGCCTGCCCGGCGCCGCCTGGGCGCAGTTCGACGCGCCGAGCGTGACGCCGCGCGACCTGCCGCCGGTGCAGGGCACCGGTCAGCCGGGCGCCGCCCGCGTCTCGCCCTTCGCCGGCTTCGGCGGCGCCGGCCCGCGCCAGGACCCGAACGCCCCGGTGACCTTCACCGCCGATGAGGTGGAGTACGACCGCGAGCGCGGCCTGGTCACCGCCCGCGGCAAGGTGGAGGCCTGGCAGGGCGAGCGGCTGCTGCGGGCCGACGAGTTCACCTATGACCGCAACACCGGCGTCGTTACCGCCCGCGGCAACATCCAGCTGCTGGAGCCCGACGGCACCGTGCTCTTCGCCGACGAGGCGGAGCTGAAGGACCGCTTCCGCGACGGCGTGCTGGAGGGCGTGCGCGCGCTGCTCGCCGGCAATGCCCGCATGGCCGCGAACGGCGCCCGCCGCACCGGCGGCACGGTCAACGAGCTGGCGCGGGTCGCCTATTCCTCCTGCGATCTCTGCCCGGACAACCCCACCGCGCCGCCGCTCTGGCAGGTGCAGGCCCGCCGGGCGACCCAGGACAAGGAGGCGCTGCGGATCTCCTACCGCGACGCCACCGTGCGCCTGTTCGGCGTGCCGGTTCTCTACACGCCCTATCTCTCGCACCCCGATCCCGCGACGCCGCGCGCCTCGGGCTTCCTCTTCCCGCAATTCGGCTACACCCGCTTCCTTGGCGCCTTCGTCCAGACCCCCTATTTCTGGGCGATCGACGAGACGTCGGACCTGACGATCACGCCGATCATCTCCTCCCGGCAGTATCCGAATCTCGGCCTCGAATACCGCAAGCTGTTCAATTTCGGCGAGATCCAGGGCAGCGCCTCGATCGGCGGGCTGAACGGCAAGGATGTGGGCGGCAAGGAGGAGCTGGCGGGCCACATCTTCCTGAAGGGCCGCTTCACCGTCGACGAGAACTGGCGCACCGGCTTCGACCTGAACCGCGCCAGCTCCGAGCTCTACCTGCGCACCTTCCGCTACGAGTACCGGCGGGTGCTGACGAGCCAGGTCTATACCGAGGGCTTCTGGGGCACGACCGGCTATGCCCGCTTCGATGCCCGCGCCTATCAGGGCCTGCGCAGCGTGGACGACACGCGCCAGGTCCCCTACGTGCTGCCCAACATCTATGTCGAGCAGGCGCCGCGCGAGAAGGTGCTGGGCGGCTTCCTGACCATGGATGCCGGCCTGCTGGGCATCTACCGCGAGATCGGCAGCGAATCCCAGCGCCTGGCGGCGCGCGCCCGCTGGGAGCGGCCGGAGGTCGATCAGTTCGGCGGCCTCTGGACCTTCAGGCTGCAGACCGAGGCGATCGGCTACCGGGCCCGCGGCCAGCAGGAGCCGCCGGTGAACCTGCCGGATGCCAATGGCACGCGCGGCGTCGGCAACCTCCGCGCCGCCATCGACTGGCGCATGCCCTTCATCCGCTCCGCCGGCGAGTACGGCACCCAGACCATCGAGCCGCGGGTGCAGTTCGTCAGCGGCCCGCGCACCGGCCCGCAACGCAGCATCCCGAACGAGGACAGCGTCGATTTCGAGTTCACCGACGCCAACCTCTTCGCCCTGAACCGCTTCACCGGCCGCGACCGGCAGGAAGGCGGCACCCGCGTGGACACCGCCCTGCGCGGCGCCTGGGACTTCCCGAATGGCGGCCAGGTGGAGGGGCTGGTCGGCCGCTCCTTCCGGCTCGACGACCATTTCCGGACCGACAACCCCTATCCGGGCTCCGGGCTCGACCGCCGCGCCTCCGACTATGTCGCGCGGCTGCGGGTCGCCCCCGTGCCCTGGTTCGAGACCATCGGCAGGGTCCGGACCGATGGCGAGCAGCCGCTGGATACCAAGCTGGCCGACACGGTGGCGAACCTGACCGTGGGGCCGGTCACCTTCTCGGCCGGCTATCTCTATTCGGTGCCGCTGCCCTACCTGGTGCCGACGCGCTCGCGCGAGGAGGTCTCGGCCGGCGTGAGCGGCCGCATCGGCGAGTACTGGCGCGTCGGTGTATCCGGCAAATACGATCTAGGCCTCGGCCGCCCGGTGCTGCTGCAGGGCTTCGCTGGCTATGAGGATGAGTGCTTCATCCTGGAAGGGCGCTTCCTGAAGCGCTTCGCCGAGGACCCGACGACCCAGACCCTCTATCCCGCGAGCACGATCGTGCTGTTCCGGCTCGGCTTCAAGACACTGGGCGAGTACTTCTTCCGGGCGATCTGAGCCCGGCGGCCCGGATGCGTGACCGCATCCGGACAGGGGCCGCCTCCACGGCCCCGGCGCGGGCTGGCGCCCGCGCTGCAGGGGGCGGGGATCGCGGCCGCCGGCATGGGCCCGCCGGCCCTCGTGCGGAACAGGGCGCCGCCGGCGGTTGCACGGTGGCGCCGGGCTGCGCACTCTGCGCACCTGGCCCGCGAGAGGCCGCAGACCGGAGAGGAACCCCGAGGATGCTCCCCATCATTGGCCGCCCCATCGGGCGGCGGAGCGCGCTTGCGCTTGGCGCCGCGGCGCTGGCCAGCCCGGCCATCGCGCAGGCCGGCTTCCCCAGCCGCCCCGTCCGGCTGATCGTGCCCTGGCTGCCCGGCGGCTCCTCCGACACCCATTTGCGGGTGCTGTCGGAGATCGCCTCGAGGAAGCTCGGCCAGCCGGTGGTCGTCGAGAACAAGCCGGGCGCGACCGGCACGCTCGGCGCGCTGATGATGGCGCAGGAGCAGAAGGGCGACGGCCACCTGATCGGCCAGATGCCGATCAGCATCTTCCGCCTGCCCGCCATGTCGCGCCGCCCCAGCTTCGACCCGGCGACCGACTTCACCTGGATCATCCACCTGACCGGCTATGTCTTCGGCGTGGTGGTCCGGGCCGACCAGCCCTGGAAGACCTGGCAGGAGCTGGTCGCCTATGCGAAGGCCAATCCGGGGAAGGTCACCTACGGCACGCCGGGCGTCGGCAGCACGCTGCACATCACGATGGAGCGCATCGCGGAGCAGCTCGGCATCGAATGGCTGCACGTGCCCTTCCGTGGCGGCGCGGACAACATCCAGGCTGTGCTGTCCGGCCAGACCATGGTGAACACCGACAGCACCGGCTGGGCGCCGCTGGTGGAGGAGGGGCGGCTCCGGCTGCTGGTGGTCTGGACCGCGGAGCGCGCCAAGCGCTTCCCCGACGTGCCGACCTTGCGCGAGGTGGGCATCGACATCGTGGCCGACAGCCCCTTCGGCCTCGGCGGGCCGAAGGGCATCGACCCCGGCGTGGTGCGTGTGCTGCACGACGCCTTCAAGGAGGCGCTGTTCGACCCGCAGCACGTCGCCACCCTCGAACGCTACGACATGCCGCTGCGCTACATGGGACCGGAGGACTATGCGAAATTCGCGCGCAATCTCTATGAGGAGGAGAGCGCGATCATCCGGAAGCTCGGGCTGAAGATGGACTGACCGCCGCCGCATGACGCCTCGCCCCTCGCGCGCGGGCTCGGGGCAAGGCGACCAGGCGCCGGAGACCAGCCCATGCCGGCTGCATGACACCCCCGGCCTTCCATGCGGCGGGCATCGGGGCCGGGTTGTCGCATGCGCATGCTGCGGGACATGCAGCCCCGGTATGCGTCGCCTGGCGGTTGCCTGCGGCGCCGGACGGGTTCACCTGCGGCAGGCGCCGCGCCAACCCGCGCGGCCCTGCCGCGTTGCCGGCCCATCCGGGAGAGGAACCGCCATGACCCTTCGCATCCGCCGCCGCGCGGCGCTGGCGCTCGGCGCCGCCACGCTCGCCACGCCCGCCATCGCCCAGGCGGGGTTTCCCAACCGCCCCATCCGCATGTACGTGCCCTGGGCGCCGGGCGGCACGACCGATGTGCAGATGCGCGCGCTCTGCGAGGCGGCCGCCCGCCGCGCCGGCCAGCCGGTGGTGATCGAGAACAAGTCGGGCGCCGGCGGCATCCTGGGCGCGCAGGCCATGCTGACCGAGAAGCCGGACGGCTACACGCTGGGGCAGATGCCGGTCACCATCTGGCGCACGCCGCTGATGTCCACTCGGCCGATGTGGGACCCGGTGAACGACTTCACCTATGTCATCCACCTCTGCGGTTATCTGTTCGGCGTGGTGGTGCGGGCCGATGCGCCGTGGAAGACCTTCGCCGAATTCCTCGACCACGCGAAGAGGAACGCCGGGAAGATCAATTACGGCACGCCGGGCGTCGGCACCTCCCTGCACCTGACCATGGAGCGCATCGCCTCGGAGCGCGGGATCGACTGGACGCATATTCCCTTCCGCGGCTTCGCCGAGAACATGAATGCGCTGCTCGGCGGGCAGATCGACGCGCTGGCGGACAGCAGCGGCTGGGCGCAGCTGGTGGAGGATGGCCGGGCCCGCCTGCTGGTCACCTGGGGCGAGCAGCGCGCGAAGCGCTTCCCCGACACGCCGACCCTGCGCGAGACCGGCATCGATATCGTCAGCGCCTCGCCCTATGGCATTGCCGGGCCGAAGGGGATGGATCCGGGCGTGGTGCGCGCCGTGCACGACATCTTCCGGCCGGCGCTGGAGGACCCCGCGCATCTGGCGATCCTCGAGCGTTTCGACATGCCGGTGATGTACAAGGGGCCGGAGGAATACCGGGACTTCGTCCGCCAGCAGGTGGAGGAGGACCGGGCGATGATCAAGCGGCTGGGCCTGACCCTGAACTGAAGCCTGGCATCCGCGGCGGCAGGGGGCGCATGCTGTCCGGCAGGCCGGATTGCCGGGGGAGGATGGCCCCCGGTGCCTGACCTGGGCCGGGGGCGTTGTACGACGGAGGCAGTGGTGCCGATGGAGAATGCGCGTTGGATCCCGCCGGATGCCGGACCGAGGCCGGCGTGAGCACGCTGCATCTCCGCTGCGGCGACGACCTGCGCGACATCCTGCCGCGCGCCGGAATCGCGGGTGACTATCTCTGCTTCTCCGATCCGGTCTGCGTCGGCCCGGCGCGGGACGAGGGCGATCTGATCGCCTGGCTCGGCCTGCGGGCACGCTTCGTCGCCCTGCATGCGGGGCAGGATGTCGGGCAGGTGCGGCTGCGGCTGGGGCGCGAATACACCGCGCTGAACGGGCTGCACCGGCATGATGCCGTGCATCTCTGGTTCGAGCACGACCTCTGGGACCAGGCGGCGCTGATCCGCATCCTCTCGCTGCTGGCGGAGAAGCGGCAACTCCGCGGGCGGCTCTGGCTGATGCCGGCGGATGGCCTGCGCAGCTTCCCCGAACTGCCGGATGCGGCGCTGGCCGCGCTGCAGCCGGCGCCGCTGACCGACCTGCAGATCGAGCAGGGGGCGGAGGCCTGGGATGCCTTCTCGGCGCCCGATCCGCGCGCGCTGGATGCGCTGACGCGGCGGAAGCTGACGCTGCCCTTCCTGGCCGCGGCAATGCGGCGGCATTTGCGCGACCTGCCCTGGACGGTGGATGGGCTGGGGGAGACGGAGCGCGCCGTGCTGCGCGCGGTCGCCGCAGGGGCCGCGACCGAAGGCCAGGTGCAGGCGGCGCTGCGCGCGGCGGATGCGGTGTTCCACGTGACGGATCTGATCGTCCGGGAGGTCATCCAGCGCCTGCGCAGCGGGCCGAAGCGGCCGCTGCTGGCGAAGGACCCGCTGCGCCTATCGCCGCAGGGCGAGGCCCTGCTGGCAGGCGCCGCCCGCCATCGTCCCGCGCCGCGGGCACAGGGTGGCGTCCCCGTCCTTCCGGACCCGCCCTGGCTGTGGGATCCCAGGCTGGCGGGCGTGGTGCACGATGGCTAGAGCAGATCGTCAAAGGCCGTGAACGCCTGAAGGCGTGAATCCGCTCGAAAAACAAAGAGCTGCCGTGGATCGCGGGAGGTCGTGCAGGACCGGACGCACGACCCTGTGCGACGACAAGGGCCGACAGCGGGTTGCCTTCGGGCAGGAACGCAACCCGCCGGAGCGGGCGGGGCGCATGGCCCCGCCGCGCTGGCTCAGCCGCCGTTACGCGCGGGCTGGCCGGCCAGCAGGCCGGAGGCCGCCATGGGCGCGGGGCTGCGATACCGGACGTGCCGGTTGCCGGCCTCGCCGGTGATCTCCGCGATCTGGCCATTCGGCGCCAGGGTGGTCGGCATGCCGCCATAGGCCAGGCGCTGGTTGCTGCCGCCGCCGATGATGGTGGCGAGACCGCCGCCGACGACATTCCGGCTCGGCGCGTCATAGGTCACCTGCGCATCCGGGCCGCCACCGACAAGGCTCGGGCCGCCCTGCGCGAGCGCGCCGCCGGTCAGGCCGAGCGCGAGGGTGGAAGCAAGAAGCATGGTGCGGAACATGATCATCGTCTCTCTGTCTCGGCGGGCGACGTTGCATCGCCCTGTCACGCTCTCAGTTGGAGTGTGGTGTCGCATGGTCCCAATGCGCGGCCTGGATGGCGGTGATTTGCCGCGCTGATGACGCAGCGGGCGGCCGCAACGCGGCGGCGCGCGCCGCGCCCGCCTCAGCCGCGGATGCCGCGGGCCGTGGTCTGCACGGTCTGCGTGCTGCCGGCCGGCGCATAGACGATCTGCCGGTCGGCGCCGCCGCCCTGGATCGTCGCGGCGCGGCCGGGCTGCGCCTGCAGCGCCTCGTAGCGGAAGCTGCGGTTGTCGCCGCCGCCCGAGAGCAGCACGCGGCCGCCGCCGGCGATGTTGTGCGACGGGGCGCCATAGACCACGACGGCATCGTTGCCGCCGCCGACGAGCTGCGGCGCGGATTGCGCCTGCGCGGCGCCGAGGGTGCCAAGGGCGAGCGCGGAAGCCAGGGCGAGGGTGCGGATCATGGGGGTCCTCCTGTCTCTTGGTGTCCGGGGTCTGTCGTCCGGTGCGGCGCCATATGCGCCGCCGTCGCCGAGGAAGATGCGCGCTGGCGCACGTCCTGCCCAATGCCGGCTTCGAATGAAGCCGATTTACGCGGCGGATGAGGCGGGGCTGTAACCGGCGATTGCGCCTTCGCGACGCCGCCTGCCGCAGCGCCGCAACGGGCGGATGGCCGGCCGCCTTGCGGCCAGGCCATGCTCCGCGCACCGGATGAGGAGCCCGCCATGACCGCCTTCCGCTGCGTCTCCATCCCGAGCGGGACCGCCGCACGCTGGCGCGCGACCGGCCGCGATGATCGCGGCCAGGCGCTGCACCGGCGCGTGGCGGATGGTCCGGGCTTTCCCTGCCGGCATTGCCTGCGGCTTGGCGAGGAGGGCGAGGCGATGCTGCTCGGCAGCTACCACCTGCCGCATCCGCAGGGCGTCTACTGGGCGCCGAGCCCGGTCTTCCTGCATGCGCGGGACTGCACGCGCTTCGCGGCGGTGAACGAGATCGCGCCGATCGTGGTGGCGAATGCCAGCGTCTCCGTGCGGTCCTATGATGCGGAGGAGATGTGCCTCTACGACCTCGGCGCGGTCAGCGCGGGCAAGGATGTCGCGCCGGTCCTGATGCGCGCGCTGGCTGATGCGCGCACGCGCTACGTCAACATCCACACGGCGCGGCCGGGCTGCCTGCTGACGGCGGTGGAGCGGCTGTGACGCACGCCATGGAGAATGCCGCAGCCGGTCGGGGAGGGAGGCCGCCACCGCGAAAGTGGCGGCGTCGCCGCGGCGCGTCCCGCCGGGGCGGCGGCGGATGCGGGCAGCGCCGCTTCCATTCGCAATGGCGCACTCCAGCCGCTCCTGGTCTTTGTCCAGGCGGGCAGATGACTCCGCCCCGGCGGGCCTGCCTAGACCTTTATTGCCCTGACTGTGCATAGCCGCAGTGTTGGAAGTAGGCGGCGCACTCGCTCGGACTGAAGCGGTCGAGGAGACTGCCGATGGTATCCCAGAGGGTGCCGACGGTCCTG
>NZ_JAJAQI010000078.1 GCF_020523605.1 Roseicella aerolata | reverse complement strand
CATCCCCAACGGCACCTACTTCCTGGGCTGGCCACAGAACGAGATGGCCGAGGCGGCACCGGCCTGACCCGGCTCAGGTCCTTACCGTAAATCTCCGCACGGATGCTGCCGGCGGGCCTTCTTTTGACCGCGATCCATGCGCCGCTGTTCCCAACCCCGCCAGGAGCGCGGGAGGAGGAGCCGGAATGAAAGCGGATCCGAAGCTTGGCGTATGGCTGGCTTTTGCCGCAACCCTGTCGCTGCTCACCGGCTGCGCGTGGCCGACGGTGGAGGGCTTCACCGCCACCATGGCGCGCTTCGTCGGCGCCTCGGAGGCGGACCTCGTTGCCGGCCTTGGGGTTCCGGTTCGTACCTATGAAGCCGGCGGGCGGCGCTTCCTGCAGTACGAGGAGCAGCGGATCGTGACCTATCCCGGCAGCCCCTATTTTGGGGGATGGCATGGTGGCTGGTGGGCGCCGGGTGGCTTCGGGCCAACCTTTGAGACGCGGTTCTGCTCGGTAACCTTCGCGCTCCGTGCTGGCCGCGTAGAGGCCTTCAGTTTCCGCGGCAATGACTGCCGTGCCGTGCCACAACCTCGCTGACAGGCTACAAGCCCTTGGTGACGGCCACCTTGCGAGTGCTCCGAATGCCGCCGATCATCGTAGCGAGAACCTGACCGGCACGGAGAGTTCAACCGGGTCTCCCGCCAGTTCGGGCGGCGGCGCCGGCAGCGGCGAGGCACGCCGGATCATCCGCTCTACTGCCGTATCCAGCACCTCATGACCCGAGCTGCGTTCGATGCGCCAGCCGATGATGGTGCCGTCACGGCGCATGGCGAAGCGCAGCACCGCGGTGCCCTCGGCACGGCGCCAACGGGCCTCGGAAGGGTACTCCTTGTGCCGCTCCAGCGCGGCGAGCAGCACACCGACATAGCTGGGCGGCGGGCGGCGTGCCACCGGGGCCGGCGGCACCGGAGCCGCAGCAGCGGCCTCGGCGGAGGATGGAGCGGCCGAGCGCGGGGCGGGTAGGGCTGGGCGCGGCGCAGGCCGCGGTGGCGCGGCGGCCCGCTGCGGCGGTGGTGGTGGTGGCGGTGGTAGTGCAGTGAGCGCTTCATCAGGCGGCTGAGCCTCGGCCGGCTCGGGCTCCAGCGCCGCGATGGAATCGGGCGGGGGCGGCGTGGCCTGCGCCGGCTCCGGTGGCCGCTCAGCCTGTAGTGGCTCGGCGGGCGGCGGCACGATCGTCTCCGGCGGAGCAATGGCCGCAGCCTCCTCCGGCGGCTGCGCCGGCAGGGGTTCCGGTGGGGCGGCCGTAGGCTGGATCGGCTCCGGCGAAGCAGCGGCGACGGCCTCGGCGAAATCTGCTGCCTCGGCAGCCGCCGGTGCAGCCGGCTCGGGCAGTGGTGAGACCTCGACCGCCTCGATCACTGTCGGCGGCGTCTCGAGCGAAGATGGCCACAAAAAGGGCAGCGCCACGGCACCGTGCAGCGCCGTGGCGAGAACGGCGGCCGCCGCGTATCGCGGCCGCCGCGGAGTCGGCGCTCGCAAGGGCGTGGTGAAGGGCTCGGCGCGCGCCGCCCATCCGTCCGGCATCGGGCTCAGCGGGCACGCAGCGCGGGGGCGCTGGGCTCGCCCTCCGCGATGAGGGAGACGCGTCCCACGCCCGCCGCACTGACACGCCCCATGACCCGCATCACCTCGCCATAGGGCACAGCGCGGTCGCCGCGGACATAGACCGGGGCGTCATTTGCCTCGGCCGCGCGCAGCGCCGAGAGCCGCGCGCCGAGCTCGGCCTCGGCCACCTCCTCCTGCCGCAGGAAGACACGGCCGTCGCGCGCGACGGTGACCACGACCGGCGGCGCGGTCTGCGCGATGCGCGCGGCGGAGGTGCGCGGCAATTGCACGGGCACGCCCACCATCATCATCGGCGCGGCCACCATGAAGACGATCAGCAGCACCAGCATCACGTCCACTAGCGGCGTGACGTTGATCTCCGCCATCGGCACGCCGTCACCCTCTGGTCCCGTGCCGCCAGACGGACCCATCGCCATACGCGCTACTCCGCCGGGCGGAGGCGCGGCCGCGCCTCGGTGAGGCCGGAGGGCGCGGCATTGCGGGCGAGGCGTGCGGCGAGATCGGAGGCCGCCTCCAGCGCCTCGGCCCGCAGCGTGGCAAGGGAGGCACCGAGCCGGTTGTAGGCGATCACCGCCGGGATCGCCGCCACCAGGCCAATCGCGGTGGCGAAGAGCGCCTCCGCGATGCCCGGCGCGACGACCGAGAGGCTGGTGTCGTTGCTCGCCGCAATGCCGGAGAAGCTGTTCATAATGCCCCAGACCGTGCCGAACAGGCCGACGAACGGCGCGACGGAGCCGGTGGTGGCGAGGAGCTGCAGGCCCGAAGCCGCCGGCTTCAGCGCCTGCGCCACCCCCTTGCGCATTGCCCCATCCAGCCGGGCACGGTACTCGCCATCCGTCTCCTTGCCGCCCTGGCCTGCGCGCCATTCCGGCACGCCGGCACGCAGCGCGGCAGCGGCCAAGTCGGCGCGCTCGGGCAGCGTCGTCGGCACCCGCTCGCCCGCCGCCATGGCGCCGAGTTCCCGCGCCTCCCGCCGCAAGCGGCGGAGCGTAGCGAGCTTTTCAATGATCACCGTCCAGCAGGCAATCGAGGCAAGGACGAGCAGCAGCATGACGCCTTTCACCACCGGATCAGCCTGCAGGAACAGGGCCCAGGGGGAGAGGTCGTGGGCGGGTGGCAGCGTGGGGAGCGGCGCAGTCGGGTCCATGGGCGGGAGCCTCACTTCTGGAAGGTGACGCCGTCCACCTGCGAGGCAAGCACGGCACCCTCGGCGCAGGCGTTGCGCGCCGCGGCCTCCGTGCCGCCGCAGGCGAGCACGTCGTTCAGCAGCACGCTGCCCAGGCCGTCGCAGGGCTGGCCGGCGAGGTCGAAGATGCGCGCCTGGGTGCGGCCGGCTGGCAGTGGACCGATATCCACTGCGACGCGGCGGGCCACCACGCCGTCGCGCCCAAACAGGACGAGGTCAAGGCGCAGCGGGTCGAGCGCTTCGGGGGCGGCGCTGTTCGCCACCAGCCAGACGCGGCAGGCGCCGCCCTCCCGTGGCTCCAGCCGGTTCAACTCGAGCCGGAGCGGAGGGGCCGGCGCCTCGGCGCGCAGCAGTCCGGGCGCGATCATGACGGGGAGGGCAAGCAGCGCGGCAGGTAGGCGCATGGGCCAGGACGTCATGGACACCTCATGAAGCGCGTCGCGGTCAAACACGGAAAAAATGCGAGTGCAAGTCACTTGCAATCGCAATACTGAGAGGTCCGCGCCCTCACTCCGCGGTCCCCTGGCTACTTATCTCCTCGTCCGCCAGTGCGAGATGCGCCGCGAGCACCTCCTGCAGCGAGGGCATGGCGCCGGCAGGCAGATGCCGCGCCGGGTCCCAGAGGCCCGCCGCTATCAACGCGCGGGGGCAGTGGACGAAGGCCTCCTCCACCCGGATCACCAGGACGGCGCGAGGCGGGCGGCCGTTCTCCGCAAAGCGCTCGAGCAGCGCGGGGTGTACGGACACCGCGGCGCGCCCGTTCACCCGCAGCACCTCGCCCAGGCCCGGCAGCAGGAACAGCAGCCCCACCGCCGGGTTGGCGATGATGTTGCGCAGGCTGTCCAGGCGATTGTTGCCGGGCTGGTCGGGTAGCAGCAGCGTCGTCTCGTCATGCACCTGGGCGAGGCCGGGCGCACCGCCGCGCGGCGAGCAATCGACACCCGTAGGGCCTGAACTCGCCAGGACAAGGAAGGGCGAGGCCGCGATCAGCCGGCGGCAATACACGTCCAGCCGGGCGATCTGCTTCCGCAGGACCACCTCGTGCGGCAGCGGGTAATGCCGCCGCAGGGCATCAACGCTGTCGAGTGCATGGGCGCCGTCCAGCCAAATGTCCGGTCCTGTCATTCCCGCCGGTCACTATCCCGTCTGCCGCCATCTGGATCGTCCAACCGAGATTGCGAGTCAATCGCAGTTACGATAGACGCGCCGCATGCCTTCATTGCATCTGTCAAGCGATTGGACCCGAGGAGACGCACCGGCAGCCGGATGGGAGCTCGACGAGGCGGGCTTCACCCTCGGCGACCGCGCCCTGGTCGGGCCGCTGACGCTGCGGCTGGAGCCCGGCCAGGTGCATGGCCTCATCGGACCGAATGGCTCGGGCAAGAGCACTCTGCTCCGCCTGCTCGGCCGGCAGCTCGCGCCGACCAGCGGCCGGATCGGCTTCGGCGGGCGGCCCATCGCCGCCTGGAGGGCGCGGGATTTTGCGCGGCAGGTCGCCTATCTGCCGCAGGCCCTGCCCGCCTCCGATGGGATGACGGTGCGGGAACTGGCGGCGCTCGGCCGCTATCCCTGGCATGGCGCGCTCGGCCGGCACGGGCCGCGCGACCGCATGGCGGTGGAGGACGCCCTGCGCCGTGCCGGCGTCGCCGCCTTCGCGCTGCGCCAAGCCGACAGCCTCTCGGGGGGGGAGCGGCAGCGCGCCTGGCTGGCCATGCTGTTGGCGCAGGAGGCGCGCTTCCTACTGCTGGACGAGCCGACCTCGGCGCTCGACCTGGCGCACCAGGCCGAGATCCTGGGGCTGATCCGCCGGCTGGCGCGCGAGCAGGGCCTCGGCATCGTCGTCGTGCTGCACGACGTGAACATGGCAGCGCGGCATTGCGACACGATCCTGGCGCTCAGCGCCGGCCGCCTCCTGCTCCGTGGCGCGCCGGCCGAGGTCATGCAGCCCGCCGTGCTGGAAGGCCTCTACCGCGTGCCGATGGGCATCCTGCCGCATCCGGCCACCGGCGAGCCGATCGGCTACCTGCAATGAGGGCTACGGCGGGAAGGCGCGGTCTCCTGCTCGGCGCCGCAGGCCTCGCCGCGCGGCCGGCCCGCGCCGCTGCGCCAAGGGTCGCGGCCATCGACTGGGGCCTGGCGGAAACCCTGCTCGGGCTCGGCGTCGCGCCGGTCGCGGCAGCGGAACTGCACGGCTATGCGCACTGGGTGCGTGAGCCGGCCATGCCGGCGGGCGTGGTGGATCTCGGGCTGCGCGGCGAGCCGAATCTCGAGCTGCTGCACCGCGCGGCGCCCGAACTGATCCTGGCAACGCCGCAATTCGCCCCCTTCCTGCCGCGTCTCGAGCGCGTCGCCCCGGTGGCGTCCTTCGCCACCTATGTCCCGGGTGGCGACCCGCTGGTGCGGTCGCAGGACATCGCCCGCGCCATCGGCCGGCTGGTCGGGCGCGAGGCGGCCGCGGCGGCGCTGCTCGGCAAGGCCGAGGCGGCCTTCGAGGCAGGGGCCCGCCGTCTCTCAGGCATGGCAGGCCGGCCATGGCTGACGGCGAGCTTCGTGGATGCGCGGCACCTGCGCGCCTATGGCCGGACCAGCCTGTTCGGCGCGACCCTGGCGCGGCTCGGGCTCATCAATGCCTGGACGGAGCCGACCAATGCCTGGGGCTTCGCCACCGTGGCGCTCGAGCGTCTGGCCGCCGTGCCGGAGGCGCAGCTGCTGCTGATTGAACCCGTGCGGTCGGAGGTCGAAGCCGATCTCGGGCGCAGCCCGCTCTGGCAGGCGCTCCCCGCCGTCCGGGCGGGCCGCGTCGCGCGGCTCGGGCCCTGCTGGGCCTTCGGCGGGCTGCCGAGCGCCATGCGCTTCGCCGGGTTGCTGCCGCATGAGTGAGGCAGTGGTGTTGCCCCCGTCGCCGCGGCCGGCCGGCTGGCCGGCGCTGCTGCTCGGCACCCTGCTGCTGGCGGGCGCCTTGCTCTGCGGTCTGCGGCTCGCCGCAATCCTGCCGCCGGAGCAGTGGTGGCAGGCGCTGACCCAGCCTGTGCCCGGGGACATGACGCAGGTCGTGTTCCGCCATGCGGTGCTGCCGCGCATGGCCATGGCGCTGCTCTGCGGCGCGGCGCTGGCGCTCTCGGGCGTGATCCTGCAGCGCGTGCTGCGCAACCCGATCGCCTCGCCCCTCACGCTCGGGATCTCGCCCGGCGCGCAACTCGCCCTCGGGGCCGCCATGCTCTGGGCGCCGACGCTGCTCGCCGCCTCACGCGAGGCGGTGGCGCTCGCCGGCGCGACAACGGCCATGGCCCTGGTCGCGGCGCTCTCCTGGAAGCGGGGACTGGCGCCGGCCGCGGTGGTGCTGGCTGGGCTGGTGGTGGGTCTCACCGCTTCGGCGCTCTCCGCCGCCCTCATCCTGATGAAGGGCGAGTACCTGCTCTCGCTGCTCCTCTGGGGCGCCGGGTCACTCGCTCAGGCGGGGTGGGAGCCGGTGCTGGCGCTCGCGCCACGCCTCGCGCTGGCCGCGGCGGCGGCCTTCCTGCTGCGGCGCCCCCTGCTGCTGCTCGGCCTCGAGGATACCAGCGCGCGCTCCCTCGGCCTCTCGCTCGCCCTCGGGCGCGCCGCGGCGCTGGGAGTGGCGGTGTGGCTCGCTGCTGTGGTGGTCGCGGAGGTCGGCGTGATCGGCTTCGTCGGAATCGGCGCGCCGGCCCTGGCGCGGCTGGCTGGTGTGCGGGGCATGGGCCGGCTGATGGCCTGGTCGGCAGGGTTCGGCGCCGCGCTGCTCCTCCTGGCCGATGGGCTGGTGCAACTGGGCCAGGGACTGCGGGGCGACTTGCTGCCGACCGGCGCCGCCACCGCCGTGCTCGGCGCGCCGATCCTGCTCTGGCTGCTGCCGCGCTTGCGGGCCGGAAGCCCGGCGGTGATGGCCGGCATCACGGCATCCAGGCGTCTCGCCCGCCCCTGGCTGTTCCTGGCTCTGCTGCTCGCGGCCATGCCGGTCCTCACTTGGTTTGGGCTGGCGCTGGGGCGGGGGCCGGAGGGCTGGTCCCTTGCCCTCGGCGTCGACTGGCTCGGCATGCTGCCCTGGCGCGCCCCGCGCCTCGCAGCGGCGATGGCGGCCGGCGCGATGCTCGCCGCCTCCGGCACGGTGCTGCAGCGCTTGACGGGCAATCCGATGGCCGGCCCGGAGGTCCTGGGGCTGGGGGCCGGGGCGGGCTTCGGCCTCGCGCTCCTGCTGCTGCTGGTACCGGCGCCCGGCAGGCCGGCGCAGCTTCTCGCCGTGGCGGCAGGGGCCGGACTGGCGCTCGGGCTGCTGCTGCTGGCCGCGCGGCGCGGCGGGCTGGCACCGGAGCGGCTGTTGCTCGCCGGCGTCTCGCTGGCCGCCTTCTTCCAGGCGCTGGTGGCCGCCTTCCAGGCCAGCGGCGATCCACGGGCCGTGCCGCTGCTCGGCTGGCTCGCCGGCTCCACCGCGCGGCTCGGCCCGGAGGACGCGACCATAGCCGTCGGGCTCGCGCTCCTGCTGCTGCCGCCGGTCTTCCTGGCGGGGCGCTGGCTGGCCTTGCTGCCGCTTGGGGACGGTGTCGCGGTGGGCCTCGGTCTGCGGCCGGGGCTCGCGCGGCTCGGCCTGGTGCTGCCGGCCGCGATGCTGGCCGGCGCGGCGACCCTGGTCGTCGGCCCGCTGAGCTTCGTCGGGCTGATGGCGCCGCATCTCGCCCGGTGGCTCGGCCTGCGCACGCCGCGGCAACACCTGGCTGGCGCGGTCCTCCTCGGGGCGCTGGTCATGGGCGCCGCGGACGTCCTGGGGCGCGGCCTTGCCTTTCCCTTTCAGCTCCCGGCCGGGCTGGTCGCGGCGCTGCTCGGCGGCCCCTACCTGATGGCACTGCTGGCGCGCCGAGGGCAGGTAGCATGAACGGCTTCCCCCTGCTGCCGGAGCCGCATGCGGCCCTGGTCGAAAGCCTCGTCCCGCTGCCCGCGGCCGGGGCGCTGCCGGCATCTCTGCTGCGGCAGCGCGAGGGACCATCGGTGCTGCTGGCCGCGGCGCGGCGGCACCGGCCTGGGGCGGAGGAGCGCGCGCTCGCCTCGCTCTGGTCCCGCTGGTACTTCGCCAAGCTGATCCCGCCCGCGCTGCTCTGCGGCGTGCTGGGCAAGCGCAGCCTGCCGCTCGACTTGGCCAGGACGGCCGTCCTACTTGGCGAGGACGGCATGCCGGAGGCGATTGCGCTGCCGCATGCCGGCGTGGTCTCGGGCGAGGCTGATCCTTTCGCCCGCTTCGATGCGCTGATCCGCGGGCATGTCGCCACAGTGGTCGGGAGCCTCGCAGCGCATGCACGGCTCGCGCCGCGCATCCTCTGGAACAACGCGGCGGTCTATGCCGACTGGGCCCTGCGCCGGATGGCCGAGGCGCCGGAGGTACCGCGCGCGGCGGCGCGGCGGGCGCTCGCCCTGGTGGAGAGCCCGGCCTGGCCGGACGGCAGCCCCAATCCTTTCCACGCGCCCGTCCGGCGCCGTGAGGGACCGGTCGGACGCCAGCCCGTCCGCCGGCAGTGCTGCCTGCTCTACCGGCTTCCCGGCGAGGGCTGCTGCCGCACCTGCCCGCGTCCCGCAGAGCGGCCCTGCCGGCCGTTGGATGCGAATCAGAAGCACTTTCAATAGCCCACCCTGTCGGGACGGGCCTGCACCGAGAGAGAGGACCTGTGACCATGACATCGCGTCTGGTGCTGCTGCTGGCAACGACCGCCTTCTGGACCCTGCCGCTGCTGGAAGCTGCGGGGCAGCAGCCCGAGCCGGGCGCCGGCGCCATTGCGCTACCCACGCTGGAGGTGCAGGGCGGCGCTCCCGGCCCGGAGCGTGGCCTCGTCGCGCGGGAGGCAAGAACCGGCACAAAGACCGACACGCCGCTGATCGAGACTCCCCAGGCCATCTCGGTCATCACCCGCGACCAGATGGATCTGCGTCAGGTGCAGAGTCTGAGCGAGGCGGTGCGCTACACCCCCGGCATCCGCTACGACGCCTATGGTGAGAACGCCCGCTATGACTGGTTCTACCTGCGTGGCTTCCGCGCCGACACGACCGGCGTGTTCCTCGACGGCCTGCGCTTCGATGCCGGTGCCCTGACCGGGCGGCCAGAGGCCTGGGGGCTGGAGCGCATCGAGGTGTTGCGGGGTCCTTCCTCGGTCCTGTTCGGGCAGAATGCGCCGGGCGGCGTGGTGAACATGGTCTCGCGCCGCCCGACCGACACGCCACAGGGCGAGGTGCGGCTCACCGCTGGCTCCCACGCCCGGTTGCAGGGCGCCTTCGCCACCAGCGGGCCGCTGACCCGGGACGGCACCTGGTCCTACAGCCTGAGCGGGCTGCTGCGGGATTCCAATACGCAGGTGGACTACACCCCCGACAACCGCGCCTTCATCGCTCCAGCCCTCACCTGGCGGCCCACCAGCGACACGCGGCTGACGCTGCTCTCCTACTATCAGTATGACGAGACGCTGGGCAGCGAGTTCCTGCCCTACAGCGGCACCGTCGTGCCCTCGGCCTTTGGCCGCATCCCCCGCTCCCGCTTTACCGGCGAGCCCGGTTTCGACACCTTCATCCGCCGTCAGTACGGTATCGGCTACGAATTCGAGCACCGCTTCAACGACACCTTCACGGTGCGGCAGAACCTCCGCTACGGCCATGTGGACGGCGACTGGCGCCAGACCTACGGCCTCGGCCTGCAGCCTGACGGGCGGACACTGAACCGCTACAGCTACGAGAGTCGCCGGGAATCGAGCGCCTTCCAGGTGGACACACACCTGCAGTCGCGCTTCGCGACCGGCCCCTTGCAGCACACGCTGCTGGCGGGCCTCGACTACTCGCGCGCAACCTTCGACAACATCCAGAATGGTGCGACCGGCACGCCACTCGACCTCTACGCACCGGTCTACGGGCGCGTCGTCCGCAACCTGGCGCCGCTCTCGAACGACCTGCAGACGCGTGACCAGCTCGGGGTCTACCTTCAGGACCAGATCCGTGCCGGCAACTGGGTGCTGACGCTGGGTGGCCGCCACGACTGGGCGACGACGGAGACAGAGAGCAGGCTCCGCGGCACGACGACGACGGCGGACGACCGCGCCTTCACCGGGCGCGTCGGCCTGGTCTACCTCGCGCCGAACGGCCTTGCGCCCTTCGCCAGCTACAGCACCTCCTTCCTGCCGCAGCTCGGGACCACCGCCACCGGGGCGGCGTTCCGTCCCATCGAGGGTGAGCAGGTGGAGGTCGGCCTGAAGTTCCAGCCGCCCGGCGGCAACAGCTTCCTGCAGGTGGCGGCCTTCCAGATCACGCAGCGCAACGGGCTGACACCCGATCCTACCAACCGCGTCTTCCAGGTGCAGACCGGCGAGGTTGAGGTGCGAGGGGTCGAACTGGAAGCGGTGGCCGAGGTCACGCCCGGGCTCCGCGTCATCGGCGCCTACACCTACCTGGACGCCGAGATCACCCGAGCGAATGACGGCACCGTCGGCAACCGGCCGAACGGCATCCCGGCGCATATGGCCAGCCTCTACGGCGATTACGGCTTCCGCACGGGACCGCTTCGCGGGCTAGGGCTGGGCGCGGGCGTCCGCTACATCGGCAACACGCCGGTGGGGAACGCGAACCTTGCCCTCGTCCCCTCCGTCACCCTGTTCGATGCCTCAGTGCGGTTCGACCTGGAACGGCTGAGCCCGGCCCTGCAGGGGATGCGTGCCATCGTGACGGCCAGCAACCTGGGCGACGAGCGCCATGTCGCAAGCTGCGACACCCTATCGGCTTGCTTCTACGGCACGGGGCGATTGGTGCTGGGAAGCCTGAGCTACGCCTGGTAAGGTCATCCGAGCTTCGCTCGCTTACCAATCATCTGGTGCGGCTACAAGGATGAGCGGGCGCCTGACCTGCGCCCCTGAACTGGATCCGGTTTTGGTGAGAGAGTTGGCCTCCTGAGGGAGGTCGGGATGGCGGGGTAGCGTTTGACGCCGGAACAGATAATCGACGTGCTGCGGCAGGCTGAGGTGGAGTTGGCGCAGGGCCGGAGGGTGGGCGAGGTCTGCCGCGGGCTGGGGGTATCGGAGGCGAGCTGCTACCGCTGGCGCGCTGAGTATGGTGACCTCAAGGTCGACCAGGCCCAGCGCATGAAGGAGCTGGGGCGCGAGAATGCGCGGCTGAAGCGCGCCGTCGCCGAACTGACGCTCGACCAGCAGATCCTGAAAGAGGCTGCGGAGGGAAAATACTAGGCCCCGAGCGCCGCTGGGCCTGTGTCCGTCATGTGCGGGCTGTACTCGACGTCTCCGAACGCCGGGCGTGCCGCACCCTGGGTCAGCCGCGCTCGACACAGCGCGCGCGATGCGTCCGGGACGACGAGGCCGCACCGACTGGGGCGACCGTGGCCCTGGCGACCGAGTACGGCCGCTACGGCTACCGGCGGATCACGGCGATGCTGCGCGCCGAGTGATCCTGCCCCGCTTCTGCGGCTCGTCCGCGGAAAGTGTGGTTCAGGTGGCGAGGAGCACACGGCGCCGGAGAAGATCGAAGCTGCTGCGGCCGAAGGTCTGGCGCTTCAGCATTTTCAGCTTGCCCACCTGCCCCTCCGTTTGCCCGCTGCTCCATGGTGTGGTGAGCGCAGCCTTCACCGCCGCGCCGTCCTGCTGCAGTCCGGCGGCGACGGTGGTGACGGCGGCCACACCGCCGCTCTTGGCGTCCTTGAGCCAGCCTTCGAGGCCAGGTATCAACGCATCGCCTTGGTCAGCTTCGCCGCGATCTCGTACATCTCCTCCGGCGCATAGTCCGGAGTGAAGGCGGAGGGTTCGCCGACTAGCAGGCTGCTGAAAAGCGCGCAGGATCGGCGGGTGCGGTAGGCTCCGGCGGACCTTCCATGCGCCCGCTGCCGCGTGGCGGCTGCCAGAAACACGTTTCCGGCGCCAGCGGCGCTCCCTT
>NZ_JAJAQI010000077.1 GCF_020523605.1 Roseicella aerolata | reverse complement strand
AGGCCTGCCCACGACGCCACGCCATCGAAGCCTCCAGCCCAAGCTGGACACCTACGAATCACACCACCTCGCGCCGCAGCCAATCACAAGCCGATTCCAGCCAGGGCTACTCGGGTCTAGCGGGTGGCCACCGGGATGGCCGACCCGCCGGCGATGAGGACCGGCGCGCCCCTCAACCTGGCAGCGCCGGTTGCTGTTTGGCCCGCCACCGGCACGACCGACCCGCCGGGCGTGAAAACCGGGCGCGGCCTTGAACCTGGCGGCGCCGCCTTCTGTTCAGACCAGCCTCGCCTGCCGCACCGCCGCGCCGATGAAGCCGCGGAACAGCGGGTGCGGGTCGAAGGGCTTGCTGCGCAGTTCCGGATGGAACTGCACGCCGATGAACCACGGGTGGTCCGGATACTCGACGATCTCCGGCAGCGCCCCGTCCGGCGACATGCCGGAGAAGCGGAGCCCCGCCTCCTCCAGCTGGTCGCGGTAGTTGACGTTCACCTCGTAGCGGTGGCGGTGGCGCTCGGTGATCTCCCGCGCGCCGCCATAGACCTGCTGCACCAGGGAGCCATCGGTCAGCCGCGCGACATAGGAGCCGAGGCGCATGGTGCCGCCGAGGTCGCCCTGGGCGCTGCGGCGCTCCAGCGCATTGCCGCGCAGCCATTCGGTCATCAGGCCGACCACGGGGTGCTCGCAGGGGCCGAATTCGGTCGAGGAGGCGCCCTTGAGGCCGACCAGGCTGCGGGCCGCCTCGATCACCGCCATCTGCATGCCGAAGCAGATGCCGAAGAAGGGGATCCTGCGCTCCCGCGCGAAGCGCACCGCCTCCAGCTTGCCGGCGCTGCCGCGCTCCCCGAAGCCGCCGGGGACCAGGATGCCGCTCGCGCCCTCCAGCCGCGCCACGGCGGCCTCGTCGCGCTCGAAGACCTCGGAATCGACCCAGTCCAGCTTCACCCGCACATTATGGGCGATGCCGCCATGGGTCAGCGCCTCGGCCAGCGACTTATAGCTGTCCAGCAGGTTGGTGTACTTGCCGACGACGGCGATGGTGACCTCGCCCTCCGGCGACTTCACGGCATGGACGATCTTCTCCCACCGGCGCATGTCCGGCTCGCCATAGGCCGAGAGGCCGAAATGCCGCAGCACCTCCTGGTCCATGCCCTCGGCATGGTATTGCAGGGGGACGTCGTAGATGGTGCTGGCATCCAGCGCCGGGATCACGCTTTCCGGCCGCACGTTGCAGAACAGCGCGATCTTGCGCCGCTCATTCTCCGGGATCGGCCGGTCGCAGCGGCAGAGCAGGACCTGCGGCTGGATGCCGAGGCCCAGCAATTCCTTCACGCTGTGCTGGGTCGGCTTGGTCTTCAGCTCGCCGGCCGAGGGGATGTAGGGCACCAGCGTGAGATGCACGAAGAGGCTGCGCTGCGGCCCCATCTCGTTCGCCAATTGCCGGATGGCTTCAAGGAAGGGCAGCGACTCGATGTCGCCGACCGTGCCGCCGATCTCGACCAGGACGAAGTCGTAGCCATCGGTCTCGGCCTGGACGACTTCCTTGATCTTGTCGGTGATGTGGGGAATGACCTGGACGGTGCCGCCCAGGTAGTCGCCGCGGCGCTCCGCCGCGATGACGTCGGAGTAGATGCGCCCCGTCGTCCAGTTGTCGGCCTTCGAGGCATGCACGCCGGTGAAGCGCTCATAGTGCCCGAGGTCGAGATCGGTCTCCGCCCCGTCATCGGTGACGAAGACCTCGCCGTGCTGATACGGGCTCATCGTGCCCGGATCGACGTTGAGATAGGGGTCCAGCTTCCGGAGCCGGACCTTGTAGCCGCGTGCCTGCAACAGCGCGCCAAGCGACGCCGCTGCGATGCCCTTTCCGAGGGAGGAGACCACGCCGCCGGTGATGAATACGAACCGCGCCATGGGCGCCCTCCATAACCTGTGGTGCGGCGCGCCGCTACCCGCGAGTTGATGTGCCGCCATGCGTGGCGGGGGGCTCTGCCCCCCTTGAACCCCCGCCGGGGGCCGAACCGGTCCCCGGCCCCCTGTGTGGGTTCAACGAAGAACGGGGTTCCCCCTACGGGGTCCCCCGTTCCGCGTGGCCTCAAGGGTTCGACGGGGTTGGAGGTACAGATCCAACCGGCCCTTTGCAGGGGGACAGCGTCCCCTGCTGCGCGTCAGTTGGTGGGGACGCTCGGCGCGGGCGCCGGCGCGGTCGGCGCCGGAGCCACGGGCGGTGCTTCCAGGATCGAGCGCGGCGCGGTGGTGCCGCGGCCGAGCAGCGCCAGCGCCAGGGAGAGCGCGAAGAAGGCGGTGCCCAGGACGGCGGTGGTGCGGGTCAGCAGGTTGGCCGTGCCGCGGCCGGTCATGAACCCGCCCATGCCCTGGGAGGAGCCGATGCCGAGCCCCCCGCCCTCACTGCGCTGGAGCAGCACCACCCCGATCAGGGCGAGCGTCACAAAAAGGTGAATGATCAGGAGGACGGTGGCCATGGGGCTGCTTTGGGGTCCGGTACGGCGTGACCGCGCCTTCTAGCGGCTGGCGGCGCCGGACGCCAGTTTCCGCGGCGCGGGGGCAGCGGCGGCGGCGCGGGTGGCCTCGGCCAGATCGTGGCTGGCCAGGTTCTTGGCCTTCGCCTCCACCTCCAGGTCGGTCCATGCCAGGTGGGCCACGGCCCAGTCATTGATGGCGCGGTTCCACAGGCGGTCGGAATGCTTGCGCATCTCCCGCGCCGGGAGGCCAGCGGCGAGCAGGGCCTGGAAGTCCGGCAGGGCATCGGGGTCGAGGCCGCCGGGCAGCAGGTCCTCCCGCGGGGCGGAGAGGTGGCCCATGGGGCGGGTGCCGCGCCAGCTCGCGCGGACCAGGGCGATGCGGGGGTCGTCGGGGGCGATGTGCTCGCCGCGGGTGAAGCACCAGTGGTGGTGCAGGTCGAGGGTGATGGGCAGGGTCTCGGCCAGCGGCAGGAGGTCGTCGAGGCCATAGGCGGCCTCGTCATTCTCCACCGTCAGCAGGGCGCGGGTGTCCTCGGCCAGCAGGGCGAAGCCGCGGCGGAAGCCCTCGATGCCCGGGGCGCGGGCGCCGCCATGGATGTTGATATGCGCCCCCCCGGGATGCCAGCCGCCGGCGAGGCCGAGCCAGCGCATGACCTCCGTATGGTAGTCGAGCTCGGCGACGCTGCTGGCGAGCGCGGCCGGGTTGTCGGTGGCGAGCAGGCAGTACTGGCCGGGATGCATGGAGAGGCGGAGGCCGGCATCCCGGGCGCGGACGCCGATGGCGGCGAGGCCCGGCTCGATGAGATCGCGCAGCGCCGGTTCGTCATAGCGCGGACGGGCGACGGGGTGGGTGTAGAGGGGCAGGACGCTGCTGATGATGCGCAGGCACCGTTCGAGCGGCGGGGCGCTGGCCGCTTCCTCCACCTGCGCGGCCAGGGCGGCGAGGTTGCCCTGGACGAGGCCGAGGAGCTTCTCCGTGGCCTGGGCTGGGGAGAGGCGGGAGAGCGCGGCGACGGTGGTGTCGCGGAGGTTCAGGGCGGTGGCCGGGCGGGGGTCGCCGGGCGGGGGAAGCCATTTGCAGCACCAGCCGATTCGCATGGGGGCGCGAACGCGGGGTGGTGGGGTGGGGTTTTCGACTCAATGGCCGAAAATGCTTATATTTCCCGTCATCGTCCCGCGTTCGGCACTACAAAGCTCACATCCAGCAGGCCTCCCAAGACATAATGCTTTCACAAATATTTTTTCGAATGCAATTGTCGATTGATTAGGACAATTCTTGACGGGCAATTCGCATCGCATCAACTGCCTTTGCGTCAGGGGCTATTGCTCCAACTTGATTGGCAACATCTTTACATTTAGAAAGGTTCTTGAAAAGATGCGCCAAATAAGAATCTCCGTAGCAATCAACAATGACCTCAGCGATTTTTATGACAACCTGTTGAGTAAGCACGTGCAGAGTGTCTGTGTGATCCAAAATTTTAAAATAAACTAAGCCGATATTAGCACAGATAAAATTGCGGAAAACTATGTGCGCCACCAATCTATTGCCATTTATGATGACGCTCTTCACTCTGGCATCTGATACGAAATAGCGCAGATCCTCTAGCGCTGAATCAATTTCGCGCAGAATTTGAACGAGATGCCAAAGCTTGAGACCCGAAAGGCCTGAGTTAAACATCAGCTTGTAAGGAGGGCGGGATAGGTCATCCCAAAGCTTGCTGATTTCACGCTTCGCCTGAACCGCTAAATCAGGTGAACTTGATGAGCAGGCAAGCGCAATCGTGGCGTCGACTAGACCAAACCTATTTTCGCCGTTTGGCTCGCCCTCCCCTTGCCGATACTCATAGTCTATTCCATCAATCAGCAATTCAGATCGGAGGCGGGCCTGTTCCTGGTCAAGCGCAACGAAATTTCTTGCATCAACCCGGTTCTGAGTATTAGTCGCGCGCGTAACCTCGTTTGCGAATTCTGGAGGGCATCCTTCAAGGGAAATAAGCCTTATGGGAACCCGAGCTGTGGCGAGTTCTTCGCCCGCCGTCTCTGCCAGACTAGTGATTGTGCCAACAGTCTGTGCTCCATTCACAATGGCAACGCCCTGACACTCAAAGGTACCCGCTTCTCTGCTATTCCCACCCACAGCACGCTTCTGAACGCGTGAGCACAATGCAGTAATTCCGTTGTTTAAATACCAAAAATGCGCCGGGGTTTTCCGGATTGAGTCAGCGATCCCTTCGTTGACCGCCGTATTTGAACCTAGAAATGATCTAATATTTTTTGAGAATATCTTATGCCTCCACCTTGCGCCCCATTGCGCCACATCACTGGCAGCCACCTGACCGTAAAAGGCTTGATAAGGCGCCTTAGTCTGCCCCCAATCAAATAGCTGAATCGCTATATCGACCGGTTCACCACGGCCTCCCATTGACACAATACTGTATAAATTTTCCTGCGAAACAACATCGAGAACAGCAACGTCGCCCGTATCATTAAGATCCGCCAAGAGATCTGAGAATACCCGCTTAACATGCTCACTAATTTTGTCGCTACCAGAGTAAACAATTATGAGATTTATTCTTACGCTGTTGTTAATGGCCTCTTCTATGACATCTTTGCGAGTCGTGATTTTGGAGTTAAATCTGTCAAGTTTCAAGCTGAGTATATCTCGCACACCGCGAGCAAATTTTTCTGCACCTCCAACATCTATGGATCCCAAGCCATCGTTTGACCACTTCGATTGGCAAAGATATAAGGTTTTGTCCTCAGCTGCATGGTAAACGGCGTCCAAACCGTTATCGTCATAGCCATCAGTTATGCTAGAAACTGCAATTTCAGGCGTAAGATCCGCAGCGTTGCATAGCGCAAATGCAGCAAGAGCTCTTGTTAGCCCTGCATTTTGTTTGTCATTTTCAGATTTTTCCTGGTAGTCTACCAAGTCAATCAACGGCACAAAATTCTTTTCCAAGTAAGATTTTACCTGTCGGAGTTGAACAACGCCCATACGTCTCGAACCTCAACGTGTTTGCGGCAAGCATGCAAGCGTTGATCATACTACGCCCCATTAAAGTTTGAGAATGGAAATTGGACAACCCCGGATGAGTATACAATTCAACTCTCAAGGGTCGGTGCGGGCTTAGCGTTTCAGTTCCAGGCCGCTCAAGCCTCCACCACCACATACTCATCCTCGACCCGCACCGGAAACGTCTCCGCCGTATAGGGCCCTTCCACCAGCGCCGCCCCGCTCTCCACATGCGCCGGGAATTGCCGCACCTGCACCCGCTTCGGGTCGAACCAGCTTTTCCCCGTGCGGATGTCGAATTCCCAGTAGTGCCAGGGGCAGCGGATCATCTCGCCGCGGCGGGCGTAGTGATACACGCCCGGCTCCTTGCTCTCGACATGGCCGCTGACCAGCCCGGCACAGAGGCTGCCGCCCTGGTGCGGGCAGCGGTCGCTCAGCGCGAAGAACTCGCCCGAAAGGTTGAAGACGACGATCCGCTTCCCCTCCGCCTCCACCAGTTTCCGCCCGCCCGGCGGAATCTCGGAGACGGGTCCCACGACAAGCTTGGCCACGCGCAGACTCACGGAAAAAGGGTGGAGGGGGTTGGGCGCAGTGCGCCCAACCAGGGGGAGGAGGTTCCCCTCCTCCCCCTGACGGGCCTCAAAGGCCGTACAGGGCCTTGGCGTTGCCCCCATAGATGCCCGCCCGCCTCTCCGCCGGGATCGTCCCCGGCAGGGCCTGGCGCGGGTCGTCGAAGTCCCAGTGCGGGTAGTCGGAGGCGAAGAGGATCCGGTCCCAGCCGATCCATTCGCAGATATCGACCAAATGCGCGCCGCGCTCCGGCTCCTCCATCGGCTGGGTGGAGACCCAGACATGCTGGCGGATCTGCTCGGACGGCAGGCGCGTCAGGTGCGGCACCTCGGATTTCAGCGTCTTCCAGTGGGTGTCGAGCCGCCAGGCGACGGAGGGCAGCCAGGCGAAGCCGCACTCGATCAGGATGACCTTCAGCGCCGGGAAGCGCTCGAACACGCCCTCCACCACCAGGGAGATCACCTGGTTCTGGCAGGAGGTGGCGTGCTCGCTCACCTCCTCGATGTAGAAGCTCGGCCAGCCGCCATTGGTCATGGCCCAGCCGGAATAGCCGAAGGCGTGGAAGGCAACGGGCAGGCCGGCCTCCGCCGCCGCCTCGTAGATCGGCCAGTAGCGCGGGTTGCCGCAGGGCTCGGCCGTGCGGCTCATCATCAGGACCTGGCAGAAATTCGGGTCGCCGGCGCGCTTGCGGATCTCGGCCGCGGAGGCCTGCGGGTCCTCATAGGGCACCACGATGCTGCCGCGCAGGCGGGGTTCCTTGCGCAGCCAGTGCTCCAGCTGCCACTCGTTCACCGCATGGGCCATGGCGGCGGAGAAGGCGCTGTTGCGGTCCCCCTGCCCGCTCGGCTGCAGGGGATTCAGCACGCCGACATCCACGCCGTAATTGTCCAGCAGCTGGAAGCGCAGGAAGTCGAGGTCCGAGGCCGGGGTGCCGCCATTGGGCGGCCAGGCGTCACGGCGGGAGGCGAGCGGCTGCGCCTTCGGGAAGGGCGGCTGGCCGGCCGTGAAGCCGTGCCGGGGACGCATCCCCCAGCTCTGCAGGTGCTGCCACCAGCGGTCGGACAGGAAGGGCCTGAACTCGGTGATCGATTTCGGCCGCGGATGGATATCTACATCAATCAGGCCGAGCGTCGCGGCCGGCGGCTTGCCGGGGACGGCAATGGGCTGGACGACGTTCATCATGCCAGGGCTCCTTCCCGGATCCGGTCATAGGTGGCGAGCGCGTTCTCGCGCAGCAACTTCAGCAGCAACGCATCAGGGATGCCCGGGGGCACCGCCGCATCCCCGTCGAATTGCCAGTGCGGCCAGTCCGAGGCCCAGAGCAGCATCCGGTCGGAGCGCAGATGGTCCAGCACCCGCGGCACCGCCTCGGCCGGGGCGTCGAAGGGCTGCACCGTCAGGCGCACCTGCTCCCGGATGATCTCGGCCGGCAGGCGGTCCACCCAGGGGATCTCGAAGCGCACCCCTTTCCAGACCTTCTGGAGGCGCCAGAGGAAGGCGGGCAGCCAGGTCACCCCCGACTCAAGCAGGACGACCTTGAGCTGCGGGAACTTCACCAGCGCCCCTTCGGTCAGCAGGCTGGCGAGGCAGCTTTGAAAACCCTGCTGGTTGGCCGCGTATTCCTCCAGGTACCAGGAGGTCCAGCCGACCGAGGTCTGCGGGTGGCGATAGGCGCTGCCGGCATGGATGCCGAGCGGCAAGCCGTGGCGCACGCAGGCCTCGTAGATCGGCCAGTACTGCCGCTTGCCCAGCGGGTCCTCCCCCAGCGCCAGCGCCAGCACCTGCACGAAGCGCCGGTCCGGCGCCAGCCGCTCGACCTCGGCGACCGCCGCCTCCACGCTCTGCATGGGCAGCACGATGGAGGCACGGAGCCGGTCGTCGCGGTCCAGCCACTCGGCCCGCGTCCAGTCGTTCAGCGCCCGGGTGAAGGCGACCGCCATGTCCTGGTTGAGGACAAGCTGCACGCCGTAGAGCGGGTTGAGGATGGCGGTTTCCACCCCGAACCGGTCCAGCACCTGCGCCCGCAGTTGCTCGACCGTCTCCGCCCCGCGGCCGTTCGGCCCGCGCCAGTCCGCCCGGATGGTCTTGGGCGAGCCCACCGGCCAGGACTGGCTGTCGAGCGTGGTGATCCCCCGCTCCACCACCTGGTCCGCCCAGAAGGCGTCCATATAGGGGGTCAGCGCCTTCATCCCCGGCACCATCGGATGGAGGTCGCAATCGATCGGGCGATACCCGCTGAACATGCCGTTTCCCGTCCCAGGCGGCCCTTTGGGCGGGGCCTCGCGGCCATATCACCCCTATCCGGCCCCGGCCGCAAGCCATGGCATGGTCGACCGACCATGAGAGGCGCCATGGAGGCTCCGGTGCCCCCAGCGCTTCGGTGCCGGAAGGCAAACCGGCGCCGCCCCCTCGCGCGGGCTGCGCGCATCGGATCGGCATCGCCGGACGCCGCGGGCAGGCCGTGGATGTCCACCAGCCGCCGGGCGGGCACGCGCGGGACCACCGGGCCACATGATGCACGCGCTGCGGCGCGCCGTCCTCTCTCGCTGGGCGGCGAAGGCCAGGCGGCGGAGGGCACGCCCGGCAAGGGGCCTGCGGCACGCAGCGTCGGCAAGGACATGCGGCGCGTCGCGGGCCGCGGCAATGTGCCGCCAGGCGGGGGCTCCGCCCCCCTACCCCCGCCGGAGGGTTCGGGTCCCCAGGACCCGGCCTGGCTCTACCCGCCCGCCTTCGGCGGCAGCGGGAACAGGCCGAGGAAACGTTCGGCCAGGGCGCGGTCGCCTTCGACGCGCAGCGCGCCTTCCGCCTCCAGCGCCGGGAGCGGCACGCCGCCATAGACCGCGGCGGCCATCACGGCCGGGCTGCCCGCAAAGACCACATCCGCCCCCGCGACCGGTCCCGCCTCCACCAGGATCTGCCCGCCGCCGAGCCGCGCGACGAACTCCTCCTCGCCCAGCCGGAAGCCAAGGCGCGCCCGCAGCCCCTCCGCCCGCGGCGCGTCGAACATGGTGCGCAGCGACAGCAGGAAGGATACCGCGCTGATCGGCAGGCGCGGGTCGTGCCGCGGGGACCGCGCCGCCCAGCGCCCCAGCGCCTGGAAGATCGGCTCGCTCTCCATCCCCCAGGGCGTCAGCGCATAGACCTGCACCCTCGCCGGCGGCGGCAGCACCCGGCGCTCCACCACCCCGATCGCCTCCAGCTCCTCCAGGCGCTGCGTCAGGATATTGGCGCTGATGCCGCACAGGCTCGCGCGCAGGTCCCCGAACCGGCGCGGCCCGAGCAGCAGTTCGCGCATCACCAGCAGCGCCCAGCGGTCGCCCACGAGGTCCAGGGCATGCGCCGCGCCGCAGGCGTCCTCGTAGCGGCGCGGCTGGCGGCGTGGTTGGGGCGCAATTTCGTGAGGTATATTTTCTGACATCTTAGTTGTTTTTCTTAACTAGATCGGTAAGCCTGTCAACCGCCACCAGGGAGAGGGACACCCGATGCCGAAGCTGATCTTCGTGAACCTGCCCGTCGCGGATCTGCCCCGCTCCATGGCCTTCTACGAGGCCGTGGGCGCGCGCAACGAGCCCAGCTTCACCGACGAGACCGCGGCCTGCATGGTCTTCTCCGACACCATCCACGTCATGCTGCTGACCCACGACAAATTCCGCCAGTTCACCCCGAAGCAGATCCCGGACGCAAAGCGGACCTGCCAGGTGCTGCTCTGCCTTTCCATGGACAGCGCGGCGGAGGTGGACGCCATCGTCGCGCGCGCGGCCGATGCCGGCGGCACCGCCGATCCCGGCCCGAAGCAGGACCACGGCTTCATGTATGGCCGCAGCTTCGAGGACCCGGACGGCCATGTCTGGGAGGTGATGTGGATGGATGTCGCGGCGGCCAGGGCCGCCATGGCGGAGGGCTGAGGCCATGGCGACGCTCGCCCCCTGCATCTGGATCCCCGAGCGGGCCGAGGAAGCCGCCGCCTTCTACCTCTCCGCCTTCCGCGCCGCCGGCCAGCCGGCCGAGCGCCGCGGCGAGATGCGCATGGGCGCCGAGGGCTCGCTCATCGCCGTGGTCATAGACCTCGCGGGGCAGGAGGTGATCCTGTTCAACCCGCCCGGCGAGGAACGGCCGAGCCCCGGCATCTCCCTCTTCCTCACCTGCCGCACACAGGCGGAGGTGGACGCCCTCTGGGACCGCCTGCTCGAGGGCGGCGCACCCATCTGCTGCGGCTGGCTGAAGGACCGCTACGGCGTCTCCTGGCAGGTCGTGCCCGGCCCGCTCGGCGACATGATGCAGGCGGCCGATGCCGCGCAGGCCGGGCGGCTGATGCAGGCGATCCAGGGCATGGTGAAGCTGGACCTGCCCGCCCTGCAACGGGCCTTCGAAGGCTAGAGCCGCTCCGACACCAGCGGGGCCGCGCGGCCCCACCCTTCTACGGGAGACGAGACGATGCGCGTGATGGTTCTGGTGAAGGCGACGAAGGACAGCGAGGCGGGCACCCTGCCCTCGACCGAGCTGCTGGAGGCCATGGGCCGGTTCAACGAGGACCTCGCCAAGGCCGGCATCCTCCTCGCCGGCGAGGGGCTGAAGCCCTCCTCGCAGGGCAAGCGCGTGGCCTTCGACGGCCCTGGACGCACCGTCATTGACGGCCCTTTCCCCGCGACCGGCGAGCTGGTCGCCGGCTTCTGGCTCTGGCAGGTGAAGGACATGGCCGAAGCAGTCGCGTGGGTGAAGCGCTGCCCGAACCCGATGCCCGGCCCGAGCGAGGTGGAGATCCGGCCGCTCTTCGAGATGGTCGATTTCGGCGAGGCCATGACGCCGGAACTCGCCGCGCAGGAGGCCGAACTGCGCCAGCAGTCTTCCGGCGGCTGATCGCCCGGTCCTGCGCCCCTGCCGCTGGCCGGCGGCCCCCCTATGCAGGCGGGAGGGCGATGCCCAGGCGGGCGAGCCGCGTCGCCGCGGCGGCATTCACCGCATGCTCCGGCAGCCTTGCCTCCGCCAGCGCCGTCACCTGCCTGACCGTGTCGAAGGCCTGGTGCTCGATCGCCTGCGGCGTCAGGCCGCCGATATGCGGCGTCGCCACCACCTTCGGGTGCTTGGCCAGGTCCGGGCTCGGCATCTGGTCCGGCGCCCGGCCGACATCCATGGCGGCGCCGCCGATCTGCCCGCTCTCCAGCGCCGCCAGCAGCGCCGCCTCCTCCACCAGGTTGCCGCGGGAGGGGTTGAGGAACAGCGCGCCGCGCTTCATGCGGGCGAAGGCGGCGGCATCCAGCAGGTTCTCCGTCTCCGCCGTCGCCACCGCCAGGCAGACGACCACGTCGCTCTCGGCCAGCAGCCGCTCCAGCGGGACATGGACGAGGCGCGCATCCTCCGGCGCCGCATGGGGGTCCGCCACCAGCACCCGCATGCCAAGCGCAAGGCCGAGCGGCGCGAGGTACCGCCCGATGGCGCCGTAGCCGATGATGCCGAGGGTGCTGCCCGCCAATTGCCGCCCCATCCGCGCCGGCGGCACCTCGCCGCGATGATAGGCCGCGGCCGCCTCGCTGACCCCGCGCGCCAGGTCCACCATCTGCCCGAGCACGAGTTCCGCGACCGAGGGGATGAAGCCCGGCGTCGCGCGCGTCACCAGGATGCCCGCCTCGCTGGCCGCTGCCACATCCACGTTGCGGATATCCACCGCGCAGCGCAGGAAGGCGACGAGGTCGGGCGCATGGCGGAAGGTCTCCGCCTCCCCCGGCGATTGCCGGTAGCTGACGATGGCCTCGCAGCCCGCCGCCGCCTCGGCCAGTTCCCGCCCCGCGAGGTGCCGGCCCGTGTCGTTCAGCCGCACCTCCGCCACCTGCCGCAGCGCCGCCAGCGCCCGCTCCCCGTAGTAATTCGCCAGCGCATCGGGGGTATGGGAGCTATGGCCGAAACTGGGTGATGGCGGGCTGAGAGAGGCGGCGTATCGAGGCGGGTGACGAGCCTGCCAGGACCTCCCGAAGGAGCGATACGCCATGACGAGCGATACCACGGTGGT
>NZ_JAJAQI010000076.1 GCF_020523605.1 Roseicella aerolata | reverse complement strand
ACCAATCCTTGGCATCCGGCGGCAGCAGAAAAGCCTGGTCGCGGCTGAACGGAATGAACTGCGTCATGCCGAACAGACTCGCCGATCTCAGGCCCGTTGGGAATCCGACAGGCTGCTAGAGCGTCCTCCGTGAGCCAAGGCGAACGGAAGACGCTCTACAGCGGATTGCGTTCAAGACTGAACGCCAATCCGCTGTAGACCGCTGTTTGTAGAGCAGATTCACGCTGCGGGGCGTTCACGCCCCTCCGCGATCTACTCTAGCGCGGGCGGCCCTTCCTATCGTGCCGGCGCCACCCGATCGAGGAAGCGCAGCGCCGCGGCCATGGGCGCCGGCCCGCCGTTCAGCACCGCCGGATGCGCGCCGCCGGGCAGGAACAGCGCTTCCGCCGGCGCGCCGGCCGCCTGCGCCACGGCCAGCATGCGGCGGCCATGCGCGGCGGGCACCACCGCATCGCCGTCCGCATGCAGGATCAGCACGGGCAGGCGGAGCGCGGCCAGAGCCGCCTCGCTCTCGAAGGCGTGGCGGAGCAGGGCACGGACCGGCAGCCACGGGTAGTGCGCCTGCGCCAGCTTGGCGATCGAGGTGAAGGGACTGTCCAGGACAAGCGCCACCACGCCCGCCGGGTCCTCGCGTGCCAGTTGGGTGGCCAGCGCGCCGCCGAGGCTCTCCCCCCAGAGCACCACCGGCGCGCCGGGATGGCGCGCGCGCAGCCAGGCGAGATGCGCCGCGGCGTCGCGCCGGAGCCCGGCCTCGGAGGGAGCGCCGGGATTGCCGCCATAGCCTCGGTAGCCCGCGATCACGACACCGGCGCCGCGCGCGACGACGGGCGTGAGCGCACCGGCCCGGTCCGCCGCCTGGCCGCCATTGCCCTGGAAATAGAGAATGACCGGCGCAGCGGGGGCGCGCGGCGGGGCATGCAGGAAAGCGAGATCAAGCCCGTCCGGCGTCCGCAGCCGCCCCAGGGCGAAAGGGCCGGCGGCGGCCAGTGGACGCTGGTCGGGGAGGAAAATCAGCCGTTCCTGCGCCGCCCAGAGGCCGCCGGCGATGGCGAGATAGGTGCCGAGCGCGAGCAGGATGGCGGTCAGCATGGCGCGCCCGCGCCGGGACGGCGCCGCCTCAGCGGACGCCGGCGAAGCCCGGCGCCTTCTTCAGCGCGTCCGTGGTGTCGAAGTCGCGCAGCACCGCATCATCGGCCATCTCGACCTCCGCCATCCGGTCGGCATGCTTGCCCACCAGGTGCCGGGCGCCGACATCGCCGGTGATGGTCATCATCTCCGGCAGGAATTCGCGTGACCAGAGCATCGGATTGCCCTGCTTGCCGCGGAAGGTCGGCATGACGATGGCACGGCCTTCCTCCGGATCGAAGGCGGCCATCAGCCGGTCGATCATCGGCCCCGCCACCAGCGGCATGTCGCCGAGGCAGATGACGACGCCCTCGACCTCCGGCGGCAGGGCGCCCAGGCCGGCCTTGAGGCTGGCCGAGAGCCCCTCGGCATAGTCCTCGGCATGGGCGAAGAGCACGGGGCGGCCGGTCAGCGCCTGCTCCACCCGCTCCCGCTCATAGCCCGTGACGACGACGACAGGACGGGCCCGGGAGGCGAGCGCGTTGTCCACCACCCGTGCCACCATCGGAACCCCATGCTCGTCCGGTACCAGCAGCTTGTTCAGCGGCGCCATGCGCCGGCTGCGGCCGGCCGCCAGCACCAGCGCCGCCACCTGACGGCCGCGCCGGGGGGGGAGGGCAGGGGCGGGGGTGTTCGCCGCCTCGGCTCGCGGCAGCGGCCGCGTATCGATCTCCTTGAGCAGCCCGCCGACGCCCATGCCCATCACGTCCCGAGGCGTCACGACCAGGCCGGCGAAGAGCCGCTGCAGCACCCAGTCGATGCCGTTGAGCTTGGGGGACTTGGCGCAGCCCGGCAGGACGAGGGCCGGGATGTCGTCGATGCGGCCGAGGCAGATCAGATTCCCCGGATCCACCGGCATGCCGAAATGGTCGATGGTGCCGCCGGCCCGCACGATGGCGGCCGGGCCGACATCCCGCCGATCCACCACGGCGGAGGCGCCGGCGACCAGCAGGATCTGCGCGCCCTGTCGGCGCAGCCGGTTCAGCGCATCGGCGATCGGCGTCGTCTCGTGCCGGGTGCGCTCATGCGGCAGCAGGGTGCCGCAGAGGGTCTCGACGCGGTCACGCGTCGCCTCCACGGCTCCCTCCATCACGCTTTCCTTCACCCCCGGCAATTCGGTGAGGACGAGCCCCACCTTCAGCGGGCGGAAGGGATGCAGGGAGAGGGCGGGTGGGCCCTGCTTCGCCATCGCCTCCGCCACCTGCAGCACCGGGCCCGGCACGGCGAAGGGAATGACCTTAATGGTCGCCAGCATCTCCTTCGCCGCCACCGGCTGGTAGGAGGCGAGGGTCGCGACAGTCAGCGATTCATCGAGCGCGTTCAGGCGGTTGATGACGGCGGGGTTCACCACCAGCAGCCCGGCGCTTTCGGCAAAGAGGTTCACCCGACCGGTGGAGGCGCGCGAGCGCGCGAGCAGAGGCCCCATCAGCGCATTGGCCAGCCGGTCGGCGGCCTCGTTCTCCGGTACATCGCCGGGTTCGAGCCGCGCCGCGATGACGCTGCCATGGCCGCCCTGCTGCAGCGCCGCGATCGCCGCCTGATCGAGCACCGTGCCCTTCTTCAGCACGCGGCCCTGCAGCCTGACGGTGTGGGCGAGGACGGCGCCGCGCGCCTCGTCCAATGGGGTCGGCCCGAAGATCATGCGGCCACCGCCGGTGCCGGGGCCGTCCGTCGGGCGAGCGGCGATCCGCGCCGCGTCGCCACCACCTCGGCCAGGATCGAGAGTGCGATCTCGGGCGCGGTCACCGCCTCGATGTTGAGCCCGACGGGGGCGTTGATGCGCGCGAGGGCGGCCTCCGAATGGCCCGCCTCGGTCAGCCGCGCCACGCGCTTGGCAT
Source organism: Roseicella aerolata (assembly GCF_020523605.1). Lineage (GTDB taxonomy): Bacteria > Pseudomonadota > Alphaproteobacteria > Acetobacterales > Acetobacteraceae > Paracraurococcus > Paracraurococcus aerolatus. Next base: position 10,693 of record NZ_JAJAQI010000076.1, on the reverse strand, counting down.
GGGTCCGGCGGCTACCGAGCGCCCCGATATAGAAGGCGTCCGACTTCAGCGCGATATCGAGCGCCGGGTCGTCGAGTTTCGGATCATGGGTCAGGGTGACCACAGCGGTGCGCGCATCCGGTGCCAGCGCCAGCATGGCGTCGTCGGTCCATTCATGGATCAGGGTGATGCCCGGGAAACGGTCCGCGGTCGCCCAGGCGCGGCGGGGATCGACCACCGTGACGGCGAAGCCGGCCGTCTGGGCCATCGGCACCAGCGCCTGGGCGATATGCACGGCGCCGACGATGATCATACGCAGCGGCGGGTTGTGCGGGTGGACGAACCAGGGCTCGCCATCCAGGGTGACGTTCTGCGCTGCGTCGTCCCGCAACGCGGCCTGCGCGGCCTCCGCCAGCGCGCCCGGCACGGCAGTGTCGGGCCAGAGGCACTGGTGGCCATCCGTCAGCCGGGTCAGCAGGGCGACCGGGCGCTTCGCCGCCTGCGCGGCCTGCAGCGCCGCCAGGACCTCGGGCGTCACGAGAGCTTCTCCACGAAGACCTTCAGCTTGCCGCCGCAAGCAAGTCCAACCTCCCAGGCCCGTTCGTCGGAGATGCCGAAATCCAGCAATTGCGGCGCACCGGTCTGCATTGTCTCCTTCGCCGCATCGGCCACCGCGCCTTCGATGCAGCCGCCCGAGACGCTGCCCGCAAGCTTGCCCGAGGCACTGACCGCCAGGCGCGAGCCGGCCGGCCGGGGCGAGGAGCCCCAGGTTTCCACCACGGTCGCGAGCGCGACCGTCTCGCCCGCAGCGCGCCAGTCGGCGGCGGTCGCCAGCACGTCGTCGTCGTGCGAATGCGTGCGGGACACAGGTTCGCTCATGCCGCCATCCTCCTCCCGGGCTGCGGGCCGCTGAGAGACTCCACCAGCGCCCGCAGGCTCTGCAGATTATGCACCGGACGGAACTCGTCCACATGCGGCAGCATCGCCCGGATCCCCTGGGATCTGGGCTGGAACCCCTCGTACCGCAACAGGGGATTCAGCCAGATCAGTCGCCGGCAGGAACGGCGGAGCCGATCCGTTGCCTCCGCCAGGCCCTTCGCCCCCTCCCGGTCCAGCCCATCGGTGATCAGCAGCACCACGGCGCCCTGTCCCAGCACCCGGCGCGCCCACTGCCTGTTGAACAACTCCAGCGACTCGCCGATGCGCGTGCCGCCGGACCAGTCCGGGACGATGTGCGAGACCAGCTCGAAGGCCACTTCCGCATCCTTGCTGCGGAGTTGGCGCGTGACATTGGTCAGGCGCGTCCCGAACAGGAAGCTGTGCACCCGGTCGCGGTCATTGGTCACCGCATGCAGGAAATGCAGCAGGATCTGCGCATAGCGCGCCATGCTGCCGGAGATGTCGCAGAGCGCGACCAGCGGCGGCGGCCGCGTCACCTTGCGCCGGCGCTCAAGCGTCAGGATCTCGCCCCCCTCATGCAGGCTGGCGCGGATGGTGGCACGCAGATCGACCACTGGCCCCAGCGGGTCCGGCCGGAAGCGCCGGGTCGGCCGGGCATCCAGCGGCAGGACGAGCTTCCTGATCTCCCTCTTCGCCTCATTGATCTCGGTGGCCGACATGGCCTCGAAATCCATGCTCTGCAACCGCTCCTGCTCGCTGACGGTCAGCGCGACCTCGAGCGGCGGCTTCTCCTCCGGCGGCTGCGGGGGGTGCTGCGACGGCCTGGGCGGCGTCATTGCTTCGGCCACGCGCCGGCTGGAAGGCGGCGCCTTCTGCCGTTCCCGGAAACCCTCCAGCAGGGCCATGGCGGCGGCGTTCCGTCCCGCCTCCGGGTCCCGCCAGAACAGCAGGAAGGCCTGGTCGAAGACGTCGAAATCCTCGTGCCGGCGCACCATCACGGCGCGCAGGGCGGCGTGCACCAGCCGCCGGTCGCCGATGTCGACCAGCGAGATCGCCTCCGCCGCCGCCAGCACATCCGCCGTGCCGACGCGCAACCCCGCCCGCCGCAGGAGCCGCACGAAGGCGAGCAGGTTGTCCGCCAGGGCGCGGCCGGACGGTGTCGTCAGGGCGCCCATGGCTGCGAATTCGCTCATGTCCCGGCTCCGTCGCAGGGGGGGACGCCGTCCCCCCTCTCCCCCGAACCCATGAGTCTATCGTCGGGAGGGGGAACCCCCAAGGAGTTGCCCCTCCCGAGGACGAACCCACGCAGGGGTCCGGAGGCCGGTGCGGTCCACGGCGGGGGGGCGGGCGGCAGAGCCCCCTGCCAAAGCCGGGCAGGGCGACACGCCGCCGCGGCAGCCCTCACGCCGCGGCCTGTTTCGCCTCGGCGACCAGCCTCGCCGCCTCGGCGCCGCGGAGCTTGGCGATGTCATCCTGGTACTTGAGGAGGACGCCGAGCGTCTCGTCCACCGCGGCGGGCTCGAGCTCCTCGGCATCCAGCGCCGCGAGGGCGGCGGCCCAGTCGATGGTCTCGGCGACACCGGGCAGCTTGAAGTAATCGCCGCCGCGCAGCTTCTGCACGAAGGCGACGACCTGGGCGGAGAGGCGGTCCGCCACCTCCGGCGCCCGGATCTTCAGGATGGCCCGCTCCCGCGCAGCGTCCGGGTAGTCCACCCAGTGGTAGAGGCAGCGCCGGCGGATCGCGTCATGCACCTCCCGCGTGCGGTTGGAGGTGATGATGACGATCGGCGGCACCGCGGCCCTGATGGTGCCGAGTTCCGGGACGCTGATCTGGAAATCGGCCAGGATCTCCAGCAGGAAGGCCTCGAAGGGCTCGTCGGCGCGGTCGAGCTCGTCGATCAGCAGGACGGCGGGCCCGCCCTCCGGGCTCAGGGCCTGCAGCAGCGGCCGCTCCTGCAGGAACTCGCGGGCGTAGATGCCGCGCTCGAGCGCCGCGCGGTCCTGGGCTCCGCCGCTCGCCTCGGCCAGGCGGATGGCCATGAGCTGGCGCGCATGGTTCCACTCATAGGCCGCCGCCGAGAGGTCGAGCCCGTCATAGCATTGCAGCCGGACCAGCCGCCGCGGCAGCTCCTTCGCCAGCACCTTGGCGATCTCGGTCTTGCCGGTGCCTGGCTCGCCCTCGAGGAAGAGCGGCCGGCCCATGCGCAGCGCGAGATGCACGGTGGTTGCCAGCGCCTTGTCCGCGACATAGCCGCCGCGGGCGAGCAGCCTCTGCGTCGCCTCGACGCTCTCCGGCAGGTCGGGGGCCGCAGCGGTCGCCTGGCGCGGCTCGGCTGAGTCGTTCTGGCGCGGCCGGTTGATGCCCTCGCCGGCGCTCGGCCGATCGGGCGCGCTCACAGGAACATCAGCGCCAGGATGAAGACCATGACGAGGCAGCCGGCCCAGAATTGCAGCGGCAGGCCGAAGGGCTCGATCTGCATCATCAGCCGCAGCGGGCGGATGGCGTTCTCATCGACCGCGCGCGGGTTCGGGCGGTGCACCGGCTTGCCGCCGCCGGCGCTCGGTCCCTCGGCGCCGTGCTGGGTGAGCGGCCCGGGCGCATCCAGGTCCTGCAGGTACTCGGTATCGGTCCCGGCGGCCGAGCCGCCATGCGCCGCCGCGGCAACCCGCGCATCGGTCGCGGCGCGGTTGGCCGGGCTCTGCATCGCGGCACCGGCCTGGATGTTGGCGGCATCCTCCGGCGCGCTGCGGTCCTCCGTGACGAAGCCGCCACGGGCGGCACCCGGCGCCACGGCGGCCTCGGGCTGCGCCTCCATCACGCTCGCCTCGGCCGGCGCCGGGGTCAGCCGCGCGGCGAAACGGTCGAAGAACTGATCCGACATCTGCTTGGCGGTGCTGTCGATCAGCCGGCCGCCGAGCTGTGCCATCTTGCCGCCGACCTGCGCCTTCACCTGGTACTTCAGCAGCGTCTCGGAGGGGCCGAGTTCCTCCAGCGCGACATCGGCTCCGCCCTTGGCGAAGCCCATGGCGCCGCCATTGCCCTCGCCCGTGATTGTGTAGCTCTCGGGCGGGTTGATGTTCTCCAGCTTCACCTTGCCGCCGAACTTCGCGGACATGGGGCCAAGCTTGACCGCGACGCGAGCCTGGAATTGATCTTCGGCGGTGCGCTCGACGGATTCGCAGCCGGGGATGGAGGCGCGCAGCGCCTCCGGATCGTTCAGCGCTTCCCAGACTTGCTGCCGCGGCGCAGGAATGCGCCGCTCGCCGGTCATTTCCATGGTCTGCTCCCGAATTCGCGTCGGACCTTAGTGGCGGGTGAGGGTAAGGGAAACCCCCGGGGGATTGGGCGGGACGACGGCTCAGCGCCGTCCCGGAATGACCCGATATGGGCGTTCACGGGCCTGGCGAGGAGATCGGGAGCGCGCGAGCCACATAGTGTCTGCCGCTGGACTGTCCGTCTTTCATCCTACTGGCCTTCGCCCTGTTCGCGCCTGAGCAAAGCGGTCCCCACAGGGTCGCACCTGCCGCTGCGGGGCAACGCGCAACGGGGCCCTCAGGTCCCGGGTGCCGCCGATCCAATCGTCACGCCAGGGCGTGGCTAGGCCAGAAAGCGATGGCGCTGCCAGCGCCAACCGGGGTGGCGCCGGTCCGGATCGTTCTACCTCCCGTGGTCGTGACCGCTCGCCCTCCCTTCCGGCCGACGCGCAGGATCGAAGGTGCAGGGGCACGATGGGGGGGCGGCGCGACCGAGCGGCGCGTGCCCTGCCTATTCATGGACCGCCGGGCCTGGGCACCGGAGAGGCCGGTGCCGCCGGCGCTGCGGGAGGCGAAGGCGGACCTTTCCCTGGGGGGCAGGCGCAACATCCTGATGCGCGGCATAGGAGTGCTGCTGGAGGTCTGGCGACCGGGGCCGGTGGCACGCCGGCCGGGCCGGCATCCGTGCCGGCCGTTCTTGGCTTCATGGCCGCGCTGCCCCTCCATGCCGTTTCCGACTTGGCAACGAAAGAAGGGCGGCTGCAGCCGGGTAGCGATGGCAGGGGGGACCACGCCGCTCGCCGCCATCTTCGTCTGTTTGGGGCTGTCTGGCGCCGGTGCCCGCCATCCTGAAGGTGGGCGCGCCGCCGCCGCTTGCCGGGCTGCCCCCGGGCGCCGCCAAGGAGCCGGTTTTCGTGCTGGTGACGGCCCCGCTCTTCCTCTGATCCGGGCCGGCGATACGCTTTCCCTATTGCCGCCGCCGCAGGATCGAAATTGACAGATCGCCGGGGCGGGCGCCTTCTCCCGCCCAGAATCCTCCGTGAGCACAAGAGAGACGCCATGCCCTATGTGATCGGTGCCGATGTCCCGGACGAGCCGGCCGGCCTTCGATTCCGCCGCCTGCTGGAGCGGCCCGAGATCCTGCAGATGCCGGGCGCGCATTTCGGCATGGCCGGGCTGCTGGCGAAGAAGGCGGGGTTCGAGGCGCTCTATCTCTCCGGCGCCGCGATGACGGCGACCATGGGGCTGCCCGATCTCGGCATGATCACGGTGGACGAGGTTTGCTTCTGGATCCGCCAGGTCAACCGCGCCACCGGATTGCCCATGCTGGTGGATGGCGACACCGGCTATGGCGAGGCGCTGAACGTCATGCACATGGTCCGCGCCTTCGAGGAGGCGGGGGCCGCCGCGGTGCACCTGGAAGACCAGTTGCTGCCGAAGAAGTGCGGCCACCTGAACGACAAGAAGCTGGCCGATGCGCATGACATGGCGGCGAAGTGCGCCGCGGCGCGGAAGGCCCGCAAGCACCTTTACATCATCGCCCGCACCGATGCCGCGGCCAGCGAGGGCATGGACGGCGCCGTCGCGCGCGCCAGGCTCTACCTGGAGGCCGGGGCGGATGCGATCTTCCCCGAGGCGCTGACGACCGCCGAGATGTTCCGGGAATTCTCCCGCCGCATGCCGGGGGTGAAGCTGCTGGCCAATATGACCGAGTTCGGCCGCACGCCCTTTTTCACCGCCCAGGAGTTCCAGGACATGGGCTACTCCATGGTGATCTGGCCGGTCTCCCACCTGCGCGTCGCCTCCAAGGCGATCGAGGAGCTCTATGCCTCGATCCGGAAGGAGGGCGGGACGCATGCCATGGTGGACCGCATGCAGACCCGCGCCGAACTCTACGCGACCATCGGCTATCACGACTACGAGGCGCTGGATGCGAGCCTGGTGAAGACGGTGATCCCGACGGCGACGCCGCAGCGCGGCTGAGCCACGGCTCCACCGGCCGGGCCGAGCGTGGAGCGGTCATGGGCCGATCCTCCCGGACATACCCGGCAGAAGGCGGCATGACCGAAACCATGCCGCCGCCGGCCCCCGCTCAGAGGGCGGTCCGCCCGGTCGCGGCGCGGGTCGGGGAGAGAGGCGCGGCGCGTCTCTGCGGCGCGTCTCTGCGGCGCGTCGGGCACACAGCCCTTTCCCGGCGGTGGCCGCAAGGCCAGCCGCTCCAGCCCGTTGCGGTACATCGCGAAGACGGGCGGCCGGCGCCGGTCCTTCGGCGGCAAGACAAGAGCCAAGCCGCCGAAGGGCTGCCGGCGGGGCAGCCGCCTCCGACCCAACCATGAAGCCCTTCCCGCCCTGGCAAGAGCAGGCGGGGGAGGTGCTCCCCCTCCCGGCGTTCAGCTGCGGCGGAAATCCGCCGCCCGCAACTTCCCCAACTCGGTCAGGATCATCGGCCAGAGCCGGAGCCCCTCCTCGAGCGAGGAGAGCCGGAAGAACTCGTTCGGCGCATGCGCGTCCTCGTCCGGGCTGGCCAGACCGAACATCAGGCTGTCGATGCCGAGCTTCTCCTGGAACAGGGTGGTGATCGGCACCGTGCCACCGAGGCGCGTGACGGCTGGCTCGCCACCCTTCTCCCGCCGCAGCACCGCGGCCGCCGCCGCGCGCAGCGGATGGTCGGCCGCCAGGGTGAAGGCCCGCGTCCCGCCGGGGCGGTAGCTGAACGCCAGCGTGACGCCCTTCGGCGCATGCCGTTCCAGATGCGCCCTCACCGCCGCCTGCGCCGCCGCCGGGTCCTGCCCGGGGACGAGGCGCATGGTCAGCTTCGCATGGGCCTCGGCAGGCGTGACGGTCTTGCCGCCCTCGCCGGTATAGCCGCCCCACATCCCGTTCACCTCGACGGTCGGCCGCAGCGTCGTCCGCTCCCGCACCGTATAGGCCGGGTCGCCGAAGGGGCTGGCGCCGAATTCGGCATACCAGGCGGTCTCGTCCAGGGGCAGGGAAGCCGCCTCGGCCCGCTGCGCGTTGGAGAGCGGCGGCACGCCGTCCTCGAAACCCTCCACCAGCACGCGGCCCTCGTCGTCATGCAGGCTGGCGATCAGCCGCGCCATCTCGTGCAGCGCGTTGCGCATGGCGCCGCCGACCTTGCCGGAATGCGCGTCCTTCGCCGCGGTGCGCAGGCTGAACTGCAGCGCGCAGATGCCGCGGCAGCCTATATTGAGCGCCGGCTGCGGACCGGCCGCGCCGCCGCCGTCGGCCGAGAGCATGGCATCCGCCGCCAGCAGGTCGCGATGCGCCTCGATCAGCGCGGGGAGGGAGGGGGAGCCGATCTCCTCCTCGCCCTCCAGGAACAGCTTCACATTGACCGGGCAGCCGCCCTCGACCGCGAGGAAGCCGGCCACCGTCTCGAAGGCGATGGTGGTGGAACCCTTCACGTCGCTCGCGCCGCGGGCATGGATGCGGCCCTCGCGGATTGCCGGCTCGAAGGGCGGGGAATGCCAGAGCTCCAGCGGGTCGGCCGGCTGCACGTCGTAATGGCCGTAGATCATGATGGTGGGCTTCTCCGGCCCCGCCCCGCTCCAGGCGCCGAAGATCGCGGGCTGGCCGCCCGGGATGCCGGCGGGCGGTTCCAGCAGCCGCACCTCGGTCAGTCCCATGCCGCGCAGACGGTCCAGCAGGAGGTCGCGCGCGCCGCGCATGCCCTCGGCGAAGGCCGGGTCGGTGCTGACGGAGGGGAAGCGGATCAGCGCCAGCAGCCTCTCGAGGATCGCCCCCTTCTGCCCCGCCAGATAATCCGCCACGCGCTCGCTCATGCCCTGCTCCGTTCCATGCGTCGCGCGAGCTTCGGCCGCGATCGCGGGGCGGGCAAGCCGGCGCTCAGGGCCGCAGCGTCTGCCAGGCCGTGCCGGCCACCATCAGCAGCCCGAGCCCGGCCATGATCGGGATGGCCGCCGCCGGGCCAAGCGAATCGGCGAGCGCCCCGATGGCGAGCTGCCCCGTCGGGCCCATGCCAATGCAGGTGGTCACCAGCCCGAGCACCCGCGACCGCGCCTCGGGTGGGGCCTGGGTGACGGGCAGTGCCGTCTGCAGCGCGGCGAACAGTGCCGTGCCGATGCCGCCCAGCATGAGCACCCCGAGGGCGAGCGGCAGGCTCGGCACCATGGCCAGCAGGAGAAGGCAGAGCAGAAAGCCGGCCCCGCCGCCCAACATCAGAGCCGGCGAGAGCGGCACGCCGCGGCGGGACGCCAGCACCAGCCCGGTCAGCAGCGCGCCGGCCGGCTCGGCCGCGGTCAGCATCCCGATCTGGACGGGGCTGGCCGCGAAGGCCGCCGCCCCGAAAGCCGGCAGCACGGCGACGAAGCAGAAGCCGAAGATGTTCATGGCGATGGTGATCAGGATCACCGCCTGCAGCGGCTTCATCCGCCGCACCACGCGCAGCGCATCTGCCATCTCCGCCAGGAGCAGCCGCGGCCCGAAGCGCCGCCGTGCCTGGGTATGCACGACGCCGGCCAGCAGCGTGCAGGTGAGCCCGTAGCCCAGCGCCGCCAGCGCGAAGCCGGCCGGCAGGCCGAGGAACTGGTAGATCGCGCCGCCCAGCAGCGGCCCCGCCATGCGGGTGGTATTGGCGGTCAGGCTGTCGAAGGCGACGGCCGTGACCACGTCCCGCTCGCCCGCCACCTCCGTCAGCATGCGGCGGCGGGAGGCCATCTCGCCGGTCCAGACCAGGCCGCCCAGGAAGCCCTGCGCCGCCAAGTGCCAGACCTCCAGCGCGCCGCCGAGGGCCAGCAGGAGAATCCCGAGCGCGCCGAGGCCGTTCGCCGCCTGGCCCACCACCAGCAGCTTCTTGCGGTCCAGCAGCTCGGCCAGGGCGCCGGCCGCGGCGCCGAGCAGCAGCATGGGCAGTGCCCGCATCAGCGCGACGAGCGAGACCGCGAAGGCGGAACCCGTCGCCTCGAAAGTCCAAATGGCGGCGACCAGCACCTCCACCCAGCGCATGGCATTGGCGATGCCGCCCACCGCCCAGAGGCGGCGGAAGGCCGGGATGGCAAGCAGGCACCGGAGGGGGTGGGCGGTGGTCTCCGCGGGGACTGGCATGGCTGGCGTGTTCCCCGCAGCCTCGCCCGCGACGCTGCCGCTGCCTAGGGCATTTCCGCCGCGGGGATCACCGCCGGGCCGTCCGGCCTGCGGCGGGGGCTGGCATCGGTGGCGATCCGGTGCAGGATGGCCGCAAGGATCAGGGAGAGAACGCCATGCCCTATGCCCCCTCCGAAGGCGCGCGCCTCTGGTATGAGGAGGCCGGCACCGGCCACCCCATCCTGTTCATCCACGAATTCGGGGCCGACCACCGGGAATGGGAGGACCAGGTCCGGTTCTTCTCCCGCGAATACCGCTGCATTACCTATGCCGCGCGCGGCTATCCGCCCTCCGACGTCCCCTCCGACCCCAGGCTCTATGGCCAGGATTTCGCGGTGAAGGATGCGGCGGCGGTGCTGCGGTATCTCGGCATCCCGAAGGCGCATATCGTGGGCCTGTCCATGGGCGGCTTCGCGGCCCTGCTCTTCGGCATCCGGCATCCCGACCTGGCGGTCTCCCTGGTGCCGGCCGGCGCCGGCTCGGGTTCGCCGAAGCAGGAACAGGCCGCCTTCCGCGCCGCCTGCCAGGCGCGCGGGGACAAGCTGATCGCCCAGGGCTGGGCGGGCGAGATGGCCGAGGAAACCGGCCATTCACCCACCCGCATCCAGCTCAGGAAGAAGGACCCGCGCGGCTGGGCGGCCTATATGCAGCGCCTTTCGGAGCATTCCGGCCTCGGCACCGGCCTGACGATGAAGCACTACCAGGGCGAGCGGGATTCGATTTTCGACTGGGAGCCCGAACTGCGCCGGATGGAGATACCGACCCTGCTCGCCGTCGGTGACGAGGATGGCCCCTGCATCGAGACCAATATCTGGCTGAAGAGCGTGTTGCCGAATGCCGGGCTGTGGGTCTGCCCGCGCACCGGCCATGCGATCAACCTGGAGGAGCCGGCCGCCTTCAACCGGGAGGTCGCGGCCTTCTTCTCGACGGTCGAGCGCGGGCGGTGGCGGCTGGGGTGAGCGGACCCCATTCCGGCAGCCACCGGGCCCAGAGGTCAACGAGGGGCGGGGCCGGGCTGGTGCGCGACCGGCGCAGCGCAGGGGGTGCCGCCCGCACGACATGCTGAGCCATGCCCGGCATCCATGCGGCCGGCATGGCATCCGGCCTGGTGCGCAGCCGCCGTACCAGGCCGGCGCGCCCTTGCCCCGATTATCGAAGCTTGCTGCCGGGGGAGGAAGCGACTCATGCGTGGCTCGTGACATGCTGACGCATGTCCTGCCTCAACCGCGGGCCGCCCTTCGAGCCTTGGCTTCGCGGCATTGACCGCGGCGCGCCTTCGCGCGCTTGGCCCGCGCCGCGGGCCGCAGGTCGGGACGTTAGACCCGAGTAGCCCTGGCTGGAATCGGCTTGTGATTGGCTGCGGCGCGAGGTGGTGTGATTCGTAGGTGTCCAGCTTGGGCTGGAGGCTTCGATGGCGTGGCGTCGTGGGCAGGCC
>NZ_JAJAQI010000075.1 GCF_020523605.1 Roseicella aerolata | reverse complement strand
CAGGACCGTCGGCACCCTCTGGGATACCATCGGCAGTCTCCTCGACCGCTTCAGTCCGAGCGAGTGCGCCGCCTACTTCCAACACTGCGGCTATGCACAGTCAGGGCAATAAAGGTCTAGAGCAGATCGCCGGAGGCCGTGAACGACCGAAGGCGTGAATCTGCTCGGAAGACAAGGAGCACCAGCGGATGAGTGTTCAGTTCTGAACGCAATCCGCTGTAGCCCTCGCCTGAACGGGGCCACTCCGGCGAGATCCCTCCCTGTAGCGGATTGGCCGCCGATGTCCGAACGCCGCTCCGCTGCAGGGCATTGAGTCAGGACAGGGTTTCGGCCCGGAGCGTTCACGCCCCTGCCCGATCCACTTCAGCCGCGATCGCCGAAGCCCCGGGGATGCTTCGAATGCCAGGCCCAAGCCGTGCGGACGATATCGTCCAGCGCGCCGAAGCGTGGCGCCCAGCCGGTCTCCGCGCGCAACCTGGCGGAGGAGGCGACCAGGACCGCCGGATCGCCGGCGCGGCGCGGGCCGAAGGAATGCGGCACCGGCCGGCCGCCGATCCGCTCCACCGCCTCGATCACCTGCCGCACCGAATAGCCGGTGCCGTTGCCGACATTGTAGCGGCAGCTCGCCTGCGCCAGGCGGTCCAGCACCCGGATATGGGCATCCGCGAGGTCCGTCACATGGACATAATCGCGGATGCAGGTGCCATCCGGCGTCGGGTAGTCCGTGCCGAAGACCGTCAGCGGCGGGCGCGTGCCGAGCGCGGCACCGATCGCCAGCGGCACGAGATGCGTCTCCGGCTCATGGTCCTCGCCGATCCGGCCCTCGGGGTCGGCGCCGGCGGCGTTGAAGTAGCGCAGGCAGGCGGAGCGCAGGCCATGGACCTGGTCGGCCCAGGCGAGCGCCTTCTCCACCATCAGCTTGCTCTCGCCATAGGCATTGGTGGGTGCGAGCTTCGCCTCCTCGGGGATCGGCACCTGCTCCGGATTGCCGAAGAGCGCGGCGGTGGAGGAGAGGACGAAGCGCAGGCAGCCGGCCTTTACGGCGGCATCGGCCACGGCAAGGCTGTTCGACAGGTTTTCGCTGCAGTAGCGCAGCGGATCGCGCATGCTCTCGCCGACCAGTGACAGCGCGGCGAAGTGGAAAACGGCCTCGAATTTCCAGGCCGCGAAGACCTCCGACAGGCGCCGCCGGTCGCCGATATCGGCCTGCACCAATTCGACACCCTGCGGTACCGCGCCACGATGTCCCTGGCGGAGGTCGTCGATGACGACGACCTCCGCGCCACGCTCTACCAGGGTCAGGACAAGGTGGCTGCCAACATAGCCAGCCCCACCGGTGACGAGAAAACGCCGTCCATTCATCCTGAACCCCTATTCCCTGAAATAACCTCCGTAGCGCGGGTGATAGACCTCGGCATCGGCATAGCCGGACCGGCCATGCACCTTGGCATCTACCTGCGTAAGCGCCGCGCCCACCACCCGGGCATGCGCCTCCTCCAGAAGACCGAGGGAGTTGCGCACGACCGAGCGGGGGGTATCGCGCCAGCGGACACAAAGCAAGGTTGCATCCGCAAGGCGCGCCACAACCCGCGCGTCCGCCATGGCAAGCGCCGGCGGCGCATCCAGGACGATCAGGTCATAATCGCGCCGCACGCGGTCGAGCAGCCCCGCCATCGCCTCCGACATGAAGAGGCCGAGGGAGTGGATTTCCGCCGCGCCGGCCGGGATGTAATCCAGACTGGAGAGGTGATCACGGCGGATGATGCGCTCCAGCACTGCCTGGCCGAGCAGCAGATCGGTCACGCCCGGCGCGCCTTCGCAACGGAAGACCCGGCCCAGCGAAGGCTGGCGCACGTCGCAGTCGATCAGCAGCACGCGCTCGCCATTCATGGCGGCGGAACGGGCGAGCGCGACCGAGGTGGTGGTCTTGCCCTCGCCCGGCCGGGCGGCGGTGATGACGACGACCCGCGGCGGCTCGGAGCCGAGCCAGAGCGCGGCGCGCAGCGTGCGCATGCTCTCGGCGAAGGGGCTGAGCGGCTTGCGGACGACGTAATCCTCCACCCGGTGCCGCCCTAGCAGGCCGCGGCGCAGCATCGGCACCAGCGCGAGGCAGGGCAGGCCGAGCCCGGCCCGGATCTCCTCGCCCGAGCGGAGCGTGCTGTCGGCCTGTTCCAGGAACCAGATGATCAGCAGGCCGAAGAGCCCGCCAAGGACGGCCGCCGCTGCCACCATCAGCAGGGTCTTCGGGAAGCTCGGCTTGCCCGGCAGGGTGGCGGGCGAGAGGATGCGCGCATCCGGCTTCTCGATCGCGGTCTGCGAGACCGTCTGCTGCGACCGTTCCAGGACCGCGCGGAGCAGGGTGCGGGAGGCCTCGGCCTCGCGCTCCAGCGCCGCCACCTGGATCTCCGCGCTCTGGCTCTGGTTGACCCGTGCCTCCTGGGACCGCAGGGCATCCTCGAGGCTGCGGACCCGCGCGCGGGTCTCCCGCACTGTCGCATCCAGCGCCTGCACCACGCGGCCAGTCTCGGCGCCGACCGCGCGCTCCACATCCTGCAGCCTCGACCGGGCCGCGCGGACATCGGGGTGATTGGACCCGAGCGTGGCCGAGAGCCGCTCCAGCTCGGAGCGGGCGAGGTCGCGTGCCGCGCGCTGCTGCACGAGGTTGGAGGAGCCGAGCGCGGTCATGTCGGCGCCGCCACCGCCGCCGCGCGCCGCGGCCAGCCGCGCCTCGGCCATGGCCAGGGCGTTACGCGCCTCCACCAAGTCGGTGTTGATGCGGCTCACCTGCTCGGTCGAGAGCGCTGCGCTCACGCCGCGGGTCAGGCCGGAGCTGGTGCGCAGCTCGGCGATGCGGTTTTCGGTCTGCGCCAGCTCCCGCCGGAGCTGGCCGACCCGGCCGTCAAGCCAGTCATTCGCCCGCCGGACCGCGTTGAATTTCGTCTCCAACTGGTCGGCGATGTAGAGTTCGGCCGCGAGGTTGGCGATGTCGGCGGCGAGCCGCGGGTCCTCCGAGACGAAGCTCACGGTCAGCACGCGCGAATTGCGCACCACCTCGACCTTCATCCGCTCGCGCACCGATTCCGCGGCGGCGATCTCGGCACGCTCCTCCGGCGGGCGCGGCGCCATCGGCTCCGGCGCCACCAGCTCGCCGAGGCTCGGCGAGAGCGCCCCGAGCCAGCCCGCCAGCGTGTCCATCGCGCGGAATTGGAGTCCCTCGACCCGCTTGGCCTCGCCGACCCACCAGAAGAATTCCTCGCTGCTGGTGAGGTCGAACTGCCGGACGATGCGGCGGGCGACCGAAAGGCTCCGGATGACCTCGACCTGGCTGGCCAGCACCGCATCCGTCGTGGTCTCGTCACGCAGGATGCTCTGCAGCTCGCGCGCCGAATAATCGGTTGGCTCGAACATGACGGTCGCGCTGGCGGTGTAGCGCGGCGTCAGCTGCTTCGCGGCGATGAAGGCCGCGAGCGGAAAGAGCAGCAGGCAGAGGATCAGCACCCAGCGCCGCCGCCGCAGCGCCGCAAGCAGTGCCGTGACGGTCATGCCCTCTGGCTCGATGGGCGCGGCGACGGGCGTTGGGGTGCGGAGCGTCGGCCGTTTTTCGGAGGGTGGCCTGGACTCAACCGGTCTGTCGAGCATGCTGGTTGCGTCTTCCCTTCACGGCAGCGCTGAACAGGCGAGAGGCAATACGCGGCGGGTCGTTGATGGGTCAATCAACGGGGCGGCGAACTTCGCGGCGCAGCGCAAACAACGGCGTGATGAACCACCTGCGCAAGGAAACGCGAATGTGCTCCCGGCGCGCGCTCTGGCAGAGAGATGCCGTGGGAGATCGCGCGACGGCGCAGGGTCTGCGACGTTGCCCGCGCGATCAGCGCGACAGTGGGAAGGAAAGCCCGACGATGATTGCACGCCGCCTTGTCTGGACGCTCCCGTTGCTGGCGGTTGCCGCCTGCGCCGGGCCGGGCGCCGGCCTGCCGCCCTTGCCCGATGCGACGCAGGCTGCCTATCGTCTGGGTCCGGAGGATCAAGTGCGCGTGACTGTATTCAACGATCCGCGACTGACCGGCGATTTCCGAGTCTCGGATGCCGGCACCATCGCCCTGCCGCTGGTCGGCACCGTGCGGGCCGCCGGCCGCACGACCCAGGAGGTCGAGCGCGCGATCGAGCAGGAGATGAAGTCGAAGAACCTGTTCCGTGACCCGAGCGTCGCCGTCCAGGTGACGACCTATCGGCCCATCTTCGTGCTCGGCATGGCCGAAAGGCCGGGGCAGTTCCCCTTCCAGCCCGGCATGACGGCGCTGACCGCCGTGGCGGTCGCCGGGGGCTTCAACTATCGCGCGATCCGGGATTATGTCTCGATCACCCGGATCGGGCCGGACGGGCGGCCGGTGGAGTATCGCGCCGGCCGTGAGGCGCTGGTGCAGCCGGGCGACGCCATCACCGTCTTCGAGCGGCGCTTCTGATCCGCGCGGCCGCCTTCGCCCTGCTCCTCGCGGCCGCGCCTGCGGCGGCATTGGCAGCGGAGGCGGCCGATGCGCCGGCACGCTGGGCGGCGGTGCCGGGTCCCGCCTCCGGACCGCCGCGCATCATCGGCGGCACCGGCCTCGGCTGCATCGCCGGCGCTGTGGCACTGCCGCCGGACGGGCCGGGATGGCAGGCAGTGCGGCTCTCGCGCAACCGCCATTGGGGGCACCCGGCGCTTATCCAATTCTTGCGCGACTTCACCGGGCGGGCCCGGGCGAAAGCCTTTCCGGCGCTCTGGATCGGCGATCTCGGCCAGCCGCGCGGGGGACCGATGCCCTATGGCCATGCCAGCCACCAGGCCGGGTTGGATGTAGATGTCTGGCTGGAATTGTCGCCCAAGCCATCCCTGGCGGCCGCGGCGCGGGAGGACATCCAGGTTCCCTCCCTCGTCCTTCCGGACGAAACCGGCGTCGATCCGACCCGCTGGACGCCACGGCATGCGGAGCTGATCCGGCTGGCGGCGGAGATGCCCGGCATCGACCGTATCCTGGTCAACCATGCCATCAAGCGCGAGCTCTGCCGCACCCATGCCGGCGCGGCCTGGCTCAACCGCGTCCGGCCCTGGCGTGGCCACGACAGCCACATGCATATCCGCCTGCACTGTCCGCCAGGCCAGGACGAGTGCCGCAGCCAGCCGCCGCCGCCACCCGGCGATGGCTGCGATGCGACGCTCGATTGGTGGCTGACGCCGGAGGCACGCCGGCCGCCCCCTCGCCCGCCCGGCCCAGCGCCGCGCCTGCCTGCCGCCTGCCGGGAGATTCTGGAGGCACGCTAGAGCAGATCACGGAGGGGCGTAACGCCCCGCAGCGTGAATCTGCTCTATAAACAGCGGTCTACAGCGGATTGGCGTTCAGTTTTGAACGCAATCCGCTTTAGGCGCCGCCGCCGTTTGGTAGCGTCGGCCGGGCGGCCCGGCCTCCTCTCAGGACGCCATGGCGGCACCCGAATCGCTCCGGTTAGGCGACGCCTCTCCCGGCGCCCAGGCCCGCCCTCGAGGGCCTGTCCGACACAGGACGCAGGCGGCGATGCGCCCTCGGGCCGGCGGTGTCAGGCCTTCAGGAAGGGGCAGCCGCCCTCGGCGATCGGCCGGAAGGCCTGGTCCGCCGGCGTGGTGGCCACCAGTTTCAGGTAATCCCACGCCCCCTTGCTCTCGGCCGGGGTCTTGGCCTGGAACAGGTAGGTCGGGTGGATCTTGCGGCCATCCGCCCGGACCGAGCCCGGCCCATGCGCGTCGTCATCAGTCGGCAGGCGCTTCATCGCCTCGACCGCCTCCAGGCCGGAAGCCTTGGCGCGGGCGAGGCCGATCGCCTCCACCGCGCGCAGATAGTGGAAGGCGCAGGAATAGGCCTGCGCCTGCACGCTGTTGACCTGATGGTTGTTCACCATCTTGCCGCGCAGGCGCTGCGCCAGGCCACGGCTGCGGTCGTTCAGGTCCCAATAGAAGCTTTCCGTCAGCGTCAGCCCCTGCGCCGATTGCAGGCCGAGGGTGTGGACGTCCACGATGAAGCCGATCATGGCGGCGACACGGATGTTGCGCCCGGCGAGGCCGAATTCCTGCCCCTGCTTCACGCAGTTGATCATGTCGACGCCGGCATTGCACAGCGCGATGACATCGGGCCGCAGCGAGGAGGCGGTGACGAGGAAGGAGGAGAAATCGGTGGTCTGCGGGAAGGGATAGACGCTGCTGCCGACCACCTGGCCGCCATTCGCCTGCACCACGCGCGTCACCTCCCGCTGCACGGAATGACCGAAGGCGTAGTCGGCGGTGATGCAGTACCAGCGCCTAGCGCCGGCCCTGGCCAGGGCGCCGCCGGTGCTCTGCGCATTGGCCCAGGTGTCGGTGGTCCAGTGCACCATGTTCGGGCTACAGCCCGACCCCGTGAGATCGGCGGAGGCGCCGCCGCTGTTCAGGTGGACCTTGTTCTTCTCGCGCGCCAGATTGCTGATGGCCAGGGCGATGGCGCTGTTGTTCACCTCCAGGATGGCGTCGACACCCTGGTCGAACCACTGCCGGGCGATGTTCACGCCGACATCGGGCTTGTTCTGGTGGTCCGCCTGGATGATCTCGACAGTCAGGCCACGCGTGGCGGCGCCGAAATCCTGCACCGCCTGCCGCGCCGTCACGACGCAATTCGGCCCGCTGATGTCTCGATAGGGCCCAGACATGTCGGACAGCACGCCGATGCGCAGGGCCTGACCCTGCGCGCGCGCGGCACCGAGGCCGGATGCAGTGGCTATGGCCGCGCCGAGCGCCGCCCGCCTTGAGAGCTGGATCATGGAGCGTCCTCCCCGTGGCCGCTTGTTGCGGCTTCGCCGCGGAGCCTAGGGCAAAGCGCCCGGCGGCACAGGGGGAAAATGCGACGGCGGCACCTGATGTGTCAGCTTCGCGGGCCTGCCAGAATGGTCATCGACCTCGGTGCGGTGACAAGAAGGCACCAATATTGGCGTAGCGTCGCGCGCCGCGGAGGATGCCAAGCGCGGCCAGTAATACTTGGCGTCCAGGGCCGCAACCGTATCCTCTTGCCTCCTGGCGGTCACAAACGATCCGGCACCTGGACGCACAACCCGAACGCACAGGGCACTGTCCGGCAGATGTGCCGCAGCGATTCGCGGCCCCACTCCATTCCCATGCGCAAGGGCGGGCGCGTAATGCGCCCGCCCGGCCGAGACCGACTCAGTCCCAGTCGTAGTCCTTGCCGTTGTCGTAGATCTTGCCGATCGCCTCGTAGTCGCCGGGCTTCACGTTGTCATAGTGCTCCCAGATCTTGACCTTGAAGAATTCGGTGGCCTCTTTCTTATGGTCATCGATCGTCTTGACGTCGATGTAGGTGTGGTCGGTGCCGGCCTTGATGACAACCTTGCCGTACTCACCCTTGTAGTCATGGCCGTGCTTGGCGGTGCCGTCCTCGGTCTTGTACCAGACCGTGATGTCCTTGTCCGCCTTATGGTCGAGCTCGACCTTGAACTTCAGCTTCTCGCCTTCCTTGCCGGCGTCGTCCTTGATTGAGAGCTTGTATTCCTTGGGCTTGTCGTCGTCCTTGATCGTGCCCTCGCCGGTGCCGTCCTTGACATCGACGTTCTTGTGATGCTCCCAGATCTTGACGTACATATTCTCCGTCGGTTCGTACGTCTTATCCTCGATCGTCTTGATCGTGATGTAGTCGGACTTCGTGCCCTTCTCGATCTTCACGACCCCGTATTCGGCCTTGTAGTCCGAACCCGCCTTCGCGGTGCCATCATGGGTCTTGTAGAAGATGTAGATGTCTTCCTTGGCAACCTTGTCGAGTTCGACCTTGAACTTCAGCGTGCCGCCTTCCTTGACCGTGTCATCCCCGATCGAAACTTCATACTTCGGCTTGAAATGATACACCGGCTTTGCATGGTCATATGACATTTTGGCCATCCTCCGGCTTGCTGATTATCAATGGAGACGGCCGCGAGCGCCGACCTTCCAGACCGCCGCGGACCCGGACCATCCAGGCCGACACTTTGTATACTTTATGCGATTTAGGCGGAACGGCTGATGCGCCCGATGCTATGCAATAACGTGTGATTGTGGCGGTATTGTAATAGGAACGATCTCGGCCATCCGTGTAATGTAAAAGGTATTCCTGCGGTGTTTTTCTCAAAGAAGTTGCGCTCTCTCCTTGGAAACGAACCTTGCAGGCGAATATTTGCCTAATCAGCAGGTCGACACCTCGTTCTTTTCCACCAACAGGCGCGGCCGCAGGAATCCGCTCTCGCCCCCGCGAGGTCGGTGCAGATTTGTGACAGATTCAGGTCCTTTCAGCCGCCGGGGCTGGCCCCCGCACCGGGCTGCTGCCAGCCATCCTTGCCGCGGTGCCTGGACCGCCGAACCACGCATCTGCGCACGGCGGCCCCGGCGGGAGGAGGCGTCCGCCCCTCCTCCCCCTGTCCCAGATGTAATGCAGCGTGTCGGAGGCGGTGCGCATGGGCATCAGCCAGCGTGCCGGAGCTGCGCTACCGCGCACGAGTCCGCAGCCGCGACGGCCGGGCGCAGCCACGCCTCCGCCGCCAACCCGGAATCACCCCAAGGCCGGCGAAGCCGCGGGTCAGCGCCGATCCTCCATCCCCAATGCCCTCCGGCAGCGGGGCCAGGGAATCGCGCTACCCCTCCGCCTCCGCATAGGGATTGCTCGTCCCCCGCAGATTTACCCGAATCGGCACGCCGGGCATGCCAAAGGTCTCGCGGAAGCCGTTGACGAGGTAACGGCGGTAATCCTCGGGCAGTTGCTCCGCCCGGGTGCCGAACACCGCGATGGTCGGTGGCCGCGCCTTCGGCATGGTCGCGTAGCGCAGCTTGATCCGGCGCCCCTCGGCGAGCGGCGGCGGGTGGCGGGCGATCATGGCCTCGAACCAGCGGTTCAGCTCGCCGGTCGGGATGCGGCGGTTCCAGAGGGCATAGGCCTCCCGCACCGCCGGCATCAGCTTCTCCACCCCGCGCCCGGTCTGGGCCGAGAGCGGCACCACCGGCAGGCCCCGCAACTGCGCCAGGCTCGCGGTCAGCACGTCCTCCAGCTTCCGGCGCGCCGCGGCGCGGTCCTCCACCGCATCCCATTTGTTGAAGGCCAGGACCACCGCCCTGCCTTCCCGCTCGGCCAGCCGCGCCAGGCGCAGATCCTGCTCGTCCATGCCCAGCAGCGCATCCACCACCAGGATCGCCACCTCGCACTCCTTCAGCGCGGCGATGGAGGCGGCGGTGGACATCTTCTCCAGCGCCTGCTCGATCCGGGCGCGCCTGCGCAGACCCGCGGTGTCCACCAGCCGGACCTTGCCGCCCGAGGGATCCGTCCATTCCACCGCCACGGCGTCGCGGGTCAGGCCGGGCTCCGGCCCGGTGATCATCCGTTCCTCGCCCAGCAGGGCGTTCAGCAGCGTCGATTTGCCGGCATTCGGGCGGCCGATGATGGCCAGGCGCAGCGGCCGCTCAGGATCGTCCCGCTCATCGGGCCCGGGCTCCTCCGGCAGGTTCTCGCGCACGGCGTCATGCAACTCGCCGATGCCGTCGCCATGCTCGGCCGAGACCGGTACCGGATCGCCGAGGCCGAGCTCATAGGCCTCCATGGCGGCATAGCCGCCCAGCCGCCCCTCGGTCTTGTTCGCCACCAGGATGACCGGCACGGTCTGCCGCCGCAGCCATTCCCCGAAGGCCCGGTCGGAAGGCGTCAGCCCCGCCCGGGCATCGACCACGAAGAGCACCAGGTCGGCTTCCCGCACCGCGGCCTCGGAGCTCGCGCGCATGCGGCCCTGGATGGATTCGGGTGCCGCCTCCTCCAGCCCCGCCGTGTCCAGCAGGCGGACGGCGCGGCCGGCGATGCGCGTCTCGGCTTCCTTGCGGTCGCGGGTGACGCCCGGCGTGTCGTCCACGATGGCGATCTTCCGCCCGACAAGCCGGTTGAACAGCGTCGACTTGCCGACATTCGGCCGGCCGACAATGGCAATGGTGGGGAGCATGGCGCCTCCGATAGCCGAAAGCGCGCGAGAGGGCCAATGGTTACGCCCCGTGTCGGCCCTTCCGTGCTCCCCGGCCGGTGGCGTCAGGCCGCCGAGGGCGCACCGCGGAAAGCCGCCACATAGGCGTCGTCGGTCAGCACGAAGAGCGTGCCGCCAACCACCGCCGGCTCCAGCGTCGCGCCGCCGGGCAGGCGGATCTCGCCGGCCCTCTCGCCATCGGCGGGATTCACCTCGACCATCCGCCCATGGCTGCCGGCCACCAGCAGCCGCCCGCCCGCGAGCACCGGCGGCCCCCAGGTGATGGGGTCGCGCCGCCGCTCCGGATTGGCGAAGCGGCCGAGCGGCGTCACCCAGCGCACCCGCCCGTCATCCCGGCCGATGCAGGCCAGGTCGCCGCCCGTCGTCACCAGGAAGACCCAGTCGCCAGCGACCCAGGGCGTCTCGCCCACCGCCACCTCGCGTTCCCAGAGCCGGCGGCCGGAACGCAGATCGAGCGCGATGGCGATGCCGCCGAGCCCGGCGGCGATCACCCGCCCGTTGTCGATCACCGGCAGGGCGGTGATGGCGGCGATGTCCGCCAGCCCGCCGCCCCGGGCGGAGGCCAGCGTCTCGCTCCAGATGATCCGGCCATCCGCCACGCGAATCGCCGCCAGCTCGCCGGAGGCGAAGCCGGCGACCACGACATCGCCCTCCACCGCCGGGGCGGGCAGGCCGAGCACCATGGTCGTGGTCGGCTGGCCGCGATAGGTCCATTGCCGCTGGCCATCCGTGGTGGAGAGCGAAAGGAGGTGGTTCTCCGTGGTCGGCACGAAGAGCCGCCCGCCGGCGACCGTCGGCGCCCCGCGGGCCGGGGCCGGCAGCGCGACGCGCCAGCCCGCCTGGCCGGTGGCCGGGTCGATCGCCATGGCCTCGGCCAGGCCGGTCACCGCGTAGAGGACCCCGCCCTCCCAGGCGATGCCGCCGCCGAGTGCGCCATCGCGCTCCTTCTCCGGCCGGGTATCGAGCGACCAGCGCTGCCGTCCCGTCGCGGCGTCGAGCGCGGTGACCTGGCCGAAGGCATCCATCGCGAAGACCAGCCCGCCCGCGACGATCGGCGGGGCGACCAGGCGGCGGCGATAGGAGGCCCCCCTCCCGACGGAGGTGCTCCAGGCCTGGCGCAGGCCGCTGCCGAGCGCGGGATGTCCGACGGCATGGGAGGCGGAGCCGCCGGCCTGCGGCCATTCCGCCAGCTCGACCGGCGGCGGCAGGGTCACGGCGCGGGTGTCGCCGGGATCGGCGCCGAGCGGACGCTCCGCCGCCAGCACCGGCCGGCGCTCGCCCGGCAGCGGGACCTTGCGTTCGCCGAAGATACGGTCGAAGCCGTCGGTGATGGATTCGCAGCCGGCCAGCAGGCCGGCCCCGCCCAGCAGGGCGCCCCTCCGGGTGAAACCCCGCATCCCCCCTCCTCGCATCAGCTGCCGAGATCCGCCAGCAGGCGCCCGGCCCGGTCCCGCACGCCCTGCGGCACCATGGCATCGGCCGAGAGCCCGGTCAGGATCTGCCGCGCCGCCGCAGTATCGTTGCGCTTCATGGCGGCCAGCGCTCGCACCTCCTCTACCGAGGCGCGCCAGGGCCCCTGGGCCAGCGGCGCGAGCTTGGCTTCAATCGCCGCCGGATCGCCGCCATCAAGTGAATGCAGCGCCCAAAGCAGCGTCGCCAGTTCGCGGTAGAGCGGGTCCGTGCCGCTGTCGCGCGCGACCGCATCCCATTCGGCAACGGCCCCGGCGCGGTCGCCGGCCTCTGCCCTGAGGGCCGCGGCGCGCAGCCGCGCGAGGGTGCGGTAGCCGTCTGGTGCCTCGGTGGCGAGGGCGCTGTAGCGCTCGGCAACGGCCTTCAGGTCGGCATTCGGCTCGGCGGCGGTGCGGCCGGCGGCGAGATAGGCTTCGGCGGCCTGGGAGGCGCCGCGCGCCTCGTACCAGCGCCAGCCCTGCAGGCCGGCGACACCGAGGACGATAAGCAGCGCAGCGCCGGCGAGCAGCCCGCCATAGCGGGCCAGCAGGCGCTTCGTCCGCTCGGCGCGGAGATCCTCCTCCACCTCGTCGAAGATATCGGGCACGCAGCGATCCTTGGCCGAAGGCGCGGTGCATAGCAGTCCCTTGGCGGGGCGTTAAGCCCGGCGGCGCTAGGGGTCAGGGCATGGCGATGCGCATCCTGCTACTCCTCGGCCTGTGGCTGGCCGGCTGCGGCGCGCCGGGCCCCGAGGGTGGCCTCGGCCAGGCCGCGCCCGACATGCCCGCTGATTCCTCGGGGCGGCCGATTCAGGCCGCCGTGCCATCGGCCGCATCGCCGCGGCCCGCCCCTGTCATCGCACCGCCTCCGGCGCCCTATTGCACCCGCTCGATCGGTAGCGTGGATTGCTGGCGGCAGCCGCCCCTTGTCCTGCCCCTGCCGCGGGGCGTGGCGGATGGCCGGACCGCGCCGATCCCGCCGGCCGCGGCGCCCTGGCCCTGGCGGTGACCGGCCCGGCCGCGACTCGGCCGCCGGCAACAGCGCCCTCCGCGCCGCGTTGGCCGGCATTCCGCCGGGGACACAGCCGATGCGCGTCATCTCCACCCGCCTGCACGGGGCCGTGGACTATCTCTGGGGCGCGGCCCTGCTGCTGGCGCCGCACTGGCTGCGGCTGCCGCCCGGCACGCCGGAGGCCCGCGCCGCCCAGGCAGCCGGAGCCGGCGCCATCGCCTATGCCGCCCTCACCGATTACGAGCTTGGCCTGGTGCCGGCGCTGACCATGCGGCAGCACCTCGCGCTTGACATCGCGGGCGGCGCGGCGCTCGCCGCCTCGCCCTGGCTGCTCGGTTTTGCGCGGCGTCGGCGATCACCGCACCTTGCCTTCGGCCTTTTCGCCGTCGCCGCCGGCCTCCTCACGCGGACCCGGCCGGTCTATGGGGCGCTGCGTCGCCTGCCGGCCGGCCCGCGGCGTCGAGCCTTGCGCTAGCCTCCAGGCTCAACCAAGGCGGGGCAGGATTGCCAGGAGTGCGGCTCAGGCGCCTGCGTAGCGGCGCTTGGGTCATGGCGGGCGGGCTCTGACTTTCGGACCGGCAATGTGCGGCGCCGGAGCCGCCTTTGTTGAGGAGCCAGCCCGGGGCCACGCGGGTGGATGATCGTCGGGCTCTCATCAGGAATTCGATACATGTGCGTCAGCATTGTTTCTGATCGCATCGGCCAACAGGAACGACGCAGCTTCCCCGCAAAAGCCGCAATATCACATCAAGAAAAACCTGAGCGGGAGCGGCCATGTTTCAACTTCCACGGCACGAATGTTGAAGTTGTTTCAGATATCTCATTTTTGTGATATATTCATTGTTGGAGTCCACGAAACCCCGAGGTAGCACTTGGGCGGCAACAGCCCATGCGGGATCCGAAAAGTCCCAAAAGGATTCTGTTTCTGGCCAGAAGGAATGCTGATCAACGGCCTGTTGTTATTGTTTATCTGCCAATTTACTTTTTCAGTTTTGGGGACCAGGGCTTAACGGCATTATTTTCATTGGGAGATTCTGCCGCAGCTTTCGAAAGCGATAGTCGCTCTGGTTCCTCTGGAGGGGTGGTTCGCCCGCTGTGCTGCAAAAAACAATCGTAAGAGGAGTGAGCATCAATGCGTATTCTTCGTGTGGCCGCATTTGGCCTTTGCCTTGGGCTTACTGTTGGCATCGCAGGAGCCGCGCGCGCTGCATCTCCCCAAGATCCTGGCACAAGCGGACAGATCAACCAGTGCTGGGGGCAAATTGCCTCAGGGTTGGCGCAGTACGACAGTCCGAATGTCACGGACGCCATGCACGGCGGCGCCATGGGTATGCATTCGCGATCCGGAACGGCTGCCGCAAAGAATGGGGGATTCGCCAACAACCCCATTGCGCCCATCACGCAACCTCGCACGGGAGCTGGCAACGTATCGAAGGGCGCGCCGCACAATACTCATCCCGGTGATGGCGGAATGGGGCAGCATGCAGTCAATAACGGCGCGTTTTTCTCGACCCTGCTCGACCCTGTGACCGGCACCGTCATGGGCGGGACAGGGGAGCCCATAACTTGCTCCTTGAACGTCGCGCCAAACATTCCCTGACTTGTCCTAACAGGCTGCTGAAATTCATTGTGGTGATGCCGCCTGCGTGATTCCCTACCCCCGGCAGCGAGCGGGGTGAGGATGCGTGGCAGTGATGCGGTGGTTGGGTCGCTGTTCAGCTACGTGGATTTGGAACAACGGGTCCGGGCCGACCATCCGCTGCGGGTG
>NZ_JAJAQI010000074.1 GCF_020523605.1 Roseicella aerolata | reverse complement strand
GTGCCGGCCGGTTACTCACGACAAAGACATCTTTATCATGAACCAACGCCCGTCACCGGCGCGCACGGCCCTGCTCAGGGCCTTACCGTAAATCTCCGCACGGATACTGCCAGCGGGCCTGTTAGTCCGGCGTCTCGGTGAAGGTGCCCGGGGCGGCATCGCTCTCGCGGCGGTGGTCGGGGTGGACGTCCTCATAGACGGCCTCGTGCTGGGCCTCGGCTTCGCCGCGGGGCCGCGCGAAGGCCTGCTCCTGACCATCGCCCTCACGGTCGAGGTGCTGTTCCTCGGCCTGTCGGTGACGACCGAACTGCGGCCTACGTTGGGTTCGTCTGCGCGGACCGTCCTGGCTGTCGCTGGGCTTGCGATGCTGCTGCCGTTGGGCGCCCTGCTCGGGGCGCCTGCGGCGGGGTTGCCGCTGGCCTGGCGGACGGGTCTCTTCGCCTTTGCCCTGGTGGCGCTGCTTTACCTCGTGACGGAGGAACTACTGGTCGAGGCTCACGAGGGGCCCGAGGCGCCCTGGGTCACCGCCATGTTTTTCGTCGGCTTCCTGCTCCTGCTCCTGCTAGAGGAGACGACCGGCTGACGCCGAGGTCACGGGCGAAGCCTCCTTGCGCATGCCGGGCGGCCTCAGCTTCCCGGTGCACGGTGCGCGGCGGCGCCTTTCTCATGACCGTGGTCGTGCTCATGCTCATGCCCGTGGTCATGGCCGCCCGCGTCGTGGCCAACTGACCAGGCCGCATGTGGATCCTGTCCGCCATGCGCGCCGGGCAGTTCCACCTGCACCGTCGCATGAGTGATGCCGAAGCGCTCCGCCAGAATGGTGCCGAGCGTGTCCTCCAGCCTCTCCTCACGGGCCAGGGTCGCGTCCACCACGACATGCGCCGATAGCGCGACCTTGCCGGAGGAGAGCTCCCAGACGTGCAAGTCGTGCATCCCTTGGACGCCTGGCGTGGCCAGAATGCCCTGCTCGACCGCATCAAGGTCCACCCCAGCAGGCACGCCCTCCATGAGGACGTTCCCGGCCTCCCGCAGCAGCGTCCAGGTGCGTGGCAGCACCCAGAAGGCAATGGCGACGCCGAGCAGCGCGTCCACCCAGGTCCAGCCGGTCAGCCAGATGACACCGGCGCCCACGATGACCGCGACCGAACCTAGCATGTCGCTCCAGACCTCGAGGTAGGCGCCCTTGACGTTGAGGCTGTGCTCGCTGCCGCCTGCCAGGATCCGCATGGACAGCCAGTTAACCGCCAGCCCGATCACGGCGACGACGAGCATCCCGAGGCTCTGCACCTCAGCCGGGTTGCGGAAGCGCTGCCACGCTTCCCAAAGGATATAGAGCGCGACCAGGAACAGCAGCGAAGCATTGAAGGCGGCGGCCAGGATCTCAAGGCGGTGGTAGCCCCATGTCCGCCTGCGATCAGCGGGCCGCCCGGCGGCCCGGATGGCCGCGAGCGACACCGCGAGCGCTGCGGCGTCGGTAAACATGTGCGCGGCGTCGGAGAGCAGAGCTAGGCTACCTGTGACGAAGGAGCCGATGACCTCGGCGATCATGAAGCCGCCGGTGAACACAAAGGCCCAGAGCAGCGCGCGCTCGTTGGCGCCTGCCCCGTGGTTGTGTCCTGTACCCATCTAAGAAGTCACAAACGGAGCGCGGGAAGTGCGCGCCCGGGCGACGTCACGCGTGAAGGCATGGCTGGCTCTCCTGGCTGCACAGGTCACGTTTGGTGTTGCAACCGAAGCATGAACGGGTGCCGCAGCACCTCGTTCCGCGTCGGTCTCATGCAGGTTTGAAGCCGGAGTCCGGCCAGTTTCGCTGCGCGGTGTCTGCTAATCGGCCGAGAGCCGCGCGGCCAAGTGTGCCTGGGCCGCGCGGACGACGTCAGCCACCTGTTAGGAGGATGCTCCGCCAGTCGCCGCCTGCTTTGCCTGCTGCGCCGTCATAGACAGTCGCGCCCGGTTGCCGTCTACGGAGGCAACGGCGCTGACCGGTACGTAATGATGGTGCTGGCCGGACCCGTCGGGGTCGTCGCGCTTGGTCAGCTTGATTCGGTCGCCCTCGACCTTATCCACAGTGCCGACGTGCTGGTCGTCTGAACCGACGATCTCCATGTGTTCCTTGATTTCGGAAGCGCCTGCCATCTGTCCGTTCTCCTCGCCTGCTCGCGGGGATACGCGACGGCAGGATGGTAACGAACGGGAACGGGAGTCGGATGCACTACCCCGTCGCGGCCCAGACAGGCGTCCGGATGAGCCTGCGGGTGTGTACGGGAAAACGCCGGTTTGCGGCGCCTGCGGGTCGGCCCCATCTTGGTTCCATGAACGCGCGAACCACCACGCGGGCCGCCGATCGCGCGGCTGCAGTGATCCCCATTGGCCAACTCGCCCGCGAGGCGGGTTGCAAGGTGCAGACCGTGCGCTGGTACGAGGAGATCGGCATCCTGCCTCCGCCCGCCCGCCCGGACGGAGGGTGGCCATAGGCTTTACGGCCGCGCCCATCGGGAGCGGTTGGCCTTCATTCGGCACGCGCGGGAGTTCGGTTTCGGGCTCGACGCCATCCGGCAACTCCTCGACTTAGCTGCCCATCCCGAGCGTCCTTGCGGCAACGCCCATGCCCTGGCGGTCGCGCAACTCGCTGAGGTCGAGGCCAAAATGCGACGTTTGGCCGTCCTGCGGAACGAGCTTGCCCGCCTCGTGAAAACCGGCTGCTTTGAAGGCCTCGCCGCTGAGTGCCGCGTCCTCGAGACCCTCGCCGACCATGACCATGGTCACTGCCTGTCGCACGCTCACGCCGCGGCCGAGGGCGCCGTCACAAAATGATGCACGGGTGGTCAAGCTCATGCTTGAACCTCAAGTCGCTGTAGGTTCTATACCCCTGAGCCATGCCGTTGCCGGTAACCGCCACGCGCTGGCAATGAGCGGGACCGAAGGGCGAGGAGAAACATCGTGCGGCGACGGACCATGACCGGCTGGGTGGCGATGGCGGCCTTGGTGCCCGCTCTGGCATGGGGCCAGGCTGGAGGCCATGGGCATGCCCACAGCGGGAACGAGGTCAAGATCGGCCGTCACGAGGTGGGGTTGGAAGTCCGCGGTGGCCAAGCGACCCTGTCCATTGTCGACGATAAGGAGCAGCCCGTGGACGCCGCGGCGTTCAGCGCGACCGCCGTCGTCCTGGCCCGTGGCAATGAGCGTCGTACCCTGGAATTCGGCCCTGCAGGCGGGAACCGCCTGATGGCGCCGGTCGATTTTCCGGTGGACGGCAAGTTCCGCGCAACCGTGACGCTGCGGGGCCCGGGCGGCGACCTTGGGACTGGCCGCTTCAACGTCGACCCGGTGCGCTAAGGGCAACTGTCGATGAGGCGGAGCGCGGGCAGGAAGGGGCTGACGAGGCGGTGGGCGGTCATTGCCCGCATGCTCGCCGTCGCCTTCCTGCTCGCCTTCCAACTGGTGCCGCCCTTTGCCGAGGTAGCCCACTCGGCCGCGCCGTCCGTTCTCGCCGTAACCATCTCGGCTGCCACGGACCAAGACGGTTCCCGGGGCACGCCGTCGCGCCCGCACGGCATCGCCCACGCTGGCACCCACTGCGCCTGCCAGATGGCTGACCGCCTAACACCGCCGCAGCCCATCGGCCCCAGCGTCTTCATTACCGTGGACCGCCCGGCCTTCGCATACCACGCCCACGCCTCGCTTGAGGCAGAGCCTCTCGCGCGCCCACCCCGCGCCTGACCGAACCAGAGCCGCCCTAGCCGCCGCGCCCCGGAGAGACTTGGGGAGGCGGCTCGCCTCGCGTTCCGTCAGCCCCGGGTGCCATGATTCTCCAATTCATTTCCGGCTTTCCACTCGCCCTGCTGGGCGCAGCCGCTCTCGTAACAATCTCCATGCCGTCCAACGCGGCCGACCCTCCAGCGCCGCGCCGCGTGGCGCAGGCGGCGCCCGCCCCGGTGACGTCGCCCCCTCCGGATGTAGGCGCCAGAATCATGGTGACCTCCCCCGAGCAGGCCGTGAACCTCGCCCTAGCGCGCGCGCCCATCCTGCGCAGCGCCGAGGCAGGCCGCCGGGCGGCACAGGGCGACTTGGTCCAGGCCGGGCTCCGCCCGAACCCGGAGGCCAAAATCGACAACCAGAGCTTCATCGCGTCGGGCCCGTACCGGGGCGGAAGCCCCCTCGAGACGAGCTTGGGTCTGTCGCAGCGGATCGAGACCGCCGGCAAGCGGCAAGCGCGTGTCGAGATCGCGGGCCGCGCCCTGGCGCTGACCGGCCTTGACGTGGAGGCGGCACGCCTGGATTTGGTCCGCGAGGTTGTGCGCGCCCTGGCCGGAGCTGTGGCAAGCGCCCGGGCGGTGGAGATTGGCCGCGAGCGGGTGCGCCTCGCCGACGAGGTGCTGCGCGCCACCCGCTCCCGCGTCGAGGCCGGCCGCGAGCCCTTGGTGCAGCAGCGACGCGCCGAGGTAGCGCGGGAGACGGCCGCGGTCGGCTTCGAGCGCTTGCAGCGGGAGGCCGCAGAGGCGTTGCGCGCCTTGTCCGTGCTGCTGGCGGCACCGCAGGTGGAGATCTCTGCGGCCCGGGCGGCTTGGTTCGACAACATCGGACCTCGGCCCGACCTTGCCCGTGAGCCGGCGCTTCCGTCGAGCCAGCTCGACCGGGCCCGTTTGAACGCCTTGGTCGACCAGCGCCGGGCCGAGCTGGACCTACAGCGCCGGAACGCGGTCCCGGACGTCACCATAAACGGGGCCGTCAGCCGGCTCCGCGAGGCCTCCCAGACCGCCACCGGCACCGCCTTCATCCTGGGCCTCTCGGTGCCGCTTCCGGTCTTCGACCGCAATCAGGGCAACATCCTCCGCGCCGGTGCCGAGGTGAACCGGGCGGAGGCCGACGCGGAGCGTGGACGGCTCTACCTCGATGCGTCCCTTACCGATGGCGAGCGGCGCCTGGACCAGTCCTGGCGCGCCGCCGACAGCCTCCGTCGCATCGTTCTGCCGGCGGCCGGGGAGGCCGCTGCCTCGGCGCGGGAGGGTTACGTCGGGGGCAAGTTCTCGCTGCTCGAGGTGCTCGACGCTCAGCGCGTCCTGTCCGATGCCCGCGAGCAGCTCAACGCCGCCCTACTCGAGATGCAGCAAGTGCGCGCCGACATCGCCCGGCTGCGCGGTCGCGCCGCCACCCCCACCCCAGCTTCCGCTCCCGCGGGGAGGCAGTGACCATGAAATCCGTTCTCATCTTCCTCGCGGGAGCCGTGGTCGGCCTCGGCGGCGCCGTGCTGGTGCCCGGCGTGCCCGCCACGCTGCGCTCCAGCCTGGGTCTCGCTCCAGCGGTCGAGGTGGCAGCCCCGGCCCGCGCCGCCGAGGCCGCCGACGGCAAGGGTCATGCCCACAGACCGGGGGAGGAACACGGCGACGAGGTCCCCGAGGGCGCCCTCCGCATGACTGAGGAGCAGATCGCGGGCGCCAAAATCGAGGTGGCGGAGGCAGGGCCAGGCACCATCGCACGCCGCGTCTCCCTGCCCGGCACCGTGGCCGCGAACGCCGACCGTCTGGCACACGTCCCGGCCCGGGTGGCGGGCATCGTCACCGCCCTGAACAAGCGGTTGGGCGAGACGGTCGCGGCGGGCGAGGTGCTGGCGGTGGTCGAGAGCGCCGAGATCGCCACCGCGAAAGGCGACTATCTCGCCGCGTTGCGCACCACCGAGCTCGCCCGCGTCACCTTCGAGCGCGAGCAACGGCTATGGCAGCGCAAGATCTCCGCTGAGCAAGACTTCCTGAAAGCGCGGACCGACTGGCAGGAGGCGCAGATCCGTCTCGACCTCGCCCGCCAGAAGCTGGCCGCCATCGGCCTGGGCCAAGCGGAGATCGAGTCCCTACCGCGCCAGCCCATCGAGGCTCTCCGTCGCCAAGAGGTGCACGCGCCCATCGCAGGACGGATCACAGCCCGTCCCAAGATGCTCGGCGACGCGGTATCGCCTGACGCCGAGGTCTACACCCTGGCCGACTTGTCCACAGTCTGGGTCGAGATGGCGGTGCCGCCGGGCGACCTCACCTTCGTAAAGGAGGGGATGCCGGTGCGCATCCGGGGCGAGGGCGAGGTGCGCGGGGAGGGCCGCATCGTCTTCCTCAGCCCGGTGCTGGACCCGGAGACGCGTTCGGCCCGCGCCGTGGTCGACGTGCCGAACCCCGAGGGCGCTTTCCGGCCCGGCGGCTTCGCCACGGCTGAGGTCGCCAGTGAGGAACAGCGCGCTGACGTGCTGGTGCCCCGTGGCGCCGTGCAGGAGATCGAGGGCGAGAGCGTGGTTTTCGTGCGCACGCCCGAAGGCTTCGAGAAGCGCGAGGTCGTGCTCGGCCGCGGTGATCAGGAGGGAGTCGAAGTGGTCTTCGGCCTCGACCCAGGCGAGCGCTACGCTGCCGCGAACACGTTCGTCCTCAAGGCCGAGCTCGGGAAATCCGAGGCCGAGCATTCGCACTAGGGCCGCCGCACCATGATCGCACGCATTCTCGACTTCTCGGTCCACCAGCGCTGGCTGGTGGTGCTGCTGGTCGCTGCCGCTGCCGCATTTGGCCTACGTTCGCTGCAGTCGCTGCCCATCGACGCGGTACCCGACATCACCAACAACCAGGTGCAGATCAACACCTTGGCGCCCGCCCTCTCGCCCTACGAGGTCGAGAAGCAGGTCACCTTCCCGGTCGAGACAGCGCTCGCGGGTATCCGCGGCCTGCAGTCCACGCGCTCGCTCTCACGCAACGGCTTCAGCCAGGTCGTCGCCATTTTCCGCGACGACGCGGACATCTACTACGCCCGCCAGCAGGTGCTGGAGCGGCTGACCGAGGCGCGGGAACTGCTGCCGCCCGGCGCCGAACCGCGCATGGGCCCGATCTCGACCGGGCTCGGCGAAGTCTACATGTGGACCGTCGACTGGGCGCCGCGGAAGCAGGGCGACACCGCGCGCGAAGGCAGGACAGGCTGGCAGGCGGATGGAAGCTACCTGACGCCGGAGGGACAGCGTCTCGCCACGGAGCTGGAGCGCACGGCCTACCTTCGCACCCTGCAGGACTGGGTCATCCGGCCACAGCTTCGCAACGTGCCAGGCGTGGCGGGTGTGGACGCCATCGGCGGCTTCGTGAAGCAGTATCATGTCCAGCCCGACCCGGCCCGGCTCATCGGCCTCGGCCTGTCCTTCGCTGACGTGGCGGAGGCGCTGGAGCGCAACAACGCCAGCCGCGGCGCGGGCTATCTTGAGCGCGGCGGCGAGGGCTACGTCGTCCGCTCCGGCGGACGCTTGGAGACCCTGGACGACATCAGCAACGTGGTGGTGGCGACGCGTGAGGGCGTCCCGGTGCGAGTGCGCGACCTCGCCCGGGTCGAGGTTGGCAAGGAATTGCGGACGGGCAGTGCCAGTGCGGATGGGAAGGAAGCGGTGGTCGGCACCGCACTGATGCTGATCGGCGAGAACAGCCGCACAGTCGCCGCCGCAGTGGATGCCAAGGTCAAGGAGATTGCCCGCAGCCTGCCGCCGGGCGTCCAACTGCGCACCGTCCTCAACCGCACAGAACTGGTCGACGCGACCATCCACACGGTGGCCAAGAACTTGGCCGAGGGCGCGCTACTGGTCGTGGTGGTACTGTTTCTGCTGCTCGGCAACCTGCGGGCGGCCGTGGTCACCGCCTTGGTCATCCCCGTGACCATGCTGCTGACCGCCACCGGCATGCTGGAGGGTGGGATCAGCGCCAACCTGATGAGCCTCGGCGCCCTCGACTTCGGCCTCATCGTGGACGGTGCCGTCATCATTGCCGAGAACAGCCTGCGCCACCTGGCCGAACGGCAGCACGCGCTCGGGCGCGCCCTTTCCCTGGAGGAGCGCCTCCGGACGGTGGCCGCTTCGGCCCGGGAAATGATCCGACCATCGGTGTTCGGCCAAGCAATCATCATCCTCGTCTATGTGCCGCTGCTCACCTTCCAGGGCGTCGAGGGTAAGATGTTCGCGCCCATGGCGCTGACCGTTATCATCGCACTGGCAGTGGCCTTCGTCCTTTCGCTGACTTTCGTCCCGGCCATGGTCGCCCTGGTGGTCACGGGGAAGGTCCAGGAGAAGGACAACTGGCTGGTGCGAGCCCTCAAGCGCGGCTACGCCCCGGCTTTACGTCTGGCTCTGCGGCGCCCGTTGCCGGTCATAGGCGCCTCGGCGCTACTTTTCCTTGTCTCGCTTTTCCTCGGCTCCCGGCTCGGCTCGGAGTTCATCCCGCAGCTCGACGAGGGCAACATCGCCATGCACGCGTTGCGCATCCCCTCGACGTCACTGACCCAGTCGCAGGCGATGCAGCTCCGGATCGAGGATGCCGTTTCGCGCTTCGCCGAGGTCGCGGTGATCTTCTCGAAGACCGGCACGGCCGAGGTGGCGGCCGACCCGATGCCGGTCAACGTCTCCGATGCCTTCATCATTCTGAAGCCGCGCGACCAATGGCCAGACCCAGCGCAGCCTAAGGAGGAGCTGGTGCGGCGCATCGAGGAGGCTGTGGGAAAACTGCCCGGCAACAACTACGAGTTCACACAACCCATTCAGATGCGGTTCAACGAGCTGCTGGCGGGTACCCGCGGCGACCTGGCGGTGAAGGTCTTCGGCGAGGAGTTCGGACCGATGCTCGCAGCCGCTAACCAGGTAGCGGGCATCCTGCGTGGCGTCGCAGGCGCCGAGGATGTCCGGGTGGAGCAGGCGACCGGGCTACCCTTCCTCGAGATCACCGTGGACAAGGGAGAGATCGCCCGGCGCGGGCTCAGCCTGAACGCGGTGCAGGAGGTCATCGGCACCGCCATCGGCGGGCGCGAGGCCGGTTGGGTCTTCGAGGGCGACCGTCGCTTCGCCATCGTCGTCCGGGTGCCGGAGGCGGTGCGTGCCGACTTCGAGGCCCTGCGGAACCTGCCGGTGGCCCTGCCCGGGGAGGCGCGCGTGGGCGGCGCGGCGACGGTGCCGCTCCGGAGCCTCGCCTCCTTCCGCCTGACCGAGGGGCCGAACCAGGTCAGCCGGGAGAACGGCAGGCGCCGCGTCGTGGTCACCGCCAACGTCCGCGGCCGCGACATCGCCTCCGTCGTGGCTGAGGCGCAGGCGCGGGTGGAGCGCGAGATCCGGCCGCCGCCCGGCTACTTCATCACCTGGGGCGGGCAGTTCGAGAACCTCGATGCGGCGCGCACCCGCCTCATGGTGGTGGTGCCCGGCGTCTTCTTCCTGATCTTCCTCCTGCTCTACACGGCCCTTGGCTCGCCGCGCGACGCCCTGCTGGTGTTCAGCGCGGTACCCCTGGCACTGACGGGTGGCATCGCGCTGCTCTGGTTGCGCGACATGCCGTTGTCGGTCTCGGCGGCGGTCGGCTTCATCGCGCTCTCGGGGGTCGCGGTGCTGAACGGCCTGGTCATGCTGAACCACATCAAGCAGCTGCGCGGCGAGGGCCTGGGCCGGGATGAGGCTATCCGGCAGGGGGCGATGGACCGGCTGCGGCCGGTGGCCATGACGGCGCTGGTCGCCTCGCTCGGCTTCGTGCCGATGGCGATCGCCACCGGGGCAGGCGCCGAGGTCCAGAAGCCGATCGCCACGGTGGTCATCGGCGGCCTGGTCACCGCAACCCTGCTGACCTTGATGGTGCTCCCTGCCCTCTACGCCCGCTTCGGCAATGCCGACGCGCCGCCGGAGGATGCGGGGCTACGGCCCGTGCCGGAACCCGAGGTCGCCGCGCGGGCGGGCCGTCCCGCCCCGGCCAAATAGGCGAGAGGACGCGGGCATGACCACGGCCGACCCGGCGCCGGTCCTCTCTGGGGAGGGGCGCCACATCCTGGTTGTCGAGGATGACGGGGAGCTGCGTCCGCTGCTCCTGTCCCTGCTGCGTCGGAGTGGCTTCCGGGCGACCGGCGCGCGCAATGGCGTCGAGATGGCCGAGGTGCTGGCGGATGCGGCCGGTGTAGACCTGATCCTTCTGGACGTCATGCTTCCCGGCCGCTCGGGTTTCGAACTCTGCCGCGACATCCGGGCGCGGGGCGGCCTGCCGATCATTCTGCTCACCGCACTTGGCGAGGCGTCCGACCGCGTCGTGGGCCTCGAACTCGGCGCCGACGACTACGTCGTGAAACCGCCCGATCCGCGCGAGCTCGTCGCCCGCATCCGCGCCGTACTGCGCCGTAGGGACGGCGAGTGGGCGTTCACCGAGACCGGCGCTCGGGACCGCGCCGCCTTCGGCGGCTGGATGCTCGATACGCGGCGGCGCGAGCTCACCTCGCCGGGCGGCGGGCGGGTCGAACTGACCAGCGGCGAGTACGACCTGCTGCTAGCCTTCGTCGAGCGGCCGCAACGCGTGCTCTCCCGGGACCAGTTGCTCGACCTCGCGCGCGGCCGCGCCTTCGGCGGCCTGGGCCGTTCGGTCGACGCCCAGGTCAGTCGCCTGCGCGGCAAACTCGGCGGTCGGCAGGACGAGGCGGCCGGGGTCATCAAGACCCTTCGCGGTGCCGGGTACATGCTTGCCTGCGACGTGGAATGGCGATGACCGCCGCACGGCGGCGCTGGCTGCCGGACACGCTCCTTGTCCGAATACTTGCTCCTGGCGTGTTCGCTCTCGTGGTTCTGCTGTTGGTGAGCCTTGTCGTGCACGCATCCCTCCTGCGGCAGGCGGCCGAACGGGGGGCGGCCGAGGTCGCGGCCCACCGCGTCGCTGGGGTGGCCGAAGCTATCGCCGCGGTCGCGCGCCCTGATCGCTCCCGCATTGCACAGGCTCTGTCCGCACCCGACCTCGCACTCTCCTGGGGCGATGCGCCGGACCTGCCGTCGGACCGCGCCAGGGCGGCGCCGGACTTGGCCCATGTCGGCCGCTTGGCCGAGGTGACGCGGGAGATCCGCGTCGCCCCTGGCCTGTCCGATGCGGAGCATGGTGCCCTTCGGGATGTGGCTGTCAGCGTGCAGCTCGTGGACGGCTCCTGGGTGAACGCGCGTGTCCTGGCCGTGTCGCTGATCGCCGCGGACGACGCCGCCTTCCGGGTTGCCGTCGGGACGGTCGCAGCCGCGCTGCTGATCTGCGTTGCCCTCGCTTCGCGTGTCGCGGCGGCGCCGCTGGCCAGGCTGGCGCGAGCGGTTCGGCATTTGCCGCCCGACGGTGACGCGCCGCTGCCTCATGTGGGCGGGCCCCAAGAGGTGCGCGATGTCACGGAAGCACTCGACGGAGCCCTGCGCCGGGTCCGCGACCTGTTGCGCCAGCGCTCGCTCGCCCTCGGCGCGCTCTCGCACGACCTTATGTCACCGCTCGCGCGGCTAAAGCTGCGTGCCGACGAGTTGCCGGACCTTGTCCTCCGCCAGACGGTGCAGCGCGACCTCGCGGAGATGGAGGGCATGGTCGGCGACGTTCTTGCCTACCTGCGCGGCGCGGACGGCGGCGGTGAACCCGCCGTTCCGGTCTCGGTCACGGACCTTGTGCAGGTGGTGGTGGACGAGTTCGCCGAGACCGGCACCGATGTGGAAGAGCGGCGCCTTGATGAGGCCACCGTGCTGGCTCGGCCGGTGGCCCTGAAGCGCGTCCTCCGCAACCTCGTCGAGAACGCGGTCAAGTACGGCGCTAATCCTTGGATCGAGGTCCTGACGGATCATCCTGGCGTCGAGGTGCGGGTCGGCGATCATGGTCCCGGCGTGCCGCCAGAGGATTTGGCCCGGGTCTTCGAGCCGTTTTTTCGCGGCGATCGGGCGCGCGCGGCGGGTGGCGGCAGTGGCCTCGGCCTGCCGACCGCCAAGGCAATCGCCGAGGCCCACGGGGGAGCGCTGGAACTCGTCAGCGCTCCGGGAGGAGGAACGATCGCCGTCCTCAAGTTGCCACCCACGTCGGCGGTCACGCCTGCCCGACTGCCGTCAAAGCCCAGCGCCTAGTAGCGGTAGGCGGGTGCCCGGCAGGAGGCGGCGTTCAACGCCCCGGCTGGGGCGCGCCGCGGCCGGGGGCATGCGGCTGCTGGCCGCCGCCCTGGGTCGCGTCGAAGTGGGCGGGTGCGGCGCTGGGTGACTGGGTGGCGACGCCGTCCGGGCGGTGCGGCTGCGGGCCGTCGCCTCGAGGGGCGTCGAAATGCGCGGGAGCGCCGCCAGAATGGTTCGACGTGGCGCTCGGGTTATGCGGCTGCGGGCCGTCTCCACGAGTCGAATCGAAGTGGGGCGCCCGGTCGCGTTGATCCGTGGCCTGAGCCAGGATCTGCAGCCGACCGGCGCCATCGTCCGCGAGAGCGGGCAAGGCGCTTGTGGCCGCCAGTAGCAGTGCGGCAACCAGAGCAATGTGGAGCTTCATCGGTGTATTCTCCTGTGCTGGCTGCCAGAAGGTGGCAGCCATGGCAGGCGACGATGTCGGGCAGCTATGTCACGGGGGCGCACGGCAATACATTCATTTGTTGCAGAGGTTTGTCTGCAGCGCGCCCCTGACTGGTGACGCTAAGTATCCCGCCTTATTTGGCTATGACCTAGTGGTCAAAATCTGATGCGGTGGACGGCCCCCGAGCGGCATCGCTGTGCCAGGCTCGCGGCTGTTGAGGTCTGCGAGCAGAGGAGCCGTCCACCGCATCAGGTTTTATCCACTAGGCCCAACATCAGAAGCCTCGCCTGCGCTAACGGTGCTCCACCATCACCGCCTTTCCTATAACTCCACTACAAACCAACCAATTTCGCCGGACTGTCGCAGACTAACTTAGCCCGTCGAACATAGCCGCGCATCGTTTTGAGGTCTTTGTGGCGGGAGTGCTCCATGATGGCCTCGTCGCGAGCCCCGGCCTTGTAAGCCTCGGTGACAAAACCGGCACGCAAGCCATGCGGGGAGAGCCGCTCGAGTCCGGTGTGAGTCAGCCCGGCTATTGCCGCCCGACGCGTCAGGATCTTTGGCAGGGCGTACGCGTGCAGCGCAGTCAGTTCCACCGTGCCCCACCGATCAACCTTCCGGAACACCGGCCCATACTGGCATTCGGAAGCGCGTAACCAGATCTCCACAGCGCGAACCGGGCAGGTCTCCGCCTTCATGCCGCGCGGAATTCCCAACTCAACGCCATGACCCTGCTGATCGGATTTGGCCCGAGGGATGAGCAGCTTCATGCCGTCAGGCGTGAAGGTGATGTGCTCTCGCTGTACGGCGACCAATTCCGAGCGTCGCAACGCTCCGGCAAATCCGAGCAGCAACAAGGCCCGGTCGCGTAGACCAGCTAGATCGGTGCCGCAGGTTGCCACCAGCTTGCGTAACTCGGCGGTGCCGATCGCGGCGGCCCGCCGTTGAGGCATACCGTGGCGGCGGAAAATACCAGCCAATGTGTCGCGGATTACCGGGTGTGGTGCGGTCCAGGCGACACCTTTCATGCGGTGTGCGCGGGTAATGGCTACCAGCCTGCGTCGCAGGGTAGATCGAGCATGGCTGACAGCAAGCGAGGCTAGGTAGGCTGCGACGGTGGTCGGATCAGCAGGCAAAGCCGTGGCGCGTCGCTGCTGACACCAAGCCGAAAACTCGGCCCAGTCTGTCGCATAGGCTTTCAGTGTTGCCGGTGACAAAGCCTGACGGGCGTAGTCGGCGGCCAGTGTCAGGTCTGCGGCAGGCAGGACGGTCAGCTCTGACATGCAGCAATTCCAGTGGGTTCAACGGCTCAAGGCAGAGAATATGGCATGATAGTGAAAGGCTCCATAACGGGACATTATGAAGCCTTAGCCGGGATATAATGTGGCCGGCAGCAGCAGCCGAAATCGGCCGGGTAAGTGCCATTCGACAACGGTCTAGGGCTTGCCCATGCAGGACATTACATTTCAGCCTGAAAGTGTCCCATACGGATTGTTCTTGCACAAATAGGACGACACGGCTACTAAATCTTAAACTCTGTAGGACGACAACCCGGCTATGACACAGGTACAAATGCTGGATCTAAGGAGCGGCGTTAGGGCTGCTCTGCAGATTCTCGATCAAGCCAGCGCCGGGCAGGACATCATCCAGATTGGCGTCGACGCCGTGGAGGTGGACTGGTCGCCAAGGAGATATCATCATCACACGCTGGCATTGCCGTTAGCACTGCTCACTGCCGCGGCGGATGTGGGTGCCGCCCGGGCCCGTTGGTCAGGTCTGAGGTTGGCGAGCGCCATGGACACTGCCCGCCTGCTCGACGGGCCCCAAAAGGACATGATGTTGGCACTGGCCGACGGCGCAGCGCCAAAGATCATCGAGAGATTTGGATGGCGATGGGGATCGTTTGCCGCCGAGTTGGCCGAGTGGATTGAGCGATTCGATCTTGCCGGCGAGGTCTTGACGCTAGACCGCGCGCGGCTGCTAAGCGGCGCTAGAGACGCGCATTATACCGTCCGACCCGTGCAGCTCATGGACAAGATGGCCCCGGTCCTGAAGTCGCTCCCGCGTGCCCGGCTTGCCGCGGCGGTGGTAGTGCTGGGGCTGTATGAGGGCGCGGGGGCGATGCGGATGCTCAAGCGGCGGCCCCTTCTCAACCCACCAATCATCGACGCCATCGAGGACCTGCGCGGGCATGCAGGGGAGGATGGCTACGCCAATTTCTTGAGGCTAATCGCGGCTTACCGGGGATGGTGAAATCGGCACCGGATGGGGTGGCGGTCGGCTACGCCAGAGTGTCGACCGTCGATCAGAGCGCCGGCCTTAACGCCCAAAAGCGGGATTTGGCGGCGGCAGGCTGCGCCAGGATCTTTGCGGAGCAGGCATCAGCCGTCTCTGCAGCTCCTCGCCCGCAGCTCATGGCAGCGCTGGATTACGTACGCGAGGGCGACACTGTTGATTGCCACTGAGAGCTGACCCGGGATTGCCATGAGGATTTGACCCGGGTTGTGGCTGGAAGTTCGGGGTTTTCGGCTTCTGTCAGGTGGGTTGTGGCCTCCTTTCGTGCTTGGC
>NZ_JAJAQI010000073.1 GCF_020523605.1 Roseicella aerolata | reverse complement strand
CGAGCGCTGGCGGCGCCATTACAACATCTCGAGGCCTCATAGTGCGCTCGGGTATCGGCCGCCTGCGCCGGAAGCGATCTTGCCGCACCCGGCTGGGCCTGCCTACGCTACGCTCCGGCACGCCCAGCCGGGTGCGCCAGAACATGGGCCAACTCTCTCATAACCCATGGATCCCCGTTCGGGGTCAGGCCAGAGCGAAAGGAGCTCTCGCAGAGCGCTGTCGTCGAGCTTGAGTATGTTCAGTGCGTCAATGGTCGAGAGCCCAGATGTGCTTGCTGCCGCGAGCTCCGCTCGTAGCATTCCCACCTGTGCTATAAGGTCATCGCGTTCTTGTCGAACTCTTGCTAGCTCACGACGCAACCGGGTCACTGTGGCTTCGGTGCTGCTCTGCGTGCGCGAGGACGCTTTCTTGGCGCCAGGCTTACTTTCGCTGGAGTCTGATCGCGGTGGAGGCGGCTGCGGATCTGGCTCCGGCGAGAGAAGGCGGAGGTGCCACGACGGGCTCAGAGCCAGTAGACGCCGTGTCGTATCGTGAT
Organism: Roseicella aerolata; assembly: GCF_020523605.1. Taxonomy (GTDB): domain Bacteria; phylum Pseudomonadota; class Alphaproteobacteria; order Acetobacterales; family Acetobacteraceae; genus Paracraurococcus; species Paracraurococcus aerolatus. The sequence goes on along the minus strand of NZ_JAJAQI010000073.1, from coordinate 14,398 downwards.
CGCCAGTCCGCCAGATCAGCAGGCTAGCGAACGTCGACGTCTCCCGAGCCACGCAGGCGCATAGGTTGTCGTTGCGGGCAGCACGGCGGAACTGTGCCCAGTCGAAGCTGCCCAGCGCTGCAAAGTTAGGCTGCAGTATGACAACCGTCGCCAACCCTGGATCAGACAGACATACGCCTTCGCGGAGCGCGAAAAACCCACCGCTCTCGCTCGCGAGGGCCAGCCGGAGTAACAGAGGCGCCGATGGCCCATTGCCAACTAGCTCCTCGACGACGCTCTGCGGCGAATGCTTTTCGTAAACGACAAGACCGAAGATGCTGTCGCCCAAGTTCCAGCTAAGCTCGGAGATGGACTCTGGGTCGTCCCTCGACGGCTTTCGAGTAAGCCATCGGCCTATCTGCCACCCGCCGAGTTCGCGAATTGGACTGCCAGAAACGCGCGATCCCCCACCGTCCACCGTGGTCCCTCGATGTTTGTGGCTTCAGAATGACAGCAGACTGCCTGCGAAGCACGAAGGTAACAATGAAACTCTCCTCGCAGCCACTAGATTCGACATCACAACGGGTGCAGCAGTGCTCCGCTGTTACAATTCACCCCGTGGCGGCGCGCAAATCGAGTTGGGTATGGTGATGACACGTCGAGAAGGTGCGTCGAGCACTGCTGCTCCCGAGCCACTCGCCGGCTGATCAGCCACAGTGGCTCTTGATCTGCAGGGTCCTTCCTGCGCCCGCCATATGCGGGGGGCGGAAGCGCGCGACTTCGCTAGCGCCAGGCCGGAAATATGGTTCGCGGTTCGCACCACACGGCCCTGATCTCAATCGTTTAGCTGCGAACCGTGGCGGCGCGAGGCTCGCGCCGGCTGCGCGCACGGTTCGCACCCACCCTGATCCCGGATGCCCCGATGACGCTCCCCTGGATGGCGGCGAAGATCCTGCTGCGCCCGGTGGCGGAGCTGCGCGCGCACCCCGGCAATGCCCGGGTGCATGGCGCGGCGCAGCTCGAGCAGATCAAGGCCAGCATGCTGGCCTTCGGCTTCACTAACCCGCTGCTGGTAGACGAGGCCGGCGTGCTGATCGCCGGCCATGGCCGCCTGGAGGCCGCCGTCGCCCTCGGCATCGAGCGGGTGCCGGTGATCGTGCTGCGGCACCTCTCCGCGGCGCAAGAGGAGGCGCTGCGGCTCGCCGACAACCGCATCGCGGAGAACGCGACCTGGGACCAGGCGCTGCTGCGGGATGCGCTGGCCGCGGTGCAGGCGGCGCCGGACCTCGACCTGGCCGCGCTCGGCTTCTCGGCGGCGGAGCTCGCGGACATCCTCGCGGCGGCTGGAGAGGCCGTGGCCGACGGCAACGCGCCCGAGGCTCTGCCCGCGGCCGACGCCGAGACGCCCTCCTCGGCCGCCACCGGCACCGGCGCGGATGCCGACGCCGATGATCCCGCCGATGCCGAGCCCGAGCCGCCGCGCCAAGCGGTCACCCGTCCCGGGGACCTTTGGCTGCTCGGCGAGCATCGCCTGCTCTGCGGCGACAGCACCGACGCTGCGGCCGTGGCCCGCGTCATGGGCCAAGACCACGCAGCGCTGCTGTTCACCAGCCCGCCCTATGGCAACCAGCGCGACTACACCACGGGCGGCGTGTCGGACTGGGACGCGCTGATGCGGGGCGTGTTCCAGCATCTGCCGCAGATCCTGCGGGATGACGGCCAGGTGCTGGTGAACCTCGGGCTGATCCACCGCGACGGCGAATGGCAGCCCTACTGGTCCGGCTGGCTCGACTGGATGCGGACCCAGGGCTGGCGCCGCTTCGGCCTCTACGCCTGGGACCAGGGGCCCGGCCTGCCCGGCGACTGGAACGGCCGCCTCGCGCCGGCCTTCGAGCTGGTCTTCCACTTCAACCGGACGGCTCGGCAGGCGAACAAGATCGTGCCCTGCAAATGGGCCGGCACCCCGAACAAGGGCAGCGGCCTGCGCGCCGCCGACGGCGAGGTGAAGGCCTACACCCACATCGGCCTGCCGGTGCAGGAGATGCGGATCCCGGACAGCGTGCTGCGCATCACCCGGCACAAGGGCCGGGGCATCGAGACCGAGCACCCGGCCGTCTTCCCGGTGGCGCTGCCCGAGTTCCTGATGCGGGCCTACACGGACGAGGGCGAGGCGGTGTTCGAGCCCTTCGCTGGCTCCGGCACGACCATCCTGGCCGGCCAGCGGACCGGCCGGCGGGTGCGGGCGATCGAGCTCGCGCCGGCCTATGTCGACCTGGCCATCGCCCGCTGGCGCCTGCTGCATCCCGACCTGCCGGTGACCCTGGCGGAGGACGGGCGGGACTACGACACGATCGCCGCGGCGCGAGTGCCGGTGGAGGCCGCCGATGCAGCGTGACCTGCAGGTGAGCACGGTGCCGGTCGCGGCACTGGTTCCCTATGCCGAGAACGCCAGGACCCATTCCGAGGCACAGATCGCGCAGATCGCCGCCTCCATCGCCCAGTTCGGCTTCGTGAACCCGGTGCTGGTCGATGCCGCCGGCGTGCTGGTGGCCGGCCACGGCCGGGTCATGGCCGCCAAGCGCCTCGGCATGGCGGCGGTCCCCGCGATCCGGCTGTCGCACCTGACCGAGGCCCAGGCCCGCGCCCTGCGGCTGGCCGACAACCAGATCGCGCTGAACTCCGGCTGGGACGAGGCGCTGCTCGCGGCCGAGATCGCCCGCATCCGCGACGAGGCGGTGGTCGATCTGGACGTGCTTGGCTTCTCCGGCATGGACCTGGACCGGCTGCTGGCTGCCGCGGAGGACGGGTTCGGGGACGATGCCGATGATGTCCCGCCGCCGCCCGCCATCCCGGTCACCCGCGCGGGCGACCTCTGGCGCTGCGGCGAGCACCGCCTGCTCTGCGGCGACGCCACCAAGCTGGCCGATGTCCAGCACGCCCTGGGCTTTAATTGCTTATCCGATATGGTCTGGACAGACCCGCCCTACAATGTCGCCTACCAGGGTGGCACCGCGGCCCGGATGACCATCGCCAATGACGCGCTCGGTTCGGGCTTCCTCGACTTCCTGCGGCCCGCCCTGGCCAACCTGCTCGCGGTCACCAAGGGCGCCTGCTACGTCTGCATGTCCTCCTCGGAGTGGCCGGTGCTGCACCGTGCCTGGCAGGAGGCCGGCGGCAAGTGGTCCAGCACCATCATCTGGGCCAAGAACACCTTCGCCCTCGGCCGTGCCGACTACCATCAGCAGTTCGAGGCCATGCTCTACGGCTGGAAGGCCGGCGCGCAGCACTACTGGTGCGGCGCCCGGGACCAGGGGAATGTCTGGCACTTCGACAAGCCGGCGCGGAACGACCTGCATCCCACGATGAAGCCGGTGGCGCTGGTCGAGCGGGCGATCCGCAACAGCAGCAAGCAGCGCGACACGGTGCTGGATTCGTTCGGCGGCTCCGGCACGACGATGATCGCCGCAGAGCGCACCGGGCGGCGGGCGGTGCTGCTCGAGCTCGACCCGGCCTATGCCGATGTCATCGTCCGGCGCTGGCAGGAGGCGACCGGGGAAGCCGCCGTGCTGGAGGGCGAGGACCGCACCTTCGCCGATATCGCCGCCGCCCGCGACGTCGCGGATCATGATGTGATCCAAACCGCTCGATCATAGCAATCCCATGACGCTGCATGTTGCTTGGCTCGGGCGCGGCGCAGCGCGAATGGTCCGTCGCGCGCAGGGGATGCCCTGCACCCCACGACGGAGACCAGCATGACCGACCGCCAAGCCCGCGCCGCCCGCAACCAGCAGAAGAGCCTCGAAGCCTTCCTGCAGCAGAAGGCCCGCTTTGACGCGATGGTCGCCGACCTGCAGCAGATGAGCGCCGACCACTTCGGGGCGGATCCCGAGGACGTCCTCTGGGGCACGGCCGCGCCGCTCGAACACTGGAACAGCCGGCTGGCGAGCGTGACGGATTGCTACTTCATGTGTGGATGCCCCCTGCGGGTCAAGGCGCGCGATGCTGGATGACAATCGAAGGACACGGGTGCGTTCATGTGTCCGGCCTCATGGTGCGGCCGGCATGGCCGCGGGCCCCGATGAGCTTCGCGGTGCGAGTGGCAAATCAAGCGGACGCGCTCCATGGCGCATGAAGTAGAATGCCTCTCTCGCAACCGAAGCGCCGGTCTTTCGCTGTCATCGTCGCTCTTGCACCTTGGCCCTCGCCGACCGCGGTCGCCGGCGAGTTCTGCCGTGGCCGCTCAGGCGGTGACCACGGAAGCCCGGAAAGTCCCTCCCTTGGCGAGCAGGGCCCATGCAATGCGCGCCATCTTGTTGGCTACGACCACGGCCGCGACTTTGAACGGACGTCTCTCAAGCAGCTTCCCCATCCAGTCGCCACTCGGCTCCCGTCGTTGCACATGCTTCAGCTGCGCTGTTGCGCCGAGGACAAGGAGCCGCCTCAGCACCGGGTTACCCTGCTTCGAGATCCCTCCAAGCCGCTCTTTACCGCCGCTCGAATGCGATCGAGGTGCCAACCCTAGCCAGGCGGCAAAATGGCGGGCCGATGCGAAGCTCTTTGGGTCTGGCACCAATGCCTGTAGCGCGGTCGCGATCACCGCACCGATTCCTGGCACGGTGGCAAGCCGCCGCGCGGTTTCATCCTCACGCATCCGGCGAACCATACGCCTATCGAGACGCTCGATACGCTCGTGCATGCTCTCGATCTGCTCGACCAATTCCAGCAGCACTTCGCGCGCCATGTCCGGTAGCCTGCGATCGTCGATGTCTCGAATTACCGCAGTGAGATCAGCGAGGCGAGGAATGCCGCGTGCCGCGATGATGCCGTACTCGGACATATGCGCGCGCAGCGCGCTTATCGCCTGGCTGCGTTGTCGCACCAGCAGTTCACGCGTCTTCAACTCCAAGGCCGCTGCCTGATGCGCCACATCCTTCACAGGCACGAAGCGCATCGTTGGCCGCGTTACCGCCTCGCAGATTGCTTCTGCGTCCGCCGCGTCGGTTTTCCCTCGCTTCACGTAAGGCTTGACATAGGACGGTGGCATCAACCGCACGGAGTGTCCAAGCCGCATCAGCTCGCGCGCCCAGAAGTGGGCACCACCACAGGCCTCCATGCCGACCAGTGCCGGCGGCAGCGCCTTGAAGAAAGGCTCCACCTCGCTGCGCCGCAGCTTCCGGCGCAGAACAACCTGGCCCGATGCATCGATGCCGTGAACCTGGAATACGTTCTTCGCAAGGTCGAGCCCGACCGTGGTGATCGCCGACATGGCTGCTTCCTGTCCTGCTGGAGCGTGGCGCAGTTTGCCAGCGCTCACGCTATGGCACCGAGATGCCGCAGAGCAGGGGGCATCCACCCCATCAAGCGCGGCGAATTCACCGAGTAGCGCGCCTCGCCTCCGCACCGCCCCGACCGGCGCCGCCGGCGGGGCTCGGGGTGGTAGCACCCGACTGGTCGGGTGCCGGACCGGAGACCCCGATGATGAAGCTCACCGACACGCAGCGCGCGATCCTGACCGCCGCCGCGCAGCACCCCGAGCACCTGGCGCTGCCGCCCGAGCGCCTGCCCGCCGCGGCGCGGCAGACGGCGGCCAAGGCGCTGCTGAAGCACGACCTGGTGATCGCGGTGGACCGCCCGGCCTACGGCGCGGTGGCCCTCTGGATGGTCGAGGGCGACGCGGTGCTGCTCAAGGTCACCGACGAGGGGCTGCGCGCCATCGGCCACGAGCCCGCCGCGCCGGAGGCGGGCAGGGCGCCTCTGGGCGGGGAGGACACCGCGCTGCGGGGTGAGGACGCCCCGGCGCCGGAGCCCGCCCAGGACGCGCCCACGGCGGCGGACGAGGCCGATCCCGAGGAGGACGACCGGCCCCGGCACGAGCAACTCGGCATCGACGAGGCGCGCGTCTACGGGCCGGCCGAGGATTGGCAGCAGTCGGTCGACGACGTCGCCCTGCTGGACCAGGCCCTGGCGGAGCGGACGCCGCGCGGGCTGAAAGCCGCCGCGCAGCGCGTCCTCGCCGCCTGGGACGACGAGGCCAACCAGCGCTACGACCTGACCGACGCGATCGGCGCCCTGCGTACCGCCCTCGCCGGCAAGCCGGCCCGCCCCGCGCGCGAGCCCGGCGCGCCGCGCAAGCCGCGCGAGGGCACCAAGCAGGAGCAGGTGCTGGCGATGCTGCGCCGCTCGGAAGGCGCCACGGTGGCGCAGATCGCCGAGGCGACGGGCTGGGCGCCGCATACGGTCCGTGGGTTCTTCGCCGGCCTGAAGAAACGCCAGGGGATCGCGTTCGAGGTGCTGGAGCGGGTCCGCCAGGTCGGCCCGAACAAGGAGGGCGCCCGCGGCTCCTACACGGTGTACAAGATCGCGGACTGATCGATGACAGCGGACGGCGCCAGCGCAGTGCGCGCATGGCGCCGGCTCCGTCCTGGCGATAGCATCCTCCTGCCTCTGAGGAGCATCGCTGCATTGCCGTCCCTGCTGCGCATTCTCTCGGCTGTTGTCTTGGTCTGCAGCGGATCCGCTTCCCTGGCACGGGATGGACGACCGGAGGCTGGGAGAACCCTGGCGCAGGCGAACTGCGCGAGATGCCACGCCATCGGTCGGACGGGCGCCAGCCCGTTCGCGTCAGCGCCGCCCTTCCGGACCCTTCACCGGCGCTATCCCGTCGAGCAGCTTGCCGAGGCGCTGGCTGAGGGGATCGAGACCGGCCATCCGGCGATGCCTGAGTTCCAGCTCAGCCAGGCCCAGATCACCGATCTTCTGGCATATCTCAAGACGCTGGAACGCTGATCTCACCCGCCGCGGTGCGGCGCAGCCGCCACGCGGACGCTGGACAGGTCGCATTCGACAGGTCGCATTCCCCCGTCCTGATGCGGCAGGGCATCCCGTCGCGCCTACGGGAAGGAAGGCCCGCCCGCCGCCATGCCCGAGCTGACCCCATCGAACCGTGAGGCCGCGAGGCGCATCGGCATCAGCGAGACCGCGCTGCGTAAGGCCGAGGGGAGTGGCCGCATCGCTCGCGAGCCGGACGGCAGTTGGGACATCGACAAGACCCGCCGCCGGCTGGTCGAGACCGCGGATCCGCACCGCTCGCCCCTGGCTGCGGGCGCCGGCACGGAGGGCACGCCCTTCGCCCGGCTGAAGGTCGCGCAGCTCGCCCTCAAGGTGGAGGCGCAGCGCCTCTCGCTGGACGAGACCAGGCGGCGCCTGATCGATGTCAGCGAGGCCAATGTCGCGCTCGACGAGATCGGCAGCACCATGCGCGACGCGCTGCTGAACTGGCCGGCACGCGTCGCGGGCCTGATCGCCGCCGAGCTCGGTGTCGACCCGCACCTGCTGCAGACCATCCTGCAGAGCCACATCAACGACCTGCTGACGGAGGCGGCCGATCGCTTCGACCCAGCCGGCCTCGGAGGGGATCGGGCCACGGACCCGTAGCCATGTCCGCCACCGCGTCGGCGCGATGCTCCGGCCGCCGCCGCAGCTCACCGTCTCGGAATGGGCCGAGCGGCACCGCATGCTCGGCAGCCGGGCCTCGGCCGAGCCTGGCCCCTGGCGCACCAGCCGCACGCCCTACCTCAAGGAGGTGATGGACGCACTGTCAGCGGTGCATCCAGCCCGGCGTGTCGTGTTCATGAAGGGCGCGCAGGTCGGCGCCACCGAGAGCGGCAACAACTGGCTCGGCTACATCCTGCACCACGTGCCGGCGCCCGCGCTGGCGGTGCAGCCGACCGTCGAACTGGCCAAGCGCTTCTCGCGCCAACGCATCGACCCGCTGCTGGAGGAGACCCTGGCGCTGCGGGAGCGGGTGGCGCCGGCCCGCGCGCGCGACAGCGGCAACACCATGCTGTCGAAGGAATTCCCCGGCGGCATCCTGGTGCTGACGGGCGCGAACAGCGCGGTCGGCCTGCGCTCCATGACGGCGCGGTTCCTGTTCCTCGACGAGATCGACGCCTATCCGGGCGATGTCGAGGGTGAGGGCGACCCGATCGCGCTCGCCGAGGCCCGGGCGCGGACCTTCGGCTGGCGGCGCAAGGCCTTCCTGGTCTCGACCCCGACCATTGCCGGCCGCAGCCGAATCGAGCGCGAATACGCCGCTTCCGACCAGCGCCGCTACTTCGTGCCCTGCCCGCATTGCGGTGAGATGCAGTGGCTGAAGTTCGAGCGCCTTCGCTGGGAGAAGGGCGCGCCGGAGACGGCGCGGTATCACTGCACGGCCTGCGACCACCCGATGCAGGAGCACGACAAGACCGCCATGCTCGGCGGCGGGGAATGGCGCGCGACGGCCGAGGGCCAGGATCCGCACACGGTCGGCTTCCACATCTCGGCGCTCTACTCGCCGGTCGGCTGGCTGTCCTGGGCGCAGATCGCCCGGGATTGGGAGGCGGCGCAGGGCAAGCCCGAGGACATCAAGACGTTTCGGAACACCGTCCTCGGCGAGACCTGGCAGGAGCAGGGCGAGGCGCCGGATTGGGAGCGCCTGGTCGAGCGCCGGGAGGATTTTCGGATGGGCGTGGTGCCCGTCGGCGTCCTCTGCCTCACCGCGGGCGTCGACGTGCAGGACGACCGCCTGGAATGCGACGTCTGGGGCTGGGCGGAGGGATACACGTCCTGGTTGGTCGACCACGTCGTGATTCCGGGCAGCCCACGCGAGCGGGGGCCCTGGGACGCCCTGGCAAAGCTGCTGGCTCGGGATTGGCCCCGGGCCGGTGGCGGCACCATGCGGATCGCCAAGGCTTGCGTCGACACCGGCGGCCGGGACACCGCCGCCGTCTACGGCCATCTCCGCCGCTTGCGGGATCCGCGCGTGGCCCCCACGAAGGGCGTGGAGGGCTGGAACCGGGCGCAGCCGGTGCAGGGGCCGACGCCGGTGGATGCGCTGGTCGACGGCCGCAAGCTGCGCCGCGGTCTGAAGCTGTGGACCGTCTCGGTCTCGACCTGGAAGGCGGACCTCTACCGCCGGCTCTGGCTCGGCCGGGGCGATGCCGAGGCGTTCCCGCCCGGTTGGGTGCATCTGCCGCGGGGCATCGAGGCCGAGTGGGTGAAGCAACTGGTCGCCGAGCAGCTGCGCACGGTGAAGGACCGCCGCGGCTTCGCCCGGCAGGAATGGGCCAAGCTGCGCGAGCGGAACGAGGCGCTGGACTGCGTCGTGCTGGCCCGCGCCGCGCTCTGGCTGCTTGGGGCGGACCGCTACGGCGAGCGCTTCTGGCAGCAGCTGCGGGAGGACATCGCCAACGCGCCACTGTCACCTGCATCTGAAGGCCCACCGCCTGCGGCTCCGAAGGCCGAACGCGTCGTGCCATCGGCGATATCTGGCACACGGTCGAACAACTGGCTGACGTCGCGCGGCGGCCAATGGCTCCGCGCCCGGACCTGACTACGGTGCGCGGCTCAGGCCGCGTCCGCCTGTCGATCCAAATGGGCTATCAAATCGCCGGGCAGCTTCAGTCGATGCGCCAGCGCCTCGAGGTAGGCGCGTTCGGCTGGCTCGTCTGGCTCCACGGCAAGGCGCGACACCAGATACAACTCCGCTGCCTGTTCCTGCGTCGTGGCGAAGGCGGCGACCTCCGAGACGCCAATGGGGGCAGCGAGCGCGTCGAAGACGAAGGCCTTGCTCTCAGCGTCGAGCTCGAACTCGCCGACCCTGTCAAAGATCCGGCGCTGCTCCTCGGCGTCGATGTGACCATCTGCCTTCGCGGCGGCGATCATGGCGCGGATCAGGGCAAGCTCGAAGGGCTGACCATCGGAAGCCGGCGCAGCAGCGGGCAGGAAACGCGGCTCGACGGCCGCAGCCTGTTGTGGCGAGGCGACCGGCGTCTGCGCAGGAGCCTGGCCCGCTCGCCAGCTCTGGTAGGCTTGGTTGGCCAGGGCCCCGAGCATGGCAGCGCCGCCGTGGCTGACGATCCCGCCATAGCCGCCCTTCTTCTTCTTTTTCTTACCGCCGACCAGCAGGCCCAGCAGGCCACCGGCGGCGCCGGACGCGGCAAGCCCTTGCAGCCCGCCCGCGGAGTTGAGCGCCTGACGCGCTGTGCCTGCGGCGTTCGAGAGGCCGGAACCCACCGGGTTCACCCAAGGCGAGGCCGAGGGCTGAGATGCCGGGGCGGCCGGAACGCTGGCGCTCTGGCCGAGGAAGCGTTCGAGCAGGTTCTGCGCGTTGATCATGCCCCGTACGTCGTGGGCAGTGCCCGCCAGTGCAAGATGGCCGGTTTTTCACATCGTAACTGCTGCGGCAATCGTTGAGATCGGTGTCGCGATGTTGGGAGCAGCATGTGCATGGACCCGACCGTCCTCGCCTGGGCGTTGGCGCAGCCCGCGGGCAGCCGCGCCGCCGTGCTTGTGGCAGCCTACACGGGCGGCACCACGCGCGTGACCTTCGACGGTCGCACCGTGGAGTACCGCAGCCTCGATGAGCTCGGCCGCGCCTTGGCGGTGCTGCAGGGCGCCGAGAACAGCGCTGCGCGCCGCCCCTCCGTCACGCTCGGCAGCTTCTCGCCCGGGGGAAGCAGGTGATGGGCCGGCTCCGCGATGCCTGGCAGGCGCTGCGCGGCTATGCCGCGGCGGGGGACAGCCGCGCCTCGGCCTGGGCGCCCTCGGGCGGCAGCGCCAATGCCGAGGTCGGCACCGCCGCGGCCACGGTCGCCCGCCGCGCCCGCGACGCGGTCCGCAACGATCCCTACGCCAGCCGCATCGTCGACCTCTGGACCGGCAATGCGGTCGGCGCCGGCATCACCACCCGCTGGCCGGACCGAGCGCATGCCGAAGCCTGGCGCCGCTGGGCCGAGGGCACCGGCTGCGACGCCGAGGGCCGGCTCGACCTCGCCGGCCTGCAGGCCCTGGTCATGCGGGCAGTGGTGGAGAGCGGCGAGTGTTTCGTCCGCCTGCTGCCGGCCGAGGTCAGCCCGGCCAACCCGATCGGCCTCCGGCTGCAGGTGCTGGAGAGCGACCACCTCGACACGGCGCGGAACGGGATGGTCGAGGGTGTGCCGACCCTGCAGGGCATCGCCCTCGGCGGGGCCGGCGAGCCGGTCGCCTACTGGCTCTATCGCGTGCATCCGGGCGCGTCTTGGCTGCTGCCCTCCGGCGGCCGGCTGGACAGCGAGCCGGTGCCGGCCCGCGACCTGCTGCATGTCTACCGCAAGCGCCGGCCCGGCCAGCTACGCGACGTCTCCTGGCTGGCGCCGGTGCTGACCCGGCTGCGTGACCTCGGCGACTACGAGGCCGCCCTGCTGATGAAGGCCAAGATCGAGGCCTGCCTGGCCGCGGTGGTCTCGGAGGAGGGCGAGGAGGCGCTGACCGGCGCTGCCGCCGGCCTGCTCCGTGACGCCCAGGGCCGGGCGGTCGAGAGCTTCGAGCCGGGGATGATCCTCTACCGGCGGGGGATGGGCAGCGTGGAAGTGGTGAATCCCTCCGGCGGTGGCTCGCACGCCGCCTTCGCCCGCCGGGCGCTGGAGGCGGCTGCGGTCGGCACCGGGCTGACCTACGACCAGGTCTCGGGCGACCTGACCCAGGCGAACTACTCCTCGCTGCGGGCCGGCAAGATCGAGTTCCGCCGGCTCTGCGAGCAGGTGCAGTACGGCATGCTGATCCCGATGCTGGTCCGGCCCATCGCCGAGCGCTTCCATGCCCAGGGGGCGTTGCTTGGGTTGTGGCCCGCCGGCATGCCGGCCGAGGTCAGCCATGTTCCGCCGGCGCATGAGATGATCGACCCGCTGAAGGACACCACCGCCCTGATCGCCCACGTGCGGGCCGGCTTCGTGCCGCAGCCCGAGGCGGTGGGCGCCTTCGGCTACGACTTCCGCCAGGCGGTCGAGCTGATCCGCGAGGCCAATGTCCTGCTTGACGATGCCGGCCTTGCCCTCGACACCGATCCGCGCCGGGTCGCCAAGTCCGGCAGTGCCCAGGACGCGGCGCAGCTGGCCGCGGTCGAGATCGCCGCGACCGGCGCGGCGTCACCGACGCAGGTCGCCGCTACAGGTTGACCGGCTCGATAGCCGCTACGTCAGCGCTTGGTCTGAGCCTTCCGCTTGGTCGCGGCGACCACGCGCGTCTTCGGTTTCGCCGACTTCGCGCTGGAGGCACGACGTGCCGCTGCTGCGTGGAGCTGGGCGGCAGGCCGCTCCGCCGGTGCCTTGAGCCGAGCCGCGGTGCTGGCGGAGGCCTTTCGCTTCGTCGCGCCGGCTGTATGTGCCTTCGGCTTCACAGGGCTCGCGCTCGAGGTGCGGCGTACCTCTACCTCTGTTGCGCTGATCTCTGCGGCAGGCTGCTCCGCCGATGCCTCGGGCTGAGCCTGAGCGTCACCGGAAGCGTCCTGCTTCGCCTCGCTGTCAGGCTCGGCGAGAATGGTGCTCGGCTCTGCCACGCCGACAAGCGGAGGGGTGGGGCGAGGCGCAGGCAGGGGCAGCCATGCGGTGCTCCAGAAGCGCAGAGTCTGCCGGCCGAACTCGCCCAGCATCGCCGTCTGCTGACGGTGAAGCTCGGTGAGCCAGAAATCCCGCCCCACGCTGGACATGGCTTCGGCCACGCCGAGCCAGGCGCCTAGGAACGGGTTCTGCCGGAAATCCGGAGCCCAGGTCATGGGTGCATTCGTTGTAATCGCCATAAGCCGCACATGGTGCGCTGCAGCAGGGATTGCGAACGGTCTCTTTTCTTGACCCTTCAAGGATCGGGGAACTCGGACCAAGCACCGGCGGCAACACTCGGGATCACAGCCGCGGGGCTAACATCATGACCGATCCGATCGACCTGGGTGGGGTCAGCCCCGCGCCGGAAGCCGCGGCGTTGCCGGACAGAGACCTGCCCAGTGGCGGGAATGTCGGGTCCGATCGGATGCCCAGCGGTGGGCAGTCGGTCGTAGCCCAGCGCGCCCTGGCCGCGCCGGCCACGGTCGATCGCGCCGCCCGCACCGTCGAGGTGGTCTGGTCCACCGGCGCCCGGGCGCGGAACTTCGTGCCGCCGCTCGGGCCCATCCTGGAAGAGCTCGACATGGCGCCGGCCGCGGTCCGCATGGACGGGCTGCGCTCGGGCCGCGCCCCGGTGCTCGATGCGCATCGCCGGGGTGGCGCCCGTGATGTGCTGGGTCGGGTGGTCGCGGCGCGGATCGAGGCTGGCCGCGGCTACGCCACCCTGCAGTTCAGCAGCGCGGCCGATGTCGAGCCGGTCTGGCAGCGGGTCGCCGACGGCACGCTGCGGGCGGTCAGCGTCGGCTACCGGGTGCACCGCTACGAGCCGGTGCCCGATGCCGCAACGGGCCAGACCGTCCACCGCGCGGTGGACTGGGAGCCCTTCGAGATCTCCGTCGTGCCGGTGCCCATCGACCCGGCCGCCGCCGTGCGGGGCGAGGCAGAGCAGGGCTCGCCCGCGACCGCCCTTGAACCACCCCTGCCAGAGGACCCCAGCATGTCCGAGACGACGCCGGCTACGCCGGCCGCCGAGCCGGCGCCCACTGTGCCGCCCGTGAGCGCCACGCCCACCGCAGCGCCCGAGCCGACCCGCGCGGCCGTACCCGCTTCCGACCTCGAGGCGGTCCGCGCCGAGGCCGAGCGCGCTGCCATCGAGCGCCTGGCCGGCTACGACACGGTGCTGGCAGGGGCGCGGGGGCTCCTGGCCGAGGACCTGCTCACCAGCCTGCGCCAGGCCGCCATCCGCGACCGCATCGCGCCGGAGGTGCTGCGCGGCCGGCTGTGGGAGGCCTTCACCGCCGGCACGCCCCGCCCCTCCATCCCCGCCCGGCCCGAGACGGGGCCGGCCAATGACGATCCGGCGGTGCTGATCGATGCCATGGCCGAGGCGCTCGCCGCCCGCTCCATGCCGGGCTACCAGCCGCAGGGCAGTGGCCGGCATGCCGAGTTCCTGGGCTGGCGGCCCTCGGACATGGTGGGCGAGCTGCTCCGCGCCCGGGGCGAACGCAACGTCCCGCGCAACCCGACCCTGCTGGCTGAGCGCGCCTTCCACACCACCTCGGACTTCCCGCTGCTGCTCTCGGCGGCAGCCAACAAGATGCTGCTCGCGGCCTACGCGCCGGCGGCGCCCAGCTACCGGCAGATCTTCCTCCGCCGCGACTTCCGCGACTTCAAGCCGCACCGGCACCTGCGCGTCGGCGACTTCCCGACCCTGTTGCCGCTGCTGGAGAACGGCGAGATCCAGGCCGGGACCATGTCCGAGAGCCAGGAGATCGTGCTGCTGCAGACCTTCGCCCGCCGGATCCGGGTCACCCGCCCGATGTTGGTGAACGACGATCTCGGTGCCTTCACCGACTTCGCGGCCATGATCGGCCGGCGCGTCGCCGACTTCGAGAACGCCACCGCTGTTGATTGCCACTGAGAGCTGACCCGGGATTGCCATGAGGATTTGACCCGGGTTGTGGCTGGAAGTTCGGGGTTTTCGGCTTCTGTCAGGTGGGTTGTGGCCTCCTTTCGTGCTTGGC
>NZ_JAJAQI010000072.1 GCF_020523605.1 Roseicella aerolata | reverse complement strand
ACCAATCCTTGGCATCCGGCGGCAGCAGAAAAGCCTGGTCGCGGCTGAACGGAATGAACTGCGTCATGCCGAACAGACTCGCCGATCTCAGGCCCGTTGGGAATCCGACAGGCTGCTAGAGCATCGCATCGCTCCGCTCGAACAGCCCCAGCAGCCAGGCCACGAGCACGGCCAGAAGGATGCACAGCGCCAGGCCGGCGCCGATGATGGTGCGGTTGCGGATGCGCGGCTGCATGGCGGCCGGCCCTATAGTGCCGCGCCGGCGAAGAAGGTTTCACGCATGTACAGCGTGTAGTCGGATTCAAACATCATGATGCCGAGGAAGACCAGCACCACCAGCGGCGGCAGCAGGATGGCATAGGTCAGTGCCAGCCTCTCCCAGGCCATGTGCATGAAGACGGCGATGATCAGCCCGGCCTTCAATGCCATGAACAGCAGGATCAGAGCCCAGCGCAGCATCCCCTCCAGCTGGAAATAGTCCACCAGGTAGGAGAAGGCGCTGAGGATGAAGAGCCACCCCCAGACCACCAGGTAGAGCTTGATCGGATGCTGCTGGCCTTCGGCCGTCGCGGCGTGCGCCATGGCGGGTCCCCTACCAGAGATAGAAGAATGCGAAGATGAACACCCAGACCAGATCGACAAAGTGCCAGTAGAGGCCGGTGATCTCGACGATCTCCCAGCGGCCGCTCCGGCTGGTGAAGAAGCCCTTGCGTCCCTGGTCGAAATCGCCACGCCAGACCTTGCGGGCGATGATCAGCAGGAAGATGACGCCGATGGTCACATGGGTGCCGTGGAAGCCGGTGATCATGAAGAAGGCGGCACCGAATTGCGGCGCGCCCCAGGGATTCTCCCAGGGCCGCACGCCCTCATGGATCAGCTTCGTCCACTCGAAGGCCTGCATGCCGACGAAGGCGGCGCCGAAGAGCGCGGTCGCCAGCATCAGCAGCGCGGTCTTCACCCGGTCCCGCCGGTAGGCGAAGTTGACCGCCATCGCCATGGTGCCGCTGCTGCTGATCAGCACGAAGGTCATGATGGCGATGAGGATCAGCGGCAGGTTGGTCCCGAAGATCTCCAGCGCGAAGACCTCGCTGGCATTCGGCCAGGGCACGGTCGTCGACATCCGCGCGGTCATGTAGGCGATCAGGAAGCAGCTGAAGATGAAGGTGTCGCTGAGGAGGAAGATCCACATCATGGCCTTCCCCCAGGACACGCCGCGGAAGGTCCGCCGGTCGGCCGACCAGTCGGCGACGACCGCGCGCCAGCCGGTGCGCTCTGTGGCGATGTCCTGGGCGGGAGCCGGTGCGACATCGGGCATCGGGCAGATCCTATCGGAAGGGGGCGGTGCAGAGCGCCGCAAGCCAGGCGATGGAGGGCGCATGGGCCAGCAGCGCGAAGAGGCAGAGCCAGGCGAGCAGCAGGAAATGCCAGTAGGTGGCACAGAGCTCGACGCTGAGGCGCAGCCGCGCCGTCGTGGCGCCGCGCGCGAGCCTGGCGCCCGCGCGGCCGAGGGCGGCGAGGCCGCCGAGCAGATGCAGCCCATGCGCCGCGGTGATCAGGTAGAAGAAGGCATCGGCCGGGTTGGCCGCGGGCCGGTAGCCCGCCGCCGCGAGTTGCCGCCAGGCGAGAAGCTGGCCGGCCAGGAAGAGTAGGGCGGTGAGGCCGCCGGCCAGCAGCCCGTCCTGCACGCCTGCACGATGGCCGCGCCGCGCCGACCGCGCCGCCCAGTGCAGCGCGAGACTGCTGAGCACCAGCACGAAGGTGTTCGCCCAGAGCAGCAGCGGCTGCGGCAGTGGCCGCCAGTCCGCCATCTCCATCCGCATCGCATAGGCGCTGACCAGCAGGCTCAGCAGCAGGGTAGCGACAGCCAGGAAGATGCCGAGGCCGATCTTCGCGGTCGGCAGTGGCGGTATCCCAGGCGCGGCCAGCTCGGCGGCCGCCTGGCCCTCCAGCCACGGCCGCGCCGTCAGGCCCTGCCGCGCCAGCCACCAGGCGGCGACCGCGACCAGCACGGCGAAGACCAGCAGCGTGACGATCATGGCGCGGCCGCCGGCGGGGGCTCGTTCTGCGGCGTGAAGTCCCGCGCCGCGCCCGGCACGCTGTAGTCATAGGCCCAGCGATAGACCACCGGCAGCTCCCGCCCCCAATTGCCGTGGCCGGGCGGCGTCTCGGGCGTCTGCCATTCCAGCGTGGTGGCGTTCCACGGGTTCGGTCCGGCCTCCTTGCCGCGCCGCAGGCTCCAGAACAGGTTGAACAGGAAGAGGAGCTGCGCCGCGCCGACCACCAGCGCGACCACGCTGATGAAGGCGTTCAACGTATGCGCCGAGTCCGGCACGAAGCTCGTCTGGCCGATATCGTGGTAGCGCCGCGGCACGCCGAGCAGCCCCAGGTAATGCATGGGGAAGAAGATCAGATAGGCGCCGAGGAAGGTCACCCAGAAATGGATCTTCCCCATCATGTCATCCAGCATCCGGCCGGTGACCTTGGGGTACCAGTGATAGAGCGCGCCATAGATCACCATGACGGGCGCGACGCCCATAACCATGTGGAAATGCGCGACGACGAACATGGTATCGGACAGCGGGACATCGACCACAACATTGCCGAGGAAGAGCCCGGTCAGCCCGCCATTGACGAAGGTGACGATGAAGCCGAGCGCGAAGAGCATCGGCAGGTTGAGGTGGATGTTGCCGCGCCAGAGTGTCAGCAGCCAGTTGTAGACCTTGATGGCGGTGGGGATGGCGATGATCAGCGTGGTCGTGGCGAAGAAGAAGCCGAACCACGGATGCATCCCCGACACATACATGTGGTGCGCCCAGACGATGAAGCTCAGCGCGCCGATGATGACGATCGCCCAGACCATCATGCGGTAGCCGAAGATGTTCCGCCGCGCATGCGTGGCGATGAGGTCGGAGACGATGCCGAAGGCCGGCAGGGCAACGATGTAGACCTCCGGATGGCCGAAGAACCAGAACAGGTGCTGGAACAGGATCGGGCTGCCGCCGCCGTAGCTGAGCTGCTGGCCCATCTCCACCAGGGCGGGCATGAAGAAGCTGGTGCCGAGCAGCCGGTCGAGCAGCATCATCACCGCGCCGACGAACAGGGCGGGGAAGGCCAGCAGCGCCATCACCGTCGCGGTGAAGATGCCCCAGATGGTCAGCGGCATGCGCATCAGCGTCATGCCGCGGGTGCGCGCCTGCAGCACGGTCACCGTGTAGTTCAGGCCGCCCATGGTGAAGCCGATGATGAAGAGGCAGAGCGAGAGAAGCATCAGGATGATGCCCCAGTCCTGCCCGCCGGGCGTGCCGGAGAGGATCGCCTGTGGCGGGTAGAGCGTCCAGCCGGCCCCGGTCGGGCCGCCGGGGGCGAAGAAGCTGGCCACCAGCACCAGCACGGCCAGCAGGTAGATCCAGTAGCTCAGCATGTTGACATAGGGAAAGACCATGTCCCGCGCGCCGAGCATCAGCGGGATCAGGTAGTTGCCGAAGCCGCCGAGGAAGAGCGCGGTCAGCAGGTACACCACCATGATCATCCCGTGCATGGTGATGAACTGGTAGTAGGCGGCCGGGTCGATGAAGTCGAAGGTGCCGGGGAAGCCGAGTTGCAGTCGCATCAGCCAGGACAGTACCAGCGCCACCATGCCGATCGCGATGGCGGTCAGCGCGTACTGCACGCCGATCACCTTGGCATCCTGGCTGAAGACGTATTTCGTCAGCCAACTGTGCGGATGGTAGAGCTCGGCCCCGTCGATATCGTCATGGGGGACGGCGGTACCCGCCGTGTGTGCCACATCGCCCATCGGCGTGTTCTCCTCCCCTGGATCGCCTCGCTAGCTCATCGTGCCGCCAGTTGCGCGAAGGTCCGCTGCCCCTGCAGCCAGGCCTGGTACTCCTCCTCCGTCTGCACCACGACGCGGCCGCGCATGACCGCGTGACCGACGCCGCAGAGCTCGGCGCAGAGCGATTCGAAGGTGCCGGTGCGGGTCGGCGTGAACCAGAAATAGGTGACGGAGCCCGGGATCATGTCCATCTTCGCCCGGAATTCCGGCACGTAGAAATCGTGCAGCACGTCGATGGCGCGCAGCAGGACCTTCACCGGCCGGCCGACCGGCAGATGCAGGTCGCCCGCCTCGATCACCACATCGTCGCGGCCATTCGGATCGTCGGGATTGAGGCCGAGCGGATTGGTGTCGCTGATCAGCCGGACATCGGAGGTACCAAGCTTCCCGTCCTCGCCGGGCAGCCGATAGCTCCACTGCCACTGCTTGCCGACGACCTCGATCTCCGTCGCGTCATCGGGGACGCTGACGAACTGGCTCCAGACGAAAAGGCCGGGCGCGAGCATGGCGGCGACGCCGAGCGCGGTGGCGACGGTCAGCCAGACCTCCAGTCTCTTGTTCTCCGGCTCGTAATGCGCCTGCTGGCCGGGACGGTGGCGGTAGCGGAAGATGCACCAAGCCATGAAGCCGACCACGGCGACGAAGGCGATGCCGGTGATCCAGAAGGTGATGATCAGCGTCTGGTCGATGTATTCCCAGTTCGAGGCGATGGGCGTCCACCACCACGGGCTCAGCCAGTGGAAGACCACCGAGCCGATCGCGACCAGGACCATTATGAGTGCCACGGCCATGCGCTGTCCCTCCCCAGACCATCGGAGCGGGGCGCGGCGGCGTCAGGCGGCGCCGGCACGCCCCCGGGCCTGGGGATTCGGCAGGCCGACGCGCGGCATCCCGCAGCGACGCGGGCGGGACAGCAGGGGGGCAGGCGATGCCGGCGACGCGGCGCGCCTGGCAGGGCTGAAGGCGGATTGGGCAGGAGCCATGGCCGCACCTTCCGGGCCGCCACGGGGGCGGCCGTCACGCATCCGGTGACACGAAGCCTGGCTGGCGGTCGTCGGTCACCACGGCGACCGTCCCAGGATTGCATACTGGATGCGCATGTTGCCGCCTGTCAACGCAAAGCGCCGGCGCCGGCGGGCCTGGACGCGCCGCCCGTCGGGCCGGTCCCTGCCTTGCCGGCCCTCAGCCCTCCAGGCTGGCCAGCGCCTGGGCGAGGTCGGCGATCAGGTCGTCCGGGTGCTCGATGCCGATGGACAGTCGGATCAGGCCATCCGTCACCCCGATCCGCGCCCGCAACTCCGCCGGCACGCCGGAATGGGTGGTGGTGGCGGGATGGCTGGCGAGCGATTCCGTGCCGCCCAGGCTGACCGCCAGCTTGAAGACGCGGAGCGCGTTGAGGAAGCGGAAGGCCTCCGCCTGGCCACCCGTCAGCTCGATGCTGAAGGTGGAACCGGGGCGGCTGCACTGGGCCCGGTAGACCCGGCCGGCCGGGCTGTCCCCGGCCAGGTGGTTCAGCGCATGCACCGCCGTGACATGCGGGTGCCGCTCCAGGAACTCCGCCACCATTTCGGCATTGCGCGCGGCCGCCTCCATGCGCAGCGCGAGCGTCTCCAGCGACCGGCCGAGCATCCAGCAGGAATGCGGATCGAGCTGCGTACCGATGGCGCCGCGCAGCAGCCGGATGGGGCGGAGCTGTGCCTTGCTGCCGACCGCCGCGCCGGCCACCAGGTCGCTATGGCCGCCGACATACTTGGTGAGGGAGTAGAGGACGATGTCCACGCCATGGGCGAGCGGGTGCTGGAAGACCGGGCCCAGCAGGGTGTTGTCGCAGGCGATCACCGGCCGATGGCCCTGCACCTCTCCGATCCGGTCCGCCACGGCCCGGATGGCGGCGAGATCGACCAGGGTGTTGAGCGGGTTGGAGGGCGTCTCCACCAGCACCAGGCTGACCCGCCCGCGATCCATGGCGCGCCGCGCCGCCGCCTCGATCGCCTCCGGATCCGTGCCCTCGGAGAAGCCCTCCGCGGCGATGCCGAACTCGGCGAAGGTCTTCGCCAGCAGCGTCTCCGTCCCGCCATAGAGCGGCTGGCTGTGCAGGATGGCATCGCCCGGCCGGGCATGGGCGAGGATGGTGGTGGCGATCGCCGCCATGCCGGAGGCGAAGACCAGCGCCGTCTCGGCGCCGTCCCAGATGGCAAGGCGGTCCTCGACGATCTCGCTGTTCGGGTGGTTGAAGCGGGAATAGACGAGGCCCGCCCCGCCCTCGGGCGCCTCCTTCCGGCCGGCGACCACGTCGAAATAGTCCCGCCCCTCCTCGGCCGAGCGGAAGACGAAGGTGGAGGTCAGGAAGACCGGCGGCTTGACCGAGCCCTCCGAGAGGGCGGGGTCGTAACCATAGCCGAGCATCAGCGTCTCGGGGCTCAGCCGGTGATTCCCGATGGTGGTGTGGTGGCTGCGGTCCTTGGCCATGGCGGGCCTCCGCTTGATGGTGTCGGCAGCATGGCCAGGGTGCGGCGCTGGCCTGCATCACGGCCTTGCGAGGTTGCTGTGCCGGGCGACGGCCTGCGCCATCCGCGATGTTCCCGCGGCCTGCCCGGTCCTGCCCGCCGCCGCTGCGGATGGCGCGGAGCGTCAGCGCCACGCCTCCAGAATCTCCGCCGCCGTCGCCGTCTCCACCTGCTGCCCGTAGCGCTTCCGGTACAGGGTCAGCAGCGCGTCATGGGTGGTATCGGACGACGAACAGAGCGCATCCGTCGGCACCACCACCCGGTAGCCACGATCGACCGCGCCCAGCACGGCGGCCAGCACGCAGACATCCGTCTCCGCCCCGCTGACCACCAGCGTGTCGATTCCCCGCCTGCGCAGGCGCTCATGCAGGTCGGTCTCGAGCCAGGGGCTGTAGAAGTGCTTGTCCAGCACCTCGGCCGGCGGGGCCAGGCGGGCTAGGGGAGGGAGCAGATCGACCGCCTCCGGCGGCAGGGCCTGCAGCGTCATCGTCTCCCAGCGCTGCCAGTAGCGGCGCCAGGTGCCCTCGCCCTCCCCGGGGCGGGCGGCGGGGATGAAGCGCGTGAAGACGGTGCGCTGGGGCCATGCGGCGGCGAGCCGTTCCACCACCGGCAGCACGCGCTCCATCCAGGGCGTATGCCACTCGGTGCCGCAGAAGAGATTCTGCATGTCGACACAGAGATGCGCGCAGCTCTCCGTCAGCGGCCCCTGTGTCAATCCATGCTCCGACATGCCCAGCCCTCCGGTACCCTGCCGCCTCCAACGGTGGAGCGGGGCCGTGGATGCGGCGGGGTGGAAGGGGAGGGGCGATTCAGGGTCCCCGCTCCTCCCGACTGCCGGGGCCGGGCGCTTCACGCCGCCGGCACGTTCCGCCGCAGCTCCTCCAGCCAGGCGCGGGCATTGCCGTCGGAGGGGGCGCGCCAGTCGCCGCGCGGGGAGAGCGAGCCGCCGGCCGAGACCTTCGGCCCGTTCGGCATGGCGGAGCGCTTGAACTGGCTGAAGCCGAAGAAACGCTGCAGGAAGACCTCCAGCCAGTGCCGGATCTCGCCAAGCTGGTAGGCGCCGCGCTTCTCCGCCGGGAAGTGCGGCGGCCAGGTACCGCGCGCCGCATCGCCCCAGGCCTGCAGGGCAAGAAAGGCGATCTTCGAAGGGCGGAAGCCGAAGCGCAGCGTGTAGTAGAGGTTGAAGTCCTGCAGCGCATAGGGGCCGACCTTGGCCTCGGTGCTCTGGATCTCCTGGCCTTCCTCGGCGGGAATCAGTTCGGGCGAGATCTCCGTCTCCAGGATCGCCTCCAGCGTCCCGCCGACCTCGGCGTCGAACTGGCCGGAGGCGATGACCCAGCGGATCAGGTGCTGGATCAGCGTCTTCGGAACCCCGGCATTGACGTTGTAGTGCGACATCTGGTCGCCGACGCCATAGGTGCACCAGCCGAGGGCAAGCTCGGACAGGTCCCCGGTGCCGAGGACGATGCCGTCCACGTAATTGGCCGCTCGGAACAGGTAGTCCGTGCGCAGCCCGGCCTGCACATTCTCGAAGGTGATGTCATAGACCGGCTCGCCCCGGCTGAAGGGGTGGCCGAGATCGGCCAGCATCTGCCGCGCCGCCGGGCGGATATCCAGCTCATGCGCCGTGACGCCGAGGGCGGCCATCAGCCTGTGGGCATTGCCCTTGGTGCCTTCCGAGGTGCCGAAGCCCGGCATGGTATAGGCGACGATGTCGGTGCGCGGCTTGCCGAGCAGGTCCATCGCCTTGGCCGCGACGATCAGCGCCTGGGTGGAATCGAGGCCGCCCGAGACGCCGATCACGATCCGCTTGATCCGCGCCGCCTCCAGCCGCTGGGTGAGACCGGCGACCTGGATATTGTAGGCCTCGTAGCAGTCCTGGGCGAGCCGCTCCGGATTGGCGGGGACGAAGGGGAAGCGCTCGATCGGGCGGAGGAGGCCGAGATCGGCATCCGGCGGGTCCAGCCGGAAGGGGACCTGGCGGGTGCGCTGGGCGGCCGGGGTGTTGCGGCGGTTGTCGTCGAAGGTCCCCATCCGCATGCGCTCCTGGCGCAGCAGGTCGAGATCCACATCGGCGATGGCCATCTGGGCGCCGCGCGGGAAGCGCGCGGTCTCGGCCAGCAGGGCGCCGTTCTCCCAGATCTCGGCCTGGCCGTCCCAGGCCACCTCGGTGGTGGATTCGCCGGCGCCGGCGGCGGTGTAGACATAGGCCGCGAGGCAGCGCGCGGATTGCGACTGGCAGAGCATCCGCCGCGTCTCTGCCTTGCCGATGGTGATCGGGCTGCCGCTGATGTTGAGCAGCACGGTCGCACCGCCCAGCGCCGCGGCGGCGCTGGGCGGGATCGGCACCCAGAAATCCTCGCAGATCTCGGTATGCAAGGTCAGGCCGGGCAGGTCTTCCGCCGCGAAGAGCAGATCGGCACCGAAGGGCGCGACCTGGCCGGCGAAGCGGATGTCGCCCGCCGGCGCGCCGTCCCCCTGGGCGATCTGGCGCTTCTCGTAGAATTCCCGGTAGGTCGGCAGGTAGGTCTTCGGCACCACGCCGAGCAACCGGCCGCGATGGATGACGAGTGCGGTATTGTAGACCCGCCCGGCATGGCGGAGCGGGGCGCCGATCACCAGCACCGGCCGCAGCGCGCGCGAGGCCTCGAGGATGGTGCTGGCCGAGGATTCCACGGCGTCCAGCAGGGCATCCTGCAGCAGCAGGTCCTCGATGGAATAGCCCGACAGGGCGAGTTCTGGAAACGCCGCGACCGCGGCCCCCTGCGCGTCGCATTCCTGCGAGACGCGCAGGATCTCGGCGGCATTGCCCGCGGGATCGGCCAGCGCGGTCCGGATGGTGCAGGCGGCGATGCGGGCGAAGCCATGGCGGTAGAGGGATTCGAAGCGCATCGTTCGGGCTATGCCTCGGGTTGTGGTGGGATGACCGGCGGGGAATGACGTCTGGAGTGTAGGGCCCGGAACAAGGTCTGCCATCCCTGCCGCGGCGGTGAACCGAACGCAAATGCCCCTCCGGGAGCGCGGCATCCTACCAAGGAAGCATGTGCGTTCGTGGCATGCCGATGGAACCCACTGGCGCGATGCCTGTTCCCTTTGCATCGCAACCAGGCTGGCGCTTGCTGGTTCCTGCGTTGCCGTGACGTTTCCTCCCTGAACTCGGCGGTGCCGCATGGCACCGCCATTTTTTTGTCCGCGCCTGGCCTCGCCCGGCACTTGTGCGTGCTGGAGGCCCTGCCGCCTATCCCCGGCATGATCCATCGGTGGCCAAGCCTGCGGACGGTGGCCAAGCCTGCGGAGATCTGCATGACCTCCGGCGCCCGGCCTCTCTTTTCGGGCCTGTGCGCCACGGCTGGCGATGACCCTTGCCGGAGGTGGGAAGGGCCGGGCGCCCGCTGCAGCCCGGCCATGGTCCTGCGCACCGGAAGGTGGAGCACCGCACTGTGCCGTCATCCGGAAAGCGGGGCGGCCTGGCGATGACGCTTGCGCGCGAAGGTCGGCCTGCCGGACGGGGCCTGGCCTCCGGGCACCGGCTGCGCGGCGAAGGATGGAAGCGGCGGAACGGCGATGCCGCGCAGGTCCCGAAATGGTCGCAGTCGGGAGACATGATCTTGCCGTGAAGTGAACCGGTTCCCGGCCGGGCTCGCCTGGACATCAAGGTGGCAGGCTGCAAGAAGCCCGCGTTAGGGTGCTGATCATCCTTGTCGAAGAGAGTCGTGCGATGCCAGACTCACATGATCGTGAATATAGGACAAGGCATGATCCCGGCGTGCTTTCCGAGGCGGCGATCCGGACATTGTCGGCATCTTCGTTCTGGGTGCCAGAGCATCTTTCCGTTTCTGCCTGGATCGAGCATGCGCCCTTCGCCTTCTGGCTGACAGATGCCCTGCGTCCACGGTCTTTCGTCGAACTGGGAACCCATTACGGCTACTCGTATTTCGCATTCTGCCAGGCGGTGCAGCGGCTGGGCAGCAATACTGCGGCCTATGCCATCGATACCTGGTCCGGCGACGAGCATGCCGGGTTCTACGGCGATGCCGTGTTCCAATCCGTTTCCAGGCTGAACCGGGAAAAGTATGCGGGGTTCTCGACCCTGATCCGGTCGAGCTTCGAAGCGGCGCTGCCTTACTTCGACGACGGGTCGGTCAGTCTGCTGCACATCGACGGCCGGCATTTCTATGACGATGTGCAGGCGGATTATTATCAATGGTTGCCAAAGCTGGCGAGCGACGGCATCGTCCTGTTCCATGATACGAACGTCCGGGAACGCGGCTTCGGCGTCTGGCGGTTCTTCGAGGAGCTGGCGGCCAGGCACCCCTCCTTCAACTTCCATCACGGCCATGGCCTTGGCATCCTGGCACCGGGCGGGGTGGTTCCCGAAGCCCTGCGCCCCCTCTTCTCGGCCCAGCCCGAGGCCGCGGCGCAGATCCGTTCGATCTACGCTGCACTCGGCGGGGCGCTCGCGGTGAGGCGTGCACTGGCCGCCAAGACGGAAGCGCTTGCCGAAATGCTGAGCCGCGGCGCGGCGCTGTCGCAGGACCAGGCCCAGAAGCTCGCCGAGATGAGCGATGGCGACCCGCAGGTGCAGGAGTTGCTCGCCTCTCTCCTCCGCGCCGGGGCCCGTGGTGACGAAGCGGATGGGCTGCGGGCCGAACTGGCTGCCGCAACCGCGCGCCTTGGCGCGCTCACCGCGGAAGCCGAGGGGCTGCGCAGCGACTTGGCCGAGGCGACGGCCCGTCTTGCCGCGCTCACCGCGGAACGAAACCAGGGACAGGATGCGCTCGCGCGGCAGCAGGAGGCGCTTGCACAGGCCTGCGAGACCCTGGCGCAGGAGCGCTGCCAGCGGGCGCACGACCGCGAACTCCTGGCGAGCATGGAGGCGGAGTCCGTGCGCATGCAGGAGGCGCTCGCGGATGCCTCTCGCAGGGGGGCCGCCGAGGCCACGGCCCTGCGGCAGGAACAGCAGGATCTGCGCGCCCGCATGGCCGAGACAGTCCTTGATCTGAAGCGGGCGCAGACGATGGCGGCGGAGAAGGACGCCGCGATCGACGCGCTGCGGCAGCAGGTCGTGGCCCTGCAGGCCCCCCGGCCCGATTACGAACAGCTGGCGCAACGCCTCGCGGCCATCGAGCAGAGCACCTCCTGGAAGATCATGCTGCCGATGCAGCGCCTGCTGCAGCGCGCGCCCGTCCTGCGCGTCGCCACGCGCCGCGCGGCAAAGCTGGCCTGGTGGACGGTGTCCGGACAGCTTGTCTCGCGGCTCCGCGCCCGCAGGCTGACGGGATCCGCGGCCAGGCTCGTGACCGCCCTGTCCGCACCGGGCATCGAGGCAGCCCCGCAGCAGCCGGCGCCCATTCCGGAATCGGCCCGCCCGCCGGAGATCGACTACAGCCTGAAGCTGCCGCTGCGGCATGTCACGGCCCCACGGCCGGCGGACGGGCCGGTGGCCGCCATCGTGCACCTCTACTACCCCGACCTGGCGGTGGAGTTTCGCAGCTACCTCGAGAACATCCCGGGCGAGGTGGATATCTTCGTCTCCACCTGCGGCGACTTTGCCAGGAGCGTCATCGAAAAAGCCTTCACCGGCTGGCGGAAGGGGCAGGTGGAGGTACGCGTGGTGCCGAACCGCGGCCGCGACATCGCGCCCAAGCTGGTGAGCTTCCGCGACGTCTATGACCGCTACGACTATGTGCTGCACCTGCACGGCAAGCGGTCGGAGCACGCCTCGGTCCTGGCCTCCTGGCGCCATTTCCTGCTGGAGAACCTGCTCGGAACACCCGAGATCGTCTCCAGCATCTTCGCGGCCTTCGAGCAGAACCGCCGGCTCGGCATGATTGCCTCGCAGCATTTCGAGCCGCTCCGCATCTGGATCAACTGGGGCGGCAACCTGCAGCTGGCGACGGGGCTGGCCGCGCGCATGGGTTGCAGGATCGATCCGTCCGCGGTTCTCGACTTCCCCTCCGGCTCCATGTTCTGGGCGCGCAGCGCGGCGTTGCGCCCTTTGCTCGACCTGCAACTCGCCACGGAGGATTTCGCCGAGGAGGCGGGGCAGGTGGACGGCACCCTGGCCCATGCGATCGAGCGCGTGTACTTCTATGCCTGCGAGACTGCGGGCTTCGACTGGATCAAGGTCGCCCGGCCCGAGTTCTTCAGCCACAACCCAGCGATCATCAATGTCCGCGATGCGCGTGAGCTGGATCGGTACTTCGAGCGCCATGTCTTCCGGTTGCTCGACCCGAAAGGGGTGAAGCCGCGCACCGTGGTGCCACTGCCGGTCACCGAGGTATCGCCCCCGCTGCTGGACAGCATCCGTGAGCACGCGCTTGGCTGCCGCCAGGTCATCACGGCCGAGACCCGCGTGGCGATCGGCATCGTGACCTACAACAACGCCGATTCCGACCTGCGGCGCGGCATCGGCGCTGCGCGGCTCGCCCTGGAGCGGGCCGGCTGCTCGGCGGCGCGGGCCGTCTGGCTGCTGGACAACGGCCGATCCACGGCCGATGCGGTGCCGGCGGATGACGTGATCCTGCGCCTGCCCAGCCAGGGGAATGTGGGCTTCGGGGCCGGGCACAACACCCTGATGCAGGCGGCCTTCGCCGAAGGCGCCGACATCTACATCGCGGTCAATCCGGATGGGGCGCTGCACCCGGATGCGGTGGGGGCACTGGTGCGCATGGTGCAGGCCCATGCGGGCCGCGTGCTGGTCGAGGCCCTGCAATTCCCAGCGGAACATCCGAAGCCCTATGATCCCCTGACACTCGACACGCCCTGGGTGTCCGGCGCCTGCCTCGCAATCCCGCGGCAGGCCTTTGAGGAACTCGGGGGGTTTGACGAAGCCTTCTTCATGTATTGCGAGGATGTGGACCTGTCCTGGCGGGCAAGGGCCGGGGGCTTCGCGCTGAAGACCTGCCCGGCGGCGCTCTTCCTGCACGCCGTGACCAACCGCGAGATGGACAAGCGGACGCTCGGGATGATCTACAGCTCGGGCATCGTTCTGGCGCGGCGCTGGGGAGCCCCCAAGTTCGAGGCCTGGGTCCAGTCCGAACTCGCAGCGCTCAAGCTGCCGCCGCCGAGCGCCGTATCGCTGCCGGTGCCCGAGGAATGGCGCTGCTACGCCGATTTCGAGCATCATTTCAGCTTCGCCAAGCCGCGGTGGTAGAGCGATGACCAGGGACCAGGTCGACTGCATCGTCCGCTTCCATGACATCAATCGGCTGCGGGAGCTGGACCGCTGCATCTTCTCCCTTGTCGGGCAGCGTTACCGGCCGCTGAACATCATCCTGGCGCTGCAGCGCTTCTCGGCGGCGGAGATCGCGACGGTGCGAGAGGCGCTGGCGCCGTTGCTGGCGATGCCCGATGCGCCGCAACTGACAATCTGCAACCTCGAACAGGCGGTCCCGCAGGATGGGCGGACCCTGCTGCTCAATATGGGCCTGCAGGCGGCGACGGGCCGCTATGTCGGTTTCCTCGATTATGACGACGTGCTCTACCCGGAAGCCTATGAGACGATCGTGGCGCGGCTACGGGAGACGGATGCGGCCGTCGCCTTCGCCACCGTTCGCGTCGTCTCCGCCGATATCCACAAGCTGTTCATCCGCGTGGTCTCCGAGATGAAGGAGCCTTTCCAGCGGGGCGACCATGTCATCGATCTGTTCCGCAGCAATTTCTGTCCGATCCATAGCTTCCTGGTTGACCGAAACAAGATGAGCCGGGAAGAATTGTTCTTCGATACGGCGTTGACCTGGGAGGAGGACTACGACTTTCTGTTGCGGATCTGTGCCAGGCACCGGTCCGACTTCGGCCTCATCAGCACCAGAATTGGCGACTACTATTTCAAGAACGACGGCAGCAACTCCATCCCGACCGACGGGATTGCCAATCCGGCGCAGCAGAACGCCTACGAGAAGGTCTGCGCTGCCATCGAGACGCGTCGGCGCACCATGCTCGTGTCGCCGGGGGTGCAGGCGGAGAATGGCATCGTGCCGCCGCAACCCGGCATGACCATACGCAGCTTCCTTGAGCGGTTCGGGCATCATTGAGCCCGACGCCAGGCATTGTCGAGCATCGCCCGAAGGCGTGCTGGCGCCGCGTGACATGCGCAGCGGAAACGCCGCATCGTGGGCCTTTCCGGCACGTCGCTGATGACCGGTGCCGTTTCACCAGGCGATAGCGAGGGCAGCAATGACGAGTGGCTTCACGGCTCATAGCATTCAGTTCCCGGACGGCTCTCGTACCATGCCGGATCTCGACCACCTTTTGGCTGACCTGCCTTGGTGCAAAAGTGCGAAACGGGCGCTTCGGCTCATTTACCCCGATCATATCCGAGGCAAGCGCATTGCCGATCTCGGATGCCTCGAGGGCGGCTACGCACTTGAGTTCGCTCGAATGGGCATGGACGCGCTTGGAATAGAGGTCCGCCAGAGCAACTACGATAACTGCCTGATTGTGAAGGAGCGGGCCGGGCTTCCGAACCTGAACTTCGTCAAGGACGACGCCTGGAAGGTGGCGGAGCATGGTCCGTTTGATGTGATCTACTGCTGCGGAATCCTCTACCACCTCGACCGCCCACGTGAGTTCGTGAACCTGAGTGTCCGTCCGGGAACAGATCGCCTGATTTGAATGGGTTGTGACTGGCCTGCGGGCGGCTGAGGCGGGCAGACCTGCGGTCATGTGGACGCAGGAGAACCGGGCTCGGTACGACCGCA
>NZ_JAJAQI010000071.1 GCF_020523605.1 Roseicella aerolata | reverse complement strand
GCGAAGACAGGTCGGGAAGCCGGTCCATCCCGAGCTTGAATCAAAAGCTCACGGCACACGTCAAGCACTTCCCCAGCGCCAAGCGGCAGGCCCATCGTCACCGGGGGATGAGCAGGTACTAAGCACTAGCATTTCCCTTCGCCCACCACCCTCCCCGCAAACACCACCACCCCCCGCCCCGGGTGCTGCGCAATCGCCTCCCCCACCCCCTCCGCCGGCAGGCTGACAAAACTCGCGGGCGCCCCCACCGCCACCGCCGGCGGCTCCAGCCCCATCGCCCGCGCCCCGTCCTCCGCCACCATCCGGAACAGCCGCTCCATCGCCGCATCCGTCCGCGCATCCAGCCGCCAGCCGATGATCGCGGCGCGTTCCAGCATGTCCCCCGTGCCATAGGGGCCCCAGGTGTCGCGCATGTTGTCGTTGCCCAGGGCAACGCGCACCCCGGCCTCCGCCAGGCGCAGCAGCGGCGGCAGCGGCGCGGCGCCGGCGCCGTGGCTCACCAGCCCGACGCCCGCCTCCGCCATCGCCGCCGCCGCCGCCATCAGCCGCGGCTCGGGCGCCGCGCCCAGGCAGAAGCCGTGGCTCACCCAGACCTGCCCCTGCATCCCCAGCCCCCGCGTGCGGGCGCAAATCTCGGCCAGCGAGAACAGCCCCAGTTCCCCGCCCTCATGCAGATGGATGTCGAGGCCGACGCCATGCCGCCCCGCCAGGGCGAAGATCGCATCCAGCTGCCCCTTCGGGTCCCGGTCCACCTCGCACGGGTCGAGGCCGCCGAGCAGGTCGGCCCCCATCCGCAGCGCCTCCTCCAGCAGCTCCAGCGTGCCGGGCGCGCGCATCACCCCGGCCTGCGGGAAGGCGACGGTCTGGATGTGGCACTGCGCCGCATGCGCCTCCCTCACCGCCAGCACGCCTTCCAGGTTGCGCAGGCCGAAATCGGGGGTGATGTCCACATGGCTGCGGAAATGCACGGTGCCGGCGGCGATGCAGCGGCGCAGCAGCGCCGTCGCGCGCGGCTCCACCGGCAGGCCGGGCAGGATGCACGCATCGGCCTCGATGCGGCTCATCCGGTCGGGCCCCGCGGCATGCGGCATCCAGGGCAGGCCGAAGAGCGACTTGTCGAGGTGCAGGTGGAAGTCGGTCAGCGCCGGCAGCAGCAGCGCCCCGCCGAGATCCTCCACCACCGCCCCCTCCGCCGGGGCGTCCTGCACCGCGGCGACGCGGCCGGCCCGGACCACCACCTGCATCCCCGTGCGGCCATCGGGCAGGCGGCAATTGCGCAGGACCAGGTCACCCATCCCACCCTCCCCAGAAACGTCCCGGGGGGAGGTATCCCCCCGGACCCGCCCCCGTTTCTCCGAGTTTTGCTCGGGGGGCCGCTCCACACCAGCCTTGGACAGCCGGGCGCCCGTCACCATGCTCGCGCCATGAAAATCCCCGGCCCCGATCACCCCATCAGCATCACGCCGAACCCGAAGCGCGTGCGCGTCACCCTGGGCGGCGAGGTGGTGGCGGAAAGCACCCGCAGCCTGACCCTGCGGGAGGCCAGCTACCCCCCCGTCCACTACATCCCGCGGGAGGATGCGGCGCTGCCGATGCTCCACCGCACCGCCCACCGCACCCACTGCCCCTACAAGGGCGATGCCAGCTACTACAGCATCGAGGCAGGCGGCCGCCGGGCGGAGAACGCGGTCTGGAGCTACGAGGCGCCCTTCCCCGCCGTCGCCGCCATCGCCGGCCACCTCGCCTTCTATTCGGACCGCGTGGACCGGATCGAGGAAGAGTAGCCCGGGCAGGCCGGCCGCTGCGGCGGCATCCCGGCCTCGCCGATCAGCTCGAACCGGTAGGGCTTCGCCGCCCCGGGGTCGAGCGTGACCACCACGGCCTGCGCGTCCCGGTCCCCCGGCACCATCAGCCGGGTCAGGTTCGGCGCCCGCTCGAAGGGCTCCTCGTGCAGGAAGAAGTGGTTGTCGCCGTTGATCAGCAGCACCGGCCGGCCGAAGCGGGCGGCGGCCTGGGCGATCGCCTCCCGGATGGCGCTGTAGCCGCTCTCATAGCCGTGGCCGCAATGCTGCCGGTAGAACAGGTCGGACTGCATGGCGATGACGACGGCCCGCATCCCCGCCTCCGCCGCGGCGAAGCTCTCGGCCAGCCAGGCGCGGTTGGCGGCGTCGCGCGCCTCGAACTCCGTCATCGCGGCCGGGCCACGGGGCAGGCCGGCGGCGCCCGGCTCCCCCGGCTCGGGCGGACGGCCGTTGTTGCTGCCGGTGACGTGCAGGGTGATGAACATCACCCTGTCCCGCATCCAGCGGGCATTCTCCACGGTCGGCCCCGCCTGCTGCTGCACCGGCATGGGCCGGCGGCCGAGGCTTTCCGCGCGGCCGAAGAAGCGCGCGCGCAGGAAGGCCAGACGCTCCAGCGGGTCGTAGCGCCCGGCGCGGTCCTGCCAGCAATCGGTCCATTCGTTGTCGCCAGGCGTATAGACCAGCGGGTGGTCGGCCAGGCTCATCCAGCCATGCGCGCGCAGCAGCTTGTCGTCGGTGCAGAGTTCCCCGCTGCCCTTGGTGTCGCCGACAAAAAGGGTGAAGGCCGGGCGGGCGGCGTTGATCGCCTGCATCAGCCGGGCGACGCGGCCTTCCTCGACCGCGCACTGCTCCGGCGCCTGCGGCCGGCAATAGGGCATGTCGCCGAAGGCCACGAAGCGCAGCGGTTCGGCGCGCGCGGGCAGGGCGAGGCCGGCCAGGCAGGCCAGCAGCAGGAGGCGGCGCATCAGGGGGCTAGTCCTTCCGGGAATGTCGCCCGCGCTTGCGGCGCCCGGGCCGGGATGTCCAGCCCGAGGTGGTGCGTCCGGCCGCGCCGGGAAGGGCCGGGCCCCGCCGGGGCGGGCGGCGGCCGGGCGCTGGCACGGGGGCGCCCCGCCCAGGACGGTCCGGCCCCCCGTCGGCGCCCGCCCGCCCGGATGCCGCCGCCGGCCCCGGCCCAGTCGGACCGGGCGCAGGACAGCCTGGCCGATGGTCCGTGGCCGGGCGGCCGGGATGCGTTCCTGTCGCGCGCGCCCGCCTCGCCGCGCCTGCAGGCCGGTTGCCCGCCGCAACTGGCAGGCCGTCCGCGCCGGGTTCAGGGCGCCGCCAGGCTGAAGCCGAAGCGCCGCCAGCTCTCCGCCGCACCGGGCCCGGACAGGAAGGCCAGCAGGGCCAGCGCCTGCGCATGGCCTCCCGCCCGCCGGGTCAGGGCGAAGGGGTAGGTGACGGGCGGGTGGCTCTCCGGCGGAAAGGTGCCGATCACCCGCACGCCCGCGCTCGCCTGCGCATCGGTCCGGTAGACGATGCCGAGCGGCGCCTCCCCCCGCTCCACCAGCAGCAGGGCGGAGCGGACATTGTCGGCCCGTGCCAGCCGCGGAGCCAGGGCCCGCCACTGCCCCATCCACTCCAGCGCCGCCCTGGCATAGCGGCCGGCCGGGACATGCGCCGGGTCGCCGGTGGCGAGCCGGCCCTGCGGCCCGAGCAGCGCGGCGAGATCCGTCTCCCGGCCCAGCGCCACCGGCCCAGGCGCGGCACCCGCCGGCGCCACCAGGACAAGGGCGTTGCCGAGCGGGCTGACCCGCGTCTCCGGCAGGATCAGGGCGCGCTGCGCCAGGTAGTCCATCCAAGCCTCGTCCGCGCTCATGAACAGCTCGGCCGGCGCGCCCTGCTCGATCTGCCGGGCCAGGGCGGAGGAGGCGGCGAAGGAGAGGCGGAGCCCCGTATTCCCGGGCGCGGCGGCGCGCCAGGCCGGCTCCAGCGCCCGCAGCGCATCCTGCAGGGAGGCGGCGGCGAAGACCGTCAGCGGCGTCCCCTCCTGCGCCCGGGCCGGCCGCAGGGCCGGCAGGGCGAGGGCGGCGGAGAGGATGGAACGTCGGCGCATGCGGGGGTCCTTTCGTGGCGGTCGGAAGCCCGGCGGCCCGGCCCCGCAGGCCACCGGCGCCGACCTGGCCAGGCCCGGTCGCAACGCCCCCTATAGCGCAGGACAGGTAGCGCAGGATGGGGGCGATCGGCCCGGCCCGGCCCCGGACGGCCTTCTGCGTGTTGCCTTCCCCCCTCTCCCGCGCTACCGCCCGCGCGTGCCTGACACCGCCGCCAACAGCCTGCCCCCGGGGCTCCCCGCCCTGCGGACGGAAGATTTCGACTTCGCGCTGCCCGAGCAGCTGATCGCCCAGGCCCCCGCCCGGCCGCGCGATGCCGCGCGGCTGCTGGTGGTGCGCCCCGATGCGCTGGCGGACCGGATCATCCGCGACCTGCCGGGGCTGCTGGAGCCCGGCGATGTCATGGTGGTGAACGACACCCGGGTGATCCCGGCCCGGCTGCGCGGCCGGCGCGGGGATGCGGCGATCGAGATCATGCTCAACCGGGCGGAGGAAGGCGGCCAGGGCGGCACGGTCTGGGAGGCGCTGGTGCGCAACGCCCGCCGCCTGCGCCCGGGCGACGCCATCGCCATCGAGGGCGCCCCCGACCTGCCCTGCCAGGTGGTGTCGCGGGAGGGCGGCATCGCCCGCCTCGATTTCGGGCCCGACCCGGCGAAGCTCGCTGCGGCGCTGGACCGGGCGGGCGAGGTGCCCCTGCCCCCCTATATCGCCCGGCCGGAGGGCCCGCGGGCCGAGGACCGGGAGGACTACCAGACCCTCTTCGCCGCCCGCCCCGGCGCGGTCGCCGCCCCGACCGCCAGCCTGCATTTCACGCCGGACCTCGTCGCGGCGCTGGAGGCGCGCGGGGTGCGGCGGGCGACCGTCACCCTGCATGTCGGCGCCGGCACCTTCCTGCCGCTCCGCGCCGAGGACCCGCGCGCCCACAGGCTCCATGCCGAATGGGGCGAGGTGACCGAGGAGGCCGCCGCGCTGATCAATGCCGCCCGGCCGGCGGGCAGGCGCATCATCGCCATCGGCACCACCGCGCTCCGCCTGCTGGAGACGGCGGCGCTTGCGGTGGAGGACCCGCTGCGGCCGGTGCGGCCCTTCCGCGGCCTGACCGACATCTACCTGCTGCCCGGCCACCGCTTCCGCGCCGCCGATGCGCTGATGACCAATTTCCACCTGCCGAAGAGCACGCTGTTCATGCTGGTCTCCGCCTTCGCTGGCACTGCCCGCATGCGCGCGGCCTATCAGCACGCGATCGGGCAGGGCTACCGCTTCTACAGCTATGGCGATGGCAGCCTGCTGTTCCGCGCGGATGACGCGACATGACATTGCACTGGACAAGGACCGCGCAGGACGGCGCCGCCCGCCGGGGCGTCCTGCACACCGCGCATGGCGAGGTGGAGACGCCGGTCTTCATGCCGGTCGGCACCGCCGGCACGGTGAAGGCCATGATGGCCGACAGCGT
Source organism: Roseicella aerolata (assembly GCF_020523605.1). Taxonomy (GTDB): domain Bacteria; phylum Pseudomonadota; class Alphaproteobacteria; order Acetobacterales; family Acetobacteraceae; genus Paracraurococcus; species Paracraurococcus aerolatus. Next base: position 10,355 of record NZ_JAJAQI010000071.1, on the reverse strand, counting down.
GCGGGCGACCGGCGCCCGCATGGTGCTCGGCAACACCTACCATCTCATGCTGCGGCCGGGGGCGGAGCGCGTCGCGCGGCTCGGCGGCCTGCACCGGCTGATGGACTGGCACGGCCCGATCCTGACGGATAGCGGTGGCTACCAGGTGATGAGCCTGTCCGAGCTGCGCAGCATGGACGAGCAGGGCGTCACCTTCCGCTCCCATGTCGATGGGTCGAAGCACCGGCTGACGCCGGAACGGAGCGTCGAGATCCAGCGCCTGCTCGGCGCCGATGTCACCATGTGCCTCGACGAATGCACGCCCTTCCCGGCGACGGAGGAGCAGGCCGCGGTCTCCATGCGCCTCTCCATGCGCTGGGCGAAGCGCTGCCGGGACGCCTTCGTGGCGCGGGAGGGCCATGGTCTCTTCGGCATCGTCCAGGGCAGCACCTATCCTGGCCTGCGGGCCGAGAGCGTCGCGGCGCTGACGGGCATCGGCTTCGAGGGCTACGCCGTCGGCGGCCTCGCGGTCGGCGAGGGGCAGGCGATGATGTTCGGCGTGCTCGACTGCACCCTGCCGCTGCTGCCGCAGGACGCCCCGCGCTACCTGATGGGCGTCGGCACGCCCTCCGACATCCTCGGCGCGGTCCGACGCGGCATCGACATGTTCGATTGCGTCATCCCGACCCGCAGCGGGCGGACGGGGCGGGCCTATACCAGCCGCGGCGTGCTGAACCTGCGCAACGCGAAGCACGCGGAGGACCCGCGGCCGCTTGACCCCGCTTGCGGCTGCCCCGCCTGCACAAGGCATTCCCGCGCCTATCTCCACCACCTCATCAAGGCGGAGGAGATGCTGGGGCCGATGCTGCTGACCTGGCACAATGTGCAGTACTACCAGGACCTGACGCGCGGCCTGCGCGAGGCCATATCGGCCGGGCGGCTGGACGAGCACGCCGCGGCGCTGGAGGCGGCCTGGGCCGCGGGCGATTCCACGCCGGACGACACCGCCGCCGCCGAACTGGCCGAGGACCGGGAGACCCTGCGATGAGTGAAGCATCGCGCGGAACGCGCGTGGAAGAAGAGGTCCGCGGAACGCGCGTGGAAGATGGGGCCCGCGGAACGCGCGTGGAAGATGAGGCCAGCGGAACGCGCGTGGAAGCAGTGACCGACACCTCCGGCCTCACCCTGCTCGGTCGCAGCGCGACCCTCCCCGCCTCGCCCGAGGCGGCGCTGCTGGAGCGCGTGCCGAACCCGCATCCCGGCCACCGCTACCTGGTGCGCTTCGCCGCGCCCGAATTCACCTCGCTCTGCCCGCTGACGGGCCAGCCGGACTTCGCGCATCTCGTCATCGACTACGTCCCGCAGGACTGGCTGGTAGAGAGCAAGTCGCTGAAGCTCTATCTCTCCGCCTTCCGCAACCACGGCGCCTTCCACGAGGCCTGCACGGTGGCGATCGCCCGGCGGCTGGTGGAGACGCTCTCCCCAACCTGGCTGCGCATCGGCGGCTACTGGTATCCGCGCGGCGGCATCCCGATCGATGTCTTCTACCAGACCGGCCCCGCCCCCGAGGGCGTCTGGGTGCCGGACCAGGGCGTGCAGCCCTATCGCGGGCGGGGCTAGGGCGGATCGCGGACGGGTGGGAATGCCCGGGGTCGCGAACCTGCGCCATGATCAGTGATCCACGGCGGAGTGGCGTTCAGGCCTGAACGCGATCCGCCGTTGGCCGCCCGGGGCGGCGGCGCGTCAGGCGCCGATCCGGTGGCCGCCCTCATGCAGCCCGCTCGACTTCAGCCGGGCGCGGACATGCTCCCCGGCCAGGCAGAGGGCGAGGAAGGCGATGGCGCCGAGGGCGCCGAGAACCGTGTGCAGCATGGTGACCCTGTCCGAGGCTGTCCGGTGCGGGAGAAGCGGTCCGGCTTCCTCCGGCCCACCATCCCGCAACCGGTGAAAGGGTGGTCCCATGCAGCCGCATATACCACCATGGGTTGCCCCTGGCTGGCATGCCGGATCGGCGGGCCGGCGACAGGAGTTCGGCAAGGCTTGTCGGGCAGGCTGGGCGTTTCCGCCGCGGCACCGCGCCGGATGAGGCCGGACGGGATGGCATCGCCGCCCGCCCTGCCCTAAGAACCGCCATGCTCCAGGACCTCGCCGCCCCCCCGGCGCGTGCCCCCGAGGACGGAGGCCGCGCGCAGGCGGAGGCCATCCGCGCCGAGGCGTTCAGGCTCGGCTTCGATACCGTCGGCTTCACCGAGGCGCTGCTGCCCGAGGCGGTGCGCGCGCGGCTGGACGCCTTCCTGGCGGCGGGCCTGCACGGGACCATGGGCTGGCTGGCGGACCGCGCCGCACAGCGCGCCCAGCCGCGCGCGCTGTGGCCGGAGGCCGTCAGCGTCATCACGCTGGGCCTGAATTACGGCCCGGAGGAGGACCCGCTGGCGGTGCTCGCGCAGCGCGACCGCGCCGCCATCAGCGTCTATGCCCAGGGCCGCGACTACCATGACGTGGTGAAGTCCCGCCTGAAGGCGCTCGGCCGCTGGATGGTCCAGCGCTTCGCGGGCAGCGAGCTGAAGGTCTTCGTCGATACCGCCCCGGTCGCGGAGAAGCCGCTGGCGCAGCGGGCCGGACTCGGCTGGCAGGGCAAGCACACCAACCTGGTCAGCCGCACGCATGGGAGCTGGCTGTTCCTCGGCGAGATCTACACCACCCTCGCCCTGCCGCCCGATGCGCCGGAGCGCGACCATTGCGGCCGCTGCCGCCGCTGCCTGGACATCTGCCCGACCGCGGCCTTCCCGGCCCCCTACCGGCTGGATGCGCGGCGCTGCCTCTCCTATCTCACGATCGAGCACAAGGGGCCGATCCCCGAGGAATTCCGCGCCCCGATGGGCAACCGCATCTATGGCTGCGATGATTGCCTGGCCGTCTGCCCCTGGAACAAATTCGCCCAAGGCCATCACGAACCCGCCTTCGCCCCGCGGGAGGCGCTGCGGGCGCCGAAGCTGGCGGAACTGGCCGCGCTGGACGATGCCGGCTTCCGCGCCCTGTTCAGCGGCAGCCCGATCAAGCGCATCGGTCGGGACCGTTTCGTGCGGAACGTGATGATCGCGGTGGGCAACAGCGGCGACGCGGCGCTGCGGCCGGTGGCGCAGGCCCTGGCGGAGGATGCCGATCCGGTGGTGGCGGAGGCCGCGCGCTGGGCGGCCGCGCGGCTGGAGGCGGCCTGATGCGGGAGGACGCGGCCCTGGTGCTGTTCAGCGGCGGGCAGGACTCCGCCACCTGCCTCGCCTGGGCGCTGGACCGTTTCGGCCATGTCGAGACCCTCGGCTTCGACTACGGCCAGCGCCATCGCGTCGAGCTTGAGGTGCGCGCCACCTTCCGCGCCCGGATCGCGCGCGACCTCCCCGCCTGGGCCGGAAGGCTGGGCGAGGACCATGTCCTCGCGCTCGATGCGCTGCGCACAGTCTCCGACACCGCGCTGACGCGGGAGACGGAGATCACGATGCAGGCGGACGGCCTGCCCAACACCTTCGTCCCCGGGCGCAACCTGGTCTTCCTGACCTTCGCCGCCGCCCTCGCCTACCGGCGCGGCCTGAAGCACCTGGTCGCCGGCATGTGCGAGACGGATTATTCGGGCTACCCCGATTGCCGCGACGACACGCTGAAGGCCTTGCAGGTGGCGATCAATCTCGGCATGGAGCGCCGCTTCGTGCTGCACACGCCGCTGATGTGGCGGGACAAGGCGGCGACCTGGGTGCTGGCCGAACGGCTGGGCGGCGCGCCGCTGGTGGAGGCGATCCTGGAGGACACGCATAGCTGCTACCTGGGCGACCGCCGGCGGCGGCATGCCTGGGGCTATGGCTGCGGCACCTGCCCGGCCTGCGAGCTCCGCCGCCGCGGCTGGGAGACATGGCATGGTTGACGACACCCGCCGGCAGGCGGAGGGGATGCTGTTCCTCGCGCTTTTCGGCCTCTGCATCCCTGCGGCCAATTGGCTGATCGGCAATGCCGGGACGTCCTGCGTGCCGCAGGGGCCCTGCCTGATCCCGGTGGCGCCGGGCGTCATGGCGCCCTCCGGCGTGCTGATGGTGGGCCTTGCCCTGGTGCTGCGGGACCTGGTGCAGCGCCGGCTCGGCGTCGGCTGGGCGGCGGGCGCCATTCTGGCGGGCGCCGCCCTGTCCGCCCTGCTGGCGCCGCCGGCCCTGGTGGTGGCCTCGGCGGTCGCCTTCCTGCTGAGCGAGGCGGCCGACCTCGCGGTCTATACCCCGCTGCAGCGGCGCGGCCTGGTGAAGGCGGTGGTCGCCAGCAGCCTGGTGGGGCTGGTGGTGGACAGCGTGGTCTTCCTGCAGCTCGCCTTCGGCAGCCTCGATTTCCTGGCGGGCCAGGTGATCGGCAAGCTCTGGATGGTGGTGCTGGCCCTGCCGCTGCTGCACTGGCTGCGGCGGCGGGATGAGCGGCTGGGGCTGACGCCGGCCTGAGCCGGCGTCGCATCAATGGCCCGGATGCGTGTCCGCATCCGGGCAGGAGCGCCGCATGTGCGGCGGGCGGCAGCCCGTGCTGCCGGGATCGCCGGTCATGGCCGTTGTATCACGCATCCCCCGGCCAGCGCGGCGTCTCGTACAGCCAGGCCATGCTCTCGCGTGCCGCCGCCGGATCCCGCCCGGCCAGCCACTGGTCGCGCAGTTCGGCCCGCACGCCGGAGGCGTGGTAGATGTCGCCGATGACCCGCGCCATGGTCTGCACCCGGCCGGTGCGCAGCACGCGCAGCGCCTCGTAGTCGGCGAAGGCGCGCGGCACCTCGCCCTCGCAGCGGCGGAGCTGGTCGGCGAGGCAGACCGCATCCTCCAGCGCCATGTTGGTGCCCTGCGGCAGGTATTGCAGCATCGGGTGCGCCGCATCGCCGAGCAGCGTGACGCGCCCGCGCGTCCAGCCGCGCCGCGGCTCCCGGTCGCAGAGCACCCAGTAGCGCCAGGTCTCGATGCGGGAGAGCATCTCTCGCACCTCGGGCCGCGTGCCCTGGAAATGGCGCCAGAGCAGCTTCGGGTCGCCGGCCTGGTCCCAGCCTTCCGCGTAGTGGTCGGAATGGAAGACGGCGACGAGGTTCATCAGCTCGCCCCGCCGCAGGGGATAGTGCACCAGATGCAGCCGCGGCCCGGCCCAGACGACGACGCGGTTCTCCCGCATCCCGGCCGGCACGCTCTCCATCGGGACGACGGCGCGATAGGCGATGTGGCCGGAGACGGCGGGGCGGCCATCGCCCATCACCACCTGCCGCGTGCGGCTCCAGAGCCCGTCGGCGCCGATCAGCGCCGTGCCGCGCACCGCATCCCCGTCCTCCAGCCGGATCGTCACGCCCTCCGCATCCTCGATGAAGACGGCAATGGTGCGGTTGGTCTCCAGCGTCACGCCGGGCTGGCTGGCGCAGGCCTCCAGCAGGGTGCGGAGCAGGTCGGCGCGGTGGGTCACGGCATAGGGGTGGCCGTAGCGCCCTGTCATGCCCTCCAGCGGCACGCGCGTGATCTCATGCCCCTCCACCGCGCAGCGCAGGGACAGCGCCTCCGGCCGCACCGCGTCGCGTTCGACCCCCGCCCGGATGCCGAGGCGGTCGAACATGGGGAAGACATTGGGGCTGAGCTGGATGCCGGCCCCCACCTCCTTGAACTCCGCCGCCCGCTCGAAGAGCCGCACCGGGAAGCCGGCGCGGGCGAGGGCGAGGGCGGCCCCCAGCCCGCCGATGCCGCCGCCGGCGATCAGGATTGGTTGCATCAACCCGGCTCGGCGAGGGTGGGCGGGTGGAACAGCGCCTCGGGCGGGATCCCGGCGGCGGCGAAGCGGATCATGGCGGCGATCTCGTCTCGGTTGCGGGCGAAGCCATGGGGCCACGGGTCGCCGCCCATGGCGGCGGGCTGCTCCTCATGGGCGGTGGCGATCCAGGGCAGGAAGATTCGGAGCACGTTGACCATTTGCAGCGCCGCGAGCGAGATCGCCTTGACCTGGCGCAAGGCAGTTGGCGTCCGGGCAGCAGCCGGGGAGGCCGCCCCGCCCCCACCCTTCCGGATAGCGGGGCAGCGCATGGAACATTCATGCCGCCGGCATCGGCCGCCATCCCGCCGCGCCGCCACAGGATCCGCGCGGGGCGGCCCCGCGGTCCTGCACGCCTGGTTCGCCGCCCGCCCGGCCGCCCGTCTCAGGGCACCCAGTCCGGCCGCGGCATCTCCAGATAGGCCTGCCGCAGCGCCGCGCTCCACCCCTCCCGGATCGAGCGGAAATAGGCATTCTCCTCGGTGATCCGCTTCCTCAGCGTCACGGAGAGGCTGTCCGCCCGGTAGACCAGCAGGTCGATCGGCATGCCGACCGTCAGGTTCGACCGGAGCGTGCTGTCCATGCTGATCAGCACCAGCTTCACCCCGTCCGCGACCGGCGTGTCGTGCTTCACGACGCGGTCGAGGATCGGCTTGCCGTATTTGTGCTCGCCGATCTGCAGGAAGGGCGTGTCGGCCGTCGCCTCGATGAAATTGCCGGCGGCGTAGATGAGGAAGAGCCGCGGCGCCTCCCCCGCGATCTGGCCGCCGAGCATGAGGGAGATGTCGAAGCCGATCCCCTGCGCCTTCAGCGCCGGCCCGTCCGCGGCATAGACGTCCCGCACCGCCTGGCCGACCAGCTGCGCCGCGCGGAACATGTTCGGCACGCTCCGCAGCGTCTGCCGCGTGCCGTCCAGCTGCACCCCCTCCTGCAGCCGGTTCCACACCGCCTGGGTGACCGCGAGGTTGCCGGCCGAGAGCACGGCCAGCACCCGCTCGCCCGGCACCTCCTCCACCTGCATCTTCGAGAAGACGGAGATGTTGTCGACGCCCGCATTGGTGCGGGTGTCGGAGAGGAGGACCAGCCCCTCCCGCAGATGGAGTCCGACGCAGTAGGTCATCCGGTGCGTTCCTGTGGCCAGCGCGGGTATAGGGCGATTCGCCGCGGCTCCGTCAGCCCGGATCCGGGCCCGCAATCCTCCCGGATATCTTGCTTCAGCCCGCTCCGGATCCGTGGCGCAAGCGCCGTCATGGGCATCATCCTGAATCCGCGCGGCGCCGGCGGGGCGGGCAAGACCGTACTCGTCCGGCGCCTCATGGCCGAATACGGCAGGCCGGCGCCGCTCCACCGCCCTGGCCGCGCGCGGCCGATCGGCTATCGCCTGGTCCACCCGCTGGGCGGCCGCCCGCTCGCCGTGCTCGGCGCCTATGAGGCGACCCGCGGCGGCTGCGACACCATCCCGATCCGGGATGGCGGGCTGGCGGAAGCCACCCGGCTGGCTGCGGGCTGGGCGGCGGAGGGCCATGACGTGCTGCTGGAAGGGCTGATGCTGAGCGGCGAGCACCGGCACATGGCGGCGCTCGCCGCGGCGCATCCGCTCTACATCCTGCACCTGGCGACGCCGCCGGAGGACTGCGCCCGCGCCCTCATCGCCCGCCGCCGCGCGCGGCGGGATGCCTGGCCGGACCTCGCCCGGGCGGCGGCGCGGCAGCAGGCCGAGATCGCCGAGGCCTGCGACCGCCTGCAGGCCGGCGGCGCCCGGGTGGAGCGGCTCGGCCTCGAGGAGGCCCTCGACCGGGCCCGGGTGCTGCTCGGCCTCGTGGGGGGATGCCGTGTCCCCGCCCCGCAGGGCGGCGCTGCGGGGCGGGTCGACAAGCCGCTGGTCCCTGCGGGATAAGGGCCGTGCCGCGGCCGATCGGATCGGCAGGAGCGGCACAGGGCCCGACAAGGCTTCCCCGCCGGCGGATGCGCCTGCCCATGGGCAGCACGCGGCATCCTTCCATCCGTGCCGCGCAGGCCGGGGCAGGCGGGGCAGGCCGGACAGATGAAAGGACCACCATGTCCGACGGGATCGCAACGGCCCGCCGCCGCCCGCCCTCCATGCTGCGCCGGTTCCTGGACAGCGAGGCCTCGGGCGGCCTGGTGCTGATGGCGGCCGCTGCGCTGGCGCTCCTCCTCGCCAATTCCGCCCTCGCCTCCCTCTATTTCGAGGCGCTGCACCTCTATCTCGGCCCGCTCAGCCTGCAGCACTGGATCAATGACGGGCTGATGGCGGTCTTCTTCCTCTTCGTCGGGCTGGAGATCAAGCGGGAGTTCCTGGACGGCCAGCTCGCCACCTGGTCGCGCCGTGCCCTGCCCGGCATCGCCGCCGCCGGCGGCATGGCGGTACCGGCGCTGATCTATGCCGCCTTCAACTGGAACGACCCGGCGACGCTGCGCGGCTGGGCGATCCCGTCCGCCACCGACATCGCCTTCGCCCTCGGCGTGCTCTCCCTGCTCGGGGACCGGGTGCCGAGTTCGCTCAAGGTCTTCCTCGCCGCGCTCGCCATCATCGACGATCTCGGCGCGGTGCTGATCATCGCGCTCTTCTACTCCGGCGACCTCTCCCTGCTGGATCTCGGGCTGGCCGCCGGCGTCGTCATCCTGCTCGTCGGGATGAATGCCCGCGGCGTCACGCGCCTCTGGCCCTACCTGTTGCTCGGGGCCCTGCTCTGGCTCTTCGTGCTGCGCTCCGGCGTGCATGCCACCATCGCCGGCGTCGTCCTGGCGCTGACCATTCCGCTGCATGCCTCGCCCGGCCGGCCGGATGCGATGCACAGCTCCCCCCTCCACCGGCTGGAACATGGGCTGCACCGCTGGGTCGCCTTCGGCATCGTCCCGGTCTTCGGCTTCGCCAATGCCGGCCTCTCCTTCGCCGGGCTGACGGTGGACGCGCTGCTCGATCACCTCACCCTTGGGGTCGCGCTCGGCCTGCTGGTCGGCAAGCTCGTCGGCGTCTTCGGCAGCGCGGCGCTGACCATCCGGCTCGGCCTGGCCGACCTGCCGATGGGCGCGGGGTGGCTGCAGATGGTGGGCGTCTCCCTGCTCTGCGGCATCGGCTTCACCATGAGCCTCTTCATCGGGCTGCTGGCCTTCGCCAACGACCCGGCGATGCAGGACGAGGTGAAGGTGGGCATCCTGCTCGGCTCGGGCCTGGCGGGCCTGGCGGGCTGGGCCCTGCTGCGGGTGGCGCCGCGCGACGTGCCGGCGCCGGCGCGGCGGCAGCCGGCGGAGTAGCCGGGGGGACGCCGCCCCCTCCCGGGCCGGCCCCGTCCGGCCGTGCGCCTTGCCGGTCCGCATCGATCCGGACCGGCATGAGTTGACGCCGGCGGCAGGGCGGCGGCAGGCTTCCCCCGCCGAACAGGCCAATGACATCGGGGAAGGACGCGTCGCAGCATGCTCGAACGCCGTCACCTGCTGGCCGCCGCCGCCGCCGGCGCCCTGCCGCTCCGCGCCCGGGCGCAGTCCCTGCCCTTCCAGCCCGAGCGCGGCGCGCAGCTCCGCATGCTGCGCTGGGGCCGCTTCCTGGAAGCCGAGGACCGCGCGACGCTCGAGAACATCCGGGCCTTCACCGAGGCGACCGGCGTCGAGGTCCGCCTGGACAGCGTCTGGCAGGATGACGTCCACCCCCAGCTCAGCGTCGCCGCCAGCATCGGCAGCGGCCCGGATGTCGCCTGGACCTTGCAGATGACGCCGCAGCTCATCGCCGACAAGCTGCTGGACCTGACCGATGTCGCCGAGCATGTCGGCCAGCGCGCCGGCGGCTGGTACAGGCTCGTGCAGGATTACGGCATGCGCGACGGCCGCTGGATCGGCCTCTCGCCCTTCGTGGTCGGCGTGCTGCCGGTCTACCGCATCTCCGCGATGAGGGAGGCGGGGTTCGAGCGCTTCCCCGAGGACACCGACGGCTTCCTGCGGCTGGTGCGCGAGATGAAGCGCATCAACAAGCCGGCCGGCTTCGCCTTCAGCCGCGCCCCGAACGATGGCAACAGCTTCTGCCACTGGCTGCTCTGGTCGCATGGCGGGAAGCTGGTGGATGAGCGCAACCGGGTCACCATCAACAGCCCGGAGACGCTCCGCGCCCTCGACTACGCGCGCGACCTCGCGCAGCACTTCATCCCGGGCACCCAGGGCTGGAACGACGCCTCCAACAACGGCGCCTTCCTCAACGGCCAGGTCTGGCTCACCAACAATGCCGTCTCGATCTACGGCAAGGCGCTGGCTGACCGGATGGACATCACCGCCGATATCGACCACGCCCTCTGGCCCGTCGGCCCGGTCGGGCAGCCGGCCGAGATGCACCTGGTCTTCCCCTTCGTCGTGATGCGCTACACCCGCTACCCCAATGCCGCCAAGGCGCTGCTCGCCTTCCTGATGGACCGGCCGCAATACGAACGGGTGCTGGAGGCCTCGGTCGGCTATCTGAGTGTCCGTCCGGGATCATGTTGTTGTCTGGCAGAGCCTTCGCAGCATGAGGCGCACGGAGGCCCAGCGCAGGAAAGCGAGGCCGGTGCGGTTCAGGCACTCCCAATCTTTGGCCAGCC
>NZ_JAJAQI010000070.1 GCF_020523605.1 Roseicella aerolata | reverse complement strand
TCGCGCATCACCCGAAAACCGCTTGCCTACCTGTCGCGCCGCGACAATCATCCAGCCGCCGCGACCACAGACTCTCATCCTGATTGTCGCGCTGCTCGCATCCAGATCGTCGCGCCACAATTTGCGGTGAGCATGGGATTTCCTTGGGTGTGCGGTGAGGACAGCCGTGCGTGCTCGCCCGTGCGGGGGCGATGCGACGTGCGGTCGGGATGGGGGAGGGTGCGGGGAGTGTGGCTGCCCATGCGGGGGACAATCCCCAGGCCGGTGCCAGCCATCTACGTGAAGGCATCCGCCCGCATGGCCTGTGAAGGCTGACTGCGGACGGAGGGGGACATCAGTGCAGTGGACTGCACCAATAAGAACGGGGACGGGTGTGCGGAGAGAGGCTCAGACCGTCAGCCGTGGGACACCCCGAAGGGCGATCCCAAGGACACCCCGGGGAGCCTCAAGGCCAAGGGCCGAGGCTGCTACCCGAGGCGCCTGCCATCCATACCGCCGGGCAGGGTGCAGCGGACTGCACCGCACAGCAGACCGGAGAAGCCTCCCCGCTGCGGACGTGGATGGTGGGACTGAATGGAAGGATTATGGAGAGGGAGGGTGGAGGGGATGAACCCTACTCCATCAACCCCAACCCCCCTCCTACTTATAGGTTAACTATAAGGTTTTCCGGGGGGGTGGGGAGGGACAGGGTAATCACGGTGCAGCCTACTGCACAGGACAGGGGAAGGCCTGGCTGTAGCGATGGATGGTGGGGGAGGGATAGGAGCATGGGGCAGGAGGGGTGAGGGTGTTGGCCCTATCTGCGAGCTGATCCCAACCTTACTATACCTATAGGTTTATCCAGGGGGTATGTGGGGTGGGCGGACATAAATACGGTGCAGTCTGACTGCACTTTTGGGTCCGCATCTTCTCCTCACTCATTACACATGCGCCGTCCTTGCGGATGGTGGGCAGGGCTTCGGGCGCGTGGGAGAGGAAAGGCGGATGCCTGTCCGTGTGGGGCCCTTGCACCCAATCGAGACTGGCAAGCAGTTCAGCCCGTCACCTCCCGTGCCTTCCGCTCCTCCATCACCTGCCATGCTTCCAAGAGGAAAACGGTGAAGGCCAGCGCCGCGTTCACCGCGAGACGTGCATGACGGGGCTCGATGCGATACGACCGCGCCAGCTCGGGCCGCATCGCGTGTGCCCTGCTCTTGTCGTCACGCAGCCCTTGAAGGCCGTCCACCATCGCCGCCATCGCGCCAGCGATCTTCTTCAAGTCGGGATCAGGCATGGCCGCTGGATCGGCGTTAATGGCAGGCTTCACCGTCGTCCAGAGCGTGGACAAGGTGCGGTTGGTTGGCGGCGTGAGCATCAACGCGGCCACCATTTCCCCCAAGACGCCCTCCACGATATTCGCGGCGGCTGAAAGTGCATCTCGCGGATGCAACGCTGCGCGGCTTGCCAGGGTGGCGAACTCGGCCTCCAGCGCGGGGAGATCGCGCGTCTTGATGAGATCAGCCAACTGGCGGGACGCAACCTGAATACTACCCTGCATCATCCGCCCGGCGCCGAGATAGGCGAAGCCTGCCCTGGTCAGCGCCGCCTTCACGCGCTCGCGGCCTTCGTGGCGTGCAATGCGCAAGTCATGCTCGGCTTTCGCCCAAGGAGCGGCGCGTCGCACCTGCTCGGGCGTCGGTATTTCCTCCTCCAGCATATCCTCAAGTAACCGGCCGAGGATGGCGGGCGCGTTGTCTGCTGCCTCGGCGCTGATGCGCCGCAGCCACGTTTCACACTTGGCCCGCTTGTTGCCCTCAGGCACGTCGCCCGGTGCTCCCGCTTCAAGGAACAGGAGGTTCAGCCGGTCGTGCGTGTATCGCTCCGCCAGCACGTCCGCGACGACAGCGATCAGCGGGAGAGGGATGGTCATGCTGTCCTTTCGGCGGTGTAGAGATGCGATAGGTCCACCTCGGGGAACCGCAGCAACGCCAGCGTCTCGGCCAGCGCCTTTAGCCCCGGCCCCTTGTCATACCGCTGATCGCCTTCTCCTCCGCCGCTCGCGTGGCCCATCATGCGGTCGCGGTGTCGGCGCTGCTGCTCGGTGGTGATGGCATCCGTCAGGCGCGTGATGGCCGTGTGGCGGAAGGAGTGGAAGGACAGGCCGGGGCGATCCAAGCCGAACTTGCGCCGGTAGCGGGTGAACCACTTGGTCACGTCAACGCCGCGCCGCTTGTCCTTTCCGCGCTGCGGAAGGTCAGGGAACAGCGGGGCGTCGGGCGTGGGGGCTGCCTTCAAGGCATCCTCCAGGAACCCCATTCGGATCACCTCCGGGTGCAGAGGAACAACCCGGTCGGCGTTTCCGTTCTTGAGCCGTCGTCCATCCGCTTCGGTGATGTTGATGCACCACACCCCGCCGTCGCACCTGAGGTCCCGCCGCTTGAGGTCCGCAAGCTCCTCCAGTCGGGCGCCGTGGTAGAGGGCAAGGATAGGCAGCCAGAAGAACCCGTCTCGGATGATCTCCGGCCCTTCCTTCTCCCGGAAGAAGTGGTGTCTCCCGCGCCACACCGGGGAGGAAAACAGCACCCGAAGCTCGTCCGGGGTAAACATGTCCCGTTGCTCACGGGCGCCGCGCTCCTCCCGGAAACGATGGCCGTCCACAAGCTCGGTCCTGCCGGCGACCGTGAGGTGTCCACCGTCAACCGCGAACTGGAAGAACTGCGACAGGGCGGTGTGGTGCCGCTGTGCGGTGCGGTCGGTTAGGCGCTGCTTCCCCTTGGCATCTGCCTCCGCAATGAGGTCCGAGATGCTGCGGTCCTTGTCCTTGGGCGACTTGCCATAGGTGCTCGGCAGTTGGCGCAGCGTGTCCAGGAAGCGGGTCACGTCGCCCCGGTGGAGGGCATCAGCGGGCCGGTCGCCGCACACCTCCAGGAACAGGCGAAGCGTCGTGCGCTCCATGGCGATTTGCTTGAAGGTCGCTTTATCGCGCTTCGCTCTGCGCTCGAAGAAAGATTCCACGAGGGAGGAGACGGAAGGCTTGGCCGGAGGCTGCGGCGGTGGAGGTGCTGGCGACGGCGCAGACGGGGGAGGGGAAGGCGCTGGTTCGTCGTCCATGACCAAGGGGGCGCTGCCTAACGTGCGACGCTCCGCCACGTCCCACGCCCGAACGGCGGCCTCAGCCAGCCCCAGGGCCAAGCGGCGGCGCACCTCCTCGGGCAGCCCGTGGCGGCGCATGATTGCATCCGCCTCCTCCTCCATGTCGGCGAGGGTGCCGTTGGCAAGATCGCGGGCCATGTTCGCCCGTGTCTCCCGGATTACCCGAAGATCGGCCTCGGTGGCGGTGCCGGGGTCGCCCGGTTCCCACCAATGGGCATAGACGGGGTGGCCGGGAAGGCGGTCCAGTCGCCTCTCAAGGTCACGCTCAAGGGCTGCCCGCAGGTAGTCCCGTAGGATCGCGTTGAGGTCCGCATGGGCGCCGCTGCTCACCGCCGCCCGTGCCCGCGCCAATGCGTCATCAAATGCCCTGTCCAACAATCCGGCCCGATGCTCCGCCTCCCGGAAGTGCCGGGTGCGGAGGCTCACCGCCACCTCTCGCCCCGGCTCGCCAGGGAGGCGGCGACGGTAGCGGAAGATACCTCGCTTTCGCGTGATGTGGGACCTTTTGTGGGACCCTTGTGGGACCAAACGGCGCAAGCGCGGCCTCCGGCGGCTTGGCCGGGAGGGAACATGCTTGGATGTCAGTATTTTGGGGGGAGCAATGGCTCCGGCGGTTGGATTCGAACCAACGACCAACGGATTAACAGTCCGCTGCGCTACCGCTGCGCCACGCCGGATCAGCCAGTGGCCGGGCTTTTAACACTTGAGCCCCGCCGTGCAAGTGCCTCGGAAGACTTTTCTTCTCCTGGAGGTCCGGGGCGGAATTGAACCGCCGTAGCAGGTTTTGCAGACCTGTGCCTGACCACTCGGCCACCGGACCGCCTGAGAGGATGTCGCCTCCGGGCGTGGCGCCTCTTTGGGGCCGCGGCCGCTGCGGGTCAAGGGCCCTGCGGCGATGCCATGGCTTGGCGAGGCGGCGAGGCGGACCCTATAACCGCGCGGCCCCGAGAAGGTATCGGCTTCATGGACTATGCGGATGCGCGCAAGCGCATGGTGGATGGGCAGCTTCGGCCCAGCCGGGTGACCGACCCGCGCGTGCTGGACGCGATGCGCGAGCTGCCGCGCGAGAATTTCCTCCCGCCCACCGCCCGGGCGCGGGCCTATGCGGATGAGGATGTGCCGCTGCCCGGCGGCCGGGCGCTGATCGAGCCAATGGTGCTCGCGCGCCTCATCCAGCTCGCGGCGGTCCGGCCCGGCGACCGGGCCCTGGTGGTCTGTGCCGGCACCGGCTACGGCGCCGCCGTGCTCGGCCGCTGCGGTGCGCGCGTGACGGCACTGGAGAGCGACGAGACGCTGCTCGGCATCGCCCGCGACGCCCTGGCCGCTGCCCTGCCGGCCGGCACGGTGCGGATCGAGACGGGTTCGCCACCCCGGGGCTTCGCCGCGGGCGCACCCTATGACGTCATCCTGATCGAGGGCGAGGTGCCGGAGATCCCGAACGCCATCGCCGACCAGTTGGCCGAGGGTGGGCGGCTGGTCACGGTGCTGGGCGGTGGGCGGCGGAACGGCGTCGCGGTGCTGGCGCGCCGGCTTGGCGGCTCGGTCACCACGACCCCGGTCTTCGACTGCGCCACCGTCGCGCTGCCGGAATTCGCTCCAGCCCCCGGCTTCGTCTTCTGACCCAGGGGCCGGGCGGGCGCGGCGCCCGGCGCTCCTGCGGTCGGGTGACCGGCGCCGAACCCCGGGCCGGGGCCGTCCCGGGCGGCCCATCCCGTCACCTCGCCGCCGCGGGATACCACCGGCGGGCGCACCGGCCCGCCCGACGGCCGAGAGCCGCCGGGGCGACAGGCTGGCCATCGCTGCCGCGCCCCGCCGGGGTCATGATTGTTTTACCGGCAAGGCGTTCTTCTGGCCTCCACGGCACCGCAGCGCTTCGGGATAAGGGTGGATGCATGCAGCCGGAATCGGTCGACGGGACAGCCCGCGATCGCGTCGCAGGGCCGTGGAGCCCCTTGTCCCGCCTTTGCATTGCGGTATGGCAAGCGCGAAAGGCTGGTTTAGGTTAGATACGGACGCGCGGCGTCGCTGCGACGGAAGGACATGGCTCGGATGACATCGACTCGCACCGCCCTGGTGCTTGCCACCGCGCTCCTGGCGCCGGCTGCCCTGTTCGCCGGTGCGCCGCAGGCCCGGGCCCAGACCCTGTCGGATGCGCTGGCACAGGCCTATTCCTACAACCCCGCCCTGCTGGCGGCGCGGGCCCAACTCCGCTCGGTGGATGAGAACGTGCCGCAGGCCCTGGCCGGCTGGCGGCCGACCGTCACCATCACGAGCACGGCGGGCGTCGTCGATGGACGGGTCCGCTCGCTCAGCGGCGCCGCCCCAGTCTTCGATCCGGCAACCGGCGATTTCCTCGGGAATCGGGCGGTCGGCGTCTCGAACCGCATCGAGCGCGACCTCTACACCAACAGCGTTACCATCACCCAGCCGCTCTTCCGCGGCGGCCGGACCACGGCCCTGACCCGCCGGGCGGAGAACCAGGTGCTGGCACAGCGCGCCCGGCTGCTGGCGACCGAGCAGCAGGTAATGGCGGATGCGGTGAACGCCTATGTCTCGGTCATCCGGTTCCAGGAGGAGCTGCGCCTCAACATCAACAACGAGCAAGTGCTGGCCGAGCAGCTGCGCGCGACGAATGAGCGCTTCCGGGTGGGGGAGATCACCCGGACGGACGTCGCCCAGGCCGAAAGCCGGCTCGCCCGCGCGCGGTCCGACCGTTCGACCGCGGAAGGCAACCTGCAGGTCGCGCGCGCGACCTTCCAACGCGTGGTCGGCATGATGCCGCAGCGCCTCGTCGCGCCGCAGCCGCTGCGGCCGCCGGTTGCCAATGCGCAGGAGGCCGGGCAGGCGGCCGCAACCAACAATCCGGCCGTGGTGGCGGCGCTGTTCGACGAGGCCACCCGGCGGGACGAGATCCAGGCGCAGATCGCCCAGCTCCTGCCCACGCTCGGCCTGACCGGCCAGGCCTTCCGCAACGACAACCAGACCCAGGCCCATACACGGCTCACCGGCGCGCAGATCATCGCCCAGCTGACCGTGCCGATCTATCAGGGCGGCGCCGAACATGCCGCCGTCCGGCAGGCCCGGCAGGCGGCCCAGCAGGCCCGGCACACGGTCGAGGAGCAGCGGCGCGCCGCGACCCAGTCCGCGACCCAGGCCTGGGAGCAGCTGCAGAGCACCCGTGCCCAGGTGGAGTCACAGCGCGCCGCCATCCGCGCCGCCGAGATCGCGCTCGACGGCGTCCAGCGCGAGGCGATCGTCGGCAGCCGCACCACGCTGGAAGTACTGAACGCCGAGCAGGAGCTGCTGCAGAACCGGACCGACCTGGTCCGCGCCCTCGCCAATATGGTTGCGCAGTCCTACTCGCTGGCCTCCGCCCTCGGCCGGCTGACCGCCCAGGATCTCGCCTTGCCGGTCGATCTCTATGACATGCGTGCCTACTACAATGCCGTGCGCAATCGTTGGGTCGGGTTCGGCGACTATTCCAACGTGGCGGAGCGACGCTGATGGCCGCGGAGCGCGCAGGTCCGCCCGGCGCCGGGTCGGCCCCGGGCGCTTCCGCCGATCCGAGCATGGAGGATATCCTTGCCTCCATCCGGCGCATCCTCAGCGAGGACGAGGCAGGGCCGGCTTCCCCGGCGCCGGACGAGGAAGCCGAAGCCGCCAGCGACGCCAGGCCGGCGGCTGCCGTGCCGGCCGCCGAGCCGCTCGAACTGACCGACGACATGCTGGTCTCGGCGCCCGAGCCGGCGCCGCCGCCCGCGGCGGCTGCCTTGCCGGAGCCGGCGCCCGCCCCGGAGACCCCGCCGGCGCCGGAAGCCGCGCCGGACCCCGCGCCCGAAGCGGCGCCCGAGAGCGATCGCTCCCTGCTCGCGCCCGCCGCCGCCGCTGCCGCCGCCGCTTCGGTCGGCACGCTGCTGCGGGCCGTGGCCGCCGACCGTGCCAGCCCCGTGACCCGCGGCGGGCCCAGCATCGAGGATGTGGTGCGGGAGGAACTCCGCCCGCTGCTGAAGGCGTGGCTGGACCAGCACCTGCCGCCGCTGGTGGAGCGGCTGGTCCGGGCCGAGATCGAGCGGGTGGTCAGCCGGGCGCTGTCCTGATCCGGCGCTGCCCCCTTGACGGGGGGCGGGCCGCGGAACACGGATGCGCCCATGCTGGACAAGACCCTGACCCCGGGCAGCTTCGAGACCCGCCTCTATGAGGGCTGGGAGCGCTCGGGCGCCTTCGCCTGCGACCCCGCAAGCCCTGCCGCGCCCTTCACCATCATGATCCCGCCGCCCAATGTCACGGGCAGCCTGCATATGGGTCATGCGCTGACCTTCACCATCCAGGACACGCTGATCCGCTGGCGGCGGATGCAGGGCCGGGATGCGCTGTGGCAGCCGGGCACCGACCATGCCGGCATCGCCACCCAGATGGTGGTGGAGCGGCTGCTGGCGCAGGAGGGGAACCAGGACCGGCGCAGCCTTGGCCGGGCCGCCTTCCTCGACCGGGTCTGGCAGTGGAAGGCGGAATCGGGCGGCACCATCACGAAGCAGCTCCGCCGGCTCGGCGCCAGCCTCGACTGGCCGCGCGAACGCTTCACCATGGATGCGGGCCTCTCCAGGGCGGTGCTGGAGGTCTTCGTCACCCTGCACCGGCAGGGGCTTATCTACCGCGACCGGCGGCTGGTGAACTGGGACCCCAAGCTGCTGACCGCGATCTCCGACCTCGAGGTCGAGAGCCGCGAGGTGAAGGGGAATCTCTGGCATCTGCGCTACCCGGTCGAAGGTGCGCCGGGCCAGTTCATCACCGTCGCCACCACCCGCCCGGAGACAATGCTCGGCGACACGGCGGTCGCGGTGCACCCGGAGGATGCGCGCTACGCGTCGCTGGTCGGCAAGCGGGTGATCCTGCCGCTGGTCGGCCGGGCGATCCCCGTGGTGGCGGACGAGTACTCGGACCCGGAGAAGGGCACCGGCGCCGTCAAGATCACCCCGGCGCATGACTTCAACGATTTCGAGGTCGGCAGGCGGCACGGCGTCGCCATGCCGACTATCCTGGATCCCGAGGGCCGGGTCTTTCTCGGCGAGATCGAGGGCGAGCTCTGCCCGGTCGAGGGCGTGGCCGAGCCGGATTTCGTCCGCTCGCTCGCCGGCCAGGACCGCTTCGCCGCGCGCAAGGCGATCGTGGCGAAGCTCGAGGAACTCGGCCTGCTGGAGAAGGTGGAGCCGCACACCCACCAGGTGCCGCATGGCGACCGCGGCGGCGTGCCGATCGAGCCCCGCCTGACCTGGCAGTGGTACTGCGACGCCGCGACGCTGGCGAAGCCGGCGATCGAGGCGGTGGAGACCGGCAGGACCCAGTTCGTCCCTCGGCAGTGGGAGAACACCTTCTTCGCCTGGATGCGCGACATCCAGCCCTGGTGCATCTCCCGCCAGCTCTGGTGGGGCCACCAGATCCCGGCCTGGTACGCGCCGGACGGCAGCATCTTCGTCGAGAAGACCGAGGAGGAAGCCAAAGCCGCGGCACGGGCGAAGTTCGGCCGGGACGTGCCGCTGGAGCGCGACCCGGACGTGCTCGATACCTGGTTCTCCTCGGCGCTCTGGCCCTTCAGCACGCTGGGCTGGCCGGAGAGGACGCCGGAGGTCGCGCGCTACTATCCCGGCGACGTGCTGGTGACAGGCTTCGACATCATCTTCTTCTGGGTCGCCCGGATGATGATGATGGGCATCCACTTCATGGGCGATGTTCCCTTCCGCCACGTCTACATCCACGGCCTGGTCCGCGACGAGAAGGGCCAGAAGATGTCGAAGTCCAAGGGGAACGTCATGGACCCCTTGGAGCTGATCGACGCCTACGGCGCCGACGCGCTGCGCTTCACCATCTGCGCCCTGACCGGGCCGGGGCGCGACGTGAAGCTCGGCCGCAAGCGGGTGGAGGACTATCGCGGCTTCATCACCAAGATCTGGAACGCCGCGCGCTTCCTCGAGATGAACGGCGTCGGGCCGCAGGCCCGCGGAACAGGCTCGCCGGATCCCGCCTTCGATCCGGCGGCGGCGGAGACGCCGCTCGCGCGCTGGATCCTGGATGCGGCCAACCGCGCGGTCGCCGAGGCGACGGCCGCGCTGGAGGCCTACCGCTTCGACGAATACGCGGCGGCCTGCTACCGCTTCGTCTGGAACAGCTTCTGCGACTGGTTCATCGAATTCGCCAAGCCGGTGCTGAACGGCCCGGACGGGCCGGAGAGGGCCGAGGTAAAGGGCGCGGCGCAGCATGTGCTCGGCACCATCCTGCGGCTGCTCCATCCGGCCATCCCCTTCGTGACCGAGGAGCTCTGGGACCGCTTCGGCTACGGGCCGGACTGCAGCCTGATCCGTGCCCCCTGGCCGGAGGCCGTGCCCGTTACCGAGGCCGAGGCGGCGCGCGAGGAGCTGGACTGGGTGGTGCGGCTGGTGACCGAGGTGCGCGCGGTCCGCTCCGAGGTGAATGTCCCGCCCTCCGTCACCACCCCGCTGCTGGTGCGCGATGCGGCGCCGGAGAGCCTGGCGCGGGCCGGGCGCTGGATCGAGGCCATCCGCCGGCTCGGGCGCGTGACCGAGATCTCGCCGCTCGATGGCGAGGTGCCGAAGGGTGTCGCCCAGGCGGTGGTTGGCGAGGCGACGGTGATGCTGCCGCTCGCCGGGGTCATCGACATCCCGGCCGAGCGGGCGCGCCTGGCCAGGGAGCGCGCCAAGGCCGAAGGCGAGGCGAGGAAGGTCGAGGCGAAGCTCGGCAATGCCGACTTCATCGCCCGCGCCCCCGAGGAGGTGGTGGAGGAGAATCGCGAGCGCCTGGAGGCGGCGCGGGCCGAGATGGCGCGGCTGGATGCCGCGCTGGCGCGGATCGCGGAGTAGGGAGCCCGGCCCCGCTCAGCGGGGCCCGCGCGGCTGCGGCACCTCATAGTGGAAGGTGCCGCAGCTTCCTGCCGCCTCGGCCTCCTGCGGCGTCGTTTGGCTGCTGAAGGCCGCCATGGCGCGGGAGGGGCCCGGGGGCGCCGCGCCGATCGGCGGCGGCTGCCAGACCACGATGGCCCGCACCGGCCGGCCCTGGGCGCAGAGCCGGCTGCCGCGCAGCAGCACCGGATTGGCCGGCTCCGTCACCCGGTACAGCGCCGCCGTCACCCGCTGGCCCTCCGCGCGGAAATTCGGGATCTCGCCCGCGGGCTCCAGGGGCAGGGAGGCGCGGTTGCCGAAGGTGATGCGGTCCGGGGCGAAGGTGACCCGGCCGGTGATTGCCATGGCAGTGGTGGTGGCCGGCTCCCACAACTCGCCCTCCTGCGCCGCGGCGGCCCCGGCCGCGACCAGCACGAGCCCGAACATCGCCGCCATCCTGGCTGTCATGCCTGATCCTCCCCTCCGGCCGGTCGCCCGCCTGATCCTAGACACAGGCAACCGCGTCGCTCCCTTGCGCAGGTGTCACGAGGGCGTGGGCCGCGGTCCCGGCCATGCCGGCGGCCCCGTCCGCCGCATCCCGCCTTGGCAACACCCCCCTGAAAAACTAAAGGTTTCGAATGGCCCTCCGGCCTTTGGCGGGGCGTGCAGGGGGGGGGCACCGCCCCCCTGCCGGGATCCGGGGCGGAGCCCCGGTGCGGAGAAGAACAATGACCACATGGGACAAGTCCAAGCTGCCGAGCCGCCATGTCTCGATCGGGCCGGAGCGCGCGCCGCATCGCAGCTACTACTATGCGATGGGCATGACGAAGGAGGAGATCGCCTCCCCCCTCGTCGGCGTCGCCACCTGCTGGAACGAGGCCGCGCCCTGCAACATCGCGCTGAACCGCCAGGCCCAGGCCGCCAAGCGTGGCGTCGCCGCGGCCGGCGCCGCGCCGCGGGAGTTCACCACCATCACGGTGACCGACGGCATCGCCATGGGCCACCAGGGCATGAAGGCCTCGCTGGTCTCGCGCGAGGTCATCGCCGATTCCGTCGAGCTCACCATGCGCGGCCATTGCTATGACGCGCTGGTCGGCCTGGCCGGCTGCGACAAGACGCTGCCCGGCATGATGATGGTGATGCTGCGGCTGAACGTGCCGAGCGTGTTCATGTATGGCGGCTCCATCAGGCCCGGGCATTTCCGCGGCCGGGACGTCACGGTCCTCGACGTCTTCGAGGCGGTCGGCGCGCATGCCGCCGGCAGCATGTCGGATGCCGATCTGGAGGAGCTGGAGCAGCATGCCTGCCCCGGCGCCGGCGCCTGCGGCGGCCAGTTCACCGCCAACACCATGGCCTGCATCTCGGAGGTGGTCGGCCTGGCCCTGCCGCATTCCGCTGGCGCCCCCGCGCCGGATGAGGAGCGCGACCAATGGGCCTATAATTCCGGCATGGCGGTGGTGGACCTCATCCGCAAGCAGATCCGCCCGCGCGACATCGTCACCCGCAAGGCGCTGGAGAATGCGGCGCGCATCGTGGGCGCGACCGGCGGCTCCACCAATGCGGCGCTGCACCTGCCCGCCATCGCGCATGAGGCCGGCATCGACTTCCCGCTGGAGGAGGTGGCGCGGCTGATGCGCGACACGCCGCATATCGCGGACCTGAAGCCGGGCGGGAAGTATGTGGCGCAGGATGTCCACCGCATCGGCGGCGTGCCCGTCATCATCAAGGCGCTGCTGGACGGCGGGCTGCTGCACGGGGATTGCCTGACGGTTACCGGCAGGACGCTGGCCGAGAACCACAAGGACGTCGTCTTCCCGAAGGACCAGGACGTGGTGCGCCCCGTCTCCAGCCCGATCTCGAAGATCGGCGGCGTGGTCAGCCTGTTCGGCAACCTGGCGCCGGACGGGGCGATCGTGAAGATCGCCGGGATGCAGACGCTGCGCTTCGAGGGCACGGCGCTCTGCTTCGACTGCGAGGAGGACGCCTTCGCCGCGGTCGAGGCGCGCGCCTACAAGCCGGGCGATGTCATCGTCATCCGCTATGAAGGGCCGAAGGGCGGCCCCGGCATGCGGGAGATGCTCTCCACCACTTCCGCCATCTATGGCCAGGGTATGGGCGACAAGGTGGCGCTGATCACGGATGGCCGCTTCTCCGGCGCCACGCGCGGCTTCTGCATCGGCCATGTCGGGCCCGAGGCAGCGGTGGGCGGCCCGATCGGCCTGTTGCGGAACGGCGACAGGATCGTGATCGACGCCGAGAAGGGCACGATCGACATGCTGCTCCCCGAGGAGGAACTGGCGAAGCGCAAGGCGGAGTGGAAGCCGCGCGGGCACAATTTCAACAGCGGCGCGCTGTGGAAATATGCCCAGACCGTCGGTCCCGCCCGCTACGGCGCGGTCACCCAGCCCGGGGCGAAGGCGGAGACGCATATCTACGCCGATATCTGATACCCGCCCGCATAAATCCTGACCTGCAGCCGCCGCAGGCAGCTGGGCGCCCGAATGGCCGGGCCGCATGGAGGATGCTGGAGGTGTCTTCCATGGGCACCGGGGGGCCGCGTTAGGTGGCGCGTCGCCAGGCCGCAGAGCGGCGCCGGCGACCGACGCCGCATCAATGCGTCAGCATTGATGCGGGGTGGTATCATGAAACCTGTGCGCGGGTCGCCGATGACGCAGCGTCTGGTATTCGGATGCCTGCGATAACCGCTACAGCTTGTGGCTGATCGCACCCGCGCACAGGTCTCATCAATCGATCGGGCGGGTGCTGCCCTCCCGGACCCTCTTTTACCGAACTGACGAACAAAGTAAGGACGCCCGAGGCGTGCGCGTCCTGCTCTCCGGCTTCATCAAGGCCTGCGGCCCTGAGCATGTTCAGGAGATCGCCTACCAATTCGACCCCGGCCGGGCCGCCCCCATCCTCCGGCGGATGGATCAGCACGCGGTCGATCAGGGCACGGGCAGCCTCGAGCGCGTCGGGCGTGTCGCCGGCCGCGATCGCCCGGTGCAGCGCTTCGACCTGAGCCCGGTAGACCTCGGCCAGATTGGGTCGAAGTGCCGGAAGGGTCGGGGGCGTGGCGGCGACCAGGGCTTCCAGTTCGGCCTTCCGGGTCTCAAGGGCGCTCAATCGTGCCTGCAAGGCGGCTGACTGCAGCCCGCCGGCGATCGCATCGAACAGGTTGGCCAGCTGCCGCTCGATGCCCTGCAGCTCCCGTCGGTGGCGCTCGCCGGCCGCCCCGACCTCCGCTGCCATCTTGTTCCACTCGGCGGTGTATTCGGCGACGAAGGCGGCGAGGAGGTCGGGCGCCATCAGCTGCCGGCCAAGGGCCTCGCAGACCCTCTCCTCCAGCGGAATGTGACGGATCGTGCCGCGGTTGCCACAGGCACCCTGCCGGGTGTGTTTCGGCGTGGAATAGGGGCTTCGGCGCAGTTTTCGTGCAGGTCATGCTGATGGTGCCGGTGCGACCAAGCGCGCCCGTAGCAGGTCGAGCTTTCCCCGGCCGTACATCTGGCGCCTGGTGATCGTCAGCGCCCAGCCGAGGGTCAATGCCAACAAAGCCTTCAGCCCCTGGTAGGCGGTGTCGGCCCAGAGAAGGGCGATGCGCGGGAACTGCGCCGCGAGGCCCTCGAGCAGCAGTTCGGCGCCGCGCCGGTCGTGCACATCGGCCGGGTGCACCTTGGCCTTCAGCAGGTTGCTCTGCGTGTCCACCAGCACCTGGCGCTTGCGGCCAGAGATCTTCTTGCCGCCGTCGTAGCCACGTGGGCCGCCGACCTCCGTGGTGCGCACCGACCGGCTGTCGATAATGGCTGCCGAGGGCTGGCGATCGCGGCCGGTCGCGGCGCGGTACCGCTCGCGCAGGCCGGCGTTGATCTGTTCTCAGGCGCCCGAACGCCGCCATCGGCTGTAGTGATAGTAGACCGTCGGCTAGGGCGGATAGTCGTGCGGCAGCGCCCGCCATTGGCAGTCCGTGCGCAGGAGGTAGAACGCCGCCTCGGCGATCCGTCGCGGCGCGAACACCCGGGGATGGCCGGCTTGCCGGCCGAGAACGAGGAGAGGCGCCAGGATCGCCCATTCCTCGTCGCTGAGGTCGGAAGGGTAGGGCTGAGTCTCCATCCAGCCCACATGGAGATCGGACCGGTTTCAGCCACGCCGCACCCATGCACCAAAATTGCTCAACAGCCTCTCATTTGTGATTAGGCCATTGAGCGGCTATTCGTCTGGTTGATCCGCTACCGCCGGCTCAACATCGTGTACGACCGCGCGCCCGGCCTCTTTGCTGCGCCCATCTAGATCGCAATGAGTTCCTTCATTTCACTCCGGCTCGTCCGCCCAGACCCAGGCGCAGTAAGGGACTCATTCGTGTACACACTCTCACCAGATGCCGTCGGTCGTCACGAGGGCCGTGTTGCGCAGGATGGTGTTCAGGTCCTGCTGGACGGCCCAGCTGTATTGGGACAGCGCGCCGGAGTCCGGCTCCATCTGCGCGGCAATCAGGATGCCGCTGCCGCCGCGGTCCACGATGTACATGCCATAGGCCTGCGCGGCCGCGGCCACCATCTTCCCGAAACCGGTCCCGAGACCGAGCGACGTCAGGTCGAGGTCCGAGGGCAGGGCGAGATGAGAGCCCATTGCGTAGCTGCCAGTGTAGTTCGGTTTCGAATCGAAGGCCAGCGCCGGCCCGGTGAAGGCGGTGGTGAGCATGGCGGCCGGCACCATCAGCGCCAGGGCATGGTCGATGCTGCCGCGGGCGAGGTCGAGGTCGGTGATCACCCCGGCATAGCTCGACACCATGGAGGCGCGCCTTCCGTTCTCCGCGCCGATGCCGAGGCCGCCGAGCGCGTTCGTGAAGCTGTACATCTGGGAGACCCAGGTCCCGTCGCCGAGCACGATGGGCGAGTACAACTCCAGGGCCCTGCCGTCCGGCTGGACAATCACAGTGAAGCCGTCCGAATCCGCCGGCGGGCGGGCGCCGACAGGCACGCGAGCGTAGAGCACTTCACCGGGCGCCTGGCTCCACCCGTCGTACTCCGCCGGAAGCCCGCTCGGCTTGCTGTTCCAGGTGAGGTCCGCGCGTTGGGTCGAATAGGGGTTTGCGGGGTAGGCGTTGATGTCCTGCGATTTGGCCAGGATGGTGGCGTCCACCGTCGGCCCGTTGCCCCACCGCAGCCAAGTCCCGTCCGCGACCGGCATCCAGGTGTCCGGGATCCATCGCACCGTGACAAGGGGATCCGTCGGCTCGGCATAGTGGATCGCGATGCTCGGCCAGTCCGACCGCCAGGAGGTCAGGGCCACCGCGTGGTCCGCCGCGTATTTCGCCAGGACGGGTATGGGCGTGTAGGTGGCGCCCGTGGCGATGGTGGTGTTCCACGGGCTCGCGTCGGACAGGAAGCGGGTCTGGCTGGTGGTGTTCGCGTCGATGTCGGCAAGGCTGCGCGGACCAGTCGGTGGAGCCGAGCCGCCGGTGGGCGGCGGCGGGGGGGCGGCGAGGCCGCGGAAATCGCCGGGCGCCAAGCCACCGCCCGCTAGGCCAGCCGCGTTGAGCACGGTAATCGATAGGTCGGCCCTGCCGTCGCCAGTGGTGTCCACCAACACCCGCTGGTCGGTCGTGCCCGGCTTCGGCGCTAGCCAGACGCCCCAGGGGGCTACCTGTGTGCCGCCCCAGCGCAGCGCGGCAGGCGCCCCGATGCCGGTCAGGGACAGCCCGCCGAGAACGATCAGGTCGCCCTCGGTACGGCTGAAGTCGCAGATCTGATCCTCGACCTCGGCGTTGGAATGCGCCTGGGGCAGGCCGACGTAGCGGAATTGTTCGGCCCCAGCGCCGCCATAGAACCAGTCGGCACCGGCCTCGCCTGACAGAACGTCGTCGCCGTCGCCACCGAGGAGTGTGTCGTCTCCACCGCCGCCTAACAGGCTGCTGAAATTCATTGTGGTGATGCCGCCTGCGTGATTCCCTACCCCCGGCAGCGAGCGG
The DNA here is from genome assembly GCF_020523605.1 of Roseicella aerolata. Classification (GTDB taxonomy): domain Bacteria; phylum Pseudomonadota; class Alphaproteobacteria; order Acetobacterales; family Acetobacteraceae; genus Paracraurococcus; species Paracraurococcus aerolatus. Next base: position 94 of record NZ_JAJAQI010000070.1, on the reverse strand, counting down.
GGTGAGGATGCGTGGCAGTGATGCGGTGGTTGGGTCGCTGTTCAGCTACGTGGATTTGGAACAACGGGTCCGGGCCGACCATCCGCTGCGGGTG
>NZ_JAJAQI010000069.1 GCF_020523605.1 Roseicella aerolata | reverse complement strand
CGAGCGCTGGCGGCGCCATTACAACATCTCGAGGCCTCATAGTGCGCTCGGGTATCGGCCGCCTGCGCCGGAAGCGATCTTGCCGCACCCGGCTGGGCCTGCCTACGCTACGCTCCGGCACGCCCAGCCGGGTGCGCCAGAACATGGGCCAACTCTCTCATAACCCATGGATCCCCGTTCGGGGTCAGGCCAGATTGATCTCGTCGAGGAGACGCTGCGCGTCGGCAAGCGGGCGGTCGGGGGTGGCCGGGTGCGCGTGCGCAGTTACGTCGTCGAGACCCCGGTCGAGGAGCAGGTGTCGCTCCGCGAGGAGCATGTCGATATCGAGCGCCGGCCGATGGACCGCGCCCCGACCGCGGCCGATGAGGCGTTGTTCGGCGAGCGCGTGATCGAGGCGACCGAGACCGGCGAGGAAGCCATCATCGCCAAGGAGGCCCGCGTCATCGAGGAAGTCACCCTGCGGAAGGACACCGAGGAGCGGGTCGAGACGGTGCGCGACACGGTTCGGCGCACCGAGCTCGAGGTGGACGATACCCGCACGATCGATGCCACGGGCACCGTCGCTGCGCCAGCGTCGAAGCCGGGTCGTGTGGACCCCGCGCCGCGTCGCTGACCGTCGAAGGTTGGCCGCGGCCGGATAGGAGACGGGCGGGTCCAGGGTGTCCCGCCCCTTCTCCACCATCCTGCGCCTGGGCCGCCCTGGGCCCATGGCGCCGGTCCGGCGCAGCCGTACCGCTCACCCTGATCGAGAGCCGACCCGATGCGTGAGACGACCAGCACCACTCTCCCGGTGGGCGCAGCGCAGGAAGCCACGCTCGCCGCCTTCGGCCTGCGGGAGCTGAGGGCGGTCACCCAGCGCTTCCAGACCGCCGTGCCACGCACCGCCGCGTGGCAGATCGTCGGCACCTTCCTCCCGCTGCTGGCGGTGCTGGCGGCGATGCAGGCCGGCCTCGCCCTGGGCTGGTGGTGGGCCCTGGTGCTGGCCCTGCCGGCGGCGGGGCTGACAGTGCGCGTCTTCGCCCTGCAGCACGACTGCGGGCACGGCTCGCTGTTCCGCACGCCGCGCACCAACGACCTGGTCGGGCGGATCTGCTCGCTTTTCACCTTCACGCCCTACGGGCACTGGCGGCGGCAGCATGCGGGGCACCACGCGGTCTGGAACGACCTCGACCGCCGCGACCGCGGCACCGACATCTACTCCACCTGCGAGACCGTCGCCGAATACCGCGCGATGGGACGCCAGCAGCGGCGGCTCTACCGCATCCTGCGCCACCCGCTGCTCATGCTCCTGCTGTTCCCGCCGCTGGTGTTCCTCGTGCTCTATCGCCTGCCCTATGACGCGCCGCTCGGTTGGGGGCGGGAGCACCGCAGCGTGCACCTGACCAACCTCTCCCTGGCCGTCTTCTACGGCGGGCTGTCTGCGATGCTGGGGGGCTGGCCGGTGGCCGCCGGCGTGATCGCCGTGATGGTGCCGGCGAGCATCGCCGGCGTCTGGCTCTTCTCGGTGCAGCACCGCTTCGAGGGCGTGCACTGGGCGCGCCACGCAGCCTGGGACCGGGTGGCGGCATCGCTCGCGGGTAGTTCCTATCTCCGGCTGCCGGCGGTGCTGCGCTGGCTGACGGCGAGCCTCGGGTTCCACCATGTGCACCATCTCGCGCCGCGGATCCCGAACTACCTGCTGGAGGCCTGTCACGATGCGCATCCGGCTTTCGCCACCGCGCGGGTCGTCACCCTGCGCGAGGCTTTCTCGGCACCCGACCACCTGCTGTGGGACGAGGAGGCCGGCCGCATGGTGACCCTCACAGAAGCCGATCGCATCGCCTCGGCTCCGAGCACGGGATGACGCTCGATCGCCGCAGGCGGTCGTGGTATTCGTCCAGAGAGTGTTCGTTCCTGGTTCCTCTCGCCACACCATTCCTTCCATCAACTCGCTCTCCGGTTGGCCGACGACCGCGCGGAAGCGCAGGTTTGGCCTGGGTTTGCATGGGGACCTCGGGAGTGTGGGACCGCAACGAGGCCGGAAATCGCTCTCCGGAGGGCGGGTTCTATCCAGAGCTGGGGACTTGGCCGATTTAGAGCGTTTAACAAAACGCGCTTTGGCGCGTTGTGTGGGGTATGGCGAAGCCCCTTGTACCTGATGACCTCTGGGCGGCCATTGCACCGCTGCTGCCGCCCACGAAGCCGCGCCCGAAGGGTGGGCGGCCACCGGTGCCGGACCGCGCAGCGCTGACCGGCATCATCTTCGTCCTCAAGACCGGCATCCAGTGGAAAGACCTGCCCGCCGAGATGGGCTGCGGGTCTGGCATGACCTGCTGGCCGTACGTAGCGTCTCGCTTGAGCGTCACGATGAACTCGTCACGCGACAGGGCTTGGGGTTCTGTTGAACTGTAGGAGCCCCAATTATCCCATATGGGTGCGCCTGGTGACAGAAAGGCCGAGAGCGTTAGCCGTTGGATCATAGTGACGCTCTTTGTTTCGAATTGCCATTTGTAGCGAAGAAGCTGCGAGAAAGAAATGAGTCGTCCTACCCGCCGGCAGTCTGGCGGCCGGCATCAAGCGGTTCGCCGCCGGCATCGTCTTCCAAGATCGCCAGCGGCATCCCGGCGTGCCTGCGCGCCGCATGGGGGTAGCGAGAGGCTCGGTGGGAGCCGCCCAAAGCTGCCACTCCGCGCGAGCACGGCTTGGTCGTGGCATGGAATGCGGTTCGATCGTCCGGCCCAAGGAGAGGCTGGTAGAGGCGCCCCGGCCTGTGACCTTATTCCGGATGCCGGAGGCCCGTGCGGCCACCGGCCAATGTGTCGGGAGGTTACCCTGAATGACCATCCGCCGTCGCACACTGCTCCTCACCGCCCTCATGTCGCAGGGGGGTGCATTCGCCCAACCCGTCCCGCGCTGGCAGCCCGACCGTCCTATCCGCGCGGTCGTGCCCTTCGCGCCGGGCGGCTTGGCGGATCTCATGGCTCGGTTGGTAACGGAGCCGGCCTCGACCTTGCTTGGCCAGCCAATCGCCGTCGAGAACCGCACGGGCGGCGCGGCAGGACTCATCGGCACCGACGCGGTCGCCAAGGCGGCGCCGGACGGGTACACGATCCTTATCAACAGCAGCGCGCATGCGATCGCGCCCGCCCTGGTGGCGCGCATGCCCTATGATGCGGCAGGAGACTTCGCGGGCGTCGCAGTGCTCGGCGGCGCGCCGATGGTGCTGGTGTGCCACCCGAGCGTGCCGGCGCGGAGCATGGCCGAACTCCTGGCGCTGCTGCGCGCCAACCCCATGCGGTACAACTTTGCCGGTGCCGGGAGAGGCAGCACGGTGCATCTGACCGGCGAGGTTTTCCGCGCCGCGGCCGAGGTGGAGATCCAGTTCGTACATTACCGCGGCGGCGGACCCGCCCTGCAAGCGGTCATGAGCGGCGAGGCGCAGCTGACGGCGGTCTCGACTGCTGAGGCACTTGGACAGGTCCGCAGTGGCGCAGTACGCGCGCTGGCGGTCAGCGTGCCGGCGCGCAGCCCGGTGCTGCCGGAGGTACCCACCTCGGCCGAGGCGGGACTGCCGGCGTTCCAGCAGGACATCTGGATCGTCGCCGCTGCCCCGGCGCGCACGCCTCCCCAGATCGTCGCCTCGCTGAACGCTGCCTTCAACGCCGCAGCGCGGCAGATCGAGCCGCGGCTCACCGAACTCGGACTGCAGATCAAGACCGAGGTCACCACACCTGATCAGGTGAACGCCTTCATCCGCGCCGAACTCGACCGCTACACGGCGGTGCTCCGGGCGGCAGGGGTGCGGCCCGAATAGCGCGTTCCCGTCGCCCTGGCCGCGGCAAGGCGGCAGAGTCCAGGTCGCGACAAGGTAGTCGCCGCCGCTACTTCTGACCGAGTTGGGGTGAGCTTTTGACCTGGACTGCGACTGTCCCTGGCTGGCATGCCAGACAGAGACGGCGGCGTTGAATTCTTCTGCTTCTGCTGGGCCCTGGGCCCTGGGCCGCGGCATGAGGCACCAGAGCGAGGGTACAAGAAATGCCGCTTCACCATTGGCCTGGACGCCGCCGCATCACAGCCCTCCTGCTGCTCCTGGCTTCCTCCTGTGCTCCCGGCCCGCTGCCGCCGAGCGTGAGGCTGCCGCCCGATGCGGTGGAGGGAGCCGGTGACCCGACCCGGGCCGCCATCATCACGACAGCGAACGTCTTTGCGGCGCCCGGCAGCATTGCCGGGCAGCCGGCCCTGGCAGCGCGCGCCGCGGCGCAACTCGAATACCTCGTCGTCGAGATCCCGACCGGACCGCGCTGGCGCGGCTTCTCGCCCAATGTCTCGCTCGCGCTCGAGAGGACACGGCCGGAGTTGCGGTCCGCTCTGGGCATCGATCCGGCAGCGCCGCCTCAGGCGGTGATCGACAGTCTCTACGCGACCTCCCGCGCGCTGACGGCCGATGACCGCGCAGCCCTGGACCGGATCCTGGTGCCGCCGCTCTATCCGGCGGGTCCTACGGTCACCCTGCAGCGTCTCTCGGCTCTTCCATTCCTGCCGCAGGCCAACTTCGCGACGGCGCTGGCCGCGCGCGAGATGAACCGGCTCGATGATGACGGGGGCCGGCGCGGCTTCGGCGGCTTCAGGTTCTGACGCCTGACCCGGGCAGTGGTGGCTCCTGGATAAGGGGACATTGTGGGGCCGTCGGTTGTCATGTGCCGGCGCCGCCTGCTGTTACAGCGGAGGGGAGGAAGACAGGTTCCATGAGGCCGGCTGGCGATGCATGGCGACCCTCCCTGCAATGGCCACGCCGTACCAGCCGTCGCACGGGGCCTGGCTGTTCTGAGTTTGGCACCCAGAGCTTTCCAGCAGCCCACTCGAACCGCTTCCGTCTCGACTTTGAACCCCCGGCCGGATAGAACATTTCATGAACTCTGCCGCGAGGATTCGCCCGCCATGCCCGACGCCGAGCCCGCCCGCGCCGACCCGGCCGCACAGCGCCGGCTGAGCGGTGGTCGCCTACGCCGAGGCCGCGGCGCGGACGAACTTCTCCCTCCTCGACGGCGCCTCGCACCCGGCCGAACTGGTCACCACGGCCGCAGCCCTCGGGCTGGCCGGGATCGGCATTGCCGATACCAACTCCCTGGCCGGGGTGGTGCGCGCGCATGTCGCGGCGAGGGAGGTCGGGATCCGCCTGGTGCTGCGTGACGGCGCCGAGTACCTCGCCTGGCCCACCGACCGCGCCGCCTACGGCCGGCTGACCCGTTTGCTGTCGCTCGGGCGGACGGACGCCCCCAAGGGAGGGTGCCACATCACCCGCGAGCAGATGCTCGAGCATGCCCCGGGCTGGGTGCTCGCCGCGGTGCCGGGGCGGGCCGAGGACCTCGGGGCGCGGCTCCGGGCCGACGCCGCGGCGCTGCGCGGCCGGCTCGCGCTGCCCCTCCTGGTCGCCGCCACCTGCACGGCCCGGGGCCATGATCGCCACCGCCTCGACACGCTGGCCAGGGTCGCCGGTGCGGCCGGGGCCGAGCTCCTCGCCACCAATGATGTCCGCTACCACGCCCCGGGCCGGCGCCCGCTGGCCGACGTCCTCACCGCCATCCGCCTGGGCACCACGGTCGACGCGCTGGGCTATGCCGCCGAGCCGAACGCGGAGCGCTGCCTCAAGCCGCCGGCCGAGATGGCCCGGCTGTTCGAGGCGCATCCCCAGGCCCTGGCCAACACGCTCCGCGTGTTCGAGGCGGCCGCGGGCTTCTCGCTGGATCAGCTGCGCCACGAGTACCCGGACGAGATCCTGGAGCCGGGCCGGACGCCGCAGGAGACGCTGGTCTCCCGGGTTGCCGCTGCAGTCCGCGAGCGCTGGCCCGAGGGCGCGCCGGACGACCTTCGGCGGCGCCTCCGGCATGATCTGAGGCTGATCGCCGAGCTCGGCTACGCCCCCTACTTCCTGACCGTGGATGAGGTGGTCCGCTTCGCCCGGCAGCGCGGCATCCTCTGCCAGGGGCGCGGCTCGGCGGCCAACTCGGCGGTGTGCTACGTGCTCGGCATCACCGCGGTCGACCCCGAGAAGCACGACCTGCTGTTCGAGCGCTTCGTCTCGGCCTCCCGCAACGAGCCGCCCGACATCGACGTGGACTTCGAGCACGAGCGGCGCGAGGAGGTGATCCAGCACGTCTACGAGCGCTACGGCCGCGACCGGGCGGCCATCGTCGGCACGGTGATCCGCTTCCGCGCCCGCTCGGCCGTGCGCGAAGTGGGCAAGGCGCTTGGGCTCTCGGAGGACATCACCGGCCGGCTCGCCGCCGTAACCTGGGGCGCGGGGCGGGAGAGGGACCTGGCCGGGATCGCCGCGGCCGAGGGCCTCGACCCCGCCGACCGGCGCCTGGCCCTCGCGGTCGAGCTCGCCGAGGAGATCCAGGACTTCCCCCGCCACCTCGCCACCCATGTCGGCGGCTTCGTCATCACCCGCGGCCCGCTGGTCGAGGTGGCGGTGGTCACCAATGCAGCCATGCCCGGCCGCACCGTGCTGGAATGGGACAAGGACGACATCGACGTGCTCGGCATGATGAAGGTCGATCTGCTGGCGCTCGGGATGCTGTCCTGCCTGCGGCGCGGCTTCGCGCTGCTGCGGCAGCACCGCGGCATCAGTCTCGACCTCGCGGCCGTACCGCGCGACTGTCCTGAGACCTATGCCATGCTGCACCGGGCCGACAGGCCCGGCATTGCTTGCTGCCGTCCTTCTCCTCCAGCCACTCGCCAAGCCCGCAGAGGCGGAGACCGGTGCTGTCCACCAGCAGGTGCACCGGCGCGCTCCTCGCCTTCGGCCGCGCCATCTCCAAGGTCTCGGCCCGACGGCTGAGGGTACTGTGGTCCGGCACCGGCAGATCGAGACCGAGCAACTGCAGGACGGAGGCGATCAGCCTCTCGGTCTGGCGCAGCGCCAGACGGAACACGGTCCGCAGCGTCAGGGCCGTGGCGATGGCCAGCGGGGAGTAGGCGGGCTGCCTGCCCCGGCCGGTGCGCGACTCGGCCGTCCAGGCCTCGACCGCCTCCGGCGTGAACCACACGGTGAGGCTGCCGCGGGCGCGCAGGCCGGCGTCCTACTCGGCCCAGTTGGTCACTGTGATGGCGCCGAGCGGCGTTCGCTTTGAACGGCAAGAGGGGTGCCCCTGCAGGGTCAAGGGGGGCTCGCCCCGGCCTCACCCTACCCGAAGCCACCTAGGCGGGCGACCGATGCAACAAAGTGGCAAAGCGGTCCAAGGCGCCGGTTAAGCGCAAGGCCGGCCGGCAGCGACCCGGTCGCCACGCGTTTTCGGCGTGCTGTCCGGCCCAGGGCGGGGCGCGATAGCTTCGCCCCGCTGCGTGGCGTCAGGCCTTCGGCTTGGCCGAATAGGCTCCGCCGGCCGCCCGCACCTCGGCCGCCGTCTTCGCGGTGCGCAACCGCGCCAGATGCTCGGCCTCGCCGGCCAGCATCTTCTCGGCGTTCGCCAGCACCTGGGCGGCGCGGTCGGCAGGGAACTTCACCGCGCCGTTCTCGTCCATGTGGATCAACTCGCCTGGCGCGACATCCATGCCGCCGACCGAGACCGGCACGTTCACCGCCTGCACCGCCATCTCGCCATGCCCGGCCGTGACGCCGCCGAGCAGCAACTGGAAGCCGAGCTTTCGGATTGCATCGACGTCCCGCGAGGGCCCGTTCGAGAGCATGCCGATACAGCCGACAGACATCATGGAGGTGACCATGATCTCGCCAGCGAGCCCGGCCTTCGCCATCAGCTCCGGCGGCCATTTCTGCTGGATGACCAGGATGGTCGGCTTCGGCATGGCATCAAGCGCGTCGATCACGTCCATGAAGCTGAGCCGACCACTGTAGTTGGGATCCGGCAGGCCGTAGACACAGGTGACGGCGTGGCCGATGACCGGCCCCATCTCCGGATAGATGCAGCGGATCGAAGCGTCGGTGTACCAGTTCTCGGTCCAGGGATTGTACAGCCCGAGACAGAGCGGGTTCTTTGGATAGGTCGCCACGACATTGGTGATGGTCGGCGTGTCGATCTTGCGCAGTCCGGCGAAGATCTCGTTCTTGCTGGTCGCCATGCCGGCGTTCTCCCCTGGTCAGTGGGCGCATGGTCGCGAGCCGGGCGCCCCTCGTCCAGGTCGCTCCGCAGGCCCTCGATGGGGCTCACCCCCGTTGGCCGGGATCATATAGGCGGCGAGGCTGGCCTGCAGTTCTCTGCCGTACCGCTGATTGGGGTGGTGCCGGGCCGATCCAGGCGCACCCGGGCCTGGTGCGCTTCGTCTGTGGCCACCCTCCCAAGCCGTGCATTTATATAAGCGGACCTGGAGTGGTGGATGGAGGCATCCCGCCGGCAGCGCGATCACCGGGCGCCACCGCACTGATCAGAGATCCTCATCCCAGCTGGACGGGCTCGTTTCCTGTCCCGACGACCCTTGCACGACATCGCACCCGAACCGGATCTTCGTAGCCGCACGGGTCCCTCCGCCCGCGCGACACAGAATTGCCCTTTAGCCTCTGTAGCGCAGCGCCTCGGCCACCAGAGCGAAGGCCAGCGTGAGTTGACGGCGACTGCGGGCTGTCCAGACGTCATTTTATTTCAAATAACGCAATATGAACCCCTGGGCGTCCGGCCTCGCCATGCCGAATTGGCAGTCGGGCGGCGCCGCTTCAGCCCGGATGATGTCATGACGGTTGCCTCCGACGCGTGCGATGCAGCGTGCGATGCAGCGCCTGGGACGGCAGCAGCGCGCAGCTGATGCCGGCCACCATCGCCGCGTAGGCCAGGGCCGCATGCGGGAGGAGGCCGGGCAGGGCGTGCAGCACCAAGGCGTCGTTGCCGCCCGGCACCAGCGCGGCGCCGGCGCCCATCAAGATCCCGCCGCCCAGCCCACGCATCGCAGCCATCCACGTCAGCTGACGCGGCCGGAACCCGTCCCGCGCTCCAACACCAAAAATGACGCCGGCGAGGAGGGCAAGAAACAATACTGGGGCCAGTGCCGTGGGCGCTGGCCCGACCCGCGCCGCCCAGGCGGTGCCCTGGGCTAGCGCCGCGGTGTACATCCAGGGTCCGTGCAATACGTAGAGCACACCTCCCGCGAGCCCGATCGCGGCCATGACCCGGCCGATGCGGTCCTCCGGCGCGCGGCGCCACAGACGCATGACCTCCCACGCCGCCCAGGTCCAGACGGCGGCGAGCAGCGCCAGGGACCAGGGCTCCGGCTGGACGAGCGGGCTCGGCCGCGGCAGAGGCACGGGCAGCAGCAGACCGATCCATAGCTCATGCATGGCAAAGCCGAGGCCAAGGCCTAGCAGGGCGAAGCCGGCGCCCATGTTGCCCATGGCCAGGTGGGTGAGCGTGGAGAAAGCGCAGCCGCCGTTGATCACGGCGCCTATCCCGAACAGGAAGCCACCGACCGCGACCGGCCAGTCCGGCCGGTAGCCGAACGCCAGATGCGGTTCCGGGGCCACCGTCCAGGCCAGCGGCAAGGTGACCGTCACCACCCAGGCCGAGCATTTCAGGAAGCCCAGGAACAGTGTGCCGCCTCGCCCTTCGAGCAGGTCCTGCATGGCACGGACCGCGCAGATGCCACCATATGCCGCGGCGAAGCCAACCAGCGCAGCCAGGCCGATCGACAATGCAATGATAAGCGCGCCCGGCGGCATGGCTCCACTCCGCGCGATGCCAAGGGATGAGGAGGCTAGCCCTCACCCCCGCCCTGCCACAATGGTCCTGCCGGACCGCCCGCGGGGTCGGGCGGGTCGCGTTCGGCGCGCCGACGGGACCTCCAGGCTGCCGCTGCGGCTGTGGCCGCAAACCTTCGCGGGACTGGCTGGGACCGACTACGAGACAGTAGACGCCGCGGGAACGCCTGCCGACGCCCAGGCCACCACGGGGCGCGAGCCCGACTGCGAGGTGGTGTCCCGCTCCGCCGCAGAGGTCGTCCGGCATCATCGCCCGCCCCTGGTGCGCATGAGTGCGGCGAAACGGTCGTCCCGCCGCAGCCTACGCCGAAGGGCCAGGACGGCATCGAGGCTCGCGCCGTCGCCGACTGCGGCAGCGCGCTCGGCCAGGAGGCGGAGGAAGACATCGCGCTGCGCGCGGCTGCCGCCAAGGCGATTGAGACCGTCCAGCGCAGTCCCGATCCCCGTTGGGCTACCGGCGCCCTTGCCGCTGGCCAGGATCGCCCGCGCGAGCGGGATGCCGACCAGCGCCGCCACCTGCGACTGGTCGCCACAGCCCGAAGCGGCTTCTGCCTCGAGCGCGGCCACGGTCTCGCGTGCAGCGGGGAGGTCGCCGACCGCGGCGAGCGCCAGCAGACGATGCAGTACTGCGAAGACCAGCGTTGTCTCGCGCCGGCGGCGCGCCGCGACCTCGGCCAACTCCCGCCAGCGGTCGCCGACATCGATGCCCTCCTGCCGCAGGCGCTCCAGCAGCGAGGCGGCATTGGCGTAGTCGCGGAAGTCCTCGCCCGGGCCGGGGCGGACCTCCCGGTCGTAGAGGTCGAGAGCCGCTTCCTGCCGGCCGCGCTCAAGATGGAACAGGGCGAGGTGCCAGGCCAGGTGGAAGGCGAAGTTGTTGCACCCCGCCCAGGCCGGCCGCGCCCCCTCGATCCAGGCGATGCCCGCCTCCGCCTGCCCCCGCATCTCATGCACATGCGCAACGGCGTGCAGCGCCCAGGCGTCGCGCGACTCGAGCCCCATGGCGCGCCGGCCGAAACGCTCCGCGCCGGCGAGGTCGCCGACCTCGCCCAGCGCGAAGGCGTGGCAGCCGAGGAGGAAGCCGTAGCCCTGCATTTCCGGTGTGCAGGCCCGCAGTGCCGCATGGGTTGTCCGGAGCATGCCCGGCACGTCCCCGGCCATGAAGCGCAGCGTGTGCGAGAGCTTGAGCAGGAGCAGAGCCTGCGGGCTATGGGCCAGAGCGAGGTCGAGCCGGTCCGCCGCCGCCAGCAGACGCCCCTCGCTGCCCAGGGCGAGGGTATCGAACAGGGCGCGCTCATCCCCGGTGCAGCCGGCACCGCGTTCCGACAGTGCCGCCTCGGCGCGGGCCAATGCCGCTCGTGCGGCAGCCATCGTTTCCGGACGGGCGAGGATCACCTGCGCGAGGCCGCGCAGCGCGTGGGCGGCCACGAGATGCGGGTCGGCCGCCAGCGCGCGGTCCAGCGCAGCGGCAGCGTCCGGGCGGTGCGCCACGACCGCCTCGACGGCCTGCGCGAAGGCGAGGCATGCGCCGACGGAGGCGGCCCGGTGGTGGGTGCCATAGCGGTCCACCAGTGGGGCTGGCGAGGTCAGGGTCAGCCTGGACGCGGTGAGGAGGGTCATGGGCCGAGTTCCGGGATCGGGTTCGGTGGGGCTGTTCTGGCCCGTGGCACGCATCCTCCTGCCGGCCGGACACCATCTCCACTGCCGCTGCGGCATTAGCGGCATAGCGTCCGGGCATCCTGGCTCCGGCCTGGCCCTGGCAGATGGCGTGGAGAAACCACGCCAGGGGCTCCATGCCCGATGGCGTGTCGGCCACGTAAGCCAAGAACCTTGCGGGATCCGGCGGTCCGCCCTTGCGTCCACATCAGGTCCCGCAGCCGCGGCGAGGCTGAGGGACGAGAGCATAAGGCAACTTTCTTAGTCGTTCTCAGCCCGCCGCCTGGGGGATGGGTGCGACAAGACCGACACGACTGCGGCCACGCTCCGCCAACCAAGCCACAAGGGCAAGGGCTGCCACGCCGGCAGCGATGAGGAGCGGGTCGAGCCAAGTCGCCGCCTCCGGATGCAGCCGCAGCGTCGTTGTCGTACCCCAGGCCAGAAACAGTCCCGCGCAGAAGACCCGTAGACTGTTCCGCCCGATGCAGGCGAGCATCCGGCCCAGCGGGAGACGCATCCAGGCGACCTCTCTCGGCACCAGAACCGCGACCAGGTAGGCGAGCGAGAGCGCATGGAGCAGCCGTGCCGGCGCCAGCACCTCCTTGTGCGCCAGTACCGCCGTCGCGAAGACCGGACCAGGAAGGAGGCCGTATCCGACCAGCCGCGCCCAAAGCCCGAAGAGAACCATCGCCGCTGCCCCTGCCAGCAGCAGGGCGCTCCGCGACACGATGGGCCCGTGCAGCAGGCTGCGATGGCCGATCCAAGCCCCCAGGAGGAACAGGAACTGCCAGGCCAGGGGATCGAAGGCGATCCCGTTCTCAAAGAGCGTCGGGGTCGCCACCCATCTGCCCTGCACGGCGGCATAGAGGGCGACAGACGGCAGCAAGGCCCAGGCGCCAGCCCGGTGCGCCAGCGACAGAAAACCGGGTAGCAGCAGCATGCAGCCGACGAAGACCGGCAGAATGCCCATGAGGTCGGGCTGGTAAAGCAGGGCCGCCGCCGCGGGCACCGCCACCCAGGGCCGCTCGACCAGCAGCGTCCAGTGCAGCCGCGCCACTTCGCCAGGGAGAAGGCGCATCGCCTCGGCACCAAGGACCAGGGCGGCGAAGGCGCAGAGAACCGCCAGATGCGTCCCGTACAGCTGTATGGTTCGCCGCAGCAGGTCCGCCCGCGCTCTCCCGAAGCTGTCACGGGTCATCTTGAGGGCGAAGACCGAGCCGAGCGTCAGGCCGGAGAGCAAGACGAACTGCTCGGAACTGTCGGACAAGCCCCAGGAGGCGTGGATGCCCCAGATGAACCGCGTTCCCGCGACGTGCGAGATGAAGATGGAAATCTGCATCCAGCCGCGGAGCACATCGAGGCGCAGGTCGCGCGGCGGGCGGACCGGCACGGTGCCTCGGGTCATCGCTTCCTCCAAGTCCGGTGATGCCTCCAGGGCGCCCCATCATGACGTGAATGAGCCCCCTGTGGTTCAGGCCGCGGCCGGGCGTAAGCGTCCCGCGATGCGGCGGGCAAGCGCCAGGAGTTCGTCGCGCCGCACCCAGGCAATGAGCAGCCCCATGAGAAAGGTGAAGCAGGCCTCCTTGAACAGGACGCCGCCATCGCCGTAGGGGTCGATGCCCAAGGGGCTGACCGTGTGGAAGAAGATTGCCCCGCTCATGATTCCGACGGTGAGCAATCCGCCGAGGGCCTGGCTGCGCGGGATCAGCACCAGAACCGCAGCGACGATCTCGATGAGTGCGACGAAGAGGCGGAACGGCTTCTCCCCGCCTGGCGTGCCGAGCCAATCCGAGAGGATGGTGAAGAGGTAGACCGAGCCCTCGTTGCCGGTCAGCTTGAACTGCTCGTACCAGAGCAGCTCATAGGCGATCCACAGCGCAGCTGGCCAGCAGAGCAGCCGCAACGTACGCTGGAGACCGAGCCCGCGGTGGAGCGTGGTGGTGGACATGGCCGTCATTCCTTCCTGAGGAGGAGGTCCCGGCGCCGCCGCAGGAACGGCGCCTGCGATCCGGTCAGCGGTCGTACTCCACCGAGTACATGCCGCCACCGCGCTGCACGAGGCGCGGCGTCCCGCCGCTGCCGAGGGACATGGTCGGCGCCGCCATATCGTAGATCACCTCGAGCATGCCGTTGACGTTCTCGAGCCGCAGGACTCGCTTTGATTGCGGCGCGCCGGGGCCCATGTCGTAGATGATGGCGATGCCGCCGCCATCCTGGCTGATCATCACCTCGCGCACGCTGCGCTCACCGACCGCGACCCCGGTCTGCATCCGCTGGCCGGGCTGAATCGGTGCCGCCTGCTGCGCCAGAGCCGACGCGGTGAAGGCCATGGTGGCGAAGGCAAGAAGGATCTTGCGCATGGTCTGTCTCCCTCATGTCCGGGACGCATCCTGCGTCCGGTTCGGTGGCACTCGTCCGGCGCCGAGGCCTCGTATTCGATGCCCGGCATCCGGTCTCCCTCAGTGGGCGGTCCAGCCGCCATCAACCGGCAGCGCCGTGCCGGTGATGGAGGCAGCTGCGGCGGAACAGAGGAAGGCAGCCGTGGCCGCAACCTCCTCTACTGTGGCGAAGCGCCGCGTCGGCTGCTCCGCCAGGAACACCTTGCGGACGACCTCCTCCTCGGGGAGGCCGTGCGCCGCGGCTTGCTGCGCGACCTGGCTGGCGACGAGCGGCGTCCAGACATAGCCTGGGCAGACGGCGTTGCAGGTCACCCCGCTCTCGGCCGTCTCCAGCGCCACGACCTTGGTCAGGCCGACCACGCCATGCTTCGCCGCGACATAGGCAGACTTGAAGGGGGAGGCGACCAGCCCGTGCGCCGAAGCGACATTGATGATGCGCCCGAAGCGCCTCTCCTTCATCCGTGGCAGCACTGCCCGCGTGGCGTGGAACGTCGCGGAGAGGTTAATCGCAAGAACCGCGTCCCAGCGCTCCGGCGGGAAGTCCTCGATCGGTGCGACGTGCTGGATTCCGGCGTTGTTCACCAGGATGTCGCAAGGGCCGAAGGCCCGCGCGGTGCGCTCGACCAGACACGCGATCTCGCCGGGCTCTAACATATTGGCGTCGTCGTGCCGCACCGGCACGGCGTGCGCCTCGGCCAGGCGCCGGCACGTTGCCTCGATCTCCACCTCCGGGCCGAAGCCGTTCAGCACCACGGCGGCGCCACACGCGGCCAGTGCCTCAGCGATGCCGAGGCCGATGCCGGAGGTTGACCCGGTCACAATGGCCACCCGGCCCTCGTGCTCGCGCGCCGGGCCGGCGCACTCGCTCAGGCCGGCAGGGGTCATGATGCTCGTCATGGCGCTCTCCTCGCCCCGGATCAGGCGGGGACAGGCTGCGCCGGCCGAGCTGGCTGCGGCCAATGCCGGCTGGGCAGGGAAGCGATCAGCGCTGCTTATGGCGGCGGCCGGAGTGCCGGTGCTAGCCTCCCGACGCCATGCCGCCGGGCCCCGTCGTGGAAGGAGAGCCGCCATGGAGATCCATGAGATCCGCTACTTCCTGGCCGTCTGCCGCACCCTGAATTTCACCAAGGCGGCGGAACAATGCAACGTCACCCAACCGGCGCTGACCCGCGCCGTCCAGAAACTGGAGAACGAGCTAGGTGGCCTGCTCTTCTCGCGCGAGCGCGGGAATACCCACCTGACTGAGCTCGGCCGATTGATGCAGCCGCACCTCGAGGAGGTGCTGGCGCGCACCGTGGCCGCCAAAGAACAGGCGGGCCGCTTCCTGCGGCTGGAGAGCGCGCATCTGCGCCTGGGCGTCATGTGCACCATCGGGCCGCTGCGTTTCGTCGGCTTCCTTAACCACTTCCGGACGGACCATCCAGGGATCGAACTGACGCTGACCGAGAATGTGTTGGTGCGCCTGTCCGAGGCGCTGCTGGGGGGCGAGCTCGACGTGGCGGTGATGGCCAAGGCGGACGGCTTCGACGAGCGGCTGCGGGCCGAACCGCTCTACTCCGAGCGCTTCGTGGTCGCCTGCTCGGTCGGGCACCCCTTCGCCCGCCGCAATGCGATCGCGATGCGGGAAATGGACGGGCAGATCTACCTGCAGCGGATCAACTGCGAGTTCCGCGACGTGTTGCGCGAGCAGTGCGAGGCCTGTGGCGCGCAGATCGTCCGCTCCTACCGCAGCGAGCGAGAGGACTGGATCCAGACTATGGTAGCGGCGGGTATGGGCGTCTGCTTCCTGCCGGAGTTCTCGGCGACGCACCCTGGCGTGGTGGTGCGCCCCGTGCAGGATCCCGAAGTGCAGCGCGAGGTTTGCCTGGTGACCGTCGCCGGGCGACGCTGGTCTCCCGCGCTCTCAAGCTTCGTGCAGGCCATCCGCCGCTATCGGTGGCCCAAGGCGGTCGAGACCTTGCCCGCCCTGACGCCGGTGGAGGCATAGAGACGCTACTGCAGCGCCACTACCGCTGGCGTCGTGTCGGCACGGGAGCGGGCATGGGCGGAGCGGATCCCCCCGATAGTCTCGAGGCATCATAAGCATAATCGGGGGGCATTTCCGATCGCCGGTGGAGTTCTGGATCCTGTCCTGCGTGCGGCGGAATCGCTGCCGCATCTGGAGCCGGGAAAGGAGGAGCCACCATGAAATTCGGTACCCAGAGGCCCCGTGCGACCTGGCGGAGTTTGGGCCTGGCAGGGATCTACACGGCCGCGATGCTCGCTGGCGGTGGAGCCGTGGCTGAAGCCGGGCAGTGCCCCGTGGACAAGGTAATCGCCCCAGCCAGCAGTGATCCACCGCGTGGTGCCGCCACGACACCGAAGGACGTGACGGACACGGTGATCGGCTCCATCGACCTGCGGCAGGAGGAGGCGGTGGGCGTGAACAACCGCCTGTTCCGGCTGCGCCGTCTGGTGGTGCAGCCGGGCGGCGTGGTGCCCTGGCACAGCCATGGCAACCGCCCAGCACTGATCTACATTGTCGAGGGCGAGATCACTGAATACGCCAGCACCTGCTCGGTGCCGATCCTGCATCGCGCCGGCGAGACCGCGCCCGAGACGCACGCCACCGCGCATTGGTGGAAGAACATCGGGCGCAAGCCGGTGGTGCTGCTCTCGGCCGACCTCTTTCCGACCACCGATACGCATACCGACGCGCACACGATGTAACGGGGGCTTGCCCCAGCCCTCCACTGTGCGGCGCCCGTCGCAACGGACGCCGCACCTTCCGATCATCGCATCGTCCGGGAGCGGCAGCCATGTCCACGGCACAGCTCGATGTGACGTCACGGGGGCAAATGCTTCACCGATCCAGTGGCACGCTGTTGCGCACGGTCGCCATCGCCCTGACCGCCTTTTTGACGGTGGTGGACCTGTTCGCGACACAGGCCATCCTGGCCTGACCCCGAACGGGGATCCATGGGTTATGAGAGAGTTGGCCCATGTTCTGGCGCACCCGGCTGGGCGCGCCGGAGCGTAGCGTAGGCAGGCCCAGCCGGGTGCGGCAAGATCGCTTCCGGCGCAGGCGGCCGATACCCGAGCGCACTATGAGGCCTCGAGATGTTGTAATGGCGCCGCCAGCGCTCG
>NZ_JAJAQI010000068.1 GCF_020523605.1 Roseicella aerolata | reverse complement strand
AGGCCTGCCCACGACGCCACGCCATCGAAGCCTCCAGCCCAAGCTGGACACCTACGAATCACACCACCTCGCGCCGCAGCCAATCACAAGCCGATTCCAGCCAGGGCTACTCGGGTCTAGCGCGCGGCCACCAGCGCCAGCGCCGCCGCCGGGTCGAGCCGGCCGTCATAGAGCGCCCGGCCGATGATCACCCCCTCGATCCCCTCGGAAGTCACGCCCGAGAGCGCCGCGAGGTCGTTGAGCGAGGCGACGCCGCCCGAGGCGATGACCGGCAGCCGCACCGCGCGCGCAAGGGCGAGCGTCGCCTCCAGGTTCACGCCGCCCAGCATCCCGTCCCGGTCGATATCGGTGTAGATGATGGCGGCCGCGCCGGCATCCTCGAAGCGCTTGGCGAGGTCGGCGGCCTGCACCGTGCTCACCTCCGCCCACCCCTCGGTCGCGACCAGCCCGCCGCGGGCATCGATGCCGACCGCGACGCGGCCGGGCCAGGCGCGGCAGGCGGCGAAGGCGAAATCCGGGTCCTTCACCGCGGCCGAGCCGAGGATCACCCGCCGCACCCCGCGCTCCAGCCAGGCCTCCACCGTCGCCATGTTGCGGATGCCGCCGCCGAGCTGCACCGGCACGCCCGGGATGGCCGCCAGGATGGTCTCGACCGCCGCGGCATTGGCCGGACGGCCGGCGAAGGCACCATCCAGGTCCACCACATGCAGCCAGGGAAAGCCGAGCGCGGCGAAGCGCCGGGCCTGCGCCCCCGGCTCGGAGGAATAGACGGTGGCTTTCGTCATGTCGCCGCGCTTGAGGCGAACCACCTGCCCGCCCTTGAGATCGATGGCGGGATAAAGCGTCAATGCCATGTGGCCAGTGTCCCGAAGCCGAAATGCGCCAGGCTGTGGCGCCCTTCGGCTGCGCGCCACTGGCCGTTGCTGTCGGGGCAAGGCCGCGCCACCCCGCGGCGGCCTGTCCCCCCGGGGCGCTGCCACGCCGGTTGGCTCGCGTGGCAACACCCCCGCCTGCTGTCCGCAGAGCGGGGCCATGCGCCAGGGCGTTTCCGCCCCGTGCCGATCCGCTCTAGCGGCCCATCACCTGCCCGGTGCTGCGGCCACGGCCGGGCTCGAGCAGCTTGTAATAGAAATGCCCGGCGACGGTCCGCCCGTTGACCCGCGCATAGGCGGGATGGGTTCCCCAGCGCTCATAGCCGAGCGTCTCGAACAGCGCGATGGCGGTTGTCTGCGTCTCCCGCACATCGAGGTTCACGACCCGGTGCCCGAGCGAGGCCGCGCGCTCCTCCACCCGCCGGATCATCAGCCGCGCCAGGCCATGACCGCGGGCATAGGGCGCGATATAGGCGTGGGTCAGGGTGGCGCCGAAGGCCTGCGCCTCGTTGTTGCGGGGCGGGCGCACGAGCTGGGCGCTGCCCACCACCAGGCCGTCCAGCCGGGCGATGAACAGCTCGCGTTCGGGCACCAGCATGACGCCGCGGAAATGCCGCTGCAGCGCGGCACGGCCCTGCGGCTCGATCCAGCCGAAGCCGCCGCCCTCGATGATGGCGGCGTCCGTCGCTTCGCAGAGCTCGGCCATGTCATGGTCGTCGAGCTCGGTGACCCGCTCGACCGAGAGCTCCGGCCGGTGCGGCGTCCTGGCCTCCACGAAGCCGGCGAGGGCGGGAGGCTCCTTCGGGGCGCTCATGGCGCCCACCGGAGGAAGTTGGCGAGGATGCGCAGGCCCACCGAGGCGCTCTTCTCCACATGGAATTGCGTGCCGGCGACATTGCCGCGCCCGACGATGGCGACGACCGGGCCGCCATAGTCGGTGGTCGCCAGCACCTGCTCCGGACCATAGCCGCTCAATGCGTAGGAATGCACGAAATAGGCGTGTTCGCCCGGTGCAATTCCCGCGAGGAGCGGATGCCGGCCCGCGATGAAATCGAGCGTGTTCCAGCCCATCTGCGGCAGGGGCAGCGGGGCGCCATCCGGTCCCTTCGGGGCCATCGGCGCCATCTCCCCCCTGATCCAGCCGAGGCCGGGGGTTACGCCGTGCTCCAGCCCGCGCTCCGCCAGGATCTGCATGCCGACACAGATGCCCAGAAGCGGGGTGCCGGCGGCGACGCGCCGCTCCAGCGCCGCGACCATGCCGGGGAGCGCGGTGAGGCCGCGCATGCAGGCGGCGAAGGCGCCCTGGCCGGGCAGGACCAGGCGATCGGCCGCCAGCACATCGGCCGCGTCGCGGGTGACCGCGGCGGCGATGGGGATGCCGGAATCGGCGGCGGCGCGGTCGAGCGCGCGGAGCACCGAGGCGAGGTTGCCCGAGCCGGGATCGACCACGGCGATGCGCATCGCGCCCCCGGCGCCCGGGGCCGGCGCCATGCTCATGCCAGCACCGCCCGGGCGAGGTCGGGCCGCGCCTCGATCAGCCGGGCCAGCGCCATGTCCTCATCCGGCGCGGCGACCACATGCGCGGCCGGCCGGCCACGGCGGGCGAGGGCGGCGCGGCGCAGGTCCTGGGCATGCGCGCCGAGCAGGAATTGCAGGGCGAGGGCGGCGGGCAGCGCCGCCGCCTCCGGCACCAGGGCGGCCAGCAGCAGGACGAGGCCGAGATAGGCCGCCGCCTCCAGCCAGAGCCGGTGCACCAGAAGCCAGGGCAGGGCGAGGAAGAAGGCCCACCAGGAGAAGCCCTCCCGCACCAGGACGGGCGGTCGGGCGGTCGCGTTCGGCTCCCGCGCCGGGCTCTCGGCCCCGCGCGGCAAATGGACGGTCCAGATGCGCATCAGCCTTCCAGGACCCCCTTCGTGGAGGGCACCGCATCAGGGGAGCGCGGGTCCGTCTCCACCGCCATGCGAAGGGAACGGGCCAACGCCTTGAAGCAGGCCTCCGCGACATGGTGCGCGTTGGTGCCCGCCTTCAAGGCCACATGCAGGGTGATGCCGGCGTTGAAGGCGAAGGCGCGGAAGAACTCCTCGAACAATTCGGTGTCCATCTCCCCCACCTTGTCGCGGGCGAAGGGGACGGACCAGGCGAGGAAGGGCCGGCCGGAGATGTCCACCGCGGCCTCGGCCAGCGCCTCGTCCATCGGCAGCAGGGAATGGCCGTAGCGGCGGATGCCGCGCTTGTCGCCGAGCGCCTTCCGGAGCGCCTGGCCGAGCACGATGCCGACATCCTCCGTGGTGTGGTGGAAGTCGATGTGCAGGTCGCCCTTGGCCTCGACGGTCAGGTCGAACAGGGCATGGCGGCCGAGCGCCGTCAGCATGTGGTCGAGGAAGCCGATGCCGGTCGCGACCCGCACCTGCCCCGTGCCGTCGAGAGCGAGGGTGGCGCGGATGTCGGTCTCGGCCGTGGTGCGGGCGATGGTGGCGGTGCGGGCGGCGGTCATCGGCGCCTTCCTACGCCCCGGGGCGGGGGGTCGCAACGGGTTGTGGCGGCCTGCCATCCTTGCGCGACAGGTTCGGAGGCGGCTGGCCGGGGCAGGCGGAATAGCCCGTTCGGCCCCTCCCGTTGCCCCCGGCCCCGGAAAGGCCCACATGCGGGCGCATGTCTGCGCATTCCTCCCAAGCCCAGCCGGACCTCGCGGGCTGGCACGGCACCACCATCCTCTCGGTCCGCAAGGGCGGCCTCGTCGCCATGGCCGGCGACGGCCAGGTCTCGCTCGGCCAGACCGTGGTCAAGGGCAATGCCCGGAAGGTCCGCCGCATCGCCAATGGCCGTGTGCTGGCCGGCTTCGCCGGCGCCACGGCGGACGCCTTCACCCTGCTGGAACGGCTGGAGGCCAAGCTGGAGCGCTTCCCCGACCAGCTCGAGCGCGCCTGCGTCGAGCTCGCCAAGGACTGGCGGAGCGACCGCTACCTGCGCCGGCTGGAGGCGCTGCTGGCCGTGGCCGATGGCCGTCGTTCCCTGCTGCTGACCGGCCAGGGCGACGTGCTGGAGCCGGAGGACGCCATCATCGGCATCGGCTCGGGCGGCAATTACGCCCTGGCCGCGGCGCGTGCCCTGCTGGCGGTGGACGGGCTCTCGGCCGAGGAGATCTGCCGCCGCGCCATGAAGATTGCCGGCGACATCTGCGTCTACACCAACGGCAACATCACCCTCGAGACCCTGGAAGCGGCGTAGGAGCATGCCCGTGGAAGCCGTGAACCTCTCGCCGCGCGAGATCGTCTCCGAGCTCGACCGCTACATCGTCGGCCAGAAGGACGCGAAGCGCGCCGTCGCCATCGCGCTCCGCAACCGCTGGCGCCGGCAGCAGCTGCCGGACGGGCTCCGCGAGGAGGTGGTGCCGAAGAACATCCTGATGATCGGCCCGACCGGCTGCGGCAAGACCGAGATCGCCCGCCGCCTGGCGAAGCTGGCCAATGCCCCCTTCCTCAAGGTGGAGGCGACCAAGTTCACCGAGGTCGGCTATGTCGGCCGCGATGTCGAGAGCATCATCCGCGACCTGGTCGAGGTCTCCATCACCCAGACCCGGGAGCAGTCCCGCAAGTCGGTCCAGGCCAAGGCGGAGCTGGCGGCCGAGGAGCGGCTGGTGACGGCGCTGGTGGGCGAGGGCGCCTCGGGCGAGACGCGGATGAAGTTCCGCCGCATGCTGCGCGAGGGCCAGCTGGAGCAGCGCGAGATCGAGGTGCAGGTCGCCGACCAGGGCGGCGGGCTGCCGATCGGCATGATCGACCTGCCGGGCAACCAGGGCATCCAGATGCAGAACATGCAGGAGATGCTCGGCAAGATGTTCGGCGGCCGCACCAAGCCGCGCAAGATGACGGTCGCCGATGCCCGGCAGGTCCTGCTGAAGGACGAGGCCGACAAGCTGGTGGACCAGGAGGAGCTGACGCGCATCGCGGTCGCCAATACCGAGAACAACGGCATCGTCTTCCTCGACGAGATCGACAAGATTGCCCGTGGTTCCGACAACGGCGTGCGCGGCGGTGATGTGAGCCGCGAGGGCGTGCAGCGCGACCTGCTGCCGCTGATCGAGGGCACGACGGTCACTACCAAGCATGGCCCGGTGAAGACCGACCACATCCTCTTCATCGCCTCGGGCGCCTTCCACCTCTCCAAGCCTTCCGACCTGCTGCCGGAACTGCAGGGGCGGCTGCCGATCCGGGTGGAGCTCGCGGCCCTGACCCGGGACGACATGCGGCGGATCCTGACCGAGCCCGAGCACTCGCTCATCAAGCAGTATGTGGCGCTGCTGGGGACGGAGGGCGTGACGCTCGATATCGGATCGGATGCGGTGGACGCGATCGCCGACCTTGCGGCCGACATCAACGCCCGGGTCGAGAATATCGGCGCCCGGCGCCTGGCGACGGTGCTGGAGCGGCTGCTGGAGGAGATCAGCTTCACCGCCAGCGACCGCCCGGGCGAGCGGGTGCCGGTGGACGCGGCCTATGTGCAGGAGAAGGTGGCGCCGCTGGCCAGCAGCGCGGATCTGAGCCGCTACATCCTGTAGGGGCTGCCCGCGGTGCGGCGCGTTCCGGCCGGAACGCGCCGTGGGGTGACCCCCTGGCCGTGCTCAGGCGCCCGGCCGCGCCGCCCCCTGCCCCGCGCCCATCGCGTCCCACCAGGGGCAGACGTCGCTCATCCGCTGGTAGTTGCCCTCCATCACATGCAGCGGCGCCCGGCGGACCGGCTGCGGCGGCAGGGGCGGCGGCGCATCCCCGGGCGGCGGCCCGTCGCCCAGGCTGTCGAACAGCCCCTGATGGCCCCAGAAGCTGCCGAGGCTGGTCATCTCGGCCGGCTGCCAGGTGGCGTCGTCCACCTCCCGCCCGCCCCAGCCATACTCGACCAGCAGGGGCGAGGGGCTGCGCATGTAGAAGGAGGTCATGAGGTCGTTCGGGTGCCGCCCGAGCGTCGCCGCGACACTGCCCGGCTCGCGGAGCGCCAGGTCATAGCCCTGGCCGACATCGTCGAAGGAATAGAGCTCGAGCATCAGGTGGTGCGCCAGCCGCGCCGGGCCCTCCACCAGCGCCAGGCTGTGGTGCCGGGCGTTGACGTGCAGGAAATACGCCTTCACCGGCGCGCGCATGTAGTCGCTGACCCGGAAGCCCAGCAGGTCGCGGTAGAAGGCCAGCACCGGGTCGAGCTGCGGCACCATCAGCAGCATGTGGCCCATCCCCAGCGGGCCGGCGCGGAAGCCCGCGATGTCCCGCCCGGGCCGGAAGGGCGCGTCCGCCACCTGTGCGCCATGGCAGGCCTCCACCCGGTTGCCGGCGGGATCCTGGAAGGAGATCAGCCCGGCGACGCAGCGCTGGTCGGCGGCGGCGCGGCTCTCCTGCCGGACGGCGGTACCGGCCGCCTCCAGCCGCGCCGCCAGGGCATCCAGCGCGGCGGCATCCGCCACCTCCCAGCCCAGCACCGCCTCGCCCTCCGGCCGGTCGCCATGGATGATGAGGCGCTGCTTGCGGTCATCCATGCGGAAGGCGCGCAGGGCGCCGCCGCGATCCACCGCCTGCATGCCGAGCCGGCCGGTGGCGAAGCCGGACCAGTCGTCGAGCCTGGCCGCGCCAAGCCCCAGATAGCCGAGTGCCTGGACCGTCATCCGCCGCCTCCCCTTGTCCATGGCTGCTGCGCCGCAGCCTTGGTGGCCACGCTAGGCAAGGGCCGGCGTGATCGGCAATTATGGATGCCGCCATCAATTTGACGGTGCCGTGAAACCCTGTCGGAGGCGCGGCTTCGTTCTCCGCCCGCGCGCGGTTATGCTCCGCCCTGTCACCCTCCCCTTGCGAACCCGCCGCTCACCCCAGGGTTCACCCTCTCACCATGAGCCAGACCGACCGCAGCCTCCCTGCCCCCACCCTGCCCGATGCCGCCCTTGCCGAGCTCGACGCGGCGGTGGTGGTGCTGGAGGGCAGTTCGCTCCCCGTCCGCCTCGCCGCGCTGGTCGGCGGCTCGGTCGAGGCGCTGAAGCGCCGCCTGCCGGAGATCGCCCAGCGCGGCCTCGACGGCGCCGTCCGCCGGGCGCTGACGGCCGCGATGCGCGCCGCCCTGCTCAGCGATCCCGGCCGCAACCCGACGCGCCTGCCCACCGATTGGCTGCATCGCGGCCTGCTCGCCGCTTCCGGCGCGGCCGGCGGGGCGCTCGGCTTGCCTGGCACGCTGATGGAGCTGCCGGTCTCCACCACCCTGCTGCTGCGCCAGGTGGCAGCGATCGCGGCCGAGCAGGGGGAGGACCTGTCCGACCCCGCCGTGCAGGCGGAATGCCTGAAGGTCTTCGCCCTCGGCGGCCGCAGCCCGGAGGATGACGAGGCCGAGAGCGGCTATTTCGCGCTGCGCCTCGCCCTGGCCGAGGCGGTGCAGGGCGCGGTCGGCCGGGGCCTCGCGGCCTTCCTGCCGGGCCTGCTCGGCGCCGTCGCGGCGCGCTTCGGCGGGCCGGTCGCCTTCAAGCTCTCGGCCCAGGCGGCGCCGGTGGTGGGGGCGGCCGGCGGGGTGGCGGTGAACCTCGCCTTCCTCGAGCATTTCCGCGCCATCGCCCGGGCGCATTTCACCGTCCGCCGGCTGGAGCGCCGGCACGGCCCCGCCCTGGTCCGCGCCGCCTATGAGCGGCTGCGGGAGCGCCCGGCCGTCGCCTGACCCCGGTGGCGGGCGGGGCTGGCCCCGACCCCTTGGCGGACGCTGCAGCCCGGCCCGGCGCCGGGAGTCAGGCCGCCGGCCGCCGGCGGCCGGCGCCTCCGCCGCCACAGCCGCCGGGCCAGGAAGGCGATGCCGCCCAGGCCGGCCAGCACGATCAGCGCGATTCCCGCCGGGTCGCGCTCGAGCTCGAGCGCATCCACCACGAAGGCAACCGCCGCGACCGCCGCCACGGCGATGAGAACGGAAACCATCGCGCCCGTGATCCGCAGCGTCATCCCGCGCAGTCCTCCCCGCCCGGCGCAGAGCTTCCTCCGGCCGTCAGGAACAACATGGTGGCCTGAGGGGGGTTCTGGCGCAGCCCTGTCCGGGCGCGCGGGCGCCGTCCGGGCCCGGCGCGTCACCCAACTGCCGCTTGACCTGCCCCGCCGCGGCGGGCCAAAGGGCGTCGCGCGCGCCCCGGCAGGGCCGCGCGCCCCCCGAGTTGTCCTGGAGACCCTGATGGACGAGGCGAGCGGAAGTAGCCGCACGCATCACCAACGCCGCGCCGCCGCGCGGCGCCGGGCCCCGCGCGCGCCGATCGCCTGACGATCCGGCCGCCTCCGCCCGGCGCGGCGCTGCGGCGCCCCGACCGGATGGAGACGGCGATGACCACGACCATGCTGCCGCCGGAGGCAGCCGCGACCCTGCACCCGGCCGACCTCGCCGCGCTGCTCGAACTGCGCCCGGCCCCCGCCGCCTGGGAGGTGCTGGCCGCGCTGCCGCTGGCGCGCCGGGCCGAGACCTTCGGCTATCTCGCGCCGGAGACCCAGACCGGGCTGGCCGCCATCGCGCCGCCGCGGGCACTCGCCGAGCTCGTCACCGCCATGGATGCCGATGAGCGCGCCGATCTCTGGGCGCGGCTGCCGGAGGCGGCGCGCGAGGCGCTCGGCCCCGCCCTGGCGGCGGCGGAGCGCGAGGACATCCGCCGGCTGGCGGCCTACCCGCCGGGCACCGCCGGCGCGGTGATGACGAGCGAATATGCCGTGCTGCGCCCCGACCTCACGGCGCGCCAGGCGATCGAGGCGCTGCGCGGCCAGGCCGCCTCGAAGGAGACCATCCAGGTCGCCTATGTGCTCTCGCCCCAGCGCCGGCTGCTCGGCACCGTGACGCTGGAGGATCTGGTGCTCGCGGCCGCGGACCGGCGCGTCGCCGACCTGATGCGCACCGACCCGCCCTGCGTCCATGCCACGGCGCCGGCGGAGCAGGCGGCGCGCGTGGTCGCGCGCTACGACCTGCCGGCGGTGCCGGTGATCAATGGCGGGGAGGCCATGGTCGGCATCGTCACCGCCGACGACGCCATGGACGTGGCGGAGGCCGAGGCGACGGAGGATTTCCAGAAGGCCGGCGGCACCGGCGGCCTGGAGGCGGGGCTGCGCGCGGCCGGCGTGGCGCTGCTCTACCGCAAGCGGGCGGGCTGGCTGGTGGCGCTGGTCTTCGCCAACATCCTCTCGGGCGCCGGCATCGCCGCCTTCGAGGAGACGATAGCCGCGCATCTCTCGCTCGTCTTCTTCCTGCCGCTGCTGATCGCGAGCGCCGGCAATGCTGGCTCCCAGGCCGCGACGCTGACGGTGCGGGCGCTGGCGACCGGGGAGGTCGGGCTGTCCGACTGGGGCCGGCTGCTGGGGCGGGAGGTGCTGGTGGCGCTGGCGCTCGGGCTGACCATGGCGGTCGCGGTCTCGGCCATCGGTTTGTGGCGGGGCGGGCCGGAGATCGCCCTGGTCGTGGCGCTGACCATGGTGCTGGTGGTGCTGGCCGGCAGCCTGGTCGGGCTGTCGCTGCCCTTCCTGCTCGACCGGCTGCGGCTGGACCCTGCCTCCGCCAGCGCGCCGCTGGTGACCTCGATCGCCGATGTCGCGGGGGTGCTGATCTACTTCACCATGGCCGCGGCCCTGCTGCCGATGCCGGGCGGCTGAGGCCCGGCCCCGGAACACCCGCGACCTGCCCTCGTTACCGCCGCAGGGCACCGCGCCCCGGAGGAGGCAGGCCATGGCCGAGGCGAAGACGACCACCAACCACGACGAGATCCGCACATGGGTGGAGGCCCGGGGCGGCCGGCCCACCGTGGTCAAGGGCACCGAGGGCAAGGATGGCGAGGGCCTGCTGCGCATCGACTTCGCCGAGCCGGACGACAAGCTCCAGCCGATCGACTGGGACACCTTCTTCCAGACCTTCGAGGACCGGCAGCTCGCCTTCCTGCATCAGGACAGGACGGCCGAGGGCAAGGAGAGCCGCTTCTTCAAATTCGTCCGCCGGGATGCGGAGAGGTCGCGCGGCTGATCACAGCCGCATCGCCGCCCGCAGCAGGAAGGCCAGCAGCCCGACCGCGCCGACCCCGGCCGCCCAGAGCGCCACGAACCACAGCAGCCGGCGCGGCATGCTCACGCTAGAGCAGATCGCCGGAGGCCGTGAACGACCGAAGGCGTGAATCTGCTCGGAAAACAAGGAGCTACAGCGGATGGGCGTTCAGTTCTGAACGCAATCCGCTGTAGGCCGCATGACGGCCGACGCGTTCCTGCGGCCTCAGTCGCCGGCGCCGCTCTGCGGCCTGGCGACGCGCCACCCG
The DNA here is from genome assembly GCF_020523605.1 of Roseicella aerolata. Classification (GTDB taxonomy): domain Bacteria; phylum Pseudomonadota; class Alphaproteobacteria; order Acetobacterales; family Acetobacteraceae; genus Paracraurococcus; species Paracraurococcus aerolatus. The sequence continues at coordinate 9,378 of NZ_JAJAQI010000068.1, read as the reverse complement.
GCGCGGCGCCCCCGGTGCCCATGGAAGACGCCCCCGGCGGCTGCAGGTCAGGACTGATGCGGAGCGGTATCAGTGATAGCCCTCCCCGGCTTTGATCTTGCCGCGGAACAGCCAGTAGACATAGGCGGTGTAGGCCAGGATGACCGGGATCAGCACCACCGCGCCCACCAGCATGAAAAGCTGCGAATCGCGCGGCGCCGCGGCCTCCCAGATGGTGATGTCGGGCGGCACGATCATCGGCCACATGGAGATGCCGAGGCCCGTATAGGCCAGGAAGAACAGGCCGAGGGCGCAGGCGAAGGGAATGCCGTCCCGCCAGACCATGCGGCGGTTCTCCGGGTTGTGCCCTGCCTCCCCAAGCCCGCGGAACAGCCGCCAGGCCAGCACCACCACCAGCACGGGCACCGGCAGCGCCGTGAGGATCACCGGGAAATCGAACCAGCGCTCCCGGAACTGCGGCAGCAGGAAGGGCACGATCGCGCTGACCAGGGCCATGAAGCCGAGCGTCAGCCAGGTCAGCCGCCCCGCCAGCGCGCGCACCTGGTCCTGCAGCTCGCCCTCGGTCTTCCAGACCAGCCAGCAGGCGCCGAGCATCCCGTAGCCGGCCAGCAGCGCGGCGCCGGTCAGCACCGAGAAGGGCGAGAGCCAGTCCCACCAGCCCCCGGCATAGCTGCGTCCCTCGACCGCGATGCCCTGCACCAGCGCGCCGAGCGCGATGCCCTGGCAGGCGGTCGCGACATAGCTGCCGCCGGAGAAGGCGCGGTCCCACCACAGCAACTGCCCCGGCGTCGCGGCACGGAAGCGCATCTCGAAGGCCACGCCGCGGAAGATCAGCGCCAGCAGCATGACGATGATCGGCATGTAGAGCGCCGGCATGATGGTGGCGTAGGCCAGCGGGAAGACCCCGAAGAGCCCGCCGCCGCCGAGGATCAGCCAGGTCTCGTTGCCGTCCCAGACCGGCGCCACGGTGTTGACCGAGAGGTCGCGGTCATCCTTCCCGCGGATCCAGGGAAACAGGATTCCGACGCCGAGGTCGAAGCCGTCCATGCAGACATAGAGGAAGACGGCCGTGGCGATCAGGAAGGCCCAGATGGTGGCGATGGTTTCCGCGCTCATCGGCGTCACTCCGCCGCGCCGGCCGGCAGCGGCGGGCCGTCCGGCCCGCCTCCGTCGCGGCGCTCCGCCGGCTGCGGCCGCGCGTCGCGCGCGCGGTCGGGCGCGATCTGGGGCCCCGGCGTGATGCCGGCGGTGCGGATCGGCGGCTCGGTCTCCGCCCCTGTCTCATGCGGCCCGGGCGGGTGGCGGAACAGGCGGAAGAGGTACCAGAGCCCCGCGCCGAAGACGATGAAGTACACCGTCATGAACAGCGCGAGGGAGGTGAGCACCGCCGGCGCCTCGATCGGGCTCGCGCTCTCGGCCGTGCGCATCAGGCCATAGACGGTGTAGGGCTGCCGCCCGGCTTCCGTCACGTACCAGCCGAAGGTGACGGCGATCAGGCCGGAGGGCCCCATCGCCACCGCCCAGCGCAGGAACCATGCGCGATCGTACAGCGTGCCCCGCCAGCGCAGCCAGAGCGAGACGGTGCCGAGCGCGATCATCAGCAGGCCCATCGCCACCATGATGCGGAAGGACCAGAAGACCAGGGGCACGTTGGTCGGCCGCTGGTCCTTGGGGAAATCCTTCAGCCCGCGCACCTCGCCATCCGGGTCGTGCACCAGGATGATGCTGCCGAGCTTCGGGATCTCGATGCGCAGCCGCGTCTCCTCCCGCGCCATGTCCGGGATGCCGAAGAGGATCAGCGGCGCGCCGCGCTGCGTCTCCCAGTGCCCCTCCATCGCGGCGACCTTCTGCGGCTGGTAGTGCAGCGCCCAGAGGCCCTGCATGTCGCCGAAGAAGGCCTGGGCCGGCGCGACGGCGGCCGCCATCCACATGGCCATGCTGAACATCACCCGCGCCCGCTCGTTCGACCGGTCCCGCAGGATGTGCCAGGCGCCGACCGCGCCGACGATCATCGCGGTGGTCAGATAGGCGCCGGTGATGGTGTGCAGGTAGCGGAAGGGGAAGGAAGGATTGAAGATGATCGCCCACCAATCCTCCGGCAAAAATTGCCCGTCCGGCCCGATGGAGAAGCCCGCCGGCGTCTGCATCCAGGAATTGGCCGAGAGGATCCAGAAGCCCGAGATCAGCGTGCCGATCGCGACCAGCAGGGTCGCGGTGAAGTGCAACCCGCGCCCGACCCGCCCGAGGCCGAACAGCATGACGCCGAGGAAGCCGGCTTCCAGGAAGAAGGCCGTCAGTACCTCATAGGCGATCAGCGGCCCCAGCACCGGCCCGGTGCGGTCCGACCAGACCGACCAATTGGTCCCGAATTGGTAGGAGAGGACGATGCCGGAGACGACGCCCATGGCGAAGTTCACGGCGAAGACCTTCAGCCAGTAGCGGAAGAGGTCGAGATACTTCTCGCGCCCGGTCCAGAGCCACAGCCCTTCCAGCACCGCGAGATAGCTGGCGAGACCGATGGTGAAGGCGGGGAAGAGGAAGTGGAAGGTGACGGTGAAGGCGAACTGGAAGCGCGCAAGGTCGAGCGCGCTGGGAAAGGCATCCCAGAGCATCGGCAACTCCTGGCCCGGCCACAAGCCGGCGGGCTGCGCGACCTTCGCGACCACGCGCGCCCGGCGCCACCGCTTCGGCGCCGGATCGCAGTCACGTCGCCGCTACCCGGCACCCCCGAATGTGGCTGTCGCCCGGAGTCATCAGGCCACGGCGCGCAGCCGCGAGGCCTGTTCCACCCGCACGGCCTGCACGCCGATCACCTGGCCCATATTGCCGGCGACGAGATGCACCATCTCCGCCGGCATCGCCTCCAACACGAACTCGGCATGGACCACATCGCCTTCGCGCACGGCATGCACGGCATCCGCCATCAGGTCGCGCTTGGCGAGCGGCTGCAGCAGCCGCGGCAACAGGCCGGGCGAGGCATCGGCGGTCACGAGGAAACGGGCAGGAACGAGGTCGGTCATCGGGAAGGCTCCGGTTCGGGCGCGAGGGGCAGGGAGGAACCCGGCAGCGCGGCACGCGCCGCCCCAGGCGACGCGGCTCAGGCAGCCGGGCCGGTAATTCGCGCGAAGGAACCGAAAGCGACGGACGACATGGGCCCAGCCTAGCCGCGATGCCGCCCGGCTGTACAGGCCGGATTCCCTGTCAAGCGCATGTCAGTGGCCAGAACGGCAATCCGCCCGCAAAACGGAGAGACTTCCGGAGGCTAACAATGGCCCGCTTCCCGCACCGGCCGGCATGAGCACGGCCCAGACCGCCCTGCCGCACGCCCCGGCGGCCGCCGGCCAGGCGGGCCTGCCCTGGACCGCGCTCTGCCTCCTGCTCTCGGCGCTGGTCGCAGCCGGCCTCCTGCTCGCGCCCTATCCGCCGCTGCAGGATTTCTCGGAATGGGCCTATCAGGGGCACCTGCTGGCGCGGCTGTTCCAGGGGCTGCCGGTCGGCGATCTCCGGCTGGCCACCGCCCCCATCCCGAACAGCTCCGTCCAGCTCCTGCTCGGCCTGCTGTCGCTGGCGATGCCGCCGGCGATCGCGGCGAAGCTCTTCCTGCTCGGCCTCGTCCTCGGCGCGCTGCTGCTCGCGCTCGCGCTCGGCCGTCGCTTCCAGCCCCGGGCGCCCGGCGCCTTCGCCGCGCTGCTGCTCACCGCCCTCTTCTTCAATGCCGGCTTCTGGAACGGCTATGCCAATTTCCAGCTCGGCATGCTGATCCTGGGCGCCTGGTTCCTGCTGGAGAAGGAACAGCAGGGGCGCGCCGGCACGATCCTGGCCTTCAGCCTGGCGCTGTTCTTCACCCATGCCATGGTCTTCGCCGCCTTCGGCATCCTGCTCGGCCTGACGGCGCTGCTGGAGCGGCGCCTGCGGGCGACCGTGCTCGGCCTGCTGCCCGCCGCCGGGCTCACCCTGTGGTATGTGGCGGCCGGCGCCGGGGGCGACGCGACCGAGCCGCAGGGCAGCGGCGGCCTCGCGGCCTTCCTGGCCTACAAGCTCTACACCCTCGCGAAGCTCGGCCCGTACCACAATTTCGTCTTCGCCGAGGGCGGCGACCTCGCCTTCCGGCCCGCGCTCTACTGGGCCGGGGCGGTGATGAACCTGCTCTTCGCCGCCGGGCTCGCCCTCGCCCTGCTGCTCGGGCTGCGGGAGGCCATCCGTGCCCGCCGCCTGCCCTGGGCGCCGCTCGCCGCCGGGGCGGTGCTGCTCGGCGCCTTCTCCCTGCTGCCCGACCTGGCGCTGAACGTGGTGAATCCGGGGGAGCGGCTGATGCTGCCCGCCCTGCTGATCCTGCTGCTGGTGCTGCCCCTGCCGCCCCTGCTGCTCCGGGCGCTCGGCCTCGGCGCCGTCATCCTCGGCGCCTGCGTCCTGCTGCTGGTGGCCACCCCGCAGGACTGGCAGAGGCCGGTGCACTACACGGAGCTGGAGGGCAGGCGCGCCGAGCAGTTCCGCCACCGCCCGACCGCCTTCGCCTGCAAGTGGGAGGAGATGCAGCGCAGCGCCCGGACGGGCGAGGCGCCGCGGCAGCCGATCTCCTTCGCCACCTCGCTGCTGGTCGGGCAGACCTATGCGGGCTGCACCGGCCGCCCCGGTTGAGGCTGGAGGCCGTGATGGGTGACCCTTGCAGCGCAGGCGGCAGCCTGTGCTGAGGCGGCTTCTGCCGCCCGCCGCAACTGCGGCGCTCTTGCCAGGATGCGGTCACGCATTCCGGGCCCTTGGTAAGGCTGGCAGCCCCGCACCATCTGGCCAGGGGCTCCGGCCGCAGGGGGCAGGCCGGGCGGGAACCCGGTCCGCCTCCGTGACTGCGCGCAGGCGCCGGTCAGGCCCGGCCGAGCAGGCCGGTTTCCCCGCGCCCGACATCGCTGCCGGCCGCGAGGTGGCGGGCGCGGGCCCCGGCGCCGGGCGTGCCGCGCCGGATATCACCCGTCGCGTGCCGGCCGGGCGCGACGAGCCGGTCCGCGACCTCGCCGGCGACGAAGGCGTAGACCGCCTTGTGCAGCAGGTCGACGGCCTGCTCCCCCGCCGGCCAGGTCCAGGGCGGGGCGCCGACGCCGGTCGCATTCTCAAAGCTCTGGTCGTTGAGCAGCCGGAGATTGAGGAAGAGGAAGGAGCCCATCGGGCCGCGGATCCCGCGCTGCGCCATCACGGCCCGCACCAGGCCCAGCAGGACGCCCTGGCCCCAGTGCATGGCCCAGTTCAGCCCCAGGCGATCCCGGTCCGGCCGCCGCGGCAGGCCGAGCAGGCGTTCGAGCGTATGCGCCGGGACGTAGGAATTGGGCCGCCCCGTGACCGCCTGCTCCAGCTTCTCCGCCAGCGTCATGGCGGCGACGCCCGCCAGGCCGGCGAGGAGGCCCTGCGCCACCAGCGCGGGCAGGGCGGGAGGGTGGTGTCGGCTCTGCGGGGCCATGCGCGCCTTCCTCTGCGATCCGGGTGCCGGTGACGGCGGCCTGCCAACACCCCGCCGCGCCACCCGGTTCCGGGAGAGGGCCGGATGCATCCGCTTCCGGTTGGAACCGCCGCCGGCCGCGCCGCCTTGGGCCGGTGGCGGCGCGCGTGGCGGGCAGGCGCGGCGAAGCGGAAGGGACAGGGACGATGACGACGGCGAAGAAGGCGGACCAGCGCGCGGCGGAGAAGGGCTCGGGCCAGGGCGGCACCAGCAATGCCGGCGGCACCGCGACGGGACCCGGCAGCTCCTCGGCCAGCGCGCAGGAGAAGGGGAACCAGCGCGAGATCGGCGGCAGCGGCAGCGCCAAGGCGGATGCCGGCCGGCCGGGGCACAAGACCAGCGGCTGAGCCGCGGCCGCGCCACCCGGCGCGGGGCGGAAGGCGCCGCCCGGGGAGGCAGGGATGACGGTCTTCTTCACCAGCGACACGCATTTCGGCCATGCCGGCGCGCGGGCGCTCTACCGCCGCCCCTTCGACTCGGTCGCGGCGATGGATGCGGCGATGCTGGCGCGGTGGAATGCGGTGGTGGGGCCGGCGGATGAGGTCTGGCACCTCGGCGACTTCGCCCTCGGGCCCGGCCCCGCCACGATGGCCGCGCTGCTCGACCGGCTGCAGGGCCGCAAGCACCTGGTAACGGGCAACAATGACGGGCCGGCGACCACCGGCCTGGCCGGCTGGGCCAGCCTGCAGCCCTATGCCGAGCTGACCCTGGACGGGGTCGGGCTGGTGCTCTGCCACTACGCCTTCCGCAGCTGGCGCAACATGGGCCGCGGCTGGCTGAACCTGCATGGCCACAGCCATGGCCGGCTGGCGCCCATGCCACGGCAGGTGGATGTGGGGGTGGATGCCTGGGACTTCCGGCCGGTGACGCTGGCCGAGATCCTGGCCCGGCCGCGGCGCCGGGCGGCGCCGCCGGCGGTCGGGAAGGACGCGGCCGCCCCGCCGGATGACAGGAACCCTGCGCGGCCGGGCCGCCGGCCCCACAGTGGCTGTTGACGCTACAGCGGATGCGCGTTCAGGTCTGAACGCGATCCGCTGTAGCCCATGAGCGACCCCCCCCATTGCTGGGCGGTGTGCTCCGCAAAGCCTGGCCGGAGCAGATCGCGGACGGGCGCGAACGCCCGGAATCGTGACTCCGCTTGAAAAACGAGGAGCTGCCGCGGGTGCGCGTCCAGTTCTGAACGCCCATCCGCTGTGGACCGCACCGGCAGCGGCGCCCGGCAGGCATGGAACATTCGTGCCGCTGGTCATCCCCGCGCGGCAGACCGGCGCCACGCCTGGGCTTGCGGCGAAAGCGCCCGCCGGTTTCCGATGCGGCCAGGCTTATCAGTTCACCGCTTCGTCCGACGCCACGCCCCAGACCTCGGACCGCTTGATCCAGCCGCGGAAATCGCCGACGCGCGCCTCGCACCAGGGGCTCTCGGCCTCGCATTTCCGGATGGCGCCGATCACGCCGGGCTTCAGACGGGCGACGGCATCGGCACCCTCCTCCGGCCGCCGGCGCAGCACCCGTTCCTCCCCCTGCACCAGGAAGGTGCGGCGGGAGGTGAGCAGCGGCCGCTGCACCCAGCCCTCTGTCCCCTCCGGGTCACGGATGCGGCGCCAGATCTGGTGCTCCTCCACGATCTGCACCGGCAGGTCCTTGCGCTGGTAGGTCCACTCGATCTTGTAGCGAAGATCGGGGCCGATCCGCAGGTTGACCTGGTTGGAGCCGAGCGCGGCATAGCGCGGCAGCGGCAGGCCGGTGGCGCTGCCGATGGCCGGCTTCGGCGGCGGGGCGGGCGTGGGGGCCGGAGCCGGTTCGGGCTGGCGGGTGGCGCCGAGGGCGGCGGCACCGGCCGCGCCCCCGGCGGCCGCGCCCGCGGCCGCCCCGGTGGCCCGGCGGCGCGTGGCATTGCCGGTCTGGCCGGCCGGGGCGGGCTGGGCCGGCTTCGCGGCATTGCTGGTGCCGGGGCGCGGTTGGACGGTGGGCGCCGGCGGGCGGGGCGGCGGCCCGGCCTGGGGCGGTGCCGGCGGCCGGGCCGCGGGGGTGCCGGCCTGCGGCGCGGAAGGCGGCCGCGGCGGCGAGGTCGCCTGGGGCCGCGCCGGCGCCGGCGTTGCCGAGGACCGTGGCGCCGCAGCCGGCGGCGTGGCCTGCTGCGCGGGCGCGGGCGCCGCCTGCGGCGCCGGGGCCGCGGGGCGGGGCGGCGGCAGCGACCCGGGCTGGCCGAGGCTGGTCTGCCCGAGGGCCGGCGACGCGAGCAGGAGGAGGAGGGGCGGTAGCGTGGCGCGGAGGGGGCGGGTCACAACCCTGCCATGCCAAGCCTGCGGCCCCCGGGTCAAGCGCCAGCAGGGGTCAGAGCGTGACGATCTGGCCATCCCCGACCGCGGCAAGGAAGGTGGCGACCCCCGCGACCTCGATTCCGGGGGCAAGCGAGGCCGCGGGGATGTCCTCGGCGCGCAGCCCGGCCTCGCAGGCGATGCGGCGGATGCCGAGTTCCTCGGCCGCGGCGAGCAGCGTGGCGATGCCGGCGACGCCGCGCGCGGCCAGCGCCGCTTCCCGCGGTTCGGCGGCGAGCGGCGCCGTGGCGAGGAAGAGCCGGCAGCCGGCATTGGTGGCGAAGAGCGTCACCTCCCGCCCCAGCGCCGCCGCGCCCGTGGCCATGACCAGCGCATAATGCGCCCGGTCGTGGTCGCCCGAGAGCAGCAGGATGCCGAGCGTCCTGGCCATCTAGGCGCTGCAGACCAGGGGGGCCGGCTCACGATGCGCCGAGAGGTCGCGGATGGCGGCATCCTCCCCGCACAGGGCGCAGCCGGGGTCGCGCCGCAGCTTCACGGTGCGGAAGCGCGCATCCAGCGCGTCCCAGAGCAGCAGGCGGCCCGACATGCCCTCCCCGATGCCGAGGATCTCCTTCAGCACCTCGGTCGCCTGGAGCGTGCCCATCACCCCGGTGACGGCGCCGAGCACCCCCGCTTCCGAACAGCTGGGCACCAGCCCTTCCGGCGGCATTTCCGGGTGCAGGCAGCGGTGGCAGGGATGCGGCGCGCCGAGATGCGACTTGTAGGTGGAGAGCTGCCCCTCGAAGCGCAGCACCGCGGCCGAGACCAGCGGCCGGCCCAGCAGGTGGCAGGCATCGCCGAGCAGGAAGCGCGTGGGGAAGTTGTCGGTGCCGTCGCAGACGATGTCGTAGCGCGGGATCAGTTCCCGCGCGGCCTCGGCATCCATGCGGCGCGCATGGACCTCGACGGTGACCTCGGGGTTCAGGCCCGTCAGCGTCTCCGCCGCGCTTTCGGCCTTGTTGCGGCCGATGCGGGCGGTGGCGTGCACCACCTGGCGCTGGAGGTTCGAGAGTTCCAGCACATCGTGGTCCACCAGGCCGATGGTGCCCACCCCCGCCGCCGCGAGGTAGAGCGAGAGCGGCGCGCCAAGCCCGCCGGCGCCGATGATCAGCACCCGCGCGGCGCGCAGCTTCGCCTGGCCGATGGCGCCGACATCCTGCAGCAGGATGTGGCGGGAATAGCGGTGCAGTTCGGCTTCGGTGAAATCGAGGTCCATGGGAACGATATGGGGCGGCCGGGCCGGGGAGGCTACAGCGGATCGCGTTCAGGACTGAACGCCATTCCGCTGTCGCTCTCTGCCTTCCGGGCGGAGTCGCGCGTCCGGTCGTGCACGGCCTGTCGCGGTCTGCTCTACAGCGGATTGCGTTCGGAACTGAACGCCAATCCGCTGTAGACCGTTGTTTGCAGAGCAGATTCACGCTCCCGGGTGTTCACGCCCGTCCGCGATCCGCTCTAGACCCGAGTAGCCCTGGCTGGAATCGGCTTGTGATTGGCTGCGGCGCGAGGTGGTGTGATTCGTAGGTGTCCAGCTTGGGCTGGAGGCTTCGATGGCGTGGCGTCGTGGGCAGGCCT
>NZ_JAJAQI010000067.1 GCF_020523605.1 Roseicella aerolata | reverse complement strand
GTGCCGGCCGGTTACTCACGACAAAGACATCTTTATCATGAACCAACGCCCGTCACCGGCGCGCACGGCCCTGCTCAGGGCCTTACCGTAAATCTCCGCACGGATACTGCCAGCGGGCCGATTCGCGCGAGGCGCCCGGAGGCAGCGAGGCCGTGAGCGCCGCGGTTGCAGATTACTGAAAACTGCACCACGGTCGGACCCCTCTGGACTGGCGAGGGCGGATGCTACCGACGGCGGCTGCCTAAATACAATCTGCAATCATGGCGTGTGGGCACGCGAAACCCTACTTTCAGCGTCACTCTATCGTGAGGAACAAAACCGGACTCGTAAGAACGGTCAGAAACGTGAGACTGGAATCACGCGCCGCGCCTGATCATGCCAGTCGCCAGCGGCGGCGGCAGTCCCGCCCCGGCGTTCCGCCGCGGCGGCGCCGACACGTCCGCGTTATCGAGGGGGACAGGCCAGAAGCACTCCACAGCGCCGTCCTCGCCTCGGAGCGCGAGGAACACCACCCGCGTCACCTCGCCGCCCTCGCCGGTCTCCACGGCGAGGCGGAACATCAACCCCTCGGCCGATTCGGCGTCGCCGAGGGCGAGGGCGAGCTGCCGCGCCTCGGTCTCCTGCTGGCGCAGCGTGCGCTTCGTCGGCTCGTCGGCGTCGCCGCGGAAGAAGCGGACCGGCACGCCGTCGATCAGGAAGATAAAGTGGTGCGTGGCATCGAGCACGCCGAGCCATTTGTAGCGCCCGCCCTCTGCCGCCTGGCGGAGGCGGTTGCGCGAGAAGGAGTAGGCGCGGCAGCCGATGGACCAGGCGTCGTCGCCGGCCCAGGGGTCGGCCATGGCGACCGCGTCCGCGCGCCCACGCGCGAGGAGGCGCGCGCACGCCGAGAGCCGCTCCTCGATCAGGGCGGGATGCAGCTCCCACGGCGGGCGTCCCGCGCCCCTGATCGTTCGGGCTTCCCCCTCATCCGGCGTGTCCATCGTCATGGCTTACCGGGCCGTGCCGCTCCGCGTCCAGCAGACGGAGATGGCGTCTCCCCCTCCGTTGTCGGGGGCCGCGCCCTACTCGCGGCCGTTGGCCGCTCCCGGAGCCGCCGCCGGCGTCTCCGCCCTGCGGGTCACGACCGCTGACGCGGCGGACGCCGAGGGGCGTCCGCACTCCGGCCGCGGACGCGGCCCAGACCAGGGGGACCACGGGCTCTGCCCAAGGTCCCCCTCGGCACGCCGCCTACGGCACGGCAGCGCCCCTCGCTCGCATGCCGCTGCGCGCCACGCTCCCTCAGGCCGCGGCCGCGCCCGCCCGCATGCCCACCCCTCCTTCCCCGGTCTCGGCGACGCCAGGGAAGCAGCGGGGCTGCTTCCCGCTGCGACGAAGGAGAAGCATCACATGACACGCAACACCGGCCCGGCGGCAGCCACCATCAGCGTGCCTCTCAACCGGTTGCACCCCGCGCCCGAGAACGTGCGGCGCACCGGGGCAGGGGAGGGGCTCGACGAGCTGGCCGCGTCCATCCGGGCGCATGGCCTGCTGCAGAATCTCAACGTGCGGCGCGAGGTCGGGCCGCGCGGCGGCTGGACGGGGCGCTACTTCGTCATTGCGGGCGGACGGCGGCTCGCGGCGCTGCGGCGGCTGGCCGAGGCGGGCCGGATCGGCCGCACGGCGCGCATCCCCTGCCGCGTGGTGGAGGACGATGATGCCACCGAGGCGAGCCTTGCGGAGAACGTTGTGCGGATCGCCATGCATCCGGCCGACCAGTTCGAGGCCTTCGCCAAGCTGGCAGGGGAGGGGCACTCCCCGGAGCGGATCGCGCGGCGCTTCGGCGTCTCCGTCCTCACCGTGCGGCAGCGGCTGCGGCTGGCGGCGGTGGCGCCCTCGATCATGAAAGCCTACCGGGCCGGCGACCTGACCCTTGAGGCAGTGACTGCCTTCGCAGTGACGGACGACGCAGCGGCGCAGGAGCGCGTCTGGCGGCAGACCGCCGGGCACGGACATCCCGCCACGATCCGGCGCCTGCTGACCGAGGGGCGCGTGCCGCTGACCGACCGGCGGGTACGGATCGCCGGTCTCGCGGCGTACGAGATGGCCGGCGGCCTGATCGAGCGCGACCTGTTCAACACGGAGGACGGTGGCGGCTGGATCAGCAACCCGGGCCTGCTGGACGATCTAATCCAGGCGAAGCTCGACCTCGCGGCTGAGGCGGTGCGCGCTGAGGGCTGGCGGTGGGTGGAGGTCGCGCGTGACTTCCCGCACGACCGGCTCTGGCGCATGCGGCGGGCGCGGCCCGAGGCGGTGCCGCTGACGGAGGAACAGGAGCGGCGGCGGGAGGCGTTGGCGGAGGAATACGACGCCATCGCGGCCGAGGGTGGCGAAAGCCCGGAAGGCGAAGCCGCGGACAGGCTTGAAGCCATCGAGGCCGAGCTTGCGGCGTTGGAGGCCGGCGAGACGCGCTGGCCGGCCGAGGCGCTCGCCCTCGCCGGCGCAGTGGTGTCGCTCGATCCCTGGGGCGAGGGCGTACGGGTGGAGCGGGGCTTCATCCGCGACGAGGACCTCCCGCCCGAGCCGGCGGACGATGACGAGGCCGACGAGGCTGGCGGAGAGGGCGGCGACCACGAACGGCAGAACACGGACGACGAGCCGCCCGACTGTTCCACGACGACACGAACTCGCTGCGAGGCATTCACGCTGCCGAACCACGACGGAGGCAGAGCGGCCGACCAATTCCGGGCCCCGGGTACTAGCTGTGCAGCCCGCATGAACTGATGGCATCCGCCAACCACAGCGCAACGCGACAACGATACCGTCATCCCGACGACAGGCGCCACCAGGGCAGCGACGAGACCCTCTCCGAACGCCTGGCGACGCCGCTCGAGCAAGCCTGCCGCGTGCAAGCCGCGGCAGCGAGACACGGGAGACACAGCGATGCCGCGCATGCCGATGATGAGGCGCTTGATCGCGCTCGCCGCGATTGGCGCGGTCCTGGACGTTGCCTCCGCCGCGGGACAGCCACGCCTCAATCCCACCGGCGACGGGAATTACGATATGGACCACGCCGCGATGATGGGTGGCACGACGGCGGGAGCGGGAGGCGGCACGCCCAGCTTCAGGATCACGGGCAGCGGCCTGGCCGACGCGGAAATGGCACACCCTCCAGGTGGCGGATTGGGCGCGGGCTTCGCGCAGGGCAGCCGGATCACCGGCAATTCCGGCGGTGAAGGCGGCCTCACGGTCGAGCATGGCCATGAGCCTCAGCAAGGCAGCTTTCCGCGCGGGGGACGCTGATATCCCGGGGCTGCCCTTGGCCCGGCTTCTCGAATCATGCCCGGGCCCGCCGCCGCAGCGGCGCACGGAGCGGCACGGGCAAAGGCGCGTCACAAAAGCGCAACAAAATGATGGCATGCCGCAACCTAGGGGCAAAGCGGGAGAGCGAGCTTAGGGCTGCCGAAGGCGGTACCGGGACGACCTTCGCCAATCGGAAGGAGTGACCCATGCTCAAAGCAGCCTTCATTGTCGGAGCCCTGACGGCCCTCGCGCCGCTCGCGGCGCAGGCGCAGTCCTGGCAGTACCGCTGCCCGGCGCCGGGCACCGTGGTCGAGCGCTCGGACGGCAGCCGTGTCGCCTATCGCGGCACCGACCCGAGCGATCCGCTGGTCTGCCTGACCACCACGGGGCAGAGGCTGGTCTTCGGCAACTGGAACGCGGCGAGCCCGATCTACCGGTCCGGCAAGGCGGGCCTCGCCAGGCTGATGAACGCCGCGGCCACCGGCCAGACGGGCGGGCAGGTGCAGGTGGACTACTTCACGCCAAGCCGCGACCACAATTCAGTGCATGTGCTGGAGACCTGGCGGATCGGCGGCATGGGTCCAGTCACGACCACCGCGGGCACCTTCGACACCATCCGCCTGGAACGAAACTTCGCCATCATCGGCTCCACCTACACCTACGACCAGCATGTCTGGATCGACCGCGCGACCGGCGCGCCGGTGAAGGCCGTGGTGACGCACCTGAACATGGTGATGGCCCCCGACCTCGTGACGTGGGAGGCCGCCGCGGTCCAGGCGCCGTCGGTACAGTCCAGCCGCTAGTCGGCGCGATGGGCGGGCGGGGTCCGCTCCGCCGCTACGGCGGCGAGCGGCCCGCCCACTTTCCGCGCTCTTTTCAAATCATTGCTGCAGGTCGGCACGGGATTGACGCCTGCGCTTCCTTTCTGGTGCGCTCTCGGATGTGGGACTGCGGTAAGCGCGGCGCTTCCGCTGCCGACCTGACGTGATGGGAGAGCGCATGCATCAGCGCCGCAAGCGTGCGTGCGAGGGCGGTTCAGCCAACCATGACGGCATCACCTGTATCTCCAACTGCCAAGTCCCATGGCCCAGCTGACGGGGAATGCCAGATCCTGGCCGGCGACGGTTACCACATCCTCGTCGTCGAGGACGACAGCGAGCTTCGCCCACTGCTGCTCGGCCTGCTGCGGAGGAGCGGCTTTCGCGCGTCCGGGGCGCGGAACGGTGTCGAGATGCAGCAGGCCTTGCGCTCGGCTTCGGTGGATCTTGTCGTCCTGGATGTCATGCTGCCGGGGCGCTCCGGCTACGACCTCTGTCGGGAGCTTCGTGCCGCTTGTTCCGTCCCGATCATCCTGCTCACCGCGCTCGCGGACGCGTCCGACCGGGTCATCGGCCTTGAGCTCGGGGCAGACGATTTCATCGTGAAGCCTGCGGATCCGAGGGAACTAATCGCGCGGATCCGTGCCGTGCTGCGCCGCGCCGGCGGGCGGTCGCAAGCCCAGGGCGCACGGGACGTCGCGCATTTCCGCGGATGGCAGATCGATCTGCGGAGCCGTGAGCTCGTCCGTCCCGATGGGGTGGTTGTGGAGCTGACGACGGGTGAGTTCGACCTGCTGCTGGCCTTTGTCGAGCGGCCCGGGCGCATACTCATGCGGGATCAGCTCCTCGACCTCGCCAGGAACCGCCCGTTCGGAGGCCTTGAGCGCTCCATCGACGCCCAGATCAGCCGGCTTCGCGCCAAGCTCGCCACCAATGCGGAGGAGGGTGCGCAGCTCATCAAGACCGTGCGGGGCATAGGCTACCTTTTCGGCAGCACGGTGGAATGGGCATGATGGGCCTCCTGCCGCGCTCGCTCGCCGGACGGACGCTGGCGGCGCTTTGCGCGGCGCTCCTGCTGCTATTCCTCGCAATGGCAGCAATCCACGCAGTTCTGCTCGCACGGACAGTGGACAAGGCCACCGAGGAAATCCTGGCCCGGCAATTGTCGAGCCTCATGGACTCGGTCGCGGCCGCGCCGGAGTGGGACCGCGACGCGATCGCGCACGGATTGTCGCGGCCCGACCTCGAGGTGCATTGGCTGCCAGTGAACGTACCCGACCCCTGGGGCAACGAGCATGTCCGCTGGGTTCCCTTGAGCGATCGCATCCGCGAGCTGTCGTGGTTTCCGACGGCGGTACGGATCCGGCCCGGCACGATTGATGCCGATCAGAAGCGCATTCTCGGAGTCGCCGCGATCGCGGACTTCCCGGACGGCTCGCATCTGTTGGTCCGAATGTCGTCCTTCAACCTCCTGGCAGTGGATACTGCTGTCTTGTACGGTTTTGCGGCAAGTGCGGCGCTGTTCGTCCTGGGGGCTGCTGCGTTGGCCCTGCGCTCCGCCACCGCTCCGCTGACGGCGCTCTCGACGGCGGTCCAGGGCCTGTCGTTGGAGGAGGCTCTGCCGGCGGTCAGCGACCACGCTCCGGAGGAGGTGCGCACGCTCGCGCGGCGCCTGAATGACATGGCGGACCGGGTGCGCGCCGCACTGCGGCAGCGCACGCTTGCCCTGGCGGCCCTGTCGCACGACGTCATGTCGCCGGTCTCCCGTCTCAAGCTTCGCGCGGCCGAGATGCCGGACGGCGAGCAGCGGCAGGTGATCCAACGTGACCTGGCCGAGATCGAGGCCATGGTCACGGACGTGCTCGCCTTCCTTCGCGGCGGACACGAAAGCGAACCCGCACGCATGCTGCACGTGGCGTCCATCGTCCAGACCCTCGTGGACGAGTTCGCCTCGACCGGCCAGGCAGTTGCGGAGCTGCGCATGGACGACGTGGTCATCGAGGGCCGCCCCACCGCGCTCAAGCGCGCCATCGGAAACCTGATCTCCAATGCGGTGACCCATGGTCGCGCGCCCTGGATCGCGGTCGAGAACCGTGGCTCCGATCTGGCCATCCGGGTCGGGGACAACGGTCCAGGCATCCCGGCGAGCGATCTCCCGCTCATCATGACACCGTTCTTCCGGGGCGACCGTGCCCGTGCGGCGGGAGGCGGCAGTGGTCTCGGTCTGCCCATTGCGCGCGCCATCGCGGTAGCGCACGGAGGCGACCTCACGATCGAGAGTCCCGCAGGTCAGGGTGTCGTGGCGACGTTGCTGCTGCCGAAGAAGATGCGTGCCACGACCTCCGACACGGAGAGCCGGCGGTTCCTGCCGCGCACTTCGGTCAATGATGCTTGTACCACCCCAGGCCGCGGATGTTGTTCCAGGAATCGGTCTGGTGGCAGAGGAAGCACTGCTCCACGCGGGCATGCATCTGGCCGGTGATGCCCCGGTCCATCATCTCGAAATGCATCATGTAGTGGCTCGGCGGCGCCTGGTGGCACTGGACGCAGTCCTCGGACCTCGGCGAGGGATGGCGGTAGCCGGGCACGGACCAGGCGCCTGTCGCGTGGCAGGCCTGGCAGTCGCGGCCGAGCAACCGGCGGTGCGGATCCTGGTAGGTGTGGCAGCCGGCACAGTCCAGCCGCGCGGCCTGGGCAGCCGGCAGTGACCGCCCCTGCCGGCCGACGTCCTGCGAAAGATCAGCAACGCCGTCGCCGAGCAGGAGGCGTAGCTGGTCGAGGGCATGCCGGAATCCGTTCTTCGGCGTCCCCTCCGCAGCCGCGCGGGCATGGCCGCTACGGGCCAGCACGGCATGGTCCATGAGGATGGGGCGCCGCTCTCGGCCCAGGTGCTCGACATGGCACCCCGCGCAGGTGCCGATCCCCGCGTGGAACGCCGTCGCGGGCCGCGTCACCAGCTGCGGCGCATCCGCCGCGTGGCAGGTCAGGCACGGGGTTGGCTCGGGACCGCGCAGCGGGACGTGGCAGGCCTCGCACTGCTCGCCGAGGAAGGCGTGCGCGGCCGATAGCGGACCGGGCGACGTGGCGGCGGCCCAACCGGGCACGGCGCCCGAACCACCGCGCAGGAGGAGCACCGGCACCAGCACCGCCGCGGCGAGCCCGCCGGCCCCGAGGGCCGCGTAGAGCAGCGTCCTCGGCTTCACGGCGCGAGCCACCGCAGGCCGTAGTAGAAGCCGCTCCAGGCATGCAGGGCGAGCAGCGCGTACATCGCCAGCGCCGCCGCCACGTGCATCACGGTCCAGCGCGAGAGTGCGCGCTTCAAGGCATCGCGCCGCGCGATCGCCCATTCCAAGTCGGCAATCGCGGCGGCAAGGCGACGGGCGCTCCCCTCGTCCGCCGGCACAACCGCGGCGGAGGGCACGGTGGCAAATGCCGCGTAGCGCGCCTGCATCGCCTCCAGCGCCGCGCGCTGGTCCTTCAGCTCCGCCCCAACGTGCAGCAGATAGTAGCGCCCGACGAAGCCACTGCCGACGACGGCCAGCATCGCCACGACCAGCGCCACGCCCAGCGGGCTACGATAGGCGTGACCGCTGTGCAGGATGCCGAGCAGCGCGCCGACGACGCCGGCGTAGACGTGAAAGGACAGCACAGCCCCGGGTCCGACGCGGCGCCGTAGCCAGGGAATGCGCTTGACCAGGGTGTAGGCAAGCAGCAGCACGAAGAGTAACGCCGCGGCGATGCCCAGCAGGCTGCCTGGCAGGCTGCCCGGGAAGCGTGGCGCCTGGTGCAGGACGAACCCAGGCGCGATGAGCAGGAGCGCGCTGAACAGCGCGCCGACCGCGAGCTTCTCGGTTGCGCTCAAGCTTAGGCCTCGACCACCAGGTCGCCTTCGGACTTGGCTTGGCAGGCCAGGATCATCCCCTTCGCCTTCTCCCCGGGCGGCAGACCGTCTTCCACCTCCATCGTCACCACCCCGGCGCGAAGCGGCACCATGCAGGTGCCGCAGATGCCGACGCGGCAAGAGTAGTCGATCGCCACGCCGGCGGCCTCGGCCGCCTCCAGCACGGTCTGGCCGCGCGCCAGTGGTGCGATGCGCTCTGATTTCGAGAAGGTGACGGTGGCTGAGGCAGCCTTCTGGTTATCCGGCACAGGGGGCAGAGAAGCGGCTAGCGTGGTGCTGGCCGGGGGCGCTGCCTGGGCCTGAGGCGGCAGGGCAGCGGGCGCCGTGCTCGCCGGGGCCGGCGCCTGCCCGCGGGCAGGGCCGAAGGCCTCGGTCCGCACGTTCGCAGGGGGCACGCCGAGCTCGGCCAGCGCTGCCTTCACCGCCTCCATCATCGGCGGGGGGCCGCAGAGGTGGACGCGCCGGCGGGCGATGTCCGGCACGGTGCGCGCGATGAACTCCTTCGAGATCACGCCCTCCGGGCCCATCCAGGAAGTTCCCTCGGCCCGGCGCATGGTGGCTGCGACATGAAGCTTCAGATGACGGCGCTGCAGGTACTCCAGCTCGTCGCGGAAGATGAAGTCGCGCGTCGTGCGCGCGCCGTAGAGGAGGTGGATCTCGCCAGGCCAGGCGCGGTCCGTCAGAGTGCGGATCACGCTCATCATTGGCGTGATGCCGACGCCGCCGGCGATCAGCACGATGTCGCCAGCTTCCTGTCCCGTGAAGGTGAAGGCACCGCCGGGAGCGGCAACCTCGACCAGGTCGCCGACTGCAGTGGCGTCGTGCAGGTGGCGCGACACCTCGCCATGCTCCTCCCGCTTCACGGTGATCTCGACATGATCGACCCGCGTCGGCGGGGACGCGATGGTGTAGGAGCGGCTCACCCGCCGGCCGTCCGCTTCGACCGTGAGGGTGAGGAACTGCCCCGGGGTGAAACGGAAGGGAATGAGCCCGTAGGCGGGATCCATTAGGCGGAAGGTTTTGACGTCCGGGGTTTCGGGGAAGACCGCCACGACGCGGAGCTTCCCGCGCCACAGCCGGGGCGGGGCCGTCGGCGTCGCCTCGGCGGGCACTGCTGGACCCGGCAACGGCGCGGCGGGCGCGGGCGGAGCGGCCGGCGCCGGGCCCGGCGGTGCCGCCGCAGGTGCGGGGCGGGGCGCCGCCGTCAGCGCCCGCATCAGCTCACCGATCCGGCGCGTTCGTGCAGCCTGGATCGCCAGGGCCGCCAGGAGAGCCGCGGACAGCGCGGCCATCGTCGTCAGATGGTACCACGAAAGGCCCCACGGGGCCCCTCCATGGTCAACCGCGGCCGCGGCGGCGGGCACGCTCAGCTGGTCGCGGAACCAGGCGAGCGCCAGGTCACGCGGCGGCTGGCCCTCGGCCACCGCGCGCAGCATCCCGGTCCCGCTCTCGACTTGCAGCACGCCGTCGCGGACCGACTGGGCGGCCAGCCGGGCGGCCGCCGCATCGTCTGCTTCCAGCGCCGCCTCGAGGCGGGCATGGCCGGCGGCGATGGCCTGCGTACCCCAGCCGATGCGCCGCTCGGCCTCGCCGGACACAAGCCGTCGTGCATCTGGCGTGAGCGCGGGCATGTCGAGGAGCGAGGAGAAGAACGGGCGCGGCGGGCCACCCATGCAGCCCATCATGCCCATGCCTGTGCCGCAGCTCTGCCCCGGCTGTGCGGCCCCCGGCGGAGCCAGGCTCGGCGCCGGGGCCTGCTGCGGGGCAGTGCCGGCCCCAGGGTGATGTGCGGCATGGTCCCCCGGCTCGGTCTGCGCGCCGGCACTGCCCGATGCCAGGAGGGTGGCCACGACCAGGGCAATGACGGCGGCAGCCTGTTCCGTACTCCGCGCCGCCCTGCGCCCGGTCACACCGCCAAGGCCGGCGCCCGGCATGTCGGCCGCATCCCTCCGGGCGCTCATGCGAGGCCGGAAGGCACCTGGACAACCGGGAACGGGTGTCAGCCGACCACATCCAGCGCCAAGGATGGCAGTCGCCAGCATGGCCCAACGTAGTGCGCCTGGCCTGGAGCCGACGGCCGTGATGACGCGGCGGCGCGCTTCTACGCCAACGGCCGTCCGCCCCAGAACCATGCCCTAGAAGGTCCCGATGAAGGGCAGCATCAAGGTCGTGGCGATGCGCTTCTGGGCGTCGTCGAGTTGGGCGAAGAGGGCATTGAAGGCGAGGCGCGTGGTCCGAATGGCCTCCAGCCGCGCGGCGATGTGGTTCTCGTAGCCCACCAGCCGCGCCATGGGATCGGCGGCGGTGTTCGCGCCGTGCAGCGCGTCGCGGGCGGCATCGAGGTGCTCGCGGCCGGCGCGGAGGGCGGCGGCGAAGGCATCCCAGGCCGCCGCCTGGGCGTCCGTGATGCGGAGTTCTGCGCGCATCTGGGCAATGCGGCCTTCGAGGCGCTGCGCGGAGCCGGAGGGGTTCCCGCCCGGCATCGACATCCCGGCACCCGGCGCCGCGGGAGGCTGGGCAGGCATCGCGCCGGCCTGCGGGCCGCCGCCCATGCGCATCATGCCCTGCATCATCGCCATCATCGGGCACATGACGACGACGGTGCCGCCGCCCTCCGGCATCTGCATGGTACCCATCGGGACCATGGCCATGGGCGCCTGGCCCTGCAGGGCACCCGTTGCGCTATTCGACATGCCCGGCATGCCCGCCGGCGCCTGGCCCTGAGCGCCGGGCCCCATCCGCATGGCGTCGTCGCCCATCATCCCGGGCATCCCGCCGGCGGCGGGCGCTTGGGCCGCAGGGGAAGGGGGCATCTGGCCTCCCCCCATCGGCATCATGTCCATCATCGCCAGGTGCAGCGGCTGCGGCTCGGTTCGAGCCTGTACGATGCGGGGTCCGGCGGCGACCGCCGCGAGCGTGATACAGGCGAGGAAGGCAGGCGGCATGCGCATGGCATGTGTCCTCTCGTTGATGGCGCAAGTCTCGTCCCGTTTAGTTCGCGCGCTGTGTCTGGATGGACGCGCGAACAGCGCTTGCCTTACGGCGAACCAGGCATTCCGTACGCAGGGCGTCTTGATCTTGCCAAAATCCGGTGGTGCGCCCAAGTATCCCGCTCGGATGGGTCCATGTGACTGAGCGCACGACGGAGGCGTTTCATGCGTAGACGCGGGTTTTTGCTGGCCGGGGGCAGCCTCGCCGGACCTGTCGCATTGCGGGCCGGTGCCGCGGGCGCCAGTACAGAGCGACCGGGCCTGCGCGTCTGGCGGGACCCGACTTGCGGGTGCTGCGGCGCATGGGTTGCCCACATGCGCGCCGAGGGCTTCCACGTCGAGGACAGCGTCGTGCCGTCCGTCGCGCCGATGCGGCGAGCCTTGGGGATTCCAGCCGATCTTCTGTCGTGCCATGCCGGCTTCGTCGACGGCATAGCCCTCGAAGGGCACGTGCCGGCTGCGGCCGTGAAGCGCGTGCTCGCCGACCGGCCTGCTGGCGTCAGGGGGCTCGCGGTGCCCGGGATGCCGATCGGGTCGCCCGGCATGGAAGTGCCAGGGCAGCCCGACGAGGCCTTCGACGTGATCGCCTTCGGCGGTGGGCCGCATCGGCCATACATGCGGTTCGTCGGCGGGCGCCCGGACTGACCTAATCGGTACGCTTTGTCGGAGCTCGGTGCCCGCTGCATGGACCGGGGTGAGGTGCTCCGCAGGGAGGCGGGCTTTAACCTGCCCGACACCCCGCGCCGCTTGAGTCGCAACCACCGAAGGCGGACGTGCCATTCATCGGCAACTTGGCACCGCGCATGCCCGTGGCGCGGGGAGCGCGGCTCCGCTTGCACGGAGCGCCGGCGTCATGGCCGTGTCGAGCGGCCAAGCCCCGAGCCCATGGCGTGATCCATGTGCTGACACCCGCTCACCATGCTCTGCTGCTCGGCGGTAAGCTGCTGCCCCGACTGCACCATTCGGAGGATTGCGGGGCACTGCTCCATGCGCGCCTGGTGATCCATCGGCATGGTCTGGTGCTGAGGCGCGCACGCGGACAGACCCAGTGCCAGTACGGCCATGGGGCCGAAGAACCCCGTCGAGAGTAGAGACATGATCGTACCTCATCGAGAAACGTGGAACCGCATTCCGGCGTTTTCCTCTCCCTACGCGCTCAACAGCGCGTCTTTGTCTTCGCCCAGATTCCCCCCATGCATTCCGAAGCCGGACCTGGCGGGTTCGGCGGCCAGCACCTGCATGCTTCGGCGAGAGGGTTGGGTCGGCCTCGGGCGTTGGTTGCTGGGCGTGTCCTGGCGAACTCCATCGACGATGATGCTCCTTTCCGTCACGACGATGGCCGGTGCCGGGGCTTACCGAAATCATCGGTCTCGCCGCTGCCGCGTCGCCGCGCACCGAAGGCAGCGCGCCGTGTCCGGCTGCGGCCTCGCCCATCCGGTCGGCGCCCGCGCGACGTTCGTGCCGATCCGGACGCCGGGGGTCTGTTGGGCAAGGGCTACCTCGTGGCGCTAAGGAGCGAGGACAATGCTTCCTGCGGACCGACGCGTGCCCGCGCCTGAGGCGCCATCCTCAGCCAAACTCTGCAGGCGGGAAAGCGCGAGCGGTACAGTCCGCGCCTGTAGCAATACTATGTTACGCTGCGCACGAGGCGCGCTGCTCAAGCTTCCATTGCCGACCAGCCGATTGCATTCATGGGACCGGCCCCGCCCGCACGCGGGCCGCCGCCCGAGATCCGCTTACCGCGGCGCGCTGACGCCCCGGCGTCTGGCCTATGGGCGCATCGCGCTGCGGTTGGATTTCTCCGCCAGCCACGCGGCATTGCGCCGCTTGGCCGCACCCTCCCCTTTACGGAGCGCATCCAGGATCAGCTTCGCCCTGTCCAGGACGGAGCGCGTCAGGCAACACCGGGGAATTCGTCGCCGCGCGGTCCCCGTCCCGTCCGAGCCTCGCCCGGACCGGCCAGAGACAACGGAAGATCCGTCTCTGTAGCATAAGGGTGTCGGAAGGCGTCAGGGTGCAGGTTTTCGCGCAGGTCACCAATCCGACACCTGTTTTCGTGCAGGATTTTGCTCGGTTTCTCGTGACTTCCGAGTCTGCTGTCTTCTGAACGGAAAGCACCCGCTTCCCGACACCCAGGACAGCACGCTGAACACCAGACGCGACAGCAAGCCGCCCGATCTGCAGGGCAGGACCGTCGCCGCGTTCTCGCTCCGTCCTGCTATGCTACACGGCCGCGCGTTTCGTTAGGTCTGGCCCGTTGGCCGCTCCCGGAGCCGCCGCCGGCGTCTCCGCCCTGCGGGTCACGACCGCTGACGCGGCGGACGCCGAGGGGCGTCCGCACTCCGGCCGCGGACGCGGCCCAGACCAGGGGGACCACGGGCTCTGCCCAAGGTCCCCCTCGGCACGCCGCCTACGGCACGGCAGCGCCCCTCGCTCGCATGCCGCTGCGCGCCACGCTCCCTCAGGCCGCGGCCGCGCCCGCCCGCATGCCCACCCCTCCTTCCCCGGTCTCGGCGACGCCAGGGAAGCAGCGGGGCTGCTTCCCGCTGCGAGAGGCAAGAGAAAGGGCACAGACACCATGTCGTTCATCGGCCGCACCACCATCCTCCGCCCCGACGGCGTCACCCCCCTCACCGACGAGGACATCCGCCGCGTGGCACCCTCCGCCTTCGCGGGGGAGGCGCACGAGAGCCGCAGCGCGCGCTACGCCTACATCCCGACCGCCGACGTGATCCGCGGCATGCGCGACGCGGGCTTCCTGCCGATGGCGGCGGGCCAGGCGCGCACCCGCGACGAGGGGCGGCGCGGGCACACCAAGCACATGCTCCGCTTCCGGCACGCCGATGCGCGGCCCGCGACGGAGCGCCGCGTCGGGCAGACCTTCCCCGAGATCGTGCTGCTCAACTCGCACGACGGCACGAGCGCCTACCGCGTCATGTCGGGCGTGTTCCGCCTCGTCTGCCTCAACGGCATGATCGTCGCCGACCGCGAGGGCGCGGAGGTGCGCGTGCCGCACAAGGGCGACGTCGTGCGGCAAGTCGTCGAAGGTAGCTATGCTGTGCTCGATGATGCGCGTCGCGCGCTGGACGCGGCGGAGGCGTGGCGTGGCGTGACCCTCGACCGCGACGAACAGCGCGCGTTCGGCGAGGCGGCGCGGACCCTGCGCTTCGGCGACGCCGAGGGCCGGACCGAGACGCCGATCACGGCCGATCAACTGCTCGCGCCACGACGGGTGGACGACGCCGGCGACGACCTCTGGCGCACCTTCAACCGGGTGCAGGAGAACGCCATCCGCGGCGGGCTCACCGCGTGGGGCCGCGACGCGCACAGCCGGCCGCGCCGTGTGACCTCGCGCGAGGTGAGCGGCATCGACGGCGACGTGCGGCTGAACCGCGCGCTGTGGACGCTGACCGAGCGCATGGCCGAGCTCAAGGGCGCGGCCTGAACTCTACCGGGGGCGGGGCTTCCGCCCTGCCCCTTCCCTATTTCAGGAAGGTCCCGCCAGGGTTTTCGGCCCGCCCGGTGGGCGGGCCAACGCGGCTCGCGCCGCGCCACACCAGGCGGCCAAGCGCCGCACGCGCCGCTCGACGCGCGGCCCGAGGGTCACGAAGTGGTCCCTCTCGTAGTCGGACACCGCGTAGGAGATGGCGAGCCAGAGCGTGTACCAGGCGGCCCCATCCCTGCCCCACGCCTTTGCGTCGTCGAGGACCGCGCGCGCGAGCAGCAGGCGGCGGTCGGCGGCGATCCGGCCGTGGCAGTGGATGCTCCGGCGCCGTCCGATGCGCGGTGCCAAGGCGAGGACGTCGCCCTCCAGGCCGCGCAGGGCCGTCACGTCTACCTCATCACCTTCGGAGCCGACCGCCGCAGCGACCCGGGCGAGCAGCGCCAGGGCCGTCGCGGAGTACTCGCCCTCCTCGCAGGCCTCGGTCAGCGCATCCGAGAGCAGGAGCCGCACGAGAGCCAGGCGGCGCCGCCCGTCCTCGGCGGCGTGCCGGGCCACGGGGATGAAGCGTTGTGGCGTCTCGCGGCGTCCCGCGGCCAGGTTGTCGGCCACTCGCTCCAGACGCGCGGCCAGGCGGGACCCGTCATCCGCGACATGCATCGACGACCCGCTTCACCTGCATCGGGTGCCAGGCGCGCCCGCCGGCCGGCGCCGGCACCCCGCGGGCGGTAAGAGCGGCGGCGACCTCGCGCAGCGTCTTGCAGCCGGCGCTCCGCGCCGCCTCCACGTAGGGCAGCACGTCGGCGGCCCGCGCGCGCGAGGCGTCGGCGCGCACGGCGGTCGCGGCGCGCGCCGCCTCTGGCGTGCCCGCTCGCAGGCACGGGTTGCCGAGCTTCACGCCCCGCGCCTTCGCCGCGGCGAGCGCGGCGCGGGTGCGCTGGCTGATCAGCCCCGCCTCGAGCTCGGCGACGGCGGCCATCTGTGTGACGAGGAACTTGCCGACCGGGCCGGGCGGCACCGTCGGCAGGTCGCAGAACACCACGCCTCCCTCGCCGCTGCCCTCGACGACGCCGAGCAGGAAGCGCGCGTTGCGCGCCAGGCGGTCGAGCTTGGCGATCAGCAGCGTCGCGCGCTGCGCGCGGCAGGCCGCGAGCGCCGCCGCCAGCTGCGGCCGGTCGTTCCTCTTGCCGCTCTCGACCTCTTGGAAGTCGGCGACGACCTCGCCGCCGGCGGCGGCGACGTGGCGCGCCACCGCCTCGCGCTGGGCGTCGAGGCCGAGGCCGGAGCGCCCCTGCCGCTCGGTGCTGACCCGGTAGTACGCGACGAAGCGGACCGGCCCTGCCGGGCCGGCGGGCATCGGCTGGACGGAATTCCTAGCGTCGGATGGCATCGCGGGGGTGACTTACCCCCTTCCCTGCCGGTTTGTCACGTTTCCAAACGCTCGTTTGACGATACGTGACAACGGTTGGGAGTGGACGATAGGATGGTGGTGATGTCATATACGACGTCATGATCCTGCGGGTTGTCCTGGACACCGACGTGATGGTCGCCGGCTTCGCAAGCGCCGCCGGCGCGTCCCGCCGGCTCCTGCTCGCGGCGCTCGACGGGGAACTGCGCCTCCTGCTGTCGACGCCGCTGATCCTCGAGTACGAGGCCGTACTCACGCGCGCGTCCGTGCTCGAGATGGCAGGCATCTCGGTGGAGGAGGTGCTGGCGGTGCTCGACGAACTCGCCGGCGTCTGCGTGCCCGTGGCGTTCGACTTCCGCGTCCGGCCAGGCGCACGCGACCCGGACGACGACCTGGTGCTGGAGACGGCGGTGAACGGCGGCGCCGACGTCATCGCCACGTTCAACCTGGCTGACCTGCGCGACGGCGCGGCGCGGTTTGGCATCCCGGCCGAGCGACCGGCCGACGTGCTGAGGAGGATGAGGCGATGAGCAGTTTCCCGCTGCGGCTGCCCGACGACCTGAAGGAGCGCGCGGCCGCGCAGGCCGAGGCCGCGGGTGTCAGCCTTAACCAGTACATCGCCACCGCCATCGCCGCGCGCGTCGGCGCGCAGGCCGAGGCGGAGCGATACTTCGCCGCGCGCGCAGCGCGGGCGCAGCCGGGTCGTGCTCGCGAGATTCTGGCGCGGGCGGGGCAGGGGAGGGCGCCAACAGAAGGCGACGAGGTTGACGGTTAGTAGAACAACGTCGCCAGCGGTAATTTCACTTACCGTGAGTAATTTGGTGATCTTGCGAACCGGTCGGTGATCGGAGGCCAATGCACAAGGTCGCCCCGCGCTCTTCAAGCAGTCCCCGCTTCCGACATGCGAGTCTCGAGCTCGCCGAGAAAAGGCGAACGGCCATAGTGCATCCGCCCACGCGGCGTATCGACGAACCCCGAATAGAGCATGTGGACCTCGTCACGAGCGCGGGTGAGGCCAACATAGAAGAGGCGCCGGCTCTCGCGCAGCTTCGCCGGCGCCTCGCGCCGCCAGGGCAGGCTGCCGAGGTCAAGTCCGACCATGATCACCACGTCGTACTCGCACCCCTTTGCCGAGTGTAGCGTCAGCAGGTTCAGATGGAGCGGCGAGCCGTCGCGGCCGCCCAAGCTCGAAAGATCGAGTTCTGCGAGCGCGCCACCATCGGCAAGTGCTGCCGACATGCGCACGACCTGCTCGCGCTGGTCGCCAAGTGCCGGCTCAGCCGCCAACAGCGCATCGAGCATGCGGGCGCGGAGCGAAGCGACGAAGTCGCGGGCCAAGCCCGCGTCGGCCCGTAGCGACCACAACAGCTCAGTCAGTCGACGCGCTTCATTACGAGCCTGCACGTCGGGCACGCGTGCGCGATGGAAGCCTAACCAGCGGTCAAGCAGACCGCGCAGCTGTGGCCGGCCCTCGCGCCAGCCACCGGCGCACCAAGCCGCACAATCCTCGATCCAGCTGGTGAGCGCCACCTTTCTGTACGGCGCTGCGTTGTCGACCCGGACATAGTCGTAGCCCGCGGCTCCCGCCGCTGCGGCGACGATGTCGCCCACCTTAAAGTCTTTGTAGAGAATGGCTATATCGCCGAGTCGTCGCCCGGGCTTTGCAGCGAGGGCTTCTGGGATGATCGCGGCGATGGCGTGCGCCGCTTGTCCCTGGAGGCCGTCGTTGCAGTGCACGAACGCGATCACCGCCTGACGCTTAGAATCGCTGGCGACGTAGCCGCGCGCCTCGCCTAACGCCATCTCCGAGGCGCTGATGATGCGCGACGCCGAACGGTAGTTGAGCTGGAGCTGCACCCGCTCGACATCATCGCGCTCCGCAAGCTCGACCAGAAGTGCCCCGTCGGCGCCGGTGAACCCGTAGATAGACTGGTCATAGTCGCCGACCGCGAACAGCCGCACGCCACCTTGGAAGGCGAGCCGCCGCACGATCCGGTCGAGTGCGACGCCAAGATCCTGATACTCGTCCACCGCCAGCACCGGAAACTTGGCCTGTACGAGCGGCAGCACCCAGTCGTGCTCTGAGATCAGCCTCTGCCCGAAGACCACCATGTCGTCATAGTCGATCAGTCCGTCGCGCCGCAGCTCGGCCTCGTAGGCTTCGGTCCAGGCGGCCAGCTCCTCTGCACTGCGCCAGGCTAGCGTCGTCCGATCGAGCACCGAGCGTCGATGCCTCCCTAGATCTATCGCTTTATGAGGATGGCCCGTCCCAAACAACCGATCACCGACCCGCTTCAGGATCTGGTCACTTTGCCTTTGAGTCGCGACGTTGAGTGGGAATTCGACCGGCAGATCCGCCAGCCGCCCATAGGGCATCAGGAGATGACGCAGGCAGAAGCCATGCACAGTCCCTATGAACAGGTTCCGCGCCTCCCGCAGGCCGATACGCTCGAGCCGCCGCGTCAGCTCGCGTGCGCACTCCTGGCTGTAGGTGATGCAGGCCGCGCCGCGCGGCGCACGGACGTCCTCAGCGAGGATGCGCGCGAGCTTAAGCACCAGCGTCTTGGTCTTGCCGCTTCCCGGACCAGCCAGCACCACGCAGTGACCAGTCGAATCGTACGCGGCCTGCTGACCGGGATTGCCGGCTAGGTCGGAAGACTGGAGCCGATAGGCTGCGCTGACCTCACGTAACGGCATCGCGGATATGCTCCAACGCACCGCGGATATAGTCCGGACAGGTGCTCTCACTGACGTGCGGAGCGAGCGCTTGGGCAAAGCGCCCCTTTCCAATCCTCTCGATCAGCGCGATGAGCCTGTCCTCATCGAGGACGGCGGGATCGTCGACCCACTTCTGAATCTCTTCGCGCGTTTTCTGACCGAGCGAAAGCTCCTGAAGGAGTACCGCCTGCATCTCCTCGGCAAGTCCCCCAACCCAGAGCTCCGGCTCCAGCGTGTTGGTATTGCAGAAGTAGCCGAACGGCTTGGCGCGGGCGATGATAGCATCCGCGTCCATGGGCTCGTAATCGGCCCCACCCTCGACCAACTCAAGCACTTGGATGAGACGCCCTCGCACGAGGGGCGGCCTCGTTCCATTGGGGTCGCGGTCAGTCAGAATGACGTGCGGGATGTCGAGGCCTTGATGGCCGAGCAGCTTCACATAGGGCGTGAAATTTGTGCCCCCGACCGAGCAGACTGAGATACCCAGCATGTCGAGCGGGATATCGAGCGCATCTGCGAAGGCCGGTACTAGGAAGCGCTCCGCATCGCCTTCCACCAGAATCACGCCGCGCGCAAAGAAAATCTCGCCGCGGCTGACGTCGATATAGCGCTGGAGATCAGCCTCGTCGCGCGCGGTCAATGGCGTGTTGGCGGTGGAAACCGCGACCGTGGCGTTATTGGCTGCGTCGTGACGCAGCAGCACGATCGAGCGGATCGGCGTTACGCTGGCAATGTGGGGCGAATGCGTGGTGAGGATGGTGGTGACCGGTGATGCGAGTTCCTGGTCGTTGCCGCCGAGGAAGTAGCGATACACGAGCCGCTGCACGTGCGGATGGAGATGGGCCTCCGGCTCCTCGACCGCAAAGAAAGTGTGATCACGCTCGCCGTCCTCCACTAATCGGTCGAGCTCAAGGCTCTTGAGTGTTGATTGCCACTGAGAGCTGACCCGGTTTGGGGTTAAGTTGCCACTGAGAGTTGACCCATGTTCGGACGCTAGCCTCGGGCCTTTGGTCGGGGGCGGTGGGAGTGTTGGACATGGCG
>NZ_JAJAQI010000066.1 GCF_020523605.1 Roseicella aerolata | reverse complement strand
CCCGCCGTGATCGCCCCCAGATAGGCCGCGAACCGCGCCTCGCCCGTCCTCGGCCGCCTTGTCTGCCTCTCTACCATCCCCCACATATAGGAAGACCGGAAAGCTTTGACACAGTAAGATTAGACCAGCACAAAATAAAAATACGGTCAGGTCAAAGGCTTAGGGCGGCGCCGGTAACCGGGGCAGATTCCCGGGCACGGCTGGCTGATCAGGCGGAGGCGGCGGCCTGACGGACGAGATCCGGTAGTGGCGGGACGGGCATGGCGCCCGGGACGCGCAGGCGGTTGCCGAGGTAGCGGTAGAACGAGAGGCCGAGCTTGCGGCAGGTCTTCATCAGGCCGAGCAGCACGTTACGGGCGGTCCGGCCATCCTCGCTCATGGTGCCGCAGGAGATCTTGCGCTTGGTGACGCAGGCGCGGATGTCGTTCTCGGAGCCATTGGTGTGGAGCGGGATCTCCGGCCGCTGCGGCACGCGCAGCAGTTCGGCCTTGCGCCGGTGCGGCGGGTGAAGATCCGGTCGAACCTGGCCCTGAGCGCCGCGGCCCGCCGGGGACAGGGATCGCGCTGCCAGGCCTTGAGGTCGGCATACAGCCACCAGATCAGGGTCCGCGTCAGCTCGACGGCCCGACGCTGCGCGTCATTCGCCGGCACCAGTTTGTGGACCAGTCGCTCCGCATGGACCCAGCAGAGCGCGTGATCGCCGAGGCGGAACTGGCCGGCATCGTCGGAGACGATCACCGTCCCCGGCAGCAGGCCATGCGCCTGGATCGTGCCCCATAGCGCTCCCTCGGTGGCGATCCGCACCGGCTCGGGGGTGACCGCCAGCCGGTCGATGCCGAGCGCCGCCAGGTGCGCCGTCCAGGCGACCGCGTCGGCAAAGACCTTTGCCGGGTGCGCTGCCAACTGCTCGATTACCGGCCCAGCCAGGGCGCGGTTGCGCATGTACTCCAGCGCCGCCTCGTTGATCACGATGCGCCGTGACCGGCGCGGAGCACCGACAGGAAGGCCTCGCGTGACTTCGAGGTACCGCTGCGGAAGGCGGTGAAGCGCCCATCGCCGATCTGCGTCGTGAAGGCGTCCTGCCGGGCATGCCGGGCCGCGGTGTCGTCCACCGTCACCCAGCGCGCGGTCGCCAGGCCGGCCCGCAGGACCTCCCGGTCCTCGGTGATCAGGTCGTCGAGCCGCGAGGTCAGCAGCCGCACCACCTGGCGCTTGGAGATCTCGATGCCGATCCCGGCCAGCAGGGAGGCCAGCCGCTCCGTCGTCACCTGGCCCTGGGCATGCGCCACCAGCAGGAAGCGCCGCAGCCCCGGCCCGAAGCCGCCGACGATGCCGGCCGGCAAGGCCGCCAGCACCGTCTCGCCGGACGGCGTCGCCCAGCGCTCCCGCCGATAGCGCACCACCGCGGGTGTCAGGGTCAGCTCGCGCACCAGGATGTCCTGATAGCTCTTGAACCGCGAGCCAGGCGGCGGCGCGGCCGGCACCACCACCTCGGTGGTCACTGCCTCGCGGTCGCGCTTGGCACCGCGCCGGCGCCGTGACCGCTTGTTGCCGCTCTCGTCCGGCCCGGCGCCGCCGGTCGCCTGCTCCATCCCGGACGGCCGCGAGGGCGGCCGCGGCGGCAGACCCTTCAGCCGCGCCACCTCGTCCCGCAGCGCCTGGTTCTCCGCCTGCAGCGCCGCATTGGCGGCCACGAGATCGGCAACCTTCGCCACCAGCGTGCCGACAAGCTCCCACAACTCGGTGAGCGACAAGGTCTCCAGCGGTGCGCTGTCGGGCGGCGACATGAGCAGGGTGAATCACGTCGCCCCCGCCGGCGCAACCACCGCGCCCAGGAATCTGCCCCGGTTACGCGCCGGCCCATTTGGATCACCCCTTTTGAATTTGCTCGGTTTTTCCTCGAATTGGCCAAAGTCGGGCTGAGGAAGCCCTCAAGCCATCGCCGGCGAGGGCTTCTTCTGGATCCACGCCTCATGACGCCAGCGTCACGGCACGTGCAAACTCAAGCTGAGGCGGACGGCCGCGGTCAGCCGGCCGGCCGCGCGGCGGCCCCGCTTGTCAGGGGCGCCCCGCCCTTTCCTCCCGCCGGCTGCGCGAAGGTGGCGCCGGGGGCGGTCGCCGCCGGCCGCAGCGCGCTGCCCAGCCAGACGAAGAGCAGTAGCAGCGACGGGACCATGTTCTGGAAGGTCTCGCCGTTCGCCACCACGCCGATGACCAGCAGCACGGGAAGCGCCACGATCGCGTCCTCGCGCCGGTCCTGCAGCCGCATCGCCACGGACAGGACCGTCGTGGCGAAGGCGAGGCACAACACCGCGAAGGTGAGGATCCCGCCGATATAGAGCACACCGTAGAAGGTGGAATGCGAGCCCAACGGCATGGTCGGCAGCCAGCGCGCCGCGGGTCCGCTGAACCAGCCATGGCCGAGCCAGGGCGCATCCAGGACGCGTCGCCAGGTCAGCTCGTAGACGATGTAGCGCGCCGCCGATGAGCCCGAGCGCGCCTCGGTGAAGGCCCTGTAAAAGTCCTCGGCGACAGCGACGGGGTCGAAGCCGAGCACCACGGCGAGGTTCAGCGCGAGTGCCACCACCACCACCAGGCCGAAGCGCGCGCGTGGCGAGAGCCGCAGCAGGGCGAAGAGCAGCAGCGCGGCGGCGACGCAGACCATCGCGGAGCGGCCCTGACTCAGGACGGTGCCCAGTAGCCCACCGGCCAGGGCCGTCCGGCGCCAGAAGACGTCCCTCTCCCGCAGCGCGATCAGCAGCGCCGCGGCGCTCGCCAGGGAGAGCGTCGTGGCCCAGGGGAAGAACAGCGTCAGCCGCAGCACGCGCCCGCCCATGAAGCTGTCCATCTGGAAGAACTTCATGGTCAACTGCTGGTAGACGATGGGCAGGCTGGAGGGCAGCAGCAGCGCCAGCGGGCTCGGCACCTCCAGGCGCTCCAGCCCGAGCACGGCGAACAGGACGACGCTCAACCCCGAGAAGACCAGGATCCAGCCGGCCTGGATGCAGATCGCCCGAACGACGACCGCTGATGCGATCGCGGCTTGGCCGCCGACCGCGATGCAGAGACCAATCAGCATCCAGCCGGTCGTCATCGGTGAGAGCAGGACCCTCGGCAGGCTCACCGGCGCGCCCTGGGTCATGAAGAAGTTGCTGGTGGTCGCCGCGGCCTGCGCGGCGCTCGCCGCGACCCATAGCAGGGCCACCAGCGCGATCCCGGGATCCCGAGGCAGGCGGCGGAGCGCCAGGAACAGCACCCCCGCGACGCCGAGCGCCATCAGGGTGCCCGTCATCCACCACACTGGCGTCAGAGCGGCGTACCAGAAGACACATTGCTCCGCGACGCGGCCTGCCGATTCTTCGCGGCCGGCCGGCTGTCGGCCGCTCATCGGTGGCGGACCGTTGGGGCGCCGCCATTCATCGCTGGAAGGCGCCCATGCCCGCGCGCATGATACGGTAAAAGCCCCCTTGCCCGCGCCCCCTGGTTAGCGCCAGGGCCAGCGTGCCGAAGAAGCGCGGGTCGCGGACCAGGATCCCCGGCGAGAGCCGCACGGCCTTCGCTAGGAAGCCCAGCGCGTCGCGCGATTGCCCCAGCGAGGCCGCCTTGCGCGCGGCGATACGGTAGGACCCTGCCAGGCCCAGGTCGAGCAGCGAGGTGGGAACGTCCGGCATCTTCTCTGCCAGTAGCCTCCGGGCGAGTTCCGCCTGCCGGGCGAAGCTGTCGAAGCGCATGCTGCCGCTCGTCGCGCGGATACGGTAGCCCGTCAGCGCCTCCGGTACGAGGCGGATCCCGCGGCCGGTCAGGCGCATCATCCGGGGCCAGAGCTCGTACTCCTCGAAGGCGGTGCGGAAGCGCTCGTCGAACAGGCCGGCGGCCAGGAAGTCGTCGCGCCGACCGATCGCGGTGCTGCCGTTGCCGAGGTGGTTGCGGACGATCATCTGCCGCCAGGTCGGGGCGGCGTGGCGCGACATCAGGTAGGCGCCGGTCGGCGTCCCGTCCTCGTTCAGGTAGGCGGAGTAGCTGTAGGTCAGGCAGACCGAGGGATCCCCCTCGAGCACCGCCACCTGCCGCTCCGCCTTCGTGGGCGTCCAGACGTCGTCGCCGTCGAGCAGCCCGACATGGCGCCCCCGCGCCGCGACGATCCCGGCGTTGCGGGCCGAGGACAGACCGCCGTTCGCCTTGCGCAGGAGGCGCAGGCGCGGGTCGCGGATCCGCTCGACCTCCGCGGCTGTCTCGTCCGTGGAGCCGTCGTCCACCACGATCACCTCGACCTCGCGCAGCGTCTGGTCGAGCGCCGAGCGGACCGCCATACCGATATAGGGGGCGATGTTGTAGGCTGGGATGACGATGGAGAGCACCGGGGTCATGGCGGGCGGGGTCCCATGGGCTGTCGGGCCGGGCGGCTCGGGATCGGCCTGTCGTCTCGGCGGGTCAGGCAGCGCTAGTGGCACGCAGGCGGGCGCGCTCGGCGCGGTGGCGCTTCACCGTGGCTGCGAGCCCCTCGTGCAGGCCCCGTGGCAGGACCGAGGCGACCGCGACGGCGCTGCTGACGAGCCAGCAGCGGCGGTCGCCGAGGAGCGCGCGCGGAGAGGCGCGCCAGGCGCCCAGGATGAAGCCGCGCGCCGCTGCGTGATCGCCCGCCTCGTAAGCGATGTAGGCGAGGAAGCGGTTCCGCCGGGCCATCGCCATGCGTTCGACCGCAGCGATCCGGTCCGGGGCGCGCAGCCGTGCCTTGCCGATCGCCGCCTCCCAGCCCTGCAGCATCCGCTGCCAGTCCCGTGTCATCTGCCCCCCGCGCATGCGGTAGGAGGTGAGGATCTCCTCCACCAGGGCGATGTTGCCCTCGCGCAGCAGGGCCACGCGCAGCCAGGCGTCCAGGTCCTCACAGGCGCGGAGCGCGGGGTCGAAGCCGCCGGCGCGCAGCAGGGCCTCCCGCCGGCACACCACCGTGCTGCCGTTGCCGGCGAAGTTCTCGATGGCGAGCCCCTCGAAGGAAAGGCCGCCCAGCAGCCGCTCGGGCGGCTCCGTGTTGTGGCGGCCGGTGACCTCGCCGGCATCGTCTATGATGCGCCACCAGCTGTAGGTCAGGTCGATCTCGGGCCGACGATCCAGCAGGTCCACGTGCCTGCGGGCCTTCACTGGGTCCCACAAGTCGTCGCCGTCGAGGAAGCCGACATGGCGCCCCACCGCCGCGGCGAGCCCCGTGTTGCGCGCGGCCGGCAGGCCCTGGTTCAGCTGCCGGATCACGCGCAGGCGCGGCTCGGCACGGAAGCCTTCGAGGATCCGCGGCGTCGCATCGTTCGAGCCGTCATCGACCACGATGATTTCCGTGGCGACGTCGCGCTGGGCGAGTGCGGAGCGGAGTGTCGGCACGATGTAGCCGGCCACGTTGTAGGCCGGGATGACGATGCTGATGTCGGGTGCCATGGGCCCGTCACTCCGCCTGCGAGGTGCCCGGTTCGCCGCGCGGCTGCAGACCGGGCTCGGCCGCCGCCCTGAGCGAGCCCTGCCGCCGCAGCGCCGCCCGGCAGTAGAGCTCCTCGTGCATGAGGGCCACCTGCCGCCAGTCCGGCCAGGCGCCGAGGGCGCGGGCGACATCGGCCTCCATGCCCTCCACCAGCGCGGGGGAGGAAAGCAGCATCTCCAGCCGATCCCGCAGCGCGTCCACCTGGCCGACCGGGAAGGTGAAGCCGCCCGGCTCAATCGCCTCCAGGTTCTCCGGGATGTTGCTGACGAGGACGGCCCGGCAATGTCCCAGCGCCTCGAGCAGGGCGAGCGACTGGCCCTCGAGGTGCGAGGGGTGCACGAAGAGGTAGGCATGTGCGAAGAGCTGACGCAGCGTCTCGCCAGAGACGTGCCCGGTGAAGACCACGCGCCCCGGCTTCGCCGAGCGTTGCAGCGCCTCCGTGTAGGGGTCCCCGTCACGCCCACGCCCGGCGACAACTAGGACCTTGTCCGTCTGCAGCTCGTTCCAGGCAGCGATCAGCTCGTGGCAGGCCTTCTCGGGCACGAGCCGCGCGGCGAACAGGGCGTAGCTGCGTGGATTCAGTCCGAACGGCGCGAGGCGGTCGGCCTCGCCGGGCGGCCCCTGGGGTTCGATCCCGTTCGGGATGTAGGCCGTCTCGCGCCCGTAGGTCGCGCTGAAGTAGTGTTGTATGCCGCGCGACGACACGATGATCTCGCTCGCCGAGCGCACCGCCACCTGCTCGGCCAAGCGGATCGCGCGGCTGGCGGCCCGGCCCCACTTCGCCCTGCGCCAGTCGAGCCCCTGCACCCAGACGACGGTGGGGACGCGGGCGAGGCGCCCGATGGGGGAGAAGATCCCGGGTCCCTGATGGGTGAACAGCAGCAGGTCGCTTCGCTCACGGATCGCCTGCACGACCGAGAGCAGGCTGCGCGACAGCGTCTCCGTGTGCTTGCCTTCGAGGCCGCGGACCTCCACGCACCGGATGCCGCGCCAGCTGGCCGCCTCGGGGCCCGCACCCTCGGGCGCCGGTCCGCCGTAGACGGTCACTATGTGCCCGCGCTCGGCGAGGTGCGGTAGGTAGGACTGCAGGATCCGCTCGATCCCGCTGTAGTTCGACAGCAGGTGGCGCGATCCGAGCACCGCTATGCGCATGGGCGTCCTCCTCCTTCCCGCGGGACCGCAGTGGGTGCTGGTCCCGGCGCCGTCCGGGGCTCGCGCCCCCGACGGGCGCTCATTGCTCGTTCGACCGGACCAGGCGCAGCGCCGGCGCGCGCTGCGCCGTGCCCGCGGCCCGGCCGTAGTAGACCGCCGCCTGGCGCTCGCCCTCGGTGCGCGGCACCTGCGAGACGTCCACGCCGGAGAGCACAAAGCCAATCTCGCGGGCTCCGGCCCGGCTAAGCCGCGCAATTGCCCGGAGCACGGCGCGCACCGGCGTGCGATTCCAGGCGACAATCAGCACCACGGCATCGACCCGCCGCGCCAGCAGCACGCCGTCCGAAACCGGCAGCACGGGCGGCGCATCGAGGATGACGACGCGGAAGCGCTCCCGCACCTTGGCGAGGAGTTCCTCGAAGGCCGGACTCTCCAGGCTCCAGAGCGGGTCCACCGCCGTCTGCCCGGCGCCCATGTAAATAAGGCCGCTGGCCTCGTCGATAGCGATCGCCTCCGCGAGGGAGGCCTTGCCGGCGAGGACGTCGGTCAGGCCAAGCGCGTCGCCGCCGCCGAGCCTCTCCTGCACGGCCGGACGCCGCAGGTCGGCGTCGATCAGCAGGCATTCGTGCCGCGCCGCGGCGAGCATGCGGCCGTAGCTGAGCGCGAAGCTCGTTTTGCCCTCCAGCGGCGAGGCTGAGGTGACGAGGAGCAGCTGGCGGCCCGAGGGCCCGAGGCCGCGCAGCGAGACCGCGACCGAGCGCACGCACTCGCTGTAGAGGTCGGCCGGCGCCCTGACGACGAGGTCGTGAACCCTGCTGCGGCGACGCGTCCTCATCGCAGGCAGCCAGCCGAGGCCGGCAAGCCCGAGCGCCGACTCGCCCTGGCTGACCGAGCGGACGGTGACGTTCCGGTATTCGAGGAACAGGGCGATCGAAAAACCGGTCAGCAGGGAGGTCGCGAAGCCGAAGAGCGCAATCAGCAACATGTTCGGCGAGGACTGGTTTCCTGGCATGCGCGCGGGCGAGATGACCGCGAGATCCGGACGCTGGAGGCCATCCAGGAGCCGCGCCTCCTCCGTCCGGCGGACCGCGGCGTCGAAGACCGCGCGGTTCGCGGCCGCCTCGCGCTCAAGCACCGCCGCCTGGATGGAGTAGCCGTCGCGGCGCTGAGCCTCGGCGGTGACCTGCGCGATGGTGGCCTCCAGCGAGGCGCGCCGGGTGCGCGCAGCGATGGCATCGCTGCGGATCGCGCCCAGGATCCGCTCCTGCTCCTCCGCAATCCGCCTGAGCAGGTCGGCCAGCTCCGCGCGAGCGTCCATCGCGGTGCGCAGGTTGCCGCCGCTGACGAGCTCCGCGATGCGGCGGTTCAGGTGCGCCTCCTGCTCGCGCAGCGCGGTGATCGTGCGGGAGGTGACGATCTCGGTCAGCGAGCCGCTGCGTCGTCCCGCCGCGGCCTCCTCGGCGGCGCGCAGCCGCGCCTCCGCCTGCGCCTGCTGCCCCATCGCCCCGGTCAGCTGGGAGTGCAGTTCGGCCAACTGCTGCTGCGCGAAGGCCGGCGCCTGGGCGGTGCCGAGGCCGTGGACCTGGCGGAACTCGGCCAGGCGGCCCTCGGCCTCCACCGCCTTGACGCGCAGGGTCTCCAGCCGCTCGTCGAGCCAGGCGCTCGTCCCGCGCAGCAGGTCCAGCTTCCGCCGCAGCTGATCGTCCACATAGGCGGACGCGACCGCGTTGGCGACCGCGGCGGCGAGCGCGGGATCGCGGCTGACATAGGCGATGCGGAGGCCGCCGCCGCGCAGGTCGTAGCTGACATAGAGACGCTTCTGGAAGGCGCGGATGAGCGCCGCCTCCTCGCGCGCCGCGACGAGGTGCTCCTCTTGCAGATCGGTGCCACGAAGGCGGTCGGCGAGGTGGGGCGGCAGGTAGGTCGCCACCGCGTCCTTCGCCGCCTGAATCCAGGCGCGCGGCCCGCTGACGCTCCCCGCGGGCTCCCGCTGCGCCCTCAGCGGCTCGAAGTCCGCCTGCTCGAGTAGGTCCAGTTCCTGGATCACGCGCAGCGCAATCGCTGGCGAACGGACGATGTCGACCTGGCCCGCTAGCGCGCCGCCGTCCAGTTCCTGCTCAAGCGCGGGAACGTTGCCGTCCACCGTGCGCGCGGCGCGTCGGTCCACCTGCATGAGGACCTCGGCCCGATACGATCGAGGCAGCAGGAGGGCTGCCGAGATGTCGGCCGCCGTGAGGAGGATGGTGATGCACGCGATCAGCCACCGTCGTCGCCACGCCGACTGGAAGAGGGTGGCGAGGGACAAGCTTGGCGAGCGGCCGACCGCCGTTGGGTTTTGTGCGGTATCCACAGCTCGTCTCCCACTGATCGCCCGTTAAGCGTGGCAAGCGATAGAGGTGCGCCCCACCTCGAGGCTGCGCCCCGGCGCAGCGCCATGCCCCGATTCATTGCGGAGGGCTCCTGCCCCATACGATACACGTGGCCGCACTGGATGGAGCGCAATTTCGTTCAGCATTGCCGGTTGAAGGAGAGCATTCGAAAAATCCTTCTTCCTTGCATTCACCTCATTTCTTGAGCACATTTCAAGGAAAAACATCCAGCAAATAGAATAAGGTAACTGCATTTAAACCATAATGTCCATAGCACATGAAAACAACGGTTTTGTGCTCGCATTTTCTTGACTTTGCCAATTTGCGTCACGTCATCATTCTGACTTCGGTCATCATATTTGAGAACACCGAGGAGGAGTTTGTGCATGTTGCATGTTGAAAAACGCTTTATGCACCTCCCTTAACTGGCCTTATCTACCTTAAATGTCCAGAATTTGAGAGCGGGTGGTTTTTCATGGTCTTTGTCGAAATTTTCCCCCTCTCGGACAGGAGACACTTCAATGCAGGCCGAGCAGAGAATTCTTGTAACGGGTGGAGCGGGATTCATCGGATCTCATATCTGTAAGAGACTCCTTAAGCAGGGATATGAAGTTCTATGTGTAGACAACTATTTCACCGGGCGTAGATCAAACATAGCATCGTTTCTGGGCCATCCAGGCTTCGATGTCATGAGGCACGACGTCGTCAATCCGCTGTACGTCGAGGTCGATCGTATCTTCAATCTGGCCTGCCCGGCATCGCCGCTCCATTATCAGTACGATCCGGTCCACACGCTCAAGACCAGCGTGATGGGCGCGATCAACATGCTCGGGCTTGCGAAACGCGCGAACGCACGGATTCTGCAAGCCTCGACCAGCGAGGTGTACGGCGACCCGGTCGAGCACCCACAGGCCGAAACCTACTGGGGCAACGTGAACCCGATCGGGCTGCGCTCCTGCTACGATGAGGGCAAGCGCTGCGCCGAAACCCTCTTCTTCGACTATAAGCGGCGCGAGGGCGTCGACATCCGCGTCGCGCGCATCTTCAATACCTACGGCCCCTGCATGCACCCCGCCGACGGCCGGGTGGTGTCGAACTTCATCGTCCAGGCGCTGCGCGGCGAGCCGATCACCGTTTACGGCGACGGGTCGCAGACGCGCTCCTTCTGCTACGTCGACGACCTCGTCGAGGGCCTGATCCGGCTGATGGACAGCCCGGAGGTGGGCGATGGTCCGGTAAATCTCGGGAACCCGACGGAGTTCACCGTGCTCGAACTGGCCGAGACGGTGCTGCGCCTGACCGGCTCGCGTTCGCCGATCGTCCGCAAGCCGCTGCCGTCCGACGACCCACGTCAGCGCCGCCCCCAGATCGACAGGGCCCGCGGGCTGCTGGGCGGTTGGGAGCCCCGCACCCCTCTCGAAGAAGGGCTGCGGGCGACCATAGCCTACTTCCGGACAGTGCTCGGCGCGCCCGCCCCGCGGGCCACTCTAATCCATTCGATCGAGCGGGAGGCCGAGCCGCTGACGACCGCGCGTCACGCCGTCGCCAACGGCACCGAGACGCTGCGCACCGTCACGGCCAACCGCGATGCCTAACGCGCGGCTCATGGCGGCGCGGCACAGGGAAGCCGCCCGCGCCTCAGCATACGAGTGAGCGGGTAGGGGGCTGCCATGAGCGAACAGGCCGCGACTAGGATGGACGCCGCCCTGCGGCAACTCCTGCAGTCCCCGACGCCGAGCCGCAACGAGGCCACACGGTGGAGCAACACAGGCTTCCGCCTCGCCCTGGGCCTAGCGCAGGCGCTCCAGGTGGGCGCCGTCGGGGCCGCGACCATGGCGGCGCTTGTGCAACCGTCCCAGATCGCCCCTGTGGCGGCGCTCGGCCTAGTCGGTATCGGCGCCCTCGTCGCCGTGCTGCTGCAGCACGAAGCGGGGGTTGATCCCCTGGAGCGGAACGGTCGCGCCGGACGGGCCGCCGCCGCAACCCTGGCCGCGGTCGTGCTGGTCGGCGCGTGGCTCTTGGTGGCGCTGCCCGGCGACGGAAGCCAGCGGCTCCCCATCCTCGTCTGGTCCCTCGCGTGGGGGGGGCTGGCGGCCGGTGCCGCCGCTGCCACACAGCTCGCGGCCGCCCGGCTAGCTCAGCGCCTGGACCTCGGGCGGGGCGTGCTGCTCGTCGGACCGCGCGACTGGATCGAACGGACCAGGCGCCGACTGTCGGCCGGCCCGGGCCATGCATGGCGCCTCGCCGCCGCCGTCGACGATCGGGACCGGACCGCCCTGGCGCAGGCCACGGATCCTACGGCGGCACGACGGGTCGACGTCGTCCTAGTCTCGGTGGATACCGCAAGGGACCCGGCACGGCTCCAGGACCTACTCGATTACCTGGCCGACCAGCGGGTTCGCATGTGCGTCGCCTTCGACCTGCCGCCGCGCTGCGTGCGCCCGCAGGGCGAGGGGGTGATCGCCGGGATCCCGGTCGTCGAACTCGTCGCGCCGTGCCAGTCGGGCTGGCCGGGGATGGCGAAGCGCGGGCTCGACATCGTGGTGAGCCTCGTGGCGCTGGTCCTCGTGGCGGCGGTCCTCGCCCTGGCGGCGGTCGCCATCGCTATCGAATCCCCAGGGCCGGTGCTGTTCAGGCAGTGGCGGTTCGGCGCGGGCAGCCGCCCTTTCCTCATGCTCAAGCTGCGCACCATGCGGCCCGCAGACGGCGATCCGACGGGGGCGACCCGGACGACGCGGCGCGACCCGCGCGTCACTCGCCTCGGCCGCATCCTGCGCCGCGCGAGCATCGACGAGCTGCCGCAACTCATCAACGTGCTGCGCGGCGAGATGTCCCTCGTCGGGCCGCGCCCGCACCCGCTGCACATGCGCGTGGGCGACGACTACTTTTTTGAAGCTGTGGAGCGCTACCGCGCTCGTCA
Source organism: Roseicella aerolata (assembly GCF_020523605.1). Lineage (GTDB taxonomy): Bacteria > Pseudomonadota > Alphaproteobacteria > Acetobacterales > Acetobacteraceae > Paracraurococcus > Paracraurococcus aerolatus. The sequence goes on along the minus strand of NZ_JAJAQI010000066.1, from coordinate 7,708 downwards.
CGCGGTCCGCCCGGGGCTCACCGGGTGGGCGCAGCTGAACGGGTCGCGCGGCGAGGTGGACACGCTCGAGAAGGCGCGCCGCCGGGTGGAGCTCGACCTCTGGTACATCGAGAATTGGTCGCTCGCGCTCGACCTGCGGATCCTCGTGAGGACGGCCCTCGGCGGCTTTCTCTCTCTGCGCGCGGACTAGCTCGGCTTTGTTGGGATCCCGGCCCGCCAGCGGCTCGATCAGCCGGTGCGGACGGATGGGGACGGAAGGCTGCAGGACCATGCTGACAAATTGGGACAACAGGCGGGAGAGGGCTCAGATGCGCGTTGCGATGATCGGCTCCGGCTATGTCGGGCTCGTCTCTGGCGCCTGCCTCGCGGAGCTGGGCCACAGCGTGGTCTGCGTCGACCGCGATGCCGGCCGCATCGAGCGGCTCCGGCGCGGCAAGATACCGATCTACGAGCCTGGGCTCGAGTCGCTGGTCGGCCGCAACGTGGCGGAGCGTCGCTTGGCCTTCGCAACCGATCTTGAAGCCGCCCTTCGCGGCGTCGACGTCGTCTTCATCGCGGTCGGCACGCCGCCACGCCGGGGAGATGGGCATGCGGACCTCTCCTCCGTCTGGGCCGCGGCGCGGTCGGTGGCGGCCACCCTCGACGGCCCGGCAGTACTGGTGACGAAGTCCACCGTGCCGATCGGCACTGGCGACGGGATCGAGGCCGTCCTGCGCGAGCTGCGCCCCGGCCTCGACGTCCCTGTCGTCTCGAATCCGGAGTTCCTGCGCGAGGGAAGCGCCATCGGCGACTTCCTGCGGCCGGACCGCGTTGTGGTGGGCAGCGACGACGCGCATGGCCACCAAGTGATGCGCGCGCTCTACGCGCCCCTCCTGCACCGAGGCGCGAGGCTCTTCGAGACAGGCCGGCGCAACGCCGAGCTGCTGAAGTACGCCGCCAACGCCTTCCTCGCGGTCAAGATCTCCTTTATTAACGAGATCTCAGACCTCTGCGAGCGAGTCGGCGCGAACGTGCTCGACGTGTCGCGCGGTATCGGCATGGACGAGCGCATCGGCCCGCGCTTCCTGGAGCCCGGCCCCGGCTACGGCGGCTCCTGCTTCCCGAAGGACACGCTCGCGCTCGCGCGCACCGCGCACGACCACGGGATGTCGCTGCGGCTGGTGGAGGCGGTGATCGCCTTCAACGAGGCCCGCCGGCCCGCCATGGCTCGCAAGGTCCTGGAAGCTTGCGGCGGCGCCTTACGCGACCGCCGCGTCGCCGTGCTCGGCCTCGCCTTCAAGGCCGGCACGGACGACATCCGGGAGTCGCCGGCCATCGCTGTGATCGAGGCCATCCAGCGGGCCGGCGGCCGCGTCCGCGCACACGATCCGGCGGCCATGCCACACGCCGCCGACTGCCTGCAGGACGTCGAGTTCGCCGCGACCGCGGAGGAATGCCTGGGCGGGGCGCATGTCGCCGTGCTCGTCACCGATTGGGAGGAGTACCGCAGACTGCCCGCCGCTAGGCTGCGGCAACTGCTGCGCGACCCGCCGCTGGTGGTGGACCTGCGCAACGCCCTCGACGCGCGCGAATTGCGGCGCCACGGCATCCGGCATGTCGGCATGGGAATGCCCGAGGAAAGACTGACCGCTCCGCAGGAGCTGGCCGCGAAAGCCCCCGTCCCCGTCCGGCACGCCTCCGCGCCGCTCGCGGCGGCCATGGCATCCCCCGAGCGCTGACGGGGAGGCAGACATCTCGCATTCGCTCCACCTGGCGCTGCGGACACCCGGGCGCTCCTGGCCGGGGGCCTCGCGCCTCCTGCGGAACATGCGGCTGCCGGGCCCGCGCTCGCCCGTTTGGGCGCTGGCAGAGGGCATTGGATCTGCGGTCCTGTCGCTCATCTCCATGCTGGCAGTGGCGCGGCTGATCGGGCCGGAGGCGGTCGGCCTCGCGGTCGGCGCGCTTGCCTGTTTCCTGCTCTGGGACCTACTCGTCTCAGTGATCTTCACCGACGCGATTATCCGCCATCCCGCGCTGCAGACGCGGCACGTGGACAGCGCCCTCACCTTCGCGCTCCTGCTCGGGTGCGCCATGGCGGTCTGGCTCGCCGCCTTCGCGCCGTCGCTCGCTGCGTTCATCGAGATGCCGGCGGCGGCGCCGATGATCGCCGCTCTCGCGCTGCTCCTACCGCTGTCCGCTGTCGTCGGGATCGCCTCGGGCATAGCGGTGCGGGCGCAGCGCTACCGCCTGCTCGCGCTCCGCGTCCTCGTCGGGCAGCCGGCAGGACTGCTCGCCGCGATGGCGGTGGCTTGGGCGGCGGGCGGGGCCTGGGCGATGATCGCGCTGCAGATCCTGCTGACGGCCGTGACCTTTGTGCTGCTGCTGCCCAGCTTGGGACGGGTGCCGCGGCCCGCTCTCGACCTTATGACCCTGCGCGAGCTGTCTTCCATCGCCGGGCCGCAGACCCTGGCGACGCTGGTCAACAACGGGAAATACCGCGTCTTCCTGGTGGCGGTCGCAGTGATCGCTAGCGAGGCTATCGTCGCCCAGTCGCATTTCGCGTTCCGCATTGTGGAGGCAGGCTTAACCGCCGCCTGGATCGCCATGGCCCGGATCTCGATGCCGCGGCTTTCCCTCGCAGCCGCGGGCCGGGGCGAATTCGCGCGCACCTATGGCGAGCTGGCGCAGCTAAGCGCCCTGCTAGGGTTGCCGATCGCCGTCGGAATGGGGCTGGTGGCCCCGAGTTTCATTATCGGCGTGCTCGGCGAGCAATGGTCCGAGACGGCGGATGCGACGCGCATCGCGGCCTTTGCCTCAGCCGCCTATTTCCTGAGCGGGACCGCGCCGAGCCTCTTCGTCGCGCTGGACCGGGCGCGGGTCAACCTGATGCTGTCGCTGCTCGGCACGGCCTGTCCCTTCCTCTGGTTGCTGCTGGTGCAGCCGCGGACGCCGTCCGGGTTCGCCGTGGCTTGGTCGACCTCGGCCTTTGTGCTGCCGCTGGTCGGCGGCCGGATCGTGTTGCACGCGCTCGGCCGTTCGCCCTTCTGGCTCTTCCGGCAGGTGCTGCCCGGGCTGCTCGCGGTCGCCGCCATGGCGCTGGTCGTGATCGCGGTCCAGCGCTGGGCGGGTCTGGAGCCGCTCGCTGAGATCGCGCTGACGGTTCCGCTGGGCTCCGCGGTATTCGCCGCGGCGGCTTGGTTGGCTCTGGGCCGCCAGATGCCCGCGGCGCTCGGGCCGAGTCCCGCGACGGCTCTGCAGGAGCCGGGCGAATGACCGGGTCGCGCCTTCCTCCCGGGTGTCCCGCGCGGCCGCCGCCTAGCCGGAGGCTTGGTCCTTGATCGGTCGCGGACCACGTCGTCATCAAGCATTGGGTGTGAATTATGACAAGGCATGAGGGAAATACTGACGACATCCTCGTGATCGAGACAGAAACCGCATCGCTGGACTGCAACGGCGGGCCCATGGGCGAGGCCTCCGGCCCTCCGCCCGGCCCGCGCCGCGCGACGCCGTCGCTCCTGGCCCTGCTGGAGTGCGTGGGGGCGCAGGCGGCGGCGCTGATCGCGCTGGAGGACGAGGAAGTGGCCGTGTCCTACGGCAACCTCCTCGGCCTCGTGTCCCGGCTCGCCGAAGATATAGGAGCGCGGGTGCCGGAAGGCCGCGCCGTGGCCCTGGCCTGTCCTGAGCCGGCTTGGCAGGTGGTGTCGCTGCTGGGCGCTATGGCGGCCCGTCGTGTCGCGCTCGTCGTCGATACGATGGCTCAACCCGGGCAGCTTGAGGCGACCTTGCGCAGCGGGCCGCCCGCCGCGGTCCTGGCGCCCGCCGGGCAGGTCCCGGCCGCATTCCGCGACATGTCCATCCCAGTGATCGCGCCGGATCGGGTGCCTGCCGCCGCGACTTCCTGCGGGAGCGCCGTCGAGCGAGCAGCGTTCGGTCGCGAGCCTGCGTTGATCCTCCGGGACCAGGGTCCAGCCGGCGATCGACCCGCCTTGGTTATCGGGAGCGAGGCCCTGCTGCGGGGGGCGCTGGCCTTCACCCGTGCCGCCGAGCTGGGCCCGACCGACCGCGTCCTCGTCCTGAACAGCCCGGGTGGCATTGACGGCATCACGGGCGCCCTCGCGGCCTTGCTGGCCGGGGCGCGGCTGCGCGGCCGCGATCCGATGCGGGGCGGCGTTGATAGCGTCGCTGACCTGATGCGCCGCGGTCGTGTGACGGTGCTGGGCGCGAGCCCGGCCATGCTTCGCGCGCTGCTTCGCAGCGACTCCGGCCGCGACGCGCTCGCGTCGTTGCGACTGGTCCGCCTGGCCGGGGGGCCGATGTTTTATGGCGACATCGCGCCGCTGCGGCGGCTGCTGCCGGCCGGGGCATGCGTCCAGGTCGCATGCAGCCTAGCCGGAACGGTGGTTTCGCAGTGGTTCGTGTCGCCGGCTGGCACGAGCGAGGCCGGACTTGTCCCGATGGGCCATCCGTTGGCTGGAAGCCGCCTCGCGCTGTCGCCGGCGCGTGAACCGGGGCAGGAGGACCAGTCTGGGGAGCTCCTGCTCGGGGGCGATGCGCTGCCGATTGGGCGCTGGGTCGGGGGTCGTTGCGTGCCGCTCGCCGGCGACCAGCATTGGCTGCGCACGGGGCTCCGCTGCTCCGTCCGGACCGACGGTCTGCTTACCGTGGCAGGTTGGATGGCCCCGGGCAACGAGCCGATCACGCCCTGGGAGATTGAGGCCCTGCTGCGGAGCAAGGCGGATGTCAGGGATGCGGCCGTGGTGCGGCTGGCGGATCCGCAGGGGGACTCCTCGCTGGTTGCCTTCGTCGCCTGCGGCACGCACCGGCGCGCGGAGCTGACCAGCGCCCTGGCGCCGTGGCTCGCGGCGACCGGTCCCCTGCCCCTAGAGCTGCATGTTGTCGATGAGATTCCCAAGCGGCCGGATGGTGAACCCTGCGAGGTCGGTCTGGAGCAGCTCCGCGCCGCGCCGCAGACCGCGCCGTCCGGCGGGCCAGCAGCGACCAGGCTCGAGCAGGCCCTTGCCGGTGCCTGGGGGAGTGTGCTCGACTGCGCGTCCTACGAGGCAGACAGGCCATTCGCGGCAGTCGGCGGCGACTCGTTGAAACTCATCCAGCTTGCGCTCGAGATGGAGAGGCGCCTGGGGGAAGGCACTGCGCTCCCGCTCGAGGCGCTCGGTGCCGAGATGCGGCCGAGCGAGATGCTAGGGGCACTCACAGCACGCCTTGCGGCGCGGCGTGTCAGGACGGCGCCGGCGGGCGTTGCCCTCTTCCTGCCGGGCCTCACCGGCGACGAGCCCGCGCTCGCGCGGCTGCGCACCGAGCTGCCGCCGGGGATCCAGCCGATCGTGCCTCGCTATCCGGGCTGGATCGACATGTCGCTGCGCGACCTCAGCATGACGGACATCGCGGCTGCTGTGTTCGAGCAGGTCGAGCGCCAGCTCGATGCGCCGGTTCCGGTCCACATCGTCGGCTATTCCTTCGGGGGGCATGTCGCAGTGCCCCTCGTGCGGTTGATGCTGGACCGTGGCACCAAAGTGAGTTCCGTCTGCGTGATCGACACGACTCGTCGGGGACTGAAGCTGGTCCGCCCCGGGCCAGCGCTGCGGACGGAGATCTGGGGCGGTGCGCTGCGCAAGAGCCTGCACGGCGGACGGCTCCAGGAGGCGCTTGGCATTGCGCTGGCGCAGAACCTCGCCAGGCCGGAACTGCGGCCGCTGCTCCGCCTGCTGGCCCGGCGCGGGCAGCTCCCGCGCCCCTCGGCCGAGGCCGGGTTCTTCTGTCAGAAGTATCTCGAGGGCATCCAGCGCTCCGCGATCCTGCGCTCCTGGATTGCCGGCGGCGCGCCGTCGCCAGTCACTGGGCCACGGGTCGCGCTGCTCCGCTCGAGCGAGCACGCATCCGACCCGTCCCCCGATCTCGGTTGGTCGGAGGTCAGCCCGGCCGTGAGCGTCCACCACGTCCCGGGGACCCACCACTCTATCTTCAGCGATGAGAATCGGCCGGTGCTGCGGCGGCAGCTGATCGATGCCTGCGGCATGGCGCGCTGGGACGGAGAATCCGGCGCCGTGGCGACTGCGGCTTAGGTAGCAGGGTGAGGGACCGCCGATCACACGAGCAGGACGGCGTCTGGGCCGCCGCGCTGGAAAGGAGAGCATACCAATGTCAGCACCAGTGCTGATCGCGGGCGGCGCCGGCTACATCGGCGCCCATGCCTGCAAGGCCCTAGCGGCCAGGGGCTACAAGCCGGTCATCTTCGACAACTTCTCGACGGGCCACCGGGCTTTCGTCCGCTGGGGGCCGGTGGTGGAGGGTGACATCCGCGACGCAGCGGCGGTGGGCTGGGCGATTCGGGAGCATGGCTGCGAGGCCGTGCTGCACTTCGCTGCTTGCGCCTATGTCGGCGAGTCGGTGTCGGACCCGCGCAAGTACTTCGACAACAACGTCACCGGCACCCTCGCGGTGCTGGACGGGATGCGCGCCGCCGGCTGCAACAGGCTGGTCTTCTCCAGCACCTGCGCCATCTACGGCCAGCCGGACACGGTCCCGATCTCGGAGGACACCCGGCCCAACCCGATCAACCCCTACGGCGCGTCGAAGCTGATGGTCGAGCAGATCCTGCGCGACTACCGCCCTGCCTACGGCCTGCGCTCCATCGCGCTCCGCTACTTCAACGCCTGCGGCGCCGATGTGGATGGCGAGATTGGGGAGCTGCGCGATCCCGAGACCCACCTGATTCCGCGGGCGATGATGGCCCTGCAGGGGCATGTCAGGGACTTCGCCGTCTTCGGCTCCGACTTCCCGACGCCAGATGGCACGGCGATCCGCGACTACATCCATGTCTCGGATCTGGCGGATGCGCATGCCGGCGCGCTCGATGCGCTGCTGGGGGGGCATCCGGGAGGCGCCTACAACCTCGGCACGGGCCGGGGCGCCTCGGTGCTCGAGGTGCTGCGGATGATCGAACGGGTGACCGGCGAGGAGTTGCCCGCAGTCACCGGACGGCGTCGGGAAGGAGACCCGGCTGCGCTGGTCGCGGACCCGACCCTGGCGCGCCGGGAACTCGGCTTCGTGCCGAGGTCCTCCGACCTTGAGACGATCGTCGGGACGGCTTGGGCATGGCACCGTCGGGCGCATCCGCGTCGCCCCGGAGATGGCCGGCGAGGCACCGCGCAGGAATGGTCCGGCCGAGGAGCCTGTCCCGATAGCGAGTGAAGAGGCTCGACAGGCAGGGCGTGCGATGATTCGCTCGCCGGCATGACGAAGAGCTTTCGACCCTGGAAGGTGGACGAGGTGTGGCTGCTGCCGCCTTGTACAGGAGTTCACCCCTGAGGGGCATCCCGCGCATCTGGTCCGCGACATCGTGGTGGAGGAGCTCGATCTCTCGGCGATACTCGCGGCCTACAGGGAGCCCAAGGGTTGTCCGCCGTACCATCCGGCGATGATGGTAGCGCTGTTACTCTATGCCTACAGCCGTGGCGTCTACTCGTCGCGGCGGATCGCGCGTGCCTGTGAAGAGCGCCTCGACTTCCAGGCCGTGACGGCGCTGGCTCAGCCGGATTTCCGCACCATGTGGGTTTGCCCCGTCTCGATGGACATCAACGAAGCTTTCGCGTGAGGTGTCCGCGATGCCCAGACCCCATCCTGCCTACGCACCGGAGTTCCGGCGCCAGATGGTCGAGTTGGTCCGTGCCGGACGCGACCCGGCCGACCTTGCCCGCGAGTTCGAACCTTC
>NZ_JAJAQI010000065.1 GCF_020523605.1 Roseicella aerolata | reverse complement strand
CGGCGTGCACGACGCTGCGTCGAGCGCGGCTGACCGAGGGTGCAGCACGCCCGGCGTTCGGAGACGCCGAGCGTAGCCTGCACATGACGGACACAGGCCCGGCGACGCTCGGGGCCTAGTATTTTCCCTCGGCGGCCTCTCGTAGGATCTGCTTGTCGAGCGTGAGCTCGGCCACGGCCCGCTTCAGCCGTGCATTCTCTCGCTCCAGTTCCTTCATGCGCCGGACCTGGTCGACCTTGAGGCCGCCGTACTCGGTCCGCCAGCGGTAGAAGCTCGCCTCCGATACCCCCAACCCGCGGCAGATCTCGCCCACCGTCCGGCCCTGCGCCAGCTCCACCTCGGCCTGCCGCAGCACCCCAATGATCTGTTCCGGCTTCAAACGCTTCCCTGCCATCCCGACCTCCCTCAGGAGGCCAACTCTTCCATCAAACCCGGATCCAGTTCAGGGGCGCAGGTCACAGAGATGGTCTCGGGAATCGCCTCGATCCGGCGCCGGAGGCCGTTCTGCACGGCGTTGGCCTCAATCGAGTTCAAGGGCGCGTTGAAGATGATGGTGCCGCCCTGCTTGGCGATCAGGTTGATCTGGGAGCCGCCGTCCTTGGCCACCGGCTCGATGATCTGGGAGACCTGCTGGAAGTCCTTCTTGGTGGCGCCCAGGAACAGCTCCTTGACGTCCTTGGCGTCCTTGACCCCCTTGAGGAACTCGAACCACTCGCCGAGCTGCTGAGTGAACTGGACAATGAAGGGCGCGAAGGGGGCAATCATCTGCCCCTGGGTAGCCATGCTCACCAGCTCGGCGATGATGCTGCCTGAGCGGACTTCCTTCACGTAGAGCCGGTAGTCGTCTTCGGCCCAGGGACCGCCCTGGCGGCGGATGAAGGACTTGTACTGCTCGCCGACCGCCAGGAGGCTGTTGGTGAAATCCAACAGCTCAATCGGCCGGACGTTATGGAATTCGTAGACGAGGCTGGTCTCGGGACCCTCTGTCGTTTTCAGCTCACCCAGACCCGCCATCGGTCAAACACGCTCTCTATGATCGGGACAGATTCGCACGACCTGCTCACTCGGGCAACGAGGACTCCTCGCTGGCACTGATGGTTCCGAAGTTCGTCGCCAGCCTCGCCTGGTAGGCAAGTCGCTTTCCAACCGTTGCTCGAGTTGCCGCTCGGAAAGCCGCAGTTTTCCTCGGTCCAAACCTGGGGACTAAATCCGCCAAGTCCCCAGGTCCGGAGAGAAAGCGCCCTTCAGAGAGAAAATTCCGAATTCGTTACGTCACCGCACTCCCCAGGTCACAGCGCGACCCCAGGCCAAACCTGCGGTTCAGCGCGCGGTCCGATCAGGCGGAGAGCGAGTTTGTAGGAAGGAATGGTGTCCCCGGCGGGATTCGAACCCACGGCCCCCAGATTAGGAATCTGGTGCTCTATCCTGCTGAGCTACGGAGACCCAAAAACATCATAACACACCTGCCTCCCGGCTTGAAGCCGCCGATCCCGTCCGCTGCCGAAAGCAACCCGTCCTGCCCCGCCCCCGTTGGCGCCCCACACGAACAGGAGGCGACTCAGTGGCCAGTTCCATCCAGGACATCTACATCACGGGCCTGCGCAACGCCCATGCGCTCGAGGCCCAGGCCGACCAGCTTCTCTCCCGCCAGGTCGAGCGGATCGAGAACTATCCGGCCATGCGCCAGCGCCTGCAGCAGCATATTGAGGAAACCCGCCGGCAATCCAAGCGGCTGGAGCAGATCCTGCAGGCCCATGGCACCAGCGAGAGCACGCTGAAGGACTTCGCGACCAGCTTCATGGGCAACATGGCCGCCATGGCGCATGCCCCGATGCAGGACGAGGTGCTGAAGAACAGCTTCGCGAACTACGCCTTCGAGCATTACGAGATCGCCTCCTACAAGGCGCTCATCGAAATGGCGCAGCAGGCCGGCGACCAGCAGGGTGTACAACTCCTGCAGGAATCGCTACAGGAGGAGATCGCGATGGCCGAATGGGCCGGCCAGAACCTGCCCGATGTGGTGCAGACCTACATCCGGCTGGAGACGCAGGGGAAGAAGTCGGGAATTTGATGCTGCCCCGCCTGCGGGCACCCGCCCGCAGGCAGCCCCATCCGGCAACGCATTACCGGCCCGGCGCCTGGCGACGCTGCAGGTGGCGCGTCGCCCCTCCGGAAATTTCATCCTGTCCCGCAGGCCGCCCGTCCGGCGTGCCGCGGGATCAGCCCCGCCGGCGGAAGCGCTCCACCGCGCCCACCAGTGCGGTTCGCACCCCCGGCTCCAGCGCCGAATGCCCGGCATCCGGCACCACGGTCAGCCGCGCCCGTGGCCATGCCGCCACCAGATCGAAGGCGGTTTCGGCGGGGCAGACCATGTCGTAGCGGCCCTGCACCACCTCGGCCGGGATATGGGCGATGCGGCCCATATGGGCCAGCAGCCCATCCTTCGGCAGGAACAGGTCGTGCGCGAAGTAATGCGCCTCGATCCGCGCAAGGCCGAGCGCGGTGCGGTCCTGTGCGAAGCTCGCCACGGTGTCGGGACTCGGCAGCAGGGTGGAGCAATTGCCCTCATACTGGCTCCAGGCCCGGGCCGCCGGCAGGTGGACCAGCGGGTCGGGGTCGCAGAGCCGGCGGAGATAGGCGCCCAGGATGTCGCCGCGCTCCTCCGGCGGCAGGTGCTCGACAAAGGCGGCCCAGGCATCGGGGAAGACGCGCTTCAGCCCGGTCAGGAACCACTCCACCTCCGCCTGGCGGCCCAGGAAGACGCCGCGCAGCACGCAGCCCGTCACGCGTTCCGGATGCGCCTGGGCATAGGCCAGCGCGAGGGTCGAGCCCCAGCTCCCGCCGAAGAGCAGCCAGCGCTCGATCCCCAGCGACCGGCGCAGCGCCTCGATATCCGCGACCAGGTGCGGGGTGGTGTTGTCCCGGAGCTCGCCGAGCGGGCGGGACCGGCCGGCGCCGCGCTGGTCGAAGATCACCACCCGCCAGTGCCCGGGGTCGAAGAAGCGCCGGTGCACGGCGCCGGCCCCGGCGCCGGGGCCGCCATGCAGGAACAGCACCGGCTGGCCGCGGGGGTTGCCCACCTGCTCCCAGTACATGACATGCCCGCCCGAGAGGGGCAGCAATCCGGTTTCGTAGGGTGCGATATCAGGGAACAGGTCGCCGCGCGGCATGGCCGCACTATCCCCAGGCAGGGCCCGGGGAGCAACACCGGCGTCATCGGAAACACGCATGCCGGGGAATCGCCTGACGCGGGGCGCGGACCCCCCTTCGCCTTTCCGGCAAGCATGCCTACTTTTGCAGGGATGCCGGCACCCTCCCCAGCCCCGCCCAAACCGCCCGCGGCCGAAGCCCTGCCGCGCTGCGCCGTCTGCGGCACGGGCAGCCGGCAGCCGCCCTTCCGGCCCAGCCCGCCGGAGCAGGCGCCGGACCTCGATCTGCGACCGGGGGAGCCGGTGCGCTCCACCATGGCGCGCTGGCTGCAGCAATGCCCCTCCTGCGGCTATGCCGCGCCGAACATCACCAAGGCCCATCCGGCCGCGGCCCAGGCCGTCGCCGCCGCGCCCTTCCGCGCGCTGCTCGCGGAATCCTCCTATCCGCCGCTGGCCCGCCGCTTCCTTGCCTGGGCCCATGTGCTGGAGGAGACGGGCGCGCTGCATGCCGCGGCCGAGGCCACGCTGCATGCCGCCTGGGTGGCGGATGACCTGAACCGGGACGACCTGGCGCGGATGTGGCGGCTGGACGCGGTGGCGCTGTGGCGCGGCGGCCCGCCGCTCGACCCCGAGCAGACGGTGCGGGTGATCGACGCGCTGCGCCGGGCGGAGGCCTGGCCCGATGCCGCCGCGACCACGGAGGCGCTGAGCCTTTCCAACCCGCCGGAGGCGGTGGCGCAGGTCCTTGGCCTGGAAGCGCGGCTGATCGCGGCGCGGGATGCCGGCCGGCATACCGTGGCGAGCGCCCTGCCGCCGCCCTCCCGCCGCCCGCATGTCTCGCACCAGAAGATCGCCGGCCGGTCCGAGGGGCTGGTGGCGCGGCTGAAGCGCTGGTTCGGCCGGGGCTGATCGCGGCTGGCGCGGACCGGGGCGGTGGCGGCCTGGTTGCGCAGGCCCGGCGCGCCGGCACCGCCTGCGCCAGGATCATGCCCGGGGCGGTGGCGCCGGACCTGCGCCTCACCTCGCCGATCTGGCTCGACGGCTCTCTGTGCCATGCGCAGCGGAAGATCGGCGACGCTCCGCCGCCGCGCCCTACTCCCCCCTGGCGGCCGCCAGCGCCCAGCGCCTGCCGGTCGTCGCCTCCTCCCCGTCCTCGGCCTCGATGGTCCCGGCGATGCCGGGCGGCTGGGGCGCGCCCGCCAGGCGGCCTCCGCCGGATTGCCCCCGGGGCCCTCCGGGACCGGTCCCCCCGGCCCGCCGGGCGGCGGTACCTCCGGAACCGCGCCCGGGGGGCGGGGTTGGACGGCTGCGCATCGGAACACCGGCATGGACCTGCCCGGCATCACGCCACCCGCCCGCGACATCCCGCCCGAATGGCTGGCCCCGCCCGACCTCGCCACGGCGAAGGCGGCGCAGCTCGCGCTCGCCGCCCGGGTGGTGCGGGAGGATGCCCACCCGCCGGTGCGATGGCTGGGCGGGGTCGATATCAGCAACAGCCGCTTCGACCCGGAAGGGCGGGTCTATGCCGCCGTGGTGGTGCTGGAATGGCCCGGGCTCCGGGTCGTGGCGCGGGCCACGGCCGAGGCGCGGGCGACCCTGCCCTATGTTCCGGGCTATCTCGGCTTCCGCGAGGTGCCGGCGCTGCTCGCGGCCTGGGAGAGGCTGGCGACCAGGCCCGACCTGGTGATGGTGGACGGCCATGGCATCGCGCATCCGCGCAGCTTCGGCATCGCCACGCATCTCGGCGTGGTGCTGGACATCCCCACCATCGGGGTCGCCAAGTCGCCCCTGGTCGGGCGGCCGGAAGGGCCGGTGGGCGAGGAGCCGGGGGCGGAGCAGCCGCTGGTCTGGCGTGGCGAGCGGCTCGGGACGGTGCTCCGGACGAAGCGGCGGTCCAATCCGCTCTGGATCTCGCTCGGCCACCGCATGTCGCTGGCGAGCGCCGTCGCCTGGGTGAAGCGCTGCGGCACCGGCTACCGCCTGCCGGAGCCGACGCGCCAGGCGCACCTGGCGGCGAATGAGGCGCGCCGTGCGGGCCTGGCCAGGGAGGCGATGCCGGGCCAGGACATCGTTTGACAGAGCGGATTCACGCCTCCGGGCGTTTCCACTCGGCGGCGATCTGCTCTAAGCCCGGCGCCATGCACAGGCTCTGGCTCACCCTTGGCGCGCTCTTCGGTCTCGGCGCCGTCGCCCTCTCGGCCTGGGCGGCGCATGCCGCGCCGGCGCGGCTGGATGCGCGCGCGCTGATGGCGCTCGACAACGGCATCCGCATGCAGGGCTGGCACGCCCTCGCCCTGGTCGGCGCCGCGCTCTGGGCGGAGCGGCGGGGCGGGACCCTGCCGCATGTCGCGGCGGGCGCCTTCGCGCTCGGCCTGCTGCTCTTCTGCGGCGCGGTCTATGCCAGCGCGCTCGGCGGCGTCTCGCTCGGCCCGGTGGCGCCGCTCGGCGGCGTCACGCTGATGGTCGCCTGGGGGCTGCTGGCGGCCTCCGCGGTGGTCCGGCGGTGACGCCACCGGCCATTGGCGCGGCCTATCTGGCGGCCGAGGGCTTCGAGCGCGACCTGGCCGAGGAACTGCGCCTGGCCGGCCGGAGCGTGACCGCCTGGCATGGCCGCCTTGCCCTCTCGCCCGAGCCGCCGGCGCCCATGGTCTGGGCGCTGGAGGTCTGGACCGAACCGCGGGAGATGCCGGCGCCCTCGGTGAAGGCGGCCGCCGATGCGCTGCGCGCCATCCAGCGCAACTGGGCGCTCTATGCCGCCGGCCACCACCGCCGCGCGGCGCTGATCGAGGACAGGCTGCCGCCGGTGAAGGCCAGGCCGCTCGCCTTCCCCGACCCGGCGCCGACCGGCCATCTCGGCGCCTGGACGCTGCTGGCGCCGGACCGGCTGCTGGCCAGCCCGACCAAGACCAGCCCCTTCGTGAACGGGGAGGTCCGCTTCGTCGAGGACCGGGAAGGCCCGCCCAGCCGCGCCTATCTGAAACTGTGGGAGGCGCTGACCCGCGCCGGCCGCTGGCCGCAACCCGGTGAGACCTGCCTCGACCTCGGCGCCTCCCCCGGCGGCTGGACCTGGGCGCTGGCGAGGCTTGGCGCCCGGGTGACGGCTGTGGACAAGGCGCCGCTCGATCCGGCCGTCGCCGCCATGCCGGGCGTGGCCACGCGGCAGGAGAGCGCCTTCGGCCTTGAGCCGCGGGACCATCCGCCGGTCGATTGGCTGTTCAGCGACATCATCTGCTACCCGGCCCGGCTGCTGGCGCTGGTGCGGCGCTGGATGGAAGCCGACCGGGCGAAGCATGTCTGCTGCACCATCAAGTTCCAGGGCGAGACGGACCACGCCGTGACGGCGGAATTCGCCGCCATCCCCGGCGCCATGGTCTTCCACGGCGCGCACAACAAGCATGAGGCGATGTTCGTGCGGCTGGGCTGACCGGCCGGCGCCGTCACCCGCCGCGCTTCGGCAGTTCCTCCAACTGCCGCTTCACCTGCTTGTCCTCCTCGGTCAGCGGCGCCGGCTCGGCCGGGGCGACGCCCTCCGGCACGGAATCGCCGGGGTCGCGGTCCGGGCGGGCCTCGCTGCCGCGGGCATCGTCACCGACATCGCTGCCGGGGCCGGGGATGCCCTCCGGCACCGCATCGCCCGGGTCGCGGTAGCCGGGATCGCTCGGGTCATGCGTGGGCTCGTCCGGCTCCCGGTTGCGGGGCTGCTGGGCCATGGCGTCCTCCTGCGTGGTACGGGCCTGACGCCGCGGGTGGGTGGGCGGTTGCCGCGGCCCCGCGGCCCCGGGCACCATCCGCCGGAACGGAGGAACGCCCATGACCCTGACGATCCAGGAGGTCGCCGTCCGCGCGGTGGACGCGCCGCTCGACCCGCCGCTGCGCAACAGCCTCAACGTCATCCCGCGCGCGCCGCTGGTGATCGCGGAGGTGCGGACGCGGGAGGGGGTGGCGGGCAATGCCTATGTCTTCCCCTATACGCCAGCCGCCCTCGGCCCGACGGCGGCCCTGGTGCGCAACATCGGCGCGAGCCTCGCCGGGCGGGCGCTGGCGCCGGCGACGCTCTGGGCGGAACTGCACAACGCCTATCGCATCCTGGGGACGGAGGGGCTGGTGCAGATCGCCCTCTCCTGTCTCGACATGGCGATGTGGGATGCGCTGGGCCGGGCGGCGGGCCAGCCGCTCTGCCGGCTGCTGGGCTCCGAGCCCCGGCCGCTGCCGGTCTATGCCTCGCTCCGCGGCTGGGGCGCGGCGATGCTGGCGGAGGAGGCGGGCCAGGCCGTCGCCGCGCTCGGCGCCCGGGCGGTGAAGTTCAAGCTTGGCCAGGCGCGGCTGGAGGACGACCTGGACACGGTGCGCGCCGTGCGCGGCGCGGTCGGGGACGGGGTGGAGATCCTGGTGGACTACAACCAGGGCCTGACCCGGCCGGAGGCGGAGCGGCGCGGCCTGGCCCTGCAGACGCTCGATATCCGCTGGCTGGAGGAGCCGCTGCCGGTCGATGACGATGCCGGTCTCGCCGCGCTGCGCCAGGCGCTGCGCGTGCCGGTGCAGGGCGGGGAGAATTGGTGGGGGCCGAAGGGCATGGCGCGCGCGCTGGAGGCCGGGGCGGTCGATCTCTGCATGCCGGATGCGATGAAGATCGGCGGCGTGACGGGCTGGCAGCAGGCGGCGGCGATCGCCGCGGCGAAGCGCGTGCCCATGTCCTCCCACATCTTCGTCGAGGCCAGCGCGCAATTGCTGCCGGCGACGCCGACCGCGCATTGGCTGGAACACCTGGACGTGGCCGGGCCGCTGCTGAGGACACCGCTCGAGGTCAAGGACGGCATGGCGCTGGTGCCGGAGCGCGGGGGGATCGGGCTGGACTGGGATGCGGGGGCACTCGCCCGGTGGCGTGCGGATGTCTGATGCCGTCCCGCAACAAGGCCGACATTCATGCGGCCGCAGCCGCCGATGGCGGCTGCAGGTCGGGACTTATACCAGCGGAATGAATGTCCCATTCCTGCCGAGTGCCCGGACGGGCGCCGCCGCCTGTGCGGCGTAGCCAAGCTTTGCGGAGCAAACCGCCCGGCGATGGAGGGGCCGTTGATGGGTCACCATCAACGGCCGTCGGTATTGTGCCGCTCGGCATGACCCATGGAGGCCGGGACTGATGTGCCGGACAATGCGCAGCAAGGCCCGAACTGCGGCTGCGGGCCATGGGCGGACCGGTGCGGCGGGCCCCGCCTTGCCGGGCATCGGGACGCCGCGCCCCTCTCGCGCTGAACTGTGATGACCACCGGTCATGGGGAGGTCCCGCTCGCATCTCCCGGCAGGGCCTGCGCCAGCGCCGCGGCCAGCGCGGCCCGCTGATAGGGCTTGCGCAGCACCGCCGCCGCCTTGGCATCGCGCCCTTCCAGCGGGCCCGCGCTGCCATAGCCGGTCGCCAGCAGATAGGGCACGCCGCGCGCGGCGAGCAGGTCGGCCACCGGGAAGACCAGCTCCCCGCCGCCCAGATTGACATCCAGCACCGCGGCGGTGAGGCGCGGCTCCGACGCGGCCAGCCGGCTGGCCTCCGCCAGGTTGCGCGCAGGGCCGATCACCTCGCAGCCCAGTTCGCGCAGGCCGGTCTCCAGCTCCAGCGCCAGCAGCGCCTCGTCCTCCACCACCAGCACACGCGGCGGTGGGGCATCCGGACCGGTCCAGGCCGGGCGCGGCGCGACGGCCGGCGGGCGCGCCTTCTGCGCGGGCCGGGCCAGGGCGGTGCCCTCCGGGGCGGCGCGGCCGGCGGGCAGGGTGAGGGTGGCGCGCAGCCCCGCCGCTGCCCAGTCGAAGCAGAGCCGCCCGGCCAGTTGCCGCTCCGCCAGCTGGGTCATGAGCCGGAGGCCGAAGCTGCGCCGCGCCGGCGGGCCCGCCAGGGGCGGTCCGCCGCGCTCGGCCCAGACCAGCCGCAGTGCCTGGTCCCCGGGCAGGAACTCCCAGGTGATCTGCACCTCCCCGCCGGGGAGGGAGAGGGCGCCATGCTTGGCGGCATTGGTCGCCAGCTCATGCAGCAGCATGGCGACGGGCTGCACCGCCTCGGCCGAGAGCCGGGCCGGCGGCCCCGCCAGCCCCACCTGGCCGGCCTGCACCGGCAACTCGCTCTCGACCAGCGCCTGCAGCTCCGCCCCGGTCCAGGCGCTGCGGGCCAGCAGGGCATGGGCGCGCGCCATGGTGGTGATGCGCCCCTCGGCCGCGGCGGCGAATTCCGCCGGCGGGACATCCCTGGGCGAGAGGCGGATCAGGGAGAGGGCGACGGCGAGGGCGTTCTTGGCACGGTGGTCCACCTCCCGCAGCAGCAGCACGAGGTGTTCCTCCGCCTCCCGCTTCGCCGCCGCCCGTGCCCGCAGCGCCGTATGGGCCGCGGCCAGGGCCTGGCGGACCTCCGCCACCTCCCGCACCCGGGGCGGGGGGCGCGGCGCCAGCGGCTGCTCGCGCACCACCCGGGCGGCATCGGCGCCGAGGGCCTCCACCTCCCGCCCCAGCCGCGCCCCGATCCGGTGGGCCAGCAGGGCGGCGAGCGCCACCGCCAGCGCGCCGCCGGCGCTGGCGCTCGCCACCGCCAGCTGCAGCGGGCCGTCCACGGCCGCGCGCGGCACGCTGAGCGCCAGCGCCCAGTCGCCCTGCGGCATGTGACGGAGCGCGGCATAGGTGGGCGTGCCGTCCGGGGCGGTGGTCCGGATGGTCGTCCCCGCCCCGCCGCCGCGCTGGAATTCCACCAGCCAGTCCGGTGCGGGGCGGCCGAAGGCCTGGTCCTCCCACCGGGTGCGGGCGATGACCAGCCCGCGATTGTCGACGAGCGTCGCCACCCAGCGCGGCTGAAGGCGCTGGCCGCGCAGCACGGCGCCGAGGCTCGCCGGCAGGATATTGGCGGCGAGCAGGGCGGTCACCGCCTCCCCGCGCCGGACCGCCATGGCGATGCTGATGACCGGCCGCCCCGCCAGTGGCCCGACGAAGAGCGGCGAGACATAGGTCTCCCGCCTCCGGAGGATGGCGCCGAAGAACTCCAGGGGATCGATCGGCTGCGGTCCCTGGAGGGGAAAGCGTACCAGGCCGAGGCCCGGCAGGGGCTGGTCCGGCGGAACCAGGGTGTTCATCCGGTGCCGACCCTGGGCATCGAAGAGCGCGATGTTGTGCAGCACGTCGGGGCGGTGGGCGATCAGCGCCCGGGCCTGGGACCAGAAGGCGGCGGCGGCGGGCGGAGCGGGCTCGCCCTCGACCGCCGCGTCGAGGGTGGGGGAGGTGGCGAGCGCCTCCAGCGCGGTCGCGGTGATGCGCAACTCCCGGTCGAGCTCGGTCTGGAGCGCATCGGCGGCGCGGGAGAGGTCGCGCAGGGCGGTGCGGCGCTGATCAGCCGCGATCCACCAAGCGAGGCCGATGGCGAGCGCGACCAGGGGGAGGCCGGTGCCGAGGGAGAGGCCGAGAAGATGGGTGCGGAAGCGCGCCGGAGGGCGGCCGGCCGGCTGTGTCGAGGCTCCGGCACGCGGCGGGGCCACCGGCGGCGTTCGGCCGCAGGCTGTGGTGCCGCTGCTGTCCATGGCTGCGTGGTTCCCCTACCGCGGCGAAAAGCCCCCGCGGAGGATGAGGAAATTACATGCCATGGCAAGTCTTGAGTGGAGGCGTCCGGCAATCCTGCCACCGGCGCGTGTGGCGCCCTGCCGGCCGGGCCCGGCCCGGATGCCCCGCGCATCCTGATGACAGCGGCATGACCGTTTCATGCATGCCGAGCGCCCGAACGGGCGCCGCCGCCAGCGCGGCCCGGCCAGGGTTTGCGGAGCAAGCCGCCCGGCGACCGAGGGGGCGTTGATGGAGCACCATCGACGGTCACTGGCATGCGCCCGCGGCCGGCGGTCGCGGGAGTTCCTGGGCATGGGGTCGTCGCGCCGCCTGCGGCGAAGGCGCCTACCGGATCGAAGCGGCGCAGGGCGGGCATGCCCCGGCGGCATGCGCCGGGAGCGTGGCGGGGTGTTGTCCCGCCGCGCTTCCGGCCGCTGCCGCGAAGCCCGTCAGTCGGCGGCGAGCGCCATCCGGCTGCGGTTCAGCCGGGCGAGGACATGGTCCTCGGCGGCGTCCACCACCTTCTCCGTCTCCTCCGGCGTGAAGACATGGCCGGCGCCGGACAGGGTGCGGTAGTCGATGCTGATGCCCTTCTGGGTGTTCAGCTTGTCCACCAGCTTCCGGACCGAGCTTTCCGGCACCAGCTCGTCCTGATCGCCGTGGAAGATCAGCCCGTTGCAGGGGCAGGGGGCGAGGAAGCCGAAATCATAGTGGCTGGCCGGCGCGCTGATGGAGACGAAGCCGCCCATCTCCGGCCGCCGCATCAGCAGCTGCATGCCGACATAGGCGCCGAAGGAATAGCCCGCGACCCAGAGGCTGTGGGCATTGGGGTTCACCGCCTGGAGGAAGTCGAGGGCCGAGGCCGCATCCGAGATCTCGCCGATGCCGCCGTCATAGCGGCCCTGGCTGCGGCCAACCCCCCGGAAGTTGAATCGAAGGGTCGAGAACCCCAGCGCCTGGAAACGTTGGTAGAGGGCGTGGATCACCCGGTTGTTCATCGTCCCGCCATGCAGCGGGTGCGGGTGCAGCAACAACGCCACCGGCGCGTTCGGCTGCTTGGAGTGATGATAACGCCCTTCAAGCCGGCCGTCGGGGCCGGCGAACATGACCTCAGGCATCGTCCCTTGGGTCCAATTCCGGTTGTGCCAGGCACGTCCCAGATACCGAAGAGATGAGGAGCCATCCCGCCGGCAGGCCAGGCGCGCCGAGGCGCTTGGTGGGGAAGACCTGGCTGACAACGCCCGGGCTCCCCTCGGCACCAACATGCGTTGGCACACGATGCCGAGAGGAGCCCAGGCGTATCAACTTCCTAGCCGAACGGTACCGCGGCGCCCCCAATGGTTGACTGGGGTGGTCGGGTAAATTAGCCTCTCCCGCACTGTCGCCTGATCTCTGGGCGGCGGTGTCGAGGGCATCGGTACCGGTATCGTCCAGGCTCCCAGGGGCAGTCTCCCGAACCCCAGGGACATCGCCACTATAGAGACGCAAGTGGGACTTTCATAACGGAATCAAGGCACGGGGCCCATGTTTGAAGCGTCTGGCCGGTATGTCTGTATACAGCACCTCATCCATTAGGGGCCAATGCCATGCGACTTTCCACCCGCGGGCGATATGCCGTCATGGCGATGGTCGAACTGGCCGCAAGGCAGCAAGGCTGCGCGGCCGATCCGCGGGGTGGCCGGCCGGTGAGCCTCGCCGAACTCGCCCAGGCCCAGCTTCTCTCGCTCGCCTATCTGGAGCAGCTCTTTGGCAATCTCCGCCGCGCCGGCCTGGTCGCCTCGGCCCGCGGCCCGGGTGGCGGCTATCGGCTGGCCCGGCCGGCCGATGCCATCGCGATTGCCGAGATCGTCGAGGCGGTGGATGAGCCGATCCGCGCCACCCGCTGCGAGCAGGGCTCGCCCGGCTGCCTGGCCGGCCAGCGCTGCCTGACCCATGATCTCTGGTCCGAACTCGGCGAGCAGATCCGGCTTTTCCTCGCGCATGTGACGCTGGCCGATGTGGTGGCCGGCCGGATCGTCGGCCGGGCGGCGGTGCCGCATGACCGGGCGGCGCCGCCGCCGGCGGTGACGGAGGCGGCGCAGTAGCGCCGGGCGGTGGTGGACACCCTTTATATGGATGCCAACGCGACCGAGCCGCTGCGGCCGGAGGCGAAGGCGGCGGTGATCGCGGCGCTGGAGGCGGGGGGGAACCCCTCCTCGGTCCATGCCGCGGGCCGGGCCGCGCGCCGGCGGCTGGAGGAGGCGCGGGAGGCGGTCGCCACCCGCTTCGGCGCGCGGGTCCAGGACGTGGTCTTCACCGGCGGCGGGACGGAGGCGAATGCGCTGGCCGTGCAGGGCCTCGGGCGCGGGCGGCGGGTGCTGGCCGGGGCCACGGAACACCCGGCGGTGCTGGCCGCGGCGCCCGGGGCCGGGGTGATCCCGGTCCGGCCGGACGGCACCGCCGACCTCGAGGCCCTGGCGGCGCTGCTGGCGGAAGGCGGCCCGGCCCTGGTCTGCCTGATGGCGGCGAACAACGAGACCGGGGTGCTGCACCCGCTGACGCCGGCGGCGGCGCTCTGCCGCGCCCATGGCGCGTGGCTGCATGTGGATGCGGTGCAGGCGGCCGGCCGGGTGCCGGTGACGCTGGCCGGGACGGGGGCGGACAGCCTCGCCCTCTCCGGCCACAAGCTGGGCGGGCCGCCCGGCGCCGGGGCGCTGCTGCTGCGGCCGGGATTGGAGCTTCCCGCGCTGATCGCGGGCGGCGGGCAGGAGCGCGGCCGGCGCGGCGGGACGGAGCCGCTGCCGGCGATCGCCGGCCTCGCCGCCGCGGCGATGGCGGCCGAGCCGGCCGCGGCCGCGCGCCTCGCCGCCCTGCGCGACCGGATCGAGGCGGGGGTCGCGGCGCTGGCGCCGGAGGCGGTGATTGCGGGCGCCGGCGCGCCGCGGCTGCCGAATACCAGCAGCATCATCCTGCCCGGCATCGCGGCGGAGACGCAGGTGATCGCCCTCGACCTCGCCGGCATCCGCGTCTCGGCCGGCGCCGCCTGCTCCTCGGGCAAGGTGGGGCGCAGCCCGGTCCTGGCGGCGATGGGGCTCGGCGAGGCCGCGGGCTGCGGCATCCGCATGTCCCTGCCCTGGAATGCACCGGAGGACGCGGCCGAGCGTTTCCTCTCCGCCTGGGCTGCCATGCAGGCGCGCCTCTCGCAACGCGCGGCCTGAGGGGCCAAACATAGAGCGATGCGCCCGAACCGCCCGATCTACCTGGACAACCACGCCACCACGCCGGTGGACCCCCGCGTGCTGGCCGCCATGCGGCCGTGGTGGGAGGAGAATTTCGCCAACCCCCACAGCGTCGAGCACGCCATGGGCCGGGCGGCGGAGGAGGCGGTGGAGGCCGCGCGGGCCGAGATCGCGGAGATGATCGGCGCCGAGGCAAGGGAGATCATCCTCACCTCCGGCGCCACCGAATCCAACAACCTCGCCATCAAGGGCGCGGCCCGCTTCGCCGCCAGCCAGGAGAGCGGGCGGCGGCGGATCGTGACGCTGGCGACCGAGCACAAATGCGTCCTGGAGAGCATCCGCGACCTGGCCGCCGAGGGGTTCGAGCCGGTGGTGCTGCCGGTGCGGCCGGACGGACTCGCCGACCTCGACGCCCTGCGCGCCGCGCTGGACGACCGGACGCTGCTCATCTCCGTCATGGCGGTGAACAACGAGATCGGCGTGGTGCAGGACCTGGCCGCGATCGGCGCCCTGGCGAAGGAGGCCGGCGCGCTGTTCCACACCGACGCGGCGCAGGCGGCAGGGCGCATCCCGCTCGATGTGGAGGAGATCCGGGCCGACCTGCTCTCCCTCTCCGGCCACAAGATCTATGGGCCGAAGGGCATCGGCGCGCTCTATGTCCGCCGGCGTCCCCGGGTGCGCCTCGCCCCGCTCTTCTCCGGCGGCGGGCAGGAGAGGGGGCTCCGCTCCGGCACCCTGGCGGCGCCGCTGGCGGTGGGGCTGGGCGAGGCGGCGCGGATCGCCGCCACCGAGGGCATGCTGGATGCCGGCCGGATCGCCGGGCAGCGCGACCTCTTCCTCGATGCCCTGGAGAAGGCGGTGCCGGGCCTCAGGGTGAACGGAAGCCGCGAGCAGCGGGTGCCCGGCAACCTCAACATCACCTTTCCGGGGCCGGTGGATGCCCAGGCGCTGATGCGCGCGGCGCCGGAGGTCTGCGTCTCCAGCGGCTCCGCCTGTTCCTCGGCCGAGGTCGAGCCCTCCTATGTCCTCCGCGCCCTCGGGATTCCCGAGGCGGAGGCCCGGGCGACCTTGCGGATCGGGATCGGCCGCTTTACCTCGCCCGCGGATGCGGAGCAGGCCGCGGCGATCCTTGCCGGGGCCTGGCGCCGGGTGGCCTCAGCGGAGCGGTAGAACACGATGCCCAGGATGACCTTCATCGAGCGCGACGGCACGCGCCGCGAGGTGGACGCGCCGCTCGGCCTCTCGGTCCTGGAGATCGCCCACAAGCACGGCGTCGATATCGAGGGCGCCTGCGAGGGCTCGCTCGCCTGCTCCACCTGCCATGTCATCGTGGACGGGTCCTGGTTCACGAAGCTCGCCGCCCCGACCGAGGACGAGGAGGACATGCTCGACCTCGCCTTCGACCTGCAGGAGACGAGCCGGCTCGGCTGCCAGATCATCATGACCGAGGCGCTGGACGGGCTGGTGGTGAAGCTGCCGGCCGGCACCCGGAACGCGGGCGGCTGACATGGAGAGCTGGACGGAGGGCTTCGGCAAGAAAGGCGGCCTCTATCGCCGCCTGCGCGATGCCTGCGCGGCGGACTGGCAGGCCTATACCTGGCATCCCTTCGTCCATGGCCTCTCGGACGGGACGCTGCCGCTGCCAGCCTTCCGGCGCTACCTGATCCAGGACTACCTCTTCCTGATCCATTTCGCCCGCGCCAAGGCGCTCGCGGTCTTCAAGGCCGAGAGCATCGAGGCGATGCGGGACAAGACGGAGGCGATCCGGGCGATCCTCGCCGAGACCACCATGCATCTCCGCTACTGCGAGAGCTGGGGCATCCCGGAGGCCGAGGTGCGCGCGACGCCGGAGAGCGCCGAGACGGTCAGCTACACCCGCTATGTCATCGACCGCGGCCTGGCGGGCGACATCCTGGACCTGGAAGTGGCGCTCGCCCCCTGCACGGTCGGCTATGGGGAGGTGGCGCTGCGCATCCTGGCCGACCCGAACCGGCGCGCGGAAGGCAACCCCTACCAGTCCTGGATCGATACCTATGCCGATCCCGGCTACCAGGCCATGGCCAAGGCGGCCGCGGCGCGGATTGACGCGCTGGGCGAGAGCCATGGCGGCCAGGCCCGCTTCGCCACGCTGAGCGCCACCTTCGCCGAGGCGGCGCGGCTGGAAGCGCGGTTCTGGCAGCAGGGGCTGGACGCCGCCGAGGGCCATATGGCCGCCTATGAGAAGGCGCATGGGTAGGATGCGGAGCCTCGCCGCCCGCCGCATGGCACGGCCATGAGGATCCTGGTCGCGATGTCGGGCGGCGTGGACAGCAGCGTCGTCGCCGGCCTGCTGCGCGAGCAGGGGCATGAGGTGATCGGCGCCACGCTCCAGCTCTACGACCACGGCGCCGCGACCGCCCGCAAGGGCGCCTGCTGCGCCGGGCAGGACATCCACGACGCCCGCCGCGTCGCCGACCGGCTCGACATCCCACACTACGTGCTGGACAAGGAAAGCCGCTTCAGCGACGCCGTGGTGCAGGACTTCGCCGATGCCTATGCGCGCGGCGAGACGCCGATCCCCTGCGTGCGCTGCAACCAGACCGTGAAGTTCCACGACCTGGTCGGCATGGCGCGGGACCTCGGCGCCGAGGCGATGGCGACCGGCCATTATGTCCGCCGCGTCGAGGGGCCGCAGGGTGCCGAGCTGCACCGCGCCGCCGATCCCCAGCGGGACCAGAGCTACTTCCTGTTCGCCACCACCGCGGCGCAGCTCGCCTTCAGCCGGTTCCCCCTCGGCGACTATCCGGACAAGGCCGCGGTGCGCGCGGTCGCGGCGCGGCTCGGCCTGCCGGTCGCGGAGAAGCCGGACAGCCAGGACATCTGCTTCGTCCCCCAGGGCCGCTACCACGAGGTGGTGGCGAAGCACCGGCCGGACGCGGTGGAGCCGGGGGAGATCGTGCATCTCGATGGCCGGGTGCTCGGCCGGCACCAGGGCATCGCGCGCTACACGGTGGGGCAGGGCCGGGGCCTCGGCCAGGCGTCGCGGGATGGCGAGGAGCCGCTCTATGTCGCCGGCGTCGATGCCGGGACGCGCCGCGTGCTGGTCGGGCCGCGCCGCGCGCTGCCGCAGGCGGTGGTCACGGTCGGCGAGGTGAACTGGCTGATCGCCCCGCCGGGCGGCCCGCTGCGCTGCCAGGTGAAGCTCCGGGCGCGGGAGGAGCCGCGCCCGGCGACCATCGCCTGGGATGCCGCCGCCGGCCTGCTGCGCGTGACGCCGGAGGAACCGGCGATCGCCGCGCCCGGCCAGGCCTGCGTGCTCTATGACGGCGAGCGGGTGCTGGGCGGCGGCTTCATCCTGCGGCGGGCCGAGGCAACCGGCGCCGCCGCCTGAGGGTTGACCGGGATCGCTCCCGGCCGGCCCGGCCAGGGGCACCCATTCCGCAAGGCAGGCCGCGCATGCCGGACAGCCCCGCCGAGCCGCCCCATCCCGGGCCGCTCTTCCTCGACCTCGATGGCGTGCTGGCGGATTTCGACCGCGGCGTGGAGGTGGTGACCGGCAAGCGGCCGGAGGAGCTGCCACTGAAATCCATGTGGGCCGCGCTTTCCCGCGCCCCGCGCTTCTTCGACACGCTGGAGTTCATGCACGATGCGCAGGAGCTCTGGGCCTTCTGCGCGCCGCTGCGGCCGACCATCCTGACCGGCCTGCCGCTGGGCACATGGGCGCCGGCCCAGAAGAAGCGCTGGGTGGCGCGGATGCTGGGCGCGCATGTGCCCATCATCACCTGCATGAGCCGCGACAAGCCGCGCTGGTCCGGCCCCGGTCATGTGCTGGTGGATGACCGCGCCTCCGCCGCCGAGGGCTGGGAGCGGAAGGGCGGCATCTTCATCCACCATACCTCCGCCGAGCGCTCCATCGCCCGGCTCCAGGCGCTCGGCTACGGGCGCTGACAAGGGCGGCGTCCCCGCTGGCGCTGCATGGCTGCATGGACGCCGGGCCGGGGCCGCGGCGCGCGTGACACCCCATCTGTTGCAGCGAGAGGCCGCGGCGACGGCGCATGGGGCGCCGGCCCCTGCCGCGGCCGGCAAGGAGCATTGACCATGGTCTCCGCATTTGGAGGCTTCCTGACCTTCCTCCTCGGATCTGCGCTGGTGGTCTGGGGAGTCGCGCTGCGCGGCGCGATGGAGCATGACGGCGCGCTGCGCGCCGCCGCGCGGATGCCGCGGGGCGCGGCGCAGGAAGGGATCTAATACCAACCCGCATAAATGCTGACGCATTTATGCGGCCTCGGTCGCCGGCGCCGCTCTGCAGCTTGGCTACGCGCCACCTGGCGCGGCGCCCCTGGTGCCCATGGAAGACGCCTCCGGCATCTTCCATGGGCACCGGCCGTTCGGCCGCTCAGCCGCCTGCGGCGGCTGCAGGTCAGGACTTACGCCGGTCGGCATGACGAGGAGGGCGGGCTGCGCCCGCCCGACCCCCTCTTACCGGGCGGGCATCCCGGGACCGGACAAGCCGGCACGGATCGCGGGAGGCCATGAGCGGGGCACCCGCGCAGCGTGCCGTCTGGCGGCACCCTCGGCCGGGGCGTGACGCCGCGCGGACGGGCAGGACGCGACGGCGGCTTGCGGCTGCCCGGCATGGCGCCTACCGAGGGCCGCACCCAGGAGGCCACGGCCATGCCGCGCAAGACCACGCAGCACCCATCGCACCGCCGCGCCGAGGGGAAGGGCACCGGCAGCGGCACCCCGGCGGACCGGCTGGTCCGGGCCTGGCTGGACGGGAAGGACGACACCTTCGCCGATCTGGCCGAGGAGTTCATCGCCGGCGGTCGGGATGGCGTGCTCTCGGCCGCCCTGCGGAAATTCGCCGAACGCTACGAGGAGGAAGCGGTCGAGGAATTCGCGCTCGCCCTGACGGAGCTGGCCGAGGCGGTGGAGGGCCAGGCGGGCTTCGACCTGGCCGAGCTTGTGCTGCTGCCCGTGGCGACCACCGGAGCCCCGCCCGATCCGGCGCGGCTGGCCGGCAGCCTGGCCGGCGCGGGCCTCTTCCCGGCGGAGGCCGAGGTGATCTTCGCCGAGGGATGGCACTCCGCCGAGGCGATCCTGTCGCTCTCCCCCGTGGCCATCCGGCGCGTGCTGCTCGACATCGCCGGCCGGCGGCCGCCGGCCGACCTGCCGCCGCTGCCCGCCACCGGCGAGGCGGAGGGCGGGATCGCGGTGCTGGTCGGCGCCCTCGCCTTCGGCACCGCGCCCTCCCAGGAGGAGCCCGCGCCACCCGCCACCGGGGCGGCGGGGGAGGAAGAGTTCTCCGACGCCTTCGAGCGCTGGCATGCATCGCTCGATCCCACGCTCATCGGCGATGCCGTCATCCTCTCCCCCTGCTCGCCATCGCAGCTGGCGGATGAGATCGAGGCGCTGCTGGAGGAGGCAAACGAGGCGGCGTTCGAAGAGGTGGCCGATTTCATCGACACGGCGCGCGAGGAAGCGGCCGGCGAGGAGGTCGTGGCCCGTCTTGCCGAGCGGTCCGACGGCGTGGAGGTCACCCTGCTGACGCGGGCCGGCCGCGAGCTGGACCGCCGGGTCTTCGACACCGCCGAGGGCGAGCTCACGGCCGAGGACATCCGGCGCGTCGTCGGCGACCGGATCCCGATCCTGGACGATACGGCATGAGCGGCCGGCGGGGCCCGATCTGTCCTCTTCGCGGCGTCCGCGGCCGGAACGGGATGGGCCGGGCAAGGCGGGCCGGCGCGGGGCGGCAGCGCCCGGAGGCGTGACCCTGCCGGGCGCCGGCGGTCGGGCTCAGGCCTGAACGCCACTCCGCCCTAGACCTTTATTGCCCTGACTGTGCATAGCCGCAGTGTTGGAAGTAGGCGGCGCACTCGCTCGGACTGAAGCGGTCGAGGAGACTGCCGATGGTATCCCAGAGGGTGCCGACGGTCCTG
>NZ_JAJAQI010000064.1 GCF_020523605.1 Roseicella aerolata | reverse complement strand
CCCGCCGTGATCGCCCCCAGATAGGCCGCGAACCGCGCCTCGCCCGTCCTCGGCCGCCTTGTCTGCCTCTCTACCATCCCCCACATATAGGAAGACCGGAAAGCTTTGACACAGTAAGAATAGGGGCCGGACGCATGGTCAAGCTGGATGTCATCACCACCCGCGGCGGCGATGCGGGCGAGACCTCGCTCGGCGACGGGACGCGGGTGCGCAAGGACGCGCTGCGGATCGAGGCGATGGGCGCGGTGGACGAGGCCAATGCCGCGCTCGGCCTGCTGCGCGTGCAGACGGCGGGGGAGCCGGAGGTGGATGCGATGCTCGCGCGCATCCAGAACGACCTCTTCGACCTCGGCGCCGATCTTTGCGTGCCAGGGACGGGAGATGACCGGCTGCGGGTCACCACCGCGCAATGCCTGCGGCTGGAGGGCGAGATCGCCGCCATGAATGCCGAACTGCCGGCGCTGCGGAGCTTCGTGCTGCCCGGCGGCAGCCCGGCGGCGGCGGCGGCGCACCTGGCGCGGACGCTCGCGCGCCGGGCGGAGCGGGCGGTGGTGGCGCTGGCGGCAACGGAGGCGCTGAACCCGGAGGCGGTGCGCTACCTCAACCGGCTCTCGGACCACCTTTTCGTCCTCTCCCGCCGGCTGAACGGCAACGGCGCGGGCGACGTGGTCTGGGTGCCGGGCGGCGCCTGAGCATCGCCGCTATGCCGCCAGGGGGCGGGGCGGTATGGAGCGCGCCATGAGCGCCCCGTCTCCCGACCTGGTCTACGACATCGGCCTGCATCATGGCCTGGATACCGAGTACTACCTGCGCAAGGGCTTCCGTGTGGTGGCGCTTGAAGCACGGCCGGATTTCTGCGCCGCGGTCTCCACCCGCTTCGCGGCCGAGATCGAGGCGGGCCGGCTGACGGTGGTGCCCTGCGCGCTCACCCCGCGCGGGGGCGAGACCATCTCCTTCTGGGTCAACCCGGTGAAGGATGACTGGAACAGCGTGTACCGCGATTTCGCGGCCAAGGGCGGGCACGAGGTCACGGAGATCACCGTGCCGACCGTGACCCTCCCGGAGCTGTTCGACCGCTTCGGGGTGCCGCGCTACCTGAAATGCGACATCGAGGGGATGGACGAGGAATGCGCCCGGCAGCTGCTGGCGGATGGCCGGCGGCCGAATTTCGTCTCGATGGAGGCGTCCTCCTTCGACATCATCGCCTATCTCCGGGCCGCCGGCTACGACCGGGCCCAGCTGGTGAACCAGGCCTTCCACTGGGCCCACCCGCCGCCCCAGCCGGCGCGGGAGGGGAGCTACGCCGCGGTGCAGTTCACCGGGCACCATAGCGGGCTGTTCGGGCGGGAGCTGGACCCGGCGCGCTGGACCAGCTTCACCGAGGTGGCGGAGCGGTGGTTCGACTTCATGAGCCTCTCGCGCCGGGACGGGCTGCTGGCGCATGGATGGCTGGATATCCATGCGGCGCGGGGGGAAAGCCTCGCCTGAAGGGGCGGCTGACCGAAGGCGTCATGCCTGAATCATGGCAGGTTGACGCCTGTCCCGCCTCGAACGCCGACGGCTCTCCGGCTCTCCGGCTCTCCGGCTCTCCGGCTCTCCGGCTCTCCGGCTCTCCGGCTCTCCGGCTCTCCGGCTCTCCGGCTCTCCGGCTCTCCGGCTCTCCGGCTCTCCGGCTCTCCGGCTCTCCGGCTCTCCGGCTCTCCGGCTCTCCGGCCCTTGGCTGCGCGGCATCGGCCGCGGCGCGCCTTCGCCCGGCCCGCTTCGCGGGCCGCAGGTCGGGACGTCATACGCCACGCATCAGCCCCGCCCGGCCCCTGCCAGGATGACGCCGGCCCCGGCGAGGCACAGCATCGCCCCGGTCAGGTCCCAGGCATTCGGGGCCTGGCCCTCCACCGCCCAGAGCCAGGCGAGCGACGCCGCGATATACACCCCGCCATAGGCCGCGAAGGCCCGCCCCGCCGCATCCGCCTCCACCCAGGTCAGGGCGAGCGCGAAGAGCGCGAGGCAGAGCGCCCCCGGCAGCAGCCACCAGGCGCTCGCCCCCTGCCGCAGCACCGCCCAGGCGGCGAAGCAGCCGGCGATCTCCGCGAGCGCAGCGACGGCATAGGCCAGGGCGCTGGTCATCATCCCTGCCATGCCGCCACCGCGCCTCGCGCTACAGCGCGAAGCGCGTCCCCACCAGCACGCTGCGGCCCGGCGTGACGAAGCCGTTCACCGGCTCCCACCGGCTGTTGCCGAGGTTGCGGGCCTCGAGGAACACCGCCGCCTGCTCGAAGGCCTGCCAGCTCGCCGTCAGGTTCACCACCGTGCCGGCCGGATTGCTCTTCGCGAAGGGTACATTCGCCCCCGCATCGGTGTAGCTGGCGAAAGCGCCCTCCGGGCTGCGGCCGGTGAACAGCACGGTGGGCGCGATGACCAGCCTTGCCATCGGCGCGATGCGTGCGGTCAGGCTGACGACATGTTCCGGCCGCCGCGGCAGGCGCCGGTCGGTCGCCTCGTCGAAGGCCTCGGTGATGGTCCAGCTCGCCGTCGCCTCGAAGCGCGGGGAGGGGCGCAGCGTCAGCCCCAGCTCCGCGCCATGGATGCGGGCGCGGGCGACGTTGATATAGGTGGTGCTGTCGATGCCCGTGACGTTCACGATCTGGTCGCGCACGCGGCTCTGGAAAAAGGTCCAGCTCGCGGTCAGGAAGCGCGGCTGGCCGAAGGCCGCGAGGTCCGTGTCGCTGCCGATCTCCCAGCCGAAGCTGCGCTCCGGCTTCAGGTTCGGATTGCCGAAGGAGACGGGAAAGCCGCCGAAGGTGCCGATGCCGAAGCGTTCGAAGAGGGAGGGCGCGCGGAAGGCGGTGCCGGCGGCGAGGCGGAGCCGGGAATTCACCTCCGGCAGGGCCAGCGAGGCACCGAGTTTCCAGGTGGTCTCCCCTTCCACCCCGGTGAAGGAATCGTGCCGCAGGCCGCCCGAGAGGTCGAGCCGCTCCAGCAGCCGGTATTGCAGGCTGGCCCAGCCTGCCGTGCTGTGCTGCTGCGCCCGCAGGTTGCTGGCGAAGTCGCCGAAATCGGAGGGGAAGAGCTGTGTCGTCCGCGCCTCCTCCAGCGCATGGGTGATGCCGAAGCCGAGCGCGCCGTCGCTGAGCGGCCCGGCCCCGGGCAGCCGCACCGCATTCGCCCAGTCGAGCCCCGTGCGGGTGCCGCGGAAGCGGGAATCCTCGGTGGTGGAGAAGGGATCGTACTGGTCGGGGAAGTTGCTGTAGCGGCGCCGCTGCTCCGCGCTGAAGACGCGCAGGCCGGTGGTCCAGGCGCCGTCCAGCAGCCGCGTCTCGCCGCGGATCTGGCCGGCCCAGCGGCGGTCCTGGCCGCTGTAGTTCGGATCATCCTGCGGGACGCTGTCGAGGCCGAACTGGTTCTCCCGCCAGCGCAGCGTGCCCTCGATCCGCGTGCCCTCGATGGGCGTCCAGCCGAGCCGCGCGGTGGTCGTCGCGCCACGGAAGCCGTCGCGCTCCGGAATGTTGCCCTGCAGCCGCGGCGCCAGGGCGTTAAAGCCGCGCGTGGACTGCGAGAAGCCGGAGAGCAGGTAGTCGAAGGACCCGACCGTGCCGGTGGCCCCCAGGCCCCCGCGCAGCGAGTCCTGCGTGCCGCCGGCGATCTCGCCATAGGGCTGGAAGGCGCGGTCCGGCGGGGCGCGGCGGGTGATCAGGTTCACCACGCCACCGATGGCAGTGGAGCCGTAGAGCGAGGAGAGCGGGCCGCGCACCACCTCGATCCGCTCCACCTCGAAGAGCAGGTCCTGGCCGAAATCGAAGCCGCCGGCGGGCGCGGCGACGTCGTTCGCCGGCACGCCGTCGATCAGGACCAGCACATTCGCGCTGCCGGTCCCGCGGAGGAAGGCCGAGGTGAGCTGGCCGGGGCCGCCCTGCGGGGCGATGCGCAGGCCGGGCACCGCGGTCAGCGCCTCGGCCAGGGTCTGGTAGCCGCGCTCCTCGATCTCCCGGCGGGTGATGACGGTGGTGGCGGCCGGCACCCGCTCCTGCGGCGTGGGCAGGCGCGTCGCGGTGACGACGGTATCGGGGATGGCGGTCTGGGCGAGGGCGGGGGCGGACAGGGCGGCAAGGCCGCCTGCCAGGGCGAGACTGGTGATGCGTCGCATGGTGGTTCCCCTGCGGCGTGGACGGACCAGCCCCGGCCGGTGATCCGGCCGGGACGACGGACGTCGTTCCCGCAGACGGCAAGGCCCCGCAGACGCGGGGCCCCATGATCCGGTGCGCCGGTGCACCCCGCCCGGCACGCGCGAGACAACTCTGCGCCGGCCGGTCTCCTGGCTCGCGGTGGGGAGTCCGGCTGTCCCGGACCTCCGCGGCCCTGCCGCCTTCTCGCGCCCCCTGGGACAAGCCCTCGGGCGCAATGGCATCTGGCAGGGCCTCACCGCCTACAGTTGCGGGGGCAGCCGCGGCCTCGCCGGGCGAGGCCCGGCATCGCGCGTTCCCGTTTCAGCCCTTGCGGGCCACCGGCGCATGCCCGGGTGGTAGCAGCCGCCCAAGGGGCTGGCCAGGGGTTGCGCCCCCATCCTGCATCGCCATCGGGCAAGCCCGGCCCGGATGACAGCCCGGGCGGCCCCCTGTCCGATCGCGCGATGATGGGGTGCCGGCCGGGCGACGCCTAGCGACCCCCGGTGCCGCGGCCCCGGGTGGGCCGGATCGGCTTCGGCGTCGCCTGGCTGGCCGGGATCAGAAGATCCAGCCCAGCGCCTTGATGCCGATCCAGGCGATGGCGCCCAGCACGAAGCTGGCGAAGGCGCAGCCGGCAAGCGTCAGCGCGACCCCCCAGGCGGTGACGCGGTTGTCGTGCTCCACCAGGCCGAGCGCCATGACGATGTTGCCGAAGGCGGGCGGGCCGTTGGTGCCCGGCCCCGGCAGGATCAGCATGAGCGCGACATAGGCGGTCAGCCAGCCGAACAGCCGGTCGCCGGCGGCGGAGGTGAAGAAGCCCGGCCGCGGCTTCACATAGTGTTCCACCTTGCGGAGCCAGGAGGAGGAGGCGCCGGCGAGGCGGAGCAGGTCCTCCCGCCGGATGCTCTGGCGGGCGATGAAGACGGGCAGCTTCGGGACCCGCCGGCCCATGCCCATCTGGATGCCGAGGATGAGCACCGGCAGGCCGAAGACCGAGGCCATGCCGGGCAGCAGCGAGGGCAGCAGCAGCAGCAGGATCAGCAGGCCGAAGGCACGGTCCCCGAAGGCTTCCGCCATGTCGCCGAGGGTGATGCGCTCGCCCGGGAAACGTGCGGCGACTTCCGCCACGATGCGGGAGATCGGCGCGCCCGCCTCTTCATGCGCGTGCGTGCGATCGGCCACCGTGATCGGCGCCTCCAGATTACCGTCCATTCCCGGTCTCAGACCCTTCGTCCCAGAGCGCGCCCTGCCGCCGCGAGGCCCTTCTTTCCGGATCCGTCACGGCGGCCGCATCCTAGGCGGAACCGGTCCTGCATGCATCGGGAATTCGCGCGACCCGCCGGAGATGGGGGCTGCCCCGGGCTCGATCAACCGCCGGTGAAGACCGGCTTGCGCTTCTCCATGAAGGCGCGCCGGCCCTCGCGGTAATCCGCGCTGTCGAAACAGGCCGACATGGCGGCGCGCACCGCCCCCATGTCGCGGTCCGCCGGGTCCTTCAGCACCGCCTTGACCGTCTGCTTGTTGGTGGTCAGCGACAGCGGCGCATTGGCGGCGAGCGTCGCGGTCAGCTTCGCGACCGTCGCCTCGAGTTCCGCGGCGGGGACGACCTTGTTCACGAGGCCGATCCGTTCCGCTTCCCTCGCGTCGAAGCGGTCGCCGGTCATCAGGATCATATGGGCATGCGCGGGCCCGACCAGATCGACCAGCGCGCGCACCATGTCGAAGCCGTAGGCGATGCCGAGCTTCGCCGCCGGGATGCCGAATTGGCTGTCATCGGAGGCGATGCGGATGTCGGTGGACATGGCGATGCCGAGGCCGCCGCCCATGCAGAAGCCGCGGATCTGCGCGATGACCGGCTTGCGGTAGGCAGAAAGTTTGGCGCGGCCGGCGCTGGTGAGCTTGTCGTATTCCTGCTGCGCGTCGGCGTTCTGGCGGTTCTTCTCGAACTGGCTGATATCGGCGCCGCTGACGAAGGCCTTGTCGCCCGCGCCCTGCAGGACGACGCAGCGGACGCCCGGATCCTCGGCGAAGAGGTCGAGCGCGGCGCCCATCCCCTCCCACATGTTCACCGACATGGCGTTGCGCTTCTCCGGCTGGTTGAACACCACCCGGCCGACGCCGTCCTGGATGCTGGCGAGGATCTTGCCCTCTGCGAATTCCATTAGCCTGGATTCCTTCTGGGTCATGCCCCGCCCCCCTTGGCTCCCCCCAGGGCCCCCTTGGCCCTGAGATCTGCGATCTCCTCCTCGGAAAGCCCGGCTTCCGCGAGAAGCTCGGCGCCGTGCTCCCCAAGCTCCGGCACGTCCCGGTAGACGCCGGTCTCCAGCCCCTCGATGTTCAGCGGGCTGGCGACGACGCGGATGTCGCCGCGCGTCCGGTGGCGCATCGGCATCGCCATCTCCAGGTGCTGCACCTGGGGGTCGTCGAAGACGTCCTTGATGTCGTTCACCGGGCCGCAGGGGATGCCGGCTTCCTCCAGCCGCTCGATCCACCATTCGGAGGGCTTCGTCCGCGTCACCTCGGCGATGGTGGCGTTGACGCGGGCGCGGTCCTTGCTGCGGCCCTGCAGCGTCTTCCACTCCTCCACCTCCAGCCAGTCCTCGCGGCCCGCGGCCTTGCAGAAATTGGCCCAGAGCTTGGGGGAGGAGGCCGCGATGTTGATCGGCTTGTCCGCGGTGGGGAAGACACCCATCGGGATGTTCACGGGGTGGTCGTTGCCCGCCTGTCCCGCGACCTCGCCATCCATCAGGTACCGGCTGGCCTGGAAGTCCAGCATGAAGACCTGGGCCTCCAGCAGGCTGGTATGGACATAGCCGCCCCGGCCCGTCCGCTCCCGGTCATAGAGCTTCATCATGATCCCGAGCGCGAGCAGGTTGCCCGCGGTCAGGTCGTTGATCGGGATGCCGACCCGCATCGGGCCACGCCCCGGCTCCCCGGTGATGGACATCAGGCCGCCCATGCCCTGGGCGATCTGGTCGACGCCGCCGCGCTTCGAATAGGGGCCGGTCTGGCCGAAGCCGGAGATCGAGGCGTAGATCAGCCGCGGGTTGAGTTCCTTCAGGTCGTCATAGGCGATCTTCAGGCGGTGCTTCACCTGCATCCGCATGTTCTCGACCAGGATGTCCGCGGTCGAGGCCAACTTCAGGAAGGCCGCGTGCCCGTCCGGATGCTTCAGGTCGAGCGCGATGGCGCGCTTGTTGCGGTGCAGGTTGACCGAATCGAAGCCGTCGCGCGGGCCGCCGAGCCCGTCCGTGCTGTTCGGCGGCTCCACCCGGATGATGTCGGCGCCCCAATCGGCCAGGTGGCGGACGCAGGTTGGGCCGGCGCGGGCCAGCGTCAGGTCCAGCACGCGGAGACCGGCCAGCGGCAGGCGGGTCTCACTCCTCAACTTCGGATCGATAGGGCTCTCGGGCATCGCTTCCTCCCCGGATGCGCCCGACACTAGGGGAGGGCGGGCGGGGTGGCCAGACGGGGAGGGCTGGAGGCGGCACCGATCAGCGCCGGATCAGCGGCCCCCGCCTCGGGAAGCCGCGGCGGTGTCGGGAACGGTCCGGCCATGGCCGGCCCCGGGGATGACCGGCCCGGGGGGGGGCACGCCGGGCCCGGCCGCGCTACAGCCGCTCCCAGAGCTCGTTCTCCTCCTCCAGCCGGCTGTATTCGGTGCCGCAGAAATCGCCGCGGGAGACGATGCCGACCAGGCGGTCGCCCTCCACCACGGGCACGTGGCGGAAGCCGCCGTCCCGCATCAGACGCAGCGCCTCGATCGCCCGGCGATCGGGCGGCATGCATTCCGGATTCTCGGTCATCACCTCGCGCAGCCGGGTCTTCTTCGGGTCCCGGCCCTCGGCCAGCATGCGGCAGATCGCATCCCGCCCGGTGAAGATGCCGAGCAGCCGGCCCCCCGCATCGGTCACCAGCACGGCGCCGATCCGGTGGTTGCGCATCTCCTGGCAGGCCTGCTGGACCGTCGCCTCGGGCGGCAGGGCGATGGGTTGCCGCCGGGTGATGATCTCATCCATATGCCGGTTGATCATGGCCGCCTGCCTCCCTTCGCAACCATCCCGGGACGGTCGGGGCCAGCATCGGCAGGGCTCCGGCCGGCGGCCTTGATCCGTCGCAACACGCGGGGCGCATTCTCGCTCGCCGGCGCCGGATGCCTGTTCACGTTGCCGCATGGCGGTCGCGCCGCATCGGGCCATGCCGGGCCTTTGGCGCCACCCGCGGATCCGGCAGGGCGCCGATCAACCGCAATCCACCATGAGGGGCATACCAGTGGCCCCGATCCCCCGCCCTTGCAGCGCGGCCGCCGGGCCGCGCCGAGGCCGCCTCCGCGGCCTGCCGCAAGCGCGGCGCTCCTTGCCCGGATGCGTGACCGCATCCGGGCCGTCGGCATCAGGCCGCCAGCGCCAGGATCTCCTTCACCTGCGCCGGCCCGGCGATCCTGCGCGGGTTGCGTGGCACCCAGGGGGTCGCCATCGCCGCCTCGGCGATCCGGTCGAACTGCTCCGGCCCGATCTTCACCGCCGAGAGGCTGCGCGGCATGCCGAGCCCGGCGATGAAGGCATCCAGCAGGTCGCCCGCCTGTTTCCCCGGCTCTCCCATCGCCGCCGCCACCAGCGCCTGCCGGCCGGCATCGGCCTCGCGGTTCCAGCGCATGACGGCAGGCAGCATGATGCAGGAGGTATGGCCGTGCGGGATGTCGAAGACCGCGCCGAGCACATAGCCGATGCCATGGCTCGCCCCCATCGGCACGCCGGTCGCCAGCGGCGCCATGGAGAGCCAGGCGCCAAGCTGGCAATCCAGCCTTGCCTCGAGGTCCGCCGGATCGGCCTTCACCCGCTTCAGCCCCTCCACCAGCAGGGCGAGCCCGCGCAGGGCCTGGGCATCGGCGAAGGCATGCGCCTCGGGCGAGCAGATGCCCTCCACGCAGTGATCCACGGCCCGGATGCCGGTCGAGAGGAAGAGCCATTCCGGCGTATGGCGGGTGATGGCGGGGTCGAGCACGACCGCAGCGGGGATGATGCGGGGGTGGCGGAACATCTCCTTCACCCGCGTCCGCTCATTCGTCACGCCGGCGAAGGCGCTGAACTCCCCGGCCGACAGCGTGGTCGGCACGGCGATCTGCCGCACGGCGGGTGCGTGACAGGGGGGCGGCGCCATGGCGCCGTCCGCGCCCTTCACCGGCAGCAGTGCCTCCATCGCCTCCGCGCTGCGGATGTCATTGGCCAGGCAGAGCTGCACCAGCTTGGCGCCATCGGTGATGGAGCCGCCGCCGACCGTCACGATCAGGTCCGCGCCCGCCTCGCGCGCCATCGCCGTCGCCGCGATCACCGCCTGGCGCGGCGTATGGGCCGGCATGCGGTCGAAGACCGCGGCGACCTTGTTGCCGAGAGCGGCGCGGATGCGCGCGATCTCGCCGGTCTGCCGGTGCAGCGTGCCGCTGACCATCAGGAAGACCCGCTCCGCCCCGGCGCGGGTGGCGAGCTCGGCCACCGCCTCCGCGGCGGGGCGGCCGAAGACCACCTCCTCCATGGCGGTGAAGACAACGCGGCCCTGTTGCGTCATGGCCTTTCCCTCCCTGCTTCTGCCTTGCCGTCACTATAGGCCGAAGCGGGACGAGGGCGAGGTCAGGCCGGGGCGGCGGCGCCGAGCCGTGCATGCCCCTCCGGGCACAGGTCGCGCAGCACGCAGTCGCCGCAGGCCGGGTTGCGGAAGAAGCAGCGGCGCTGGCCGTGCCGCATCAGCACCTGGTGGTGGTCGTAGAAGTGCTGCGCGTCCCAGTCCCCCGGCAGCAGCGTCGCCAGCACGGCATGGGCGGGGCCGACGGCCAGGCCCTGCGGGATGAGGCCAAGCCGCGCCGCGACCCGATGATGGTGGCTGTCCACCGGCAGGGCCCGCCGCCGCAGGGCGCTGAAGGAGAGCACGGCCGCCGCCGTCTTCGGCCCGACGCCGGGCAGCGCCGCCAGCCAGGCGGCGGCCTCGGCATCCGGCAGCGCCGCGAGGTGGGAGAGGTCGAGCCCGCCCCGCTGCTCCGTGATGGCGCGCAGCGTGCGCTGCAGCGCCGGCGCCTTGGCCTCCGGCCAGGTGACGCCGGCGATCGCCCGCTCCACCGCCGCGACCGGCGCGTCCCGCACCGCCGCCCAGCCCGGGAAGGCAGAGCGCAGGGCGGCGAAGGCGCGGGCGCTGTCGCGGTTCTTCGTGCGGTGCGAGAGCAGGGAGGAGACCAGCTCGTCCAGCGGGTCGAGAGCCTGGAAGTAGCCGATTGGGCAGCCGTATTCGGCGCAGAGCCGCCGATGCGCCTCCAGCGCCAGGGCGCGTTTCGCGGCATCGGCCGCGGGCGGCAGGCGCTGCGTGCGGCGAGCCGGGGCCCGGCGTTGCGCTTCGGGCTGCGGGAGGGGCAGGGGGACGGCCGGTGCGGGCATGGCGCCTTCAACGGCCGCTCCGGACGGGGGTTCGGGCCGGCGCTCCCCGGCCGTCCCGGCCCCGCCGCTAGGCCCGAGGCGGCGCGCCTCCCGGGCGCGACCGGTCCCGGCCGGCCCCGTTTCCCCCGCACCCGCACGGGCCGCGATGCCGTCATCCCGGGTGAAGGCCGGTGCGGCATGCCGCGCGCTGCGGTATCCGATCGGGGATGGAGCCCGTCGACCTCGCCCTCTGCCTTGCCGTCGATGTCTCGGCCAGCGTCGACTATGACGAGTTCGGCCTGATGATCGGCGGCTATGCCGCGGCCTTCCGCGATCCGGGCCTTGCCGCCCTCTGCGCCGGCGGGCCGCGCGGGGCGATCGCGGTCGGCATGCTCTTCTGGTCCGGCGCCTGGCCTTCCATGCGGCCGGCCGCCGGCCTGCCGGAAGTCGCCGTGCCCTGGTTCAGGGTGGACGGGCCGGAAGCCGCGACGGCGCTGGCGGATGCGATCGAGTCCGCGCCCCGCCGGCCGCCGCCCGGCGCGACCGCGCTGGGGGAGGGAATGGCATCCGGCCTGGCCCTGCTCGCCCGCTGCCCCGCGCCGGCGACGCGGCTCGTCCTGGATGTCTCGGGCGACGGGCGGCACAACCAGGGCCGGGCGCCGGCGCCGGTGCGTGACATCGGCGTCGCCGCCGGCGTGATGATCAACGGGCTCGC
The DNA here is from genome assembly GCF_020523605.1 of Roseicella aerolata. Lineage (GTDB taxonomy): Bacteria > Pseudomonadota > Alphaproteobacteria > Acetobacterales > Acetobacteraceae > Paracraurococcus > Paracraurococcus aerolatus. The sequence continues at coordinate 9,949 of NZ_JAJAQI010000064.1, read as the reverse complement.
CGTGCTGAACGAGGAGCCGGACCTGCTCGAGCACTACCGGGAGGAGGTGATCGGCGGCCCGGGCAGCTTCGCCATGGCCTGCCCGGACTACGCCGCCTTCGCCGAGGCGATACGGGAAAAGCTGGCGCGCGAGATCGGCGGGCTTCTCCTCTCCCATGCGGATCGGCTATCCCCCTTTCCTCCCTGACAGGTGCCGATTTCATGCTGCTGCTGATACCGGGCCCGGTGCAGACCAGGCCCGAGACGCGCGCCGCCATGGCGCAGGACATCGCCCCCTGGGACCTCGATTTCCGCGCCGTCTACGCCGCGATCCGGGAACGGGTGCGGGCCATCGCCGGCGGGCGGGAAGGGGAGCACGCCACCCTGCCGCTGCAGGGCTGCGGCCATTTCATCATGGAAGCCGCCATCCGCACCTTCGTGCCGCCCGGCGGCAAGCTGCTGATCCCGCAGAACGGCGCCTATGCCGACCGCGCGGTGCGGCTGGCGGGCGAGGCGGGACGGCAGGTGGTGGCGCTGCCGGGGCCGGACACGCGGCCCGTGACGGCCGAGGAGATCGCGGCGGCGCTGGCGGCCGACCCGGCGATTTCACACGTCGCGATGATCCACAACGAGACCGGCAGCGGCATCGTCAACGACCCGGCGGTGATCGGCCCGGCGGTGCGGGCGGCGGGGCGGCGGCTGATCCTCGATTCGGTCTCGGCTTTCGGCGCGCTGCCCTTCTCGCTGGCCGACCACCCCGAGGTGGATGTGGTGGTCTTCACCAGCGGCAAGTGCCTGGAAGGCCTGCCCGGCATCGGCTTCGCGGTGGCGCGGATCGACCGGGTGGAGGCATCGGCGGGCAATGCCGGCTCCTGGTCCTTCGACCTCTCGGATGTCTACCAGCATGCGCTGAAGGCAGGCTGGGGCAGCTTCCGCTTCACACCGGCGGTGCAGGCGCTGGCGGCCTTCAATGTCGCGCTCGATTTGTATGAGCAGGAGGGCGGGCAGCCCGCGCGCCACGCGCGCTACCGGGAGAATGCGCGGGTCTTCCATGAGGGGGTGCAGGCGCTCGGCCTGACACCCTATCTGGAGTGGCGGCACCAGGGGCCGGTGATCGTCACCGTGCACCAGCCGGCCGATCCCAATTTCGCGCTGCAGCCCTTCGTCGATGCGCTGAAGCGCCGCGGCGTGCTGATCAGCAACTTCTGGAACACCAAGGTGCCGACCTTCCGTGTCGGCTGCATCGGCGCGGTGACGCCGGAGGATATGCGCGGCGCGCTCGCGGCGATGGGCGAGGCGCTGGAGGAGCTGGGGGTGCGGCGGCGCGCGCCCGCCTGATCCCCGTCCCCAAACGCGAACGGCCCGGCCACCTCGCGGCGGCCGGGCCGATGCCTCCGGCGGGCGCGGCCGCGCCGCGCCCGCCCTTGTGGATCAGAAGCGGTAGCGGACGCTCGCCCCGACCACCCAGGGATCGAGGTTCACGCGGGCATTCACCAGGCCCGAATTCACGCTCGCATCCGGTCGCAGCAGGATCTTCTTGGCGTCGAGGTTGACCAGCCAGTTCGGCGCGACCTCGTAGTCCACGCCGGCGACCATGGCGAAGGCCGGCGTGCTGTCGATGCGCACGCGGTTCACCGGCGCCGTCTTGTCGCCGCCATAGCCATAGAAGAAGGTCCAGTTCAGGCCCGCGCCGACATAGGGGCTGATCCGCGAGTTGGGCAGCGGGTGGTACTGCAGGGTCAGGGTCGGCGGCAGCACCCAGACGCGGCCGAGATTGACGTCGCCGAGCGCCGAGCCCTTGAGCGTCAGGTCGTGCCGCGAGGTCGCGGCGATCAGGTTGACCGCGACGTTCGGCGTGAAGAAGTAGGTGAAGTCGAGCTGCGGCGTCACGGCATTGTCGGCCTCGACCTTGCCGCCGATCAGGCTGGTGGAGCCGCCGACATTCTGCGGCAGCACGCCGATGGCGCCGAGACCGATGACGAAGTCACCCGCCTTCTTGCCACGCAGCTCCTGCGCGGCCGCGCCGGTGCTCACCGCGGCAGCCAGCGCCAGGGCGCCAGCCAGCATCCCAAAGGTCTTCATAGTGCTCAGTTCCGTTCCAGACGGCGGGTTCCGCCGGGGACGGATTAGGCGCGCAACGGTCGCCGAACCTTGATGCGGATCAAGTTGCCGCAGAAACCAAATTGCGGGCGTGGCACAGTGTGGCTTCCGCGCAACATCATGGGGCCGGACCCTACAGCGGATTGCAGGGCAGAATCATGCTGCGGGGCGCTCACGTCCCTCCGCGATCTGCTCTAGCCCTTCCGCTTCTTCTCCTTTTTCGCCGCCTTGCCGGTCCGGTGCCCGGCCGCCTCCAGCGCTTCCAGCCGCCCAGGCAGGGCGGCCCGGATCTCCGGCCGCCGCTCCTTGTCCTTCTTCCAGTGCTTCTTGTCCTTCCGCGTCATGCCGCAACCGAGGCACCAGCCGGTGGCCTCGTCGAAGCGGCAGACATCGATGCAGGGGGTGGCCATGCCGGCCAGACGCGGCCGGGCGCGCGATGGTTGCACGCATGGCTTGCTCCCCGTCCCTCGGGACGATAAGCGCCAGCAGCCCCGCCGGGAGGATTGCCGATGGCCACCGACCTCGAGATCGCGCGCGCCGCGACCCTGCAGCCGATCACCGCCATCGCCGAGAAGGCGGGCATCCCGGAGGAGGCGCTGGTTCCCTTCGGCCGCCACAAGGCGAAGATCGATCTCGGCTTCCTGCGCGCCCAGGCGGAGAAGCCCCGCGGCAAGCTGGTGCTGGTCACCGGCATCAACCCGACCGCGGCCGGGGAGGGCAAGACCACCACCACCATCGGCCTCGCGGATGCGCTGAACGCCATTGGCACCCGGACCATGATCTGCCTGCGGGAGCCCTCGCTCGGCCCCTGCTTCGGGGTCAAGGGCGGCGCGACGGGCGGCGGCCATGCCCAGGTGGCGCCGATGGAGGACATCAACCTCCATTTCACCGGCGACTTCCACGCCATCACCAGCGCCAACAACCTGCTCTCGGCGATGATCGACAACCACCTCTACTGGGGGAATGGTCTCGGCCTCGATCCGCGCCGCGTCACCTGGCGGCGCGCCATGGACATGAATGACCGCAACCTGCGGAACATGGTGCTCGGCCTCGGTGGCGCCGCCCAGGGCATGCCGCGGGAGGACGGGTTCGACATCACGGTGGCGAGCGAGGTGATGGCGATCCTCTGCCTCGCCCGCGACCTGGCGGACCTGCAGGAACGGCTCGGCCGCATCATCGTCGGCCAGACGCGGGACGGGCAGAGCATCACGGCGCGCGACCTGAAGGCGGACGGCGCCATGGCCGCGCTGCTGCGCGACGCGCTCTCGCCCAACCTCGTGCAGACGCTGGAAGGCTCGCCCGCCCTGGTCCATGGCGGGCCCTTCGCCAATATCGCGCATGGCTGCAACAGCGTCATGGCGACGACGCTCGGCCTGTCGCTGGCCGATGTGGTGGTGACCGAGGCCGGATTCGGCGCCGATCTCGGCGCCGAGAAATTCCTCGACATCAAGTGCCCGAGCGCGGGGCTCTCCCCCGACCTGGCCGTTGTGGTGGCGACCGTCCGCGCGCTGAAGATGCATGGCGGCGTCGCCAAGGCGGCGCTGGGGACGGAGGATGTCGCGGCGGTCGAGCGCGGCGTGGTGAACCTGGTGCGCCATGTCGAGAACATGCGGAAATTCGGGCTGCCGGTCGTTGTCGCCCTGAACAAGTTCACCACCGATACGGCGGGCGAGATCGATGCGGTGCGGCACGCCATGGCGCGCATCGGCGCCGAGGCCTTCCTCTGCACCCATTGGGGCGACGGCGCCGCGGGCGCGACCGAACTCGCGCGCGCGGTGCGCAAGCTGCTGGACGAGGGGCACGCGAAATTCCGCCCGCTCTATGATTCGGCGCTGCCCCTGGCGGACAAGCTGCGCACCATCGCGCGCGAGATCTACCACGCCGCCGAGGTGCAGATCCCGCCCGCCATCGCCGCCCGCCTCAAGCGCTTCGAGGAAATGGGCTTCGGCCATGTGCCGGTCTGCGTGGCCAAGACGCCCTACAGCTTCAGCGCCGACCCGGCGCGACTCGGCGCGCCGGAGGGGCATGTGCTGCCGGTGCGGGAGGTGCGGCTCTCGGCCGGTGCCGGCTTCGTCGTTGCGGTCTGTGGCGACATCATGACCATGCCTGGCCTGCCGCGCCGCCCTGCGGCCGAGACGATTGGCCTCGACGCCGAAGGTCGAATCGAAGGCCTTTTCTGAGGTAGTCGCGCGGGGGAGATTCTGCACGCTCTGCGTGTGCCGTGCCGGCCGTTCCGCGCGATGCGATGGTGCCGCGGCATGCCGTCCGCGCAGCTTGCGGGGAGCCGTGTGCGCAACCATCGCTGAGCCATGAACGGCCCACGCAAGCGTGCATCCCGGGCCCCGGCGTCACACGCAAGGGTGTGCCGGCGGCAACCCAACCGGGCGCGGGCTTCGGATAGTGTCGCGCCCGACGAGATTGCAGCGCGGAAGGGGCCACCGGTTTCGAATGGAAGAGGACAGGGCGCCCGGGGCGGACGCCTTCGCGACCGCAGTTGCTGCCGAGATCCCGCGGCTGCGACGCTTCGCGCGCGTGCTGGTGAAGCACGGCGATGCCGCCGACGACCTTGTGCAGGAGACGCTGATGCGCGCCATCGCGGCGCGCACGCAGTTCCAGGAAGGGACGAATCTCCGCGCCTGGCTGTTCACCATCCTGCGCCATGCGCGGGCCGCCGCGGCGCGCCGTGCCGCGCGCAGCCCCTTTCTGTCGCCCGACACCATGCCGGAGGCCGCGATCTCCGGCGGGCAGGAGGAGCGGCAGGCCATGCGCGACGTGATCGCGGCCTTCTGCCGCCTGCCGCCGATCCACCGCGAAGCGCTCTGGGTCGTGGTGGTGGAAGGGCTCGATTACGCCGAGGCGGCGCGGGTGCTGGGCGTGCCGGCTGGCACGCTGCGCTCACGCCTCTCCCGCGCGCGGGAGGCGCTGCGCCGCGGCGTGGGGCTGGAACCGCGGGCGGGCCAGGAGACGGAGGGGGAGGAGGCATAGGCCGGCCGCGCCGGCAGCGGAGATGCCCGCCGGGGCGACTCGGCCGGTGCGGGCGTCAGCCCGGTGGCAGGCGCAGCAGCCGCAGGAAGCGTTCGGGTACCGGCTCGCTCAGCACCGCGGCATGCATCTGCTCGAGATGGCCGCGCAGCCAGGAATCGAATGCCGCCGCATCCAGGGGCGGGGCCTCCGCGTCGCGCAGCCGTGGGGCGAGCGTCGCGCTTTGCATATCGGACCCAATGCCGGGGCGCTCCGCCGGTTCCGTCGGCTCGGGCGCGGCGCCGGCCGACTCATCGGGCCCCTGCGTCTGGCTCGGCCTGGTCATGCGGCGGATGGGCTCCCAGGCTGGCCACGACGGCGAGCCTGAACGCAAAAGTAGATAAAATATGGTTTACACGCAAGTGTAGGTTTCCAGGGCGCGCGCCCTCGGGCGATTGCGCCCCCACCTCCCTCCGCGCAGAGTGCCGCCATGCCACAAGCGGATTCCACCGTTCTGCTGCGTGAGGCCGCGGCGCTGCATGCCCGCGGTGCCCTGGCCGAGGCCGAGAGGCTCTATCGCCAGCTTCTCAGGCGCCAGCCGAACGACCCCAATGCCCATAACCTGTTGGGCGTGCTGGCCCGGCAGCGCGGGGACGCCGCAGGCGCCCTGCGTCATACCGAGCGCGCCCTGGCCGCGGCGCCGGAGGAGCCGGTCTTTCTGGCCAATCGCGGCGCCGCCCTGGCCGAGGCCGGCCGGCTGCCGGAGGCGGTGCTCGCCTTCCGCGCCGCCTTGGCACGCCGGCCGGAGGACCCGATCACGCTGCGCAATCTCGGCCAGGCGCTCTGCGGCCTGGGGGATGCGGCGGCGGCGCTGGCGCCGCTGGAACAGGCCACCGCCTTGCTGCCGGAGGCCCCGGAGCCCCGCCTGGCGCTCGCCCATGCCCGGCGGGAGGCAGGGGATGCGGCCGGCGCGGCGGAGGCGGCTGCCGCCGCCCTGGCCCGCGCCGGCGCGCAGCCCGCGCTCGCCGAGCAGGCGCGCTTCCTGCTGGCCGCGCTCGGGGCGGCACCGGCGCCCGACCGCGCCCCGGCCGCCTATGTGCGCGACCTGTTCGACCAGTTCGCCCCACGCTTCGAGGCGGAACTGACCGGGCGCCTCGACTACCGCACCCCGGCTCTGCTGGCGGCGCTGCTCGGGCGGGCCGGCCTGCCACAGGCCCGGACGCTCCGCGTGCTCGATCTCGGCTGCGGCACCGGGCTCTCGGGCGCGGCCCTCGCCCCCTTCGCGCGGCGGATGGAAGGGCTCGACCTCTCGCCGCGCATGCTGGCCGAGGCGCGCAAACGCGGTCTCTATCACGCGCTGCATGAGGCGGATCTGCTGGACTGGCTGCCCCGCCAGCCCGCTGCCTTCGACCTGATCGCCGCGGCGGATGTGCTGAACTATCTCGGCGATCTGGCGCCCGCGCTGGCCGCCATCGCCGGCGCGCTGGTCCCGGGCGGCATCGCCGCCTTCTCGGTGGAGGTGGGTGAGGGCGCGCCCTTCGCGCTGGGCGAGGCCATGCGCTACCGGCACGATCCGGCGCATGTCGGGCAGGTCGCGCAGGCGGCAGGTCTGGCGCCGATGGCGCGGCAGGATGCCGTGCTGCGGACCGAAAAGGGGGCGCCGGTGCAGGGGGCGCTTTTCGTGCTGCGGAAGCCCAAGGGGGCGCTGCCTGCCCGTTGAGCGCCTTTGGCGTGCAACCCCCGCCGGGGCCAAGGGGCGGCCCCCGATCCCGCCCCGGATCCGGCTCAGCCCTCGATGATGGTGGCCTGGGCCAGCAGGCGGCGCACCTTCTCGCTTTCGGTCGCGCCGGACTCGACCGCGGCGACCGCCTTCGCCTCCATGGCCCGCACCGCATCGAGCGCCTGCAGCACCGCCTCGGCACGCTCGATCGGCACCACCACCACACCATCCTCGTCGCCCACGACGATGTCGCCGCTCCGCACCGGGATGCCGCCGCAGACGATCGGCGCGCCGACCTCGCCCGGGCCGTTGGTGGCGGGAGAGGTGGGCACGATGCCGGCGGCGAAGCTCGGCAGGCCCGTTGCGACGATGCCTGCCTTGTCGCGCGCCAGGCCATCCGTGACGAAGGCCGCGACGCCCTTGTTGCGCATCATGCCGATGACGAGGTCGCCGACCACCGCGGTGGTTCGGTAGCCGTCATTGGCGACGACGATGACATCGCCCGGCTTCGCTTCCCCGAGCGCGCCCATCACGCCGACCACATCGGCCGGGTAGGCGAAGGCGGTCAGCGCCGGCCCGACAAAGGCGGCCCGCGCGGGATCGAGCGGCTTGATCCGCCAGTCCATCGCCCCGCGCCCATCCATCGCATCCACCAGATGCGAGGTCTGCGCGCCCCGGAAGCGTTCCAGCAGCGCGGGGTCGGGGCGGCGGTGGCCACGGTGGATCCGCAGCAGGGGCGGGTTGTCGAGCATGGCGCGTCCTCCGGTCGGGTTGCCGGGACTGTCGCCCGGCACCGGGGAGCGGGCAAGCGGGCCTTACTCCGCGTAGATCATCTTCCGGGTCATCCCGCCATCGGTGACGAACTCCGCCCCGGTAACGAAGCCGCTCTCCGGCCCGCAGAGCCAGGCGACCAGCGCGGCCACATCCTCCGGCCGGCCAACCCGACCCGCCGGGTGCTGCGCATGGTCCTCGGGCCGCAGCGCCTCCCCCCTGGTGTCGATCCAGCCCGGGCTGATGCAGTTCACCCGCACCGCCGGCCCCAGGCTGATCGCCAGCGCATGCGTCAGCGCAAGCAGACCGCCCTTGGAGGCGCTGTAGCTCTCGGTATCCGCTTCCGACTGGTGGGCGCGGGTGGAGGCGATGGTGACCACCGCGCCGGAGGCCGCGCGCAGCATCCCCTCCGCCGCGCGGACCAGCAGGAAGGTGCTGGTCAGGTTGGTGCCGAGCACGCCGTTCCACTCCGCCAGCGTCAGGTCGCGGATCGGCTTCCGGACCATATATCCGGCGTTGCAGACCAGCGCATCCAGCCGCCCCTCGGCTGCCAGGATGCCCTCGACGAGGCCGGTCACCGCCGCCTCGTCCGAGACATCCGCCTGCACGCAGCGGGCCGGATGGGCGGGCCGCGCCAGGTCGCGGTCGGCGATCACCACCCGCCAGCCATCGGCGGCGAAACGCGCCGCCACCGCCGCGCCGATGCCGCGCGCCCCGCCCGTCACCAGTGCCACCCGCGCCCCGTCCATGCCCATCCCCTCCGGCCTGTCGCGGCCGGGGTTTCCAGCCGCGCCGGGGCCTGTAGCATGGCCCGACCGAGGGAGAGCGACCCAGAATGGCTACACCATTGTTGTTCACGCCAATGGAATTGCGCGGCGTGACGCTGAAGAACCGCGTCGTCGTCGCGCCCATGCACCAGTACGCGGCGGTCCGCGGCTTCGCGACCGACTGGCACCTGATGAATGCCGGCCGCTATGCCGCGGGCGGCGCCGGCTTCGTCATGATGGAGAGCACCAAGGTCGAGCGCCGCGGCTGCGGCACCCTGGGCGATCTCGGCCTGTGGGAGGATGCGCATATCCCCGGCCTGCGCCGCTGCGTGGAGTTCATCCGCACCCATGGCGCGGTGCCCGGCATCCAGCTCGGCCATTCCGGGCGCAAGGCGCGCCGCTTCCGCCCCTGGGAGGGCGGTGCGCCGCTGCCGCGGGAGGCGGTGGTGGAGGCGCTGGGCGAAAGCGAGTGGGAGGCCTGGGAGCTGGTCGCCCCCTCCGCCCTCAATTCGCCCGAGAGCGATCCCATTCCCCGCGCGCTCTCCCGCGCCGAGATCCCGGAACTGATCGAGCGCTGGGGGCAGGCGGCGCGGCGCGCGCATGAGGCGGGGTTCGAGATCCTCGAGATCCATGGCGCGCATGGCTATCTCGTGCATGAATTCCTCTCGCCCTTCTCCAACCGCCGCAACGACGAATACGGCGGCAGCGACCTGAACCGCATGCGCTTCGCGATCGAGGTGGTGGAGAGCGTCCGCGCCCATTGGCCGGCGGAGAAGCCGCTTTTCCTCCGCCTCTCGGTCGAGGACGATGTCGGCTGGGGGCCGGCGCAGAGCGTGGAACTGGCGAAGCTGGTGAAGCCGAAGGGCGTGGATGTGATCGACTGCTCCTCGGGCGGCATGTCCGGCGCGCCGGTGGTCTCGGCGGGACCGATCTCCTATGGCTACCAGGTGCCTTATGCCGAGCGCATCCGGCGCGAGGCGGAGATCATGACCATGGCGGTCGGGCTGATCGTGCATGCCGACCATGCCGAGAGCATCCTGCAGGAAGGCAGGGCCGACCTGATCGCCCTGGCGCGGGAACTGCTCTACAACCCGAACTGGCCGATGGATGCCGCGCAGAAGCTGGGCGTCGATCCGAAATTCGCGCTGGTGCCGCCGCCCCAGGCCTATTGGCTGGAGAAGCGGGCGCGGCAGGTGAAATCCATGGTGCCGAGCACCTATCGCCATCACCTGGACGCCTGAAGCCGGGCCGCTGCCGGCTCGGGCGGGCGTTGGCCTGGCGGGCAGCAGGAACAGGGCGGCGGGCCCGAGCGCGGCGGCGATCGGCGCGGCCGGGACGATGCGCCCGCGCAGGTGGCGGACGGCAAGAGTGCCCCGCCGGCCGTCACGCTACAGCGGATTGCGTTCAAGACTGAATGCCAATCCGCTATAGACCACTGTCTGTAGAGCAGATTCACGCTGCGGGGCGTTCACGCCCTCCGCGATCTGCTCTAGCAGGCTGCTGAAATTCATTGTGGTGATGCCGCCTGCGTGATTCCCTACCCCCGGCAGCGAGCGGGGTGAGGATGCGTGGCAGTGATGCGGTGGTTGGGTCGCTGTTCAGCTACGTGGATTTGGAACAACGGGTCCGGGCCGACCATCCGCTGCGGGTG